>NZ_BAAAKZ010000009.1:81315-114303 GCF_039528015.1 Leucobacter albus | reverse complement strand
CGCAATCTCACGAGCAGTAGGCATGTCATCTCCTCCATAAGCAATCGGGCGCAAGAAACCAAGCAACCCGGAAGTGGTAAGCCAGGCAACCCGTGTCGCACCAGCAGCAGAAGACGCGCTCCCGCGATCATTCTGCGAAACAACCTCGATCTGGCCAGGCCGAGTACGCCCAGTCGCAACCGCCACATGCGAATCAGGGAAAGCGGCAGAGCACGCCCAGATCACCGCGTCACCCTCCTGCACAGCAGCATCCCGCCCCACCCGGACGAAGAGCTTCTCAATCCCGGGGCGGGCAGGAAACGCAAGCCACAGTGACGATGCAAGCCCAGAATCACGGCCAGCATCCCCACTCGTCGACGCCTCAAAAGCAGTTGCCCCATGGCAGCGCATCGCATAATCAGCCCACAAGTCCCAGCACTGGGCCCCGTAGGCGCCATCGATGTCGATCAGTTTCCCGACCGCCCACGACCGCCACTGAGTAAACGACCACGTCTTCACACCAGCCATCACTCCACCTCCGGCCCGGTGAGTGCGTGTACCGCATCACGGATCATTTGGTCAGTGATTGCTGATTCGTTCATCCCCGGGTGCTCGTCGCCCTCAGCGACTGCGCGCCCGTACGCCGCAGACCATCCTGGACGCACTGAAAAGGCCCACTTGTTCGCGTACACCCACCCCTCGAGTGGGCCATCAACCGGTGCGCCCTCCGCCACGAGGCAGGCAATGATTCGCCGGTGCAGCTCTGCATCATCTGAAAGGTTCGCCTGAATGAGATAGGACATGAGTTCTGGCTCCTTCGGTTCAGCTCGTGAGGACTATTTCCTCGACTGTTAGTTGGTTTGGGCCGGTCGCGTTGGGGGCCACCGTGATGCTCCCGCTCCCGGCGGCCCGGAGCACGTACAGCACCAGCGAGTGCGACCCAGCAGAGAGATCCTTCGTTACCCCAATGTTGTGGGTTTGCGTGGTACCGGTGCCGGCCGAGTTGGCTTGCTTTGTCCACTCAGCGATCACGGCTCCGTTGTTACGGAGGCGAATCGCTAGCACGTCTGCCATGTTGTTGGAGTAAGCGCGCACCATCGCTGTGACACGCACCTGGGCGGGTTCGGGCAGAGCGAACTGGACGGACATCTTGGGCACCATCGCTTCGTTCACGATGCCGCCCAGCGAGTCAGATTCTGTTGACGCGAGGCGGTGCAGTCTTTCGACTGCGATCTGCTTCCCCACAAGTGTTGCTGGGCGTTGTTTCATGTCGACTGGGCCGTTGAGCACGATGCCCCCAGGGCTGGCGATCTCTGCCTTTCCCGCACTGGACAAAAAGTACAGGTCCCCTGCAGTTCGTGCTGAAATCTGGCGAGTTGCAGAAATTTCAATGCCCGACCCTGGGGAGCTGATCGACGAAAACGGGCCAAGAGAGGGGGAGTCTTCAACCCCCAAGTAGAGCCGGGCGGCACCTCGCACCAAGTCGATTGACGCTCCGTCCCTCTCAGAAGGGGGACGGATTCTTGCGAACCCAAGGTCGATGTTCGCAGCACGCCAGGTGGCTCCTCCGCGAAGATCGAAGCCACCATCCCCGGCAGAGAGAACTCCCGTCTCCAGACCATCCGCATTAAACGTTCGGAGGCCAAGAACATCCAACTGCACTCGTTGCCCACTGGGGGCGGTGCGGATCAGGGCGCCCGTGATGGTCATGCCGTCAATCGCGGTCGCAGCGAGCTTCGCGGTGGTGATCGCGCCGGCGGCGATCTTGTCCGCAATGATGGCGCCGGCCGCGATCTTTTCTGCGGTGACGGCCAAAGCGGATAGCTTGTCGGTGGAAACCGCGCCAGCGTTGATCTTCTCAGCGGTGACCGCGTTCGCGGCGATCTTTACCGCTGTGACCGCCCCTGCGGCAAGCTCCGCTGCGGTGATTGCGAGCGCTTTGATCTGCGCTGCTGTCACCGACTTGGCGACAAGACGGTCGCCCGCGAGGGCGCCGTAGGTGCCGGAGCCGATCGCAACCTGCGGTATCGCTGTCTCATCGAACGGCCGATTCACCCACCCGAATGAGGTGAGTTCCCACATGCGAAGCACACGGCCGGCACTGTCGCGCACATACCAGATCGCCCCCACGGGTTTCCCTGCCGCATCCGAAGCCTCGGGGTCGGTGACCGCCCATGATGGCGCGGCGCCTTCTGCAAGCTCTGTCGCAGCAAGAGCATCAGCGACGGCTTGTGCGGCCTCGGCAGACGCGGCCGCCGCGTCGGCGACTGCCTGCGCAGCTTCCGACCGGGCAAGCCCTGCAGCCGCGAGCGCTGCTTCTGCCTCAGCGAGAGCTTCCTGCACCTGCCCCGCGAGGGGGCCAAGCTCAGCCTCGAGCTGCTCTGCGAGTTCTTTCGCATACTTCGAATCAGTCGCAGCCTGCACACCCTGGGACACCCCCGCCGTGAGCGGCACATCAATTGACACAGGCCCGTCGTCACTATCCACCGTGATCGGGATCGAAGAAGCGGTGAGCTGACGCACCCTTGACAGAGACGCGACTTGCTCCTTCAGTCGATGAATCTCACGCGCAAGTGCTTTCACGTCCGGATCAGTCATACGCGCCTCACCTCGATCTCTGCGCCGCCCTCTGGCAGCCATGTCCACGCCACAATTCGGTGCCAGCCCTGGTAGTCGCCCAGATGCGGTTGCACGGTCTGGATGAGGATTTCATCACCGAGCTGCCATGCCCCGATAGGGGCGTTGGGATGATCCCGAACACGGATCGAATCGACTCCAGGGGCTGGGGCGATCGAGGCGTATTCATCGGCGATGATGCGGTCGAGGCGAGCCGCTGACTTCACATCTTTCGCCTCGACTACCCGGGTTCGGCGGAGCCGGTGTGACACCTTCCCCATGGATCGGCGGAGTGCCAGTTTTCCTTCACCTGCCCCGATGCCGAGAACCTCAGAAGCCCACACGTCACCACTGCCCTCAAGGGGCACTACGGAGGTGATGTTGTCTCCCTGGATGAAGTCCAGGTCGTGCCTGCGCCTACCGGCTTTGGGGTAGTGGATGCGAATCTCATGCAGCACGTCCGACTGGTCAGCATTCCAAGACGAGTGCGTGGTGAAGTCGAACGGGGTGTCTGCTGCGAGTGAGTCGAGCTCTCGCCCCACGTCGGTCGCGTCTGCTTCGGAGATCCGGTACGGCCCAGCAGTGAAAGACACGTGCTCGCCGGCGCCGGTGGTGAAATCCACAGTACGTTCATCGGTTCCGATGCGCACAGGAGTCTCACCCACGACGGTGACCCTACGGTTCCCGTCCTGGTAAGACTGGACGTGCGCCCACAGGTCACGGAACACCTGCGCCGGGTCGACCTGGATGAGTGACCAATCTACTCGCGCAACAAGGCCAGCCGGGTAGCCGGCGACGCCTCGGCATTCAACTTTCAGGCGGGCACCAACATAGTCGACACGCTCCACATCCCAAGACCCCCGGATCAGGCCGTCCTGCTCGAGGTGGATGATGGTGCCCCATTCGTCAATGACCGGGTGCCCGTCCCAAGCGATCGCTTCGCCCACATCAGGTGCAAGATACCCGTCGAGCCCTCCCGGGCCGGACAGCTCCCACGTCGGTGAGGCGTCAACGAGGGGGATGTCTGTGTGGACGAACTCCCCGGACGGGCGTTGAGCCAGATAGCGCATGCGCTCCTCCTACGCTAGATTCGCGGCGATGAGTTGCTCCACAAAGGTGATGCGGCACCCCAGTCCGCCTTGTGAGTTCATCCACACCGACCCAGCCCCTGGGCTGTTGCCGTATCCCGCTTTGAACGCAAACGTGGCACGCTTTCCGCGGAGCTTCTCGGCGATGGGAACAGTGTCCATGAGGAGCCAATTCGTCGTCTTCTCGTCCGCCGTCAGTGGTGCGTTGAACGAAAAGTGCTGTGTCGCAAACTCGAACTGCTGCTTGTTCGGCCAGGTGTGTGGACGGTACTCGTCTCCGAACTCAAGCCAATAGTCACCAAACGGGTTGCGGTTTGCCCCGTAGTAGATGCTGAGCCAGGAGGCATCGATCACCGCGTAGGCAGCCCATTCAGGAATGACTACCTGGAACTCGTTTGCAACGCCGCCTCCGCCGGGGAAAAACTCGCCTCCAGTCCCAACAGATGCTGTCAGGTTTCGTTCGGGGGTGTCGTCGGCGGCAATGCGGGGGCGGGCGAAGACGGACTCTTCCCGCCGAGGGCTTGCCACTGTCGCGAGGGGAGTGACCATCGCGTCGGTCACGGTGCCAGTCGACGCTGGCAGATCAACCCGTGCGAGCGTGACCGCGGAATCTGCTTCATGCCCAGGCACATCCTGCACGCGGGTCACCGAAACGTTCACCCCAGACACAACGTCGAGGCGAATGTAAGGCCCCTCGACGGGTGAGTCAGGTGTTTGGCCCCCGTACTGGGGATCATCGACCCGGAACACGATGAGGTCTGACCTGCCCCCACCAGACCCAGTCGCCGCGATCGGCACAGTCACCGCTGCACCCACACGGCCGACGTAGGCCTGCCCGCCACCCCCGGAGCCCCGGTTCAGGATCCCCGCAGCACCTGGCAGCACCTGCACTGCACCGCCAGGGACAGGCAGCGCGCGAACGATCAGATCCCCAGCACGGGCAAGGCCTTCCTTCCCACCAATCGCTTGATATGCGAGCGTGCGCGCCACCTCAGCGGAGTGCTCCGCCGGCGCTTGAATAAACCACGGCACAGGATCAACAGCCACAAGAGCCTCCAAACAACAAAAGCCCCAGGAAAGGGGCCAAAAACAAGAGAGAAAGAGTTAGAACGCGGCGTGCGCTTCACGCCACAAGATCAGGGCAGAAGCCGTGCCCGTGATGTCAGTACCTCGTAGCTGCACGCTATGAAACCCAGGGGACAAGGTCACGTCCCGGAGCCTGGATGAAGACGGCATCAACATGCCAGCGACCGGGCGCCCGTTCAGGCTGAGCGACCGCACCCACGGGCGAGTGTCCACCGTCAACGTTTCGTCGTAGGCGAGCGTGCCCCGCACCCTCACCACCCACCCGTCACCATGCAGCGACGGGTTCGTGATCGGGCCACGAAACACGATGACCGGGTATGCGGGCTCCTCACCCCCGACAGTGAAGCCTTGCGCGTTCTGCGCGGCCCCCTGAATTGTGAGCGGTTCCACAAGCGGAGCCACCAAACCGCGCCCTAGCGGGGGCACGAGCGACACCAGCGCACTCCCCGAAGCACCGAACCAGAGGTCAGAAACTGACTCAAAGTCGGCATCCACCGTGATGTGGTCATGCTTCTCGTTGTCCCGGTTAGGGGAGAACCGGCGTGGCCGACCAAATGTTGACCGCCCGCTAGGGGAGCGAAGCTCAACTGTTTTCCCGCCAACGTTTCGGTGCGAGGGTGCGCGCCAGAAGTGACGCAACTCGCCAAGAAGGTCAGCGACAGGCTTCCCCTGTTCGGGGCGCAGCGATAAGTCAAAGCTCACCGTCTGCGCCCCGTAGAAGTCTTCGCCCATCACGATGCCATCGGCGCGGGGGAGTGATTGGTCGTCGGTTTCGATCTCGACAGTGCCCACCTCTGGTGGGCGAGTCAGGCCGATGCCTTCGAATTTGCAGGTCAGCATGAGCTGCTTGTCCCCGTCATCGAGAACCCACATATTTTCCCCCTCGCCCGAGTGCGCGCAGAGCGTGCGTGACTGTCCCTACGTCGGAATGCAGATTGCCGGAGGAGACGAATTGCACGTTCCCGCCGATGAGCGGCGTGTCAGCTGATTGCTGCTGCACAACAAACACCTGCGGTTGCAACATCGACTCGGTGAGCTGGCCCCGGTTGATGGCTTTCAACAGGGGCCTGTTGAGTGACGCGTACGGCTCTTGGATGACTTCTTCGCCAGCGGAGAGGTCCACGTTGACCGAGTCAGACTTCGCAGTCCCCACACCCCACACGGTGCCGCCACGGACGCCACCACCGAAGCCGACAGTGTCACCATTCGCGTAGCCCGGGATGGTGCCGCCCTGGGCTAACCCGACCGTTCCGCCGTTCGCCTTTCCTGACCCATACTTCTTCTTCAGACCTTCCTCGCTGTACACGAGGGTTTCCATGGTGCGGATCTCTGTCTTCACCACAGAAGGGATCAGGCTGAGCTTGTACGCGACCGAGTCAATCTTCTGCTCCGCTTCCGCCGCGCCCTGCAACAGCACCTGGATCTGTTTCGAATCCGGTACCGCGAGGAGCTTGTCAGTGAGCTTCTGCGCCTCCTGCGCGTTCCCTGTCAGCGCGAGCGCGGTGTCATAGATCTGCTTCCGGCCAGCATTGAGACGTGCAGCGAAGTTATCCGCCGCCGCAGCAGCACCAAGCGTTTTCGACTCGAGGTCAAACTGTGCTTGAGCGTCCTTCTCCACATCTGCGGCATGGTCGGCCAGCATCGCCCGGTTCGACGCGCCAGCAAGGGTTGACCCATCAAGCGATCGGGAGTACCCGTCCACGCCGGCCTGCGCGTTCGCGACGTACTCCTGCAGCTTCGAGAACGACTTCTGCAACGAAGCGTTGGTCTGCTCCGCAGACTGCCCAAGCCCATTCAGCTCGCTGTACGTCTCCAGCAATGCCCTGAGGGAAGCTTCAAGCTCCTGCGACTGAGACGACGCATCGGCGAACGATGCAGATGCCCTGTCGACGCTACCCGCTGCAGCCCCCGTCGCTTCATCAGTTTCAGCAGTCGCCTCGGCGAGCTCGTTGTGACGCACCTTCGCTTCGGAGAGAACCTTATTGCTCCCATCAAGCGCACCATTGAGCACACCAAGATCTTTGAACCACCGGTCGTTTCCTTCGATGTTCTCAAGACGGAAATCGGTGTCGTTGTAGAACCGGCTGATCCGATCAGTGACCTTCTCGACTGCGTCAGCGTTTCCAAGCCAAGCCTCGGTCATATCCGACGCGCTAATGCCGAGACGCTTTGCCGCTGAGAGCACCCCGTCTTGCTGGAGCTGGTTCGCAGCCCAAGCCTTCGAGTTTGCGGTGATCGCTCCCGTGGATTCGTCGAGTGTCTCGGAGAGCTCACGCGCTTGGGAAGACAGCTTTGCGTTTTCGATCGCAAGAACCGTGACGACAGCGGCTGCAGCAGCGAGCGCAATGCCCCAGGGCCCAGTCAGGAAATTCGTGACCTGAGCCAACCCACCCTTGGCGATGCCAGACACCCCTCCAAGTGCTGCTAGCGCGTCCTTGAACTCGAGAATCCTTGGCAGAGCAAGCATGAACGTGCCTGCTGCAAGCGCCCCTCCGCCGGCAAGCCCTGTGAGCGCAGAAACTGTGCCCTTCACCGGGCCGGGGAGAGCTTCAAAAGCTCGCATCGCGTCAGCAGCCCAGTTGAGGAGATCTACGAGGGCGCCGCCGCCATTCGGATCCACCAACGGTCGGGCGAGCTCCGAAGCGAAATCGCGCCAAGCAGCCTTCACACGATCCATCGCCCCGGAGAACGTGTTCTTCACATTCGCGGCCGCTCCACCGAACTTCGACTGCATGCCAGCCGCGAGCGCATCAAGCGCCTTATCCGCGTCGAGCGTGCCCGCGGTAATGTCTTGCCGGATCTGGGCTCCGGTCTTGCCAATCTGAGAACCGATCAGCTCCGCAGCGTTGATGCCCCGCTGACCGAACTGCATCAAGTCCTGCCCAGTGATCTTCGATGCCGCCGAAATCTGAGACATGATGAATGCAATCTCGGTGATCTGCTGGTTCGAACCGCCCATCGCAGCAACAGAGTTTTGCACTGAATCGAGGTAAGGGATCACCTTCGACGTCTCGATGCCGAAAGCCAGCATCTGCTGCTGAGCGGAGATAAAAGTCTGCTTCGAGAATGGCGAGTTACGGGCGAAGGCGTCCAGCTTGTCCATCTGCGCGTTCGCGGCCTGAGCCGAGCCGAGCAGCGTCGACAAAGCGGCACGCGTTGTCTGCTGGAGCGTGTTGTACTCGATGCCCGTCTTCAGGGCTGCGATACCGACACCAGTGACAGCAACCCCAACAGCGGTCAGGCCTGCCCCGACCGTTGACCACTCTTGCCTCTGTGAGCGCGCAGACTCATGCATCTTCGTCTTGGCCTCGGAAGCCGCGTCGCGCAGCGCCCCAAACCCTTTAACTGCTCCAGACGCATCGGCGTCAAGCTTGATCTTCACAATCCGATCGGCCAATGGAATTCACCCCACAAAAGAGAAATGCCCCGATATGATCGGGGCATGATTGGACTAGTGCTGCTGGGCCTTGCGGCCTTCGGGCTGTTCGGGTTTTTCGTGCTTTTGGGCACGAACAAATCGCAGAAGTCTGCCGAGGCGAATTCCGCGCAGATCCTCGACAAAGCGTTCAACGGCGAGCCAACCGTGACGTTCAAAATCAACATGCAGTCCCTGAAATACGAGACTGTCGTCATTGGCGCCAAAGAGCGTGGCTACAAGTTGGAGCACCAAGCGGACGGCAAGTATGGGCCGCATACATTGATCTTCGAGAAGCTCGATTCCTAGCGGGGAACCTTGAAGACGCGCCATTTTCGGGCTGAAGAGGAGTTCTCTCCCGAGTACCGTGGATCTTTCTGCGCCTGCTCCACCGCATCATCAGCCCAGTTCCGAATCGGCCGAGCCTCATACCGGTGCGTGCCCTTCGGATTCAACGGGTCAGCACCAACCGACATCGACTCCTCGAGCGGGAAGCCGTGCGAATCGATCGACGCCTCGTACTCATGCAACGCAGCGAGGAGCTCGTAATCCTGCTTCGTGTACTCAGCACCCTCTTCCACACGCCACCCGTCACCATCAGGGACGATGCGACGCTCAGGCTCTCTACCCCACAGCTTGCTCGGCGGGATCTTCATCTGCGAAGCAATCCGAAGATCCCGCAACAGCCGACTGTCAGAGCGGAGCCTTACGCTAAAGGGGCAATATTCACCGTCGCAGTGTTGCGGTTCACCGCGATCACCGCACCCGCGAGACGGTCATACTCACCATCAGTGAGCCCAGCGGCGAACTCTTCCCAATCCTCTTCAGGAATCGGGACAGTGCTCTTCGCCGTCACTTCCTCAGCGGTCGCCTTCGCCGCCGCCGCATAGAACGTGGACGAGTTGAACTGCTCGTCATGCCCTTCGCGCGCAGGATGCTCGAGCATCAGATCGTTGTACGCCTCCCACGGCAATGACGACACGCGCAGCGTCACTGACGCATCAGCGACAGCCTTCTCCAACGCCTTCACCGCCGGGCTCTTCGGAACCGACAGCCGCTCCGCTGCGGCCTCGGCGTGCTCCGTTCGGGCCTGCTCCAGCTCCTTCAGCAGCGGCCGATCCATGCAAAACACGAGATCCAGGTACTCCGGCTTCCGAGCTTTCAGCTTCGACTTCAACGACATCACAAATCTCCATCCACGAAACCACGAAAGAAAGAAGAGAGCCCGGGGGCAGGCTCGTGGGCAACCCACCCCCGGGAGTTAGTTAGGCGACGAGCTGAGCGAACGGCTCCCACTCGGACTGGATGAACATCTTCTGCTTGATGCGATCCAGCGCGTTGTCCTCGCCATCGATCACCATCTGCTCACCGCACTCGATGTCGACGGCGTCGTACCAGTCCTCGGCGGCGAACGTGTCGTCATCCTCGTCCTTCTGCAGGAACCGGATGATCGTGCCGCGGGTGCCCGCTTTGAGGGCAATGCGGGCCTCGTCTTCGGTCGGCTCAGCAAGGTTGAAGGTGTACGACACTTCGAGGCTCTTCGTCTTCTCGCCCGGGATCTCGAACACCTGCGAGGAGCAGTAGCGGCGATCCTGAATCGCTGCCTGATCCGCGGTCTGGTTGAACTGCGTCAGATAGCACGACACGTTCTTTGCCGAGTCAACCTCGGTCTTCTTGATGGCCTTCTTGTCCTCCACGCCACCAGGCACGAAGAGCACCCGTCGGGTGCCGGCGGTCTTAATCGCCTTCGGAATTACTCGCGACATCGGTCGCTCCTTCCTCCCCGACCGGGGAAACAGAAAGGGCCGGCACTCTGCCGGCCCTGAACTTTGTGCGCCGCACCCGCCCCGACGGCGGATACCGCTTCGACTTGACCCGCTTATGCGCGGCCTCGTCGAACTGATCCTCATGAATGTCGAACTGGTGACCAGTCACCAGCGACTCCACACGAATGAACTTCGCCATTCAGCCCCTCCTCGAAGTGAACTTGAGCCACGCATCCTGAAAATGCAGCGGCGGCGACACCGAGTTATCAACTTTCGCTTTCTCAAACGAGACAGTCACCGGGTCAGCGCGCCGCCCCGGAACCACAGGCTTCCGCCCAACCGTGAGCAGCACTTTCTCCATCAGGAGACGCACCACCCCGGGGTCATCAGAAACGCCACGCACACAGAACTCGTACTCTGCATCAGAATCCGGGCGCGGGATCGTCCCATACCGGCCATCAGTGAGCTCGTCAGGGCCAGCACCATAGAGCACCACGTAGTCAGCACGCACCACTTCGCCCTTATCGTCCGTTGGGGCGTCTCTCACACGCCCATGCAATCCGACAGACTCAAGCAGAGCTTTGGTTGCTTCCCATTCAGCGATCACAGGCCAGCCCTCCGTAGCGCGTCTTCACGAGCTTTCTCCATGCCGCGAACAAAGTCTGTCTCGTTCGCACGCACCACACTCGCGCGGAGGTTCTGCGGGGCAGACTTCACCCCACCGTTGGCTTCCTCAAGGATGCCAAGCGAGCCCTGCGAGCGGCCCAAGTTCGGGCCAACCTCAGCAGAGAAATGCGGAAACTCCGACTTTGTGATGTCGTAGTCGACCGCGTGCGGGTACCGCTTCGCGTGCCCGCCGGAGGGCCCCTTCGAGAGGTCTTGCCAATCCTCTTTCATGCCCTGCGCTGTGCGCTTGAGCGCAGACTCCACAAACCTGCCCGCGTGCTTGGGGAACTCGCCCAAATCGTGGATCAAGCTGTCAAGGTCATCGCTCATGATTCCTCCGTCACCGGGTATCGGTGCGCAGTGGTCTGGCCCGCCTGTGCCGGCCCCTTAATGCGGAACCGTCGCCCAACGAGGGCGGGGTCGTCAGCTGAGGAATCGACACGGACAACGAGCCCAGGAGGGAACACTGGCGACCCTGACGGGACAGACAACACAATGTTGGTGATCGCTACCTGCTGGCCTGCAGGCGACGCGGCGTAAGCCGAAGCTGAAGGGAATTTCACCCGTGCCCGACCCTCGTACACCGGGGTAAGTACCCGCTCTGCGTCGAACCCGCCAGGGGGCCTGACCATTCTCTCCTCGCCAACGGTCACGACTTCCCTCATGCGCCGTTCGGCTTCTCGCCGGGCCATCACAAGGTCAATATCCGCGCCCACGGTACATCCCAACCGGGCGTCCGCCCTCAACATCGAAAAACGCCGTCTTCTGCGCGTACGCAGCCGAGGGTGTCGTGAACTGAACTGACGACAGGCCACCACCAGTGCCAGGACGATACTTCCGAAGCACACGCAACTGCGCTTCATCGAAGAACGTGCCTGACTCCCACCGACGTGTCACATCGTCATGGGTGACTGAAGTCTTCAGGTCAGGGTTTGACCATGCCCGCACGGACGCGAGCAACACGATGAGAGCAACATCTTCCGGGACCGTCTCAACAGTCCAGTCAGACTTGCCGGACTCTGCTCGAGCGAACCCCGAGATCATTTGGATCACGGTGCCCGCCCGAGCAGTGTCGCCCTCATCGAAGGTCAGCCCCAGCCAAGACGCGAGCGACGCCGTCGCTACCAGCGGGGCTGACATGCCTACTCCCCGGTACCGGCGGGCGGCTCGACCTCGCTGTAGTTCACCTTGACGGCGCGGATGAACTCCATCACGACCTCACCACCGGTGACCTGCACCGTGCCATCAGCCTTTAGCTTTGGGTCGGTGACCACGGCGCCGCCGGTGAAGACCGACAGGATCGATCGGTCAGCGAGCGCATTCGCGTCGTAGTCGAACAGCTGACGGACAGCGAGCCCGCCCTCTGCCGCGACAGCAGCCGACGTTGCGCCCTTCGGAGCCACCGGGGTGACGTAGGCGAGCGCAAGCGCCGAACTGTGCACGAAGTACGAGTCCGTCGGCGCGAGAGCGTTCGACTCGACGATGGTGAACCCTGCGAGACGTCCCACGACACCCTCACGGACTGCCTCGGGAAGCCCCGAAGTGTCGACATCGAGGAGCTTGCCGAACGACGCGATCGCAGCCGACACGTCCGCGCCGACGAGCCAGTAGCGGCCGGCGGCGGGAACCTCGCTCGTGTTCAGCTTCTTGCGTGCCTGGATCGCTACCTTACGGGGATCGTCAGCGAGGCCGTTGAAGTCGACCGTGTGGACATAGGTCGCACCCTTGAGGGTCTTGGCGATGCCATCCTCGAAGTAGCGCGCGATCGCGGCGGTCTGCGGCGCGGTGACCTCCTGTGCGAAGTTCTCGATGTCGAGCGTGAGCTCCTCATCAGAGAGCGAGACACCCGAGTACGGGTACTCGGACAGCTTCACCTGGATCCGCGAGGTGAGAAGGTCATCCATCACGAGCGCGTTGCGCGAACGGAAGCCTGCATCGCGGGCCTTCAGGATTGCGGGGCGCTTGATGTTGATCACATCGCCCTTCGCGCCCTTGAAATCGGTGATCCCGCGACGCTCCGGGAAGAGCGAGGGGAGCAGGATCTGACGCTGCAGGATACCGAGAGCGGTACCTGCAATCTTTTCTGCCTTCTGGAAGATGTGAGCCATCTTTCCTCCTTAGAAATACGAAAAGCCGCCCATATTGGACGGCTTCGACGGATGGTTGAACGAGTTAGAGACGGATGTTGGCCGCGATGTCTTTCGCGGACAGCTCCGGCTCTTCCTCCGGCTTTGCGCCGCCCCTGAGGCGGGGGCGTGGCTGCTGCGACTTCGGCTCTTCCCGACGTGGCGCGAACGCCTCGAACAGGTCGTGAGCGTCATCGAGCATTTCCTCACGAGTGGCGCCGCGCAGGCGACTCGCCTGCTTCGCGGTGAGGCCAGTTTCGAGCGCGACTCGAAGCTGCAGGTTCTCGACGCTCAGCTGCCCCTTCTCGGGGTCATCAGCCGGCGCTTCCTTCTGCTTCTTCAGTTCGCGCACCTCGCCACGCAGCGTGTCGATCGTGCGGCGAGCCCGCTCGGCATCGAACTCGCCGTCAAACGGCTTCGGTTCTGCCTCGGGCTGCTCTTCCTCGACCGTTTCGGGCGTCTCATCCTCGACGGTCTCTTCCTCAATGTGCGGCTCTTCAGCCATAGTGTTAGCCCTCCTGTGACTAGACCCGGCCCCTTGCCGGGAAGCTGTTATTTGCTGAGCGAGAAGCCTTGCTTCTGTTCAACGAATTCTCGGAAACCTTGCCCCTGATGTGATGCAGCAGCCCACTCGGCAAGAAAAGCCTGTCGGTCACGCGCTCCAGGAGCGATCTGCCCGGCGAACAAGGGCAGCAAGGTGCACCGGCAATGGTCGTGAAACTTAGACCCCATCGGCTGTGGCGCTTTCGCCCGCTTACGTGTGCCCAACGAGTACATCGCCGAGTAGGCATCTGTGTACGTGTTTTCCGCCATGAGCATGCAGAAATCGCACGCCCCAGATGCGGGCTGCCGCGCATAGGCGATTGCCTGCTGGTCGGCATTAGTGGAGCGGGAGATTGTGTCGCGTGAGCCAGCCAAAGCCGCAGTAGCGACCCTGCCTGAGGTGAGCGTGAACACCGATTTTGCGGCATCACGGATCCTGACGCCCTGGCCCATGAGTTTTTTCGCAGAGACAGGGCCGAGGATGATCAGATCGCGTCGCAGCTGCACATCATCAAACTCAGGCCGCGCCACCGTGAAATGACCAGCAACGCCAGCATCACGACGCATCGACAAGTACATGTCCCCGCCGAGCGCTGACGCTTCACGGTGGTACCGGTCAGCGACCGACACCGACGCTTCAATGAACGCCGGCGCGGTCGCATCCACGTCCTTGAACTGCAGCGCCCCAAACAGGGACAGCATTTCAGCGGTTGCCCGTTCAGCGATGCGCTGCTGTTCAGCTCTAAGCTCGGCTGTCAGCATTCGCCCCACCTCGCCCGATCCCGTTCAAGAGTTCCGCGAACGCGTCCCCCTCGTACGACTTCCACGCAGCGACCTTCTCATGGGTGACGCCTGGCAGCATTTCCCACAGCGCCTCGCGCGGGATGCCCAGACGATCGTCTGCGAGCTTCGCGACCGCGTCAGCGATCTGTGCGAGCGAACGGATCTCCGAATCACGCCAGGTGCATCGCCCTGCATAATCGCTGGCCGCGCGTTCGATACCGGCGAGAGAGCCGGTGAGGCGGAACAGCTGCCCGATCGCCGGCGAGAACACCGTCTCGAAGTCCGAGAGCTTGCGCATCGTGGAAGCTTCGTCAGCGGCCTGCGCCTCAGCCCCGTTAGCGGTGTTCGCCTGAGCGCCAACAATGGCCTTCGGGGAGACCTGGGCGACTGTCGCGAGTTCCTGCTTCGACGCCTTACCTGACTCGATGTATCCGAGGAGGTCGGTGCCGTCGAGCGTGCCGAACTTTGACTCTGGATTCTCCGACAGCAAGATGCGGTCCTGAGCCAGGACGAGCTTTACCCGCTCCCGGTCCTCGTCGTTGTCGGGTGAGGCCATGCCGGTCGCGTACCGAATCTTGAAGCTCGAGAACGTCTGCGTCATTTGCTGATCAAACTTTGCCTGATCAATCGCGGACTGAATCGGGATGAGGCGTTCAACCTCACCCTCAACAGCTCCCTCAGTGTCGACCTCGCCAGCAAACCGCACCACAGGGGCGACACCGGCGCCGTGAGCTTCCTCCGTGATGAACTCGACCTTGCCACCCTCAGCGTTCATGCCGAGCGTGTACACGTTCTCGTCATCAAAAACCCGGAAGTGGAACCCTGACTTGTTCGCTGGTGTCCCCTCGGCCGCATACATCGGCCACTCGTCATATTCGGCGTCCTGGTAGACGGCGATCATGTTCTTCGGGGAGTAGAGCTTGATCTGGGGCACCGGCTCACCGGGCAGCGCGAGGGCGTACCCGATACCGCCAGTGAACGCCGCCTTCCAGAGGCGCTTCTGCCGGGACGGCATCTGATTCGCAGTCCAGATGCGCCACAGCTCATCCTTCATGCCCGCATCGCCAGGCGTGTAGTCGATGAGTTCGAGCCCTTGCCCGAAGATGCGGACGATCAGCCCCAGCAGAGGCACCTTCGACCGGTCCTCGATGGCCTCGTACTCATCGTTCACCTCACGCGGACGGTATGGCCGCTCATGCTTGCCCTTCGCCCACGCCTCTAGCCGCGCCTGAAACTCGCGCTCTTTCTTCCACTCAGGTATGAGTACCTCAGTCGCGAGCTCAACAACTTGCTTCTGCTTCATGGTCACCAGATCTTCCCGAGGCTACGCTTGCCACTATTGAGCAGCTGACGCCTCATCAACGTCGCACCGACCGCGCACACAGCGAGGTCGACCTTCCTGGGCGACTCCGGCCCATCCTTCGAAAGAGAAACACCGAACCTCGTCGGGAAACGACGAGCATTCTTCACATGCCGGGCTAGCTCCGCAGACCCGTCATGCACGAGCTCGCGGTTCTCGATCGACTCCACGAACGCCTCAGCAGCCGGCACAAACAACTTGCCCTTGCCACTGCTCGACGTGTTCGACATGTCCCACGCAATCGAATGCTGCGTGGACGCCCACAGCGTGAGCTTCGACGAGAACTCGCGATGCCACTCGTCAATCAGCGGCTGCCAGAACAGATCCAGCGTGCCGTCTTCCTTCGTGTGGGAAGGGTCACCCCAGAACCCCACAACCCGGTACTGCTTGAACAGTGCACGAACACGCTGCGACACCTCGCCACGAGGCGCCACCCACTCACCACGGCGCTTCTGAGGCGGCGCCTGCCACAACCCCAGAGCCTGAATGAACCCGTCCGCAACCCGCACACCGACCAACGCGGTCGCGTCGTCAGACTTAGACCCGTCGAAGAACATGACAATCTCATCGCCGTCCTTAAACGCGAGCTCCGCAGCAGCCTGCTGATCCCACTTGATCGGATCCATCCACGACTCTTCGTTCGCAGTGATCTGGTTGTACCAAAACCGGCGCGAACGAGACGGAGGGTTACGCGGATCCAGGATTGACTTCTGAATACGGTCTAGGCTCAGCCACACCGAATCGCCACGCACACCCCGCACCACCTCGGGTGCATCCTCGGGCGTGAGAGGCGCTTCAGGTGGGGCCTCGAGTGAGTCGTACATGAGGCCGGACAGCATGTTCTTGCGTTCCTCGCCCTGGGACAGCTCCCACGACTGACGTGTGCGCTCCGCGAGCGAGTCCATGCCCGGGTCGTACGCGTTCGTGATGTGCAGCACACGGGCCGCACCATCTGACGACTTCGTACTGTTGCGCTCGATCACGTCATACATTTCGAGGCCGTTGTTGTTCGCAAGGAAGTGGTGCGTCTCGTTCAGGAGCACCATCGTCGCCCTGCCGCCCTCAAGCGGTGCCGGGTTCGACGTGAGTGCCTGCAAGAATCGTTGGTCTCCGAGTGCGTAGATCTGCTCCTTGCCGATCTGCAGCTTGAACTCACGCTTCGCATCATCGGTGAACAGGCGAGGAAACAACCGCATGGTGTTCTTCGTCTGCTCCTGCGTCACCGCAGCAATCTGCACCCACGCATCAGGCTCATCAGTCCCGACCGCGCGACCACCATCGAACTCCGCGAAACGACACGGGCCAACGAGCTCAGTGCCGAGCATCACCGCGGCGAACGGATCTTTACCCCAGCCCTTGAGACGCTGAATCACGCCCTCGCGGTCAAACACGAATTGCCCCGACGCGTCGACGGCGTACCACCACAGCCACAAGCGCGCCTGCTCAGCCGTGAACTTCCACG
Source organism: Leucobacter albus (assembly GCF_039528015.1). Taxonomy (NCBI): domain Bacteria; kingdom Bacillati; phylum Actinomycetota; class Actinomycetes; order Micrococcales; family Microbacteriaceae; genus Leucobacter; species Leucobacter albus. The sequence continues at coordinate 97,413 of NZ_BAAAKZ010000009.1, read as the reverse complement.
GCTCGCCACGCTTCAGCTGCATCTTCTCGCCGGCAAACACGAGACCGTCCCACCCGATCGAATGCTCAGGCAAAACGAACCGGTCACCATCAAGCAGCCAAGAAGGCCCGATCTTCACCGGGTCATACTGCAACTCCGGCGCCACATATGGCCGCGACACGAGCTCCCGATAATAGGCAAGGATCGCTGCTGACTCGTCATGCTTCGTAGAGCCACGCAGCCGAGCCATTACGTCCCCCAGCGTGCAGCAGCAGCCTCGCGAGCAGAGCTCGAGCGAGACGCGCCAGCATCTTCACCATCAACATCAGGGAGAGCAAGTTGCTTCATCGCGCGATCAAACGCCGCCTGAGTCTGCCGAAGCTCACCCAACAACGGGTTCGCGACATCCTGCCCCATCGACCCCTTCGACATCAGGTCAGCACCCTCAAGCTCATCCTCGAGAGCAGCTATCTTGTCGAGCGCACTACACGCGCCCTTCAAAATGAGCTTCTCATGAGCCGCCATCGCGTAAGTCTCAGTCGTCTCAGACCACAACTCACGCGCATCAGCACTCGCGAACTGAGGCCCAGCAGTCTTCTTCGCAGCCATGAACCCTCCTGGGGTGAACGCGTCCACCTGGGACACAAAAGGCTCCTCGAACGGCCCTCTCAGCCGCTCTCAGAGCCTGAAAAAAATGACTTTTCCGCACGCAAATCCGTGATTGCTAGCCCCGTCGGTCCTTTGGGCGGCGTGTGGGGGAGTCCCCCCGGGTGGTCAGCTGATGCTGCCGGGGTGGGTCTCGGGGGTGCGTTTGCGTGCTGTGGTGTAGCGGGCTGTTTGTGCCTCGCGTGCTTGTCGTTGTGTTTCGGTGCGGTGACAGTCGCGGCAGATCCATTCGAGTACTTCGAGGCGGTGGTCTGTGTTGTCTCCGGTGTGGTGTAGCTCTGTGCCTTGGTTGGTGCAGCGGACACTGTTGGTGTGGTGTTCGCAGATGCCGTGTGCTCTGGCCTTGGCTTGTCGCCTGAGGTCTGGCCAGTCGGGTGGGAGTTGGGTACGTCTGCGTGAGGTGGCCCATGCCATGCTGTGCCCCTGCCTACTGGTTGGCTTCGTCGTGGTCATGTACCTCGACGTTGCATCCGTACATTGGATCAGGCGCAATGTCTACCGACTGGGTGTACACGCTGAAGGTGACCTTGTGAAGGTCAGGCCCATACCTATCCACCCTTGCCTCTGTGCCGACCGCTGCGCCAGGTAGCACTATGTCATCGAAGGTGATGCCCTTGCGCGTGAGTCTGACCTCGTTGAATGCCACGCTCATCGTTCCCTCTCGGTGTATCGGTCGCCGCGGTATTCCTCGTCACAGCAGAGGAGAGCGGCACGGGTAGACGGGTAGACGGCACCACAGTCGGTACAGGTGCGATCGTTAGCCACCATTGGTGATCCCTACTGAGCGTTGTTGTGCGACGAAGTACGCAAGGCCCATCGTGGTGACGGAAGATTGCCCGTCTGGGACGATGTCTACGACGTGGGAATAGCCGTCATCACCATCGAGCGGTACGCGCTCGGTGACCACTACCCATGACGCGGCCAGTGACCCGTCGTGTTCGTCTGCGATGTGGTCGCGGATAGCTGCCTCAAGTGCGGCCTTCGTGTGGACGCTCATTGCTGCTCCCTCTGGAACCCGAGCTGTATCTCAGGGATGTAGCGTTCGCCGTCGTCACGGTAGTGGCCTGGCGCGAGTTCTGTCGACGTGTAGGTGTCGCTCTCGCGGTGGCCCTCGCTGGCTGGTGCCGGGTCTTCGTCTAGTCGCCATTCCCAGTGCGAGTGCCCGGGGATGATGGAGCGGCGCCGAAGTTGCCACCATGTGCCGCAGCGGCATGCCCAGAGAGCTCCACCACGTGCACGACGTGCCCAGATGCGGAAGTTCCCGGGCTGCCTGCATTGGTGCTTCCAGCCCATCGTGTGCCTCCGTTTACCCTTGATGTTCAAAGCTGATGCCGCGCCGCTTCGGTGCAGAGTGGACGACGAAGACAGCGCCCGCGGTTTGGGCGAGATCCCATGTCGCGACCATGCTGCTGTCTCCGTATGCGCGGTACCAGTAGAGCCCGTCATATTGCCAGGCGTGCCCGTGAACGTCGAGGATTACCGAGCCCGCGTTGAGGCTGTCGAGCTTACGGTGTCGCGTGGCGATTGCATTGCCCGTGTGGATACCCAAGTCGTGCCTCCGTTGGTGATGCTCCCCGCGCTCGTACCCGGTTCGATAGGGAGTTGTCAGCGGTACGGCGCGGGGAAGAATGGTGGGGTTACTCGTCAGCTCCGTACGCTGCGTCTCGTGCGCGGCGGAGAGTGCGGATGAGGTGGTTGACCTGTCGGCGGTCGAGTACCTGGCTGGGTGCGGTGGTTACTCCACCGTTGCCGAGTTGCGTCCAGTGCTCAGGTGGTGCTTCGAGGTGGAGTTGGACGTACTGGTTGTCTCGATCCCACTGCACTCGCAGTTCAGGCACGTAGTAGCGTTCGCCTGTCGAGTTGCCCTCGGGCGTGACGCCGGGGTGGTCTTCGAGGTGGGTGATGCGTTCGTGAGGCATGCTGCTCTCTTTCGTCTCTGCCGCATAACGCGGCCTACCTCGCCTAGCGCGGGGGAGAATGACCGTCATCGGCCTACTCAGGGGAGGTGTCCGTGTGGAGCTCTCGTGAACGGCATGATGACGGGAAGTATGTGGTCGTGAGCCGGTACGTTCTTGCGCCACCGCTACGCACGCACACCCCGGGGTGCTGGCCCTTGAACGTCCAGCTTCAAAGAGGTATGCGCGTCATCCCGTCACGCCGGGAGGTTTAGGTGGGTGGTGTTGGCGCGGAATTGAACCGCGAGTCCTGGCTACTCTCAACACCACCCGTGCGTACGCGTAGCCGTCGCGGGTCGTGCAGGTCTCGAACCTGCCACCTCCGGTTTTGGAGACCGGCGCTCTACCAGATGAGCTAACTACCCGAGCACGCGGTGCGGGGATGGTGAGACTGTGCCACCAGAGCCCCGCACGCGGCGGATGAAACCTCGCGGCCTCATGATGTGCCCGCACCGTTGTGCGAGCTATTGAATTGTGTATTCGATTGTGTCGATGAAACACCAAAGCCCCCAACGCGTCTCCGTCAGGGGCCTGGTGAGTGGGTATAGAACTCCACCATCTATCTACAGATTACATAGCGTTCATAAGAGCGTCAAGTCCGGCGCCTGCGGGGAGTCGCGGCGTCGAGCCGCAGAAGGTCTTCGAGTAGGCACCAGCGCTCATGCAGGGGGCGGATAGTCTGCACTTGCCCGGACTGCACCCACTTGTAGATCATGGACTTTGGGCGCTTGAGCCGCTCGGGGGCGTCTTTCAGCATCACCCAATCATCGGCGCTTGGCCCTGTCTTAGTTTCGCGCGTGATCATGCTGCATCCTTCAGTTCGATCTCGGCGAGCTTGATTGCCCGCTGCCATTGGGTGTCGTCCATCGAGTACCCGCACCCGCAGTCAACCTTCACGTCGTCTCCATCCCAGCGCGGCGGCCGGTAGGTGAGCGTTAGCTCGAGGCAGCCGCCGCAGCGCAGGAATCTCACGTGGTGGGGTTTGTCCTGCATCGGCCACCGGCGGTCGGCAGTGGAGACGCAGCGTCCGAGCTCGATGGCGTGGTACTGGCCGATCTTGTCGCTCGCTGCGTGCTCGGCATCGCGGAAGCTGTTGAGTGCATGGAGGTGGCCGCTGATCTCGTCGGCGGCGAGCCATGTCGCGTCGAGGGGAGTGCCTGGCGTGCTGGAAGAGTCGACCCTGATGTCTGTTTCCCCGCTGCTGTTGATCTTGCCGGCGCTGTAGAGGAACGAGGCGATCTTGCCCGCCTGCTCCCATGCCCACACGAACCGGTTGTACTCCCACATCTCGAGGTAGCCAACCCCGCCATCTGGATGATCACTCATTCTCGCCCCTTCAAGACAAAAGGCCCGACACAAGTTCGATGCCCCATTCTCTGGGGGATCTAGTTGTGTCGGGCCTAAAGCACCTATTGAGGTCTAGTGTACGCGCAATCTCAGAATTGCGCGAGTGTTCTTGCTGCCGTGTTTTCGTGTGGGAATGATGCGCTCCAGGAATCACGCCACCCTGGGATACCATGTAACCAACATGTCTAAGTTATCCATTGGAATCGTCGGTCTCCCGAACGTCGGCAAGTCGACCCTGTTCAACGCTCTCACGCACAACGATGCTCTCGCGGCGAACTACCCGTTCGCGACGATCGAGCCGAACGTTGGCGTTGTCAACCTGCCCGACCCGAGGCTCGACAAGCTCGCTGAAATCTTCGGAAGCGAGCGGATCCTCCCCGCCCCCGTGAGCTTTGTCGACATCGCGGGTATCGTGCGCGGCGCGAGCGAGGGCGAGGGCCTCGGCAACCAGTTCCTCGCGAACATTCGCGAGTCTGACGCGATCGCGCAGGTCGTGCGCGGGTTCTCCGACCCCGACGTGATTCACGTCGACGGCGACGTGAACCCCGCGAGCGACATGGAGACGATCAACACCGAGTTGATCCTCGCCGACATGCAGACCATCGAGAAGGCGCTGCCGCGCTACGAGAAGGAGCTGAAGGGCAAGAAGATCGACGCGTCGGTCGTCGACGCCGCGAAGGCCGCGATGGCCGCGCTCAACGACGGCACGCCGCTGTCGCTCGCTGGGGTGGATCTCGAGCCGATCCGCGAACTCGGGCTGCTCACCGCCAAGCCGTTCCTCTACGTCTTCAACGTCGACGAGGGTGTGCTGCAAGACAAGGCGAAGCTCGCAGAGCTTGCCGACCTCGTTGCGCCCGCGAAGGCGATCTTCCTTGACGCGAAGCTCGAGAGCGAGCTCATCGAGCTTGATGATGAGGACGCGGCCGAGCTGCTCGCCTCGATCGGCCAGGAGGAGAGCGGCCTCGACCAGCTCGCCCGCATCGGCTTCGAAACCCTCGGGCTGCAGACCTACCTCACCGCTGGCCCGAAGGAGGCGCGCGCGTGGACAATCCCGAAGGGCGCCACCGCACCGCAGGCCGCAGGCGTGATCCACGGCGACTTCGAGAAGGGCTTCATCAAGGGCGAGATCATCTCGTTCGAAGACCTCGTCGAGACCGGCTCGGTCGCAGAGGCCCGCGCGAAGGGCAAGGCCCGCATGGAGGGCAAGGAATACGTGATGCAAGACGGCGACGTGTGCGAGTGGCGGTTTAACGTCTAGCTGATCTCCGGCTCAGAGTTGAGCCTGAACGGTTGAAGGGGCTCGCGCGGTACGAAGTATCGCGCGAGCCTTTGCCGTTCGCTGATGAGACCCGGGTGAGCCGAGAAGCGTGGAAGCTTGACTGAGTAGAGGCCGTCGAACGGCTAGACTCTGGAGGCATGCGGAGCAAGCCATGACCCACCCGACGGAGCTGCCCGAGGGCCTGCCGGTGCCGGTTGATGACGGCCGCGCGGCACACCTGCCCGGCCGTCAGTTGCCCCGACTCACACTCCCCGCGAGCGACGGGGCGATGGTGAGTCTTGGCTCCTTCGGAGCCGGCCGCACGGTCGTCTACCTCTACCCCCTGACTGGCAGCCCCGACGGCGAGCTGCCAGAGGGGTGGGAGTCGATTCCCGGGGCGCGGGGCTGCACGAGCGAGGCCTGCGACTTTCGCGACCACTTTCGGGAGCTGCAGGCCGCCGGGGTCACGGCTGTCTACGGACTCTCGAGCCAGGGGAGCGCGTACCAGGCTGAAGTCGGTGACCGGCTGCGGCTGCCATTTCCGATGCTGTCTGATACCGGCTTTGCGCTCGCCGCAGCGCTCGACCTGCCCACGTTCGAGGCGCCGGGCGAGGGTAGGCTCTATTCGAGGCTCACACTGATCGTTCTAGACGGAGTCATCGAGCACGTGTTCTACCCCGTGTTTCCACCGAACACGCACGCCCAGCGGGTGCTCGACTGGGTGCTCGCCCACCCCGCAGGAGGTGCCGATGGCTAAGCGCAAGACACCCGAGGAGCGGGCTGACGAGGATCGCCGCTATGTGCTCGCTCAGGGCGCTCACACCGACGACGAGTTCGAGGCCCTGCTCGTGGACCCGAACCAGTCGATTCGCAACGCTGCGGCGCTGAACCCCGACGCCAGCCCGGCGGTGCTCGCGCGATTTGCGGCCGACAAGTTCTGGAGCGTGAGGGTTGCCGTGGCGGAGCACGCGAACACCTCCCGGGAGACGCTGCTGAGCCTGCTCGAGCCCAAACCGGGTCGGCGCGGTGTGGTGCATCACGCGGCACGAGAGCGCCTCGAGCGCGAGGGCGTGGCCTTCGGAGAAGACGGAATGCCGCAGATCTGACCGTGCGGCCCCCACGCGCGACCCGCACGCAATAGCATGTGGGGTGTGCCCGGAGTCGCCGGGCCGACAGAGGGAGTTCACACATGGGCGCATGGGGCAGCAAGCCGTGGGAGAGCGACGGCGCAGCAGATTGGTTCGCGGAGTTCTTCGAGGGCATTGACGTCGATGCGCGCATCGATGCGGCGTTCGAGTACGACGATGAATACGACCAGATTCGGGCAGCGGGCTACCTGCTCGCGGTGCTGGGCCGGCCGACGGTATGGCCGGGAGATCTCGAACGGCTCGACGACCACCTTGAGCGCGGCATCGAGCTACTCACCGAGATGATTGAGCCCGACTCCGACTTCCGCGACCTTTGGGAAGACGACCCCGACGTCGTTGCCGCAGTGCGCGATGAGATCGCCGCGCTTGAAGCGCGCCTCGAGGGCGATGACGACGATGACGATGATGATGACGATGACGAAGATGATGACTTCGAAGAAATCGACGACTTCGACGTAGACGAAGCGGCCGAAGACGACACGGCCGAAGACAATGCCCCCGACGAAGACTCCGAGGAAGACTTCGACGACGAGGAGTAGCCCCTGTGCCCGCTGAAAGCCAGCGCTTCTCTTAGGGGCGCCCGGGTGGGAGATGCCCCACGGCTCGGCCAAGCCGGGCGGCGCGGGCGAAGCTCCGAGCGCGCGGGGAGAGACGTGTAACAGTTTGTCTGCCAGTGAGGCGGGCCTGTTGCAGCGTTCGCCTAGCTGATAGCTTTGATAAATGTGTGTGTTCTCTTGGGGCAACCTAAATAGTTGGGCCACGGTAGTCGGTGGTCTGTTCACGCTTGCCACGTTTGTTGCCACCCTGGCGATTGCTCGGAATACGCTCGTGTTGACGCGACGGGCGGAAGGCGAAGCCGAGGCCCGCCGCAATGAAGACGTAGCCCGTGAAAAAGCGCGCATGAGTCTAGAGTTTCGCAGCGAGAAGATCACGCGCATCAGAGAACACAAACGAGACATCAAGCTTGAGCTGAACTCGGTGCTCGAGGCACACGACTACTGGCAGCGAAATGCTGCGTCGCTGGATAGCTCCGTGGAACCATTGCTCGAGCGTATTGCCCTTCTGGTGAACGAGATCATACTCGCCGGGAGAAACCCGGCGACGATCCTGTCGCTCGGTGATGCGCTCACCGGCCATGGCTTTTTTACCACCCAGTTCTCTGCGCTCAAAGCACACGGCCACATCGGTACTGAGCAGCTCCCGAGCGATGCTGACGCGTGTGAGAATTGGCTTCTCGGCGAGATGAATGGAATGCTCGACGTGGTCAAAGACAGCGTCTTCGAGTGGGACTTGACTGGAAACAGCGCAGAGCACGCGCTGCTGCCCAGAGACTTCTGGACAGCAGCGTTGGGCCCACGGGTCAACGTTCGGGGTAAGTTTCGGCCCCCGCACAGGCCTCCAAGAAACTGGTACGAGCTGGCGGAGGAACGCTGGCTCCCTCAGCGCGGCCAGCCCGACCAATTGGTTCGGCTGCGCACGCTGATTCACTACCGGGTGATCGCCGAGTACTCCATGCGCAGGCAACTGGTGATGCGTCGCCTCGACGAGGAGGCGCATCCGGGGCACGCACCAAACGTCGAAGCATTCCTCGCGACGTACTACGCGTCGGTGTCGGGCTTGCTCGTCGCCAAACTGAGCGCTGCCGTCTATGAAGAGCTCGGTCAGCTCGATGAAGACCTCAGGGCCCTCAATGAAGCGAATCGAGGAGAAGAGGCGAGGTTGGCGGCGGCCTGACCTCTACTTCGAGTCATCTGCCCGAGCCGCTTTGCCCGACCGCGCGGGCGCGCGCGAAGTAGATGTCAGTTTGCCCCACGAAACAGGCCGATCGGGCCAAATTCGTGGGGCAAACTGACATCGAGTTTGGGGTTTGCGCGGTGAGATCGCGCCGGCCGGTGAGATCGCGCCAACGGGTTAGCTGGCGTTGGCGGTGCTCGCAAGGGCAGTAGCGTCGGCAGCGTCGGAAACCTCAGTCGCGCCAGCACCAGAACCAGAACCAGCCCCAGCCGCACCAGGCTCGAGCTGCACGATGGAGCGCAGCTCGCTCGCCCAGAACTTGGCGACCGACTTGCGGCGCCTCGAATCGTCGCGCAGCACGTCGGCGAGCCCGAGCCCGCGCGAGAGATCGAGCGTGGTTTGAATGAGCCGGTGCGTGCGCAGGTCGCTCGTGTCTGCGTTGAGTACGACAACGACGCGGTCGTAGACCGCACGGGCAAGCCTGTCGCCGTGCAGCTGCAGTTGCTCGCTGAACTCCGGGTCGCCGATCGCGGCCGTCCACATCTGCAGCGCCGCCTTGAAGTGGTCGGAGGCGTAGTAGTGGAGCACCTGCTCGGCAATGTACTCGAAACGGTCGACGTCAGCGGGCACCTCGGCCGTGATCGAGAACTCGCTGGTGTTGCGGCTCTCATACATGTACTCCAGCACCCCGCGCATGAGCGCCTCTTTGGTGGGGAAGTGGTGCTGAATGGCGCCGCGGCTCACGCCGCTCTCGACGGCGACAACCGAGGTGGTCGTGGCATTCCACCCGATGCGCGCGAGCGCCCGAAGTGTCGTTTCGAGAATGAGGTCACGCGTCTCGCGGCTGCGGTCTTGCTGCGGGGCGCGTGCGTTCTCAGTCAGTGTCATTGCCATCCGGTAACTCGCAGGGAGGTGTTAGCTTTCCAGCACCCAGGGTGGGGCTGTGCGTTGTAGGAAGGATTGTATCCCGGCCTGCCCCTCGGCGCTGGCAAAGCCGCTTGCCGAGAGCTCGATCATCTCGTCGGTCTCGGCATCCAGTCGGGCGAGTAGCGCGCGGTTCACGAGTCGCTTCGACGCCGCAAGCGCCCCGGGCGCGGCCTTGCGCAGGTCTGCGAGAATCTCGCCAACTGCCTCGGCCACGGCAGCCTCACCGGCCCCGGCCCCGGCCCCGGCCCCGGCCGCAGCACCAGCAGCCCCAGCCTCAGCCCCAGCCCCGCCCACCGCCCGCGTCACGAACCCGGCAGCCGCAGCCTCCGCTGCCGAGACGGCCCCTCCGCGCAGCATCCACTCGGCGGCGACCCGGTCTCCGAGCCGCGCAAGCACGGGCGGCGAGATAATCGCGGCGACGACACCGATACGCACCTCGCTGAGCCCGAAGGTCGCGCGCGGGCCGGCAACAACGAAGTCGCAGCTCGCAACAAAACCCATGCCGCCCGCGCGCACATGGCCGTGGATCGCCGCGATGATGGGGCGGGGGCTTTCCGCGAGCAGCCGCGTCACCTCGGCGGCCTGCGCACCGCTCTCGCGCAGCCGTTCCTCGGGCGACGCCTCGCTCTCACCGACGGCCTGGCCCGAGAGGTCGGCGCCGGCGCAGAACGTGTTACCCGTGTGCGTGAGCACAACGGCCCGCACCGCGGCATCGGCCTCGGCTGCGGCGAGCCCCGAGCGCAGACCCGCGAGCATTTCGGGGTTGATCGCGTTACGTTTCTCAGGGTTGTCGAGCGTAATTGTCGCGGTGGATCCGGAGACCTCGTATCGTACCGACGTCATGGCGTGACCCCCTCCGTTGCGGCAGCGGCGGCGTCCCCGGAGGCGCTCGAACCGTCACCGCCGTCACCGTCATCGGCGATGACCGCGAGCAGCATGCCGACGTCGACCTGGTCGCCGACCTGCACGCGCAGCTCCTCGACGATGCCAGCCGCGTCGGAGCTGATCGTGTGCATCATCTTCATCGCCTCGAGCCAGATGATGCCCTGGCCGGCCGACACTGCCGACCCGACCTCGGCCTCCACCCGCACGACGGTTCCTGGCATGGGGGCGAGGAGGCTGCCGGGGGCCGCGATCGCGCTCGGGTCGGAGTAGTGGGGAAGCTCGCGCAGCGTCACGGTGCCCGCTGGAGAGCTCACGACGAGGCTCGAGCCGCGGCGTTCGACGGCGAAGCGCCGTTCGACGCCGTCGATTGCGAGCCGAACCGACGCGGGGCCCGCCCCGATCACCTCGATGTCGAGGGGGGCCTCGCCAGTGTCCCCGCCGCCCAGGGTCGCCGGCGAGAACTCCCACGATCCGCGGCGCTCACGATACTCGACCGTGCATTCCACGGCCCCGAGGGCGAAGCTTCTGCTGCGGTAGTCGGGGTGAAACAGCCGCCACCCGCCGATCGCGGGGCGCGGGTTGCGCGCTGCGATGTCGAGCGCGAGCGTGTCTTCCGCGGTGAGGCTTGCGGCCCCGCCGACAACCGTGCCTGCTGGCCCCGCGGGGGCCCCGGCGGCGACGGCCTGAGCCGTCGCGACCGCGGCCGCGATCGCCGAGACGCGCAGCTGCGCGCGATCGCCGGCGGCCCCGAACACCGCGGGGTGCTCGTCAAAGTACGCGGTGCTCGTCTGCCCGGCGAGGAAGTCGGGCTCGCGCAGCACGTTCACGAGCAGCTGCGCGTTCGTCGTCGGGCCGTCCCAGACCATCTGCTCGAGTGCGCCGGCGAGCGCGAGCGCGGTCTGCGAGCGGTTAGCGCCAACGCCGATGACCTTCGCGATCATCGGGTCGTAGAACGTCGTGATCGTCTCGCCGGCGGCGACCCCAGCGTCGAGGCGCACCGCGGGGTGCCCCGCGGCGCCAGCGCCAACAAGCGCGGCACCAGCACCGGCGCCAGCGCCACCGGCAACAGCAGCACTCGCATCACCCCCGCCCGGGATCGCGAACGCGGTCGCGGCCGCTGGCATCTCAAAGGCGTGCACGGGCCCCGATTGCGGCAGCCAGTCTGCCGCCGGGTCTTCGGCGTAGAGCCGCACCTCGATCGCGTGCCCGGTGCGCGCCGGCGGCTCGCCGACGAGCGGTGCCCCCGCTGCGACGTCGAGCTGCAGGCCGACGAGGTCGACGCCGACGGTGCACTCGGTGACGGGGTGCTCGACCTGCAGTCGCGTGTTCATCTCGAGGAAGAAGAAGTCGCCGCGGTCGTCTGCGAGAAACTCAACGGTGCCGGCGCCGACGTAGCCGATCTGGGAGGCGGCGGCGCGCGCGGCCTCGTAGAGTCGCGATCGCATCGCCTCGCCGTGGCGCTCCACGAGCGGCGCCGGGGCTTCCTCGACGACCTTCTGGTGGCGGCGCTGAATGGAGCACTCGCGCTCGCCGACGGCCCACACGTTGCCGTGCCTGTCGCCGAACACCTGCACCTCGATGTGGTGCCCCTCGGGAATATACCGCTCGCAGAATACGGTCGGGTCGCCGAACGCGCTCTGGGCCTCCTGCGACGCGGTGCGGATCGTCTCCTGCAGATCCGCCAACCGCTCGACGACCCGCATGCCGCGCCCGCCGCCCCCGGCCGAGGCCTTCACGAGCACGGGCAGCTCGGCCTCGGTGATCGAGGCGGGGTCGAGCTCGGTGAGCACCGGCACGCCGGCCGCGGCCATGAGCCGTTTCGATTCGACCTTCGAGCCCATCTGGTCGATGTTCTCGGGGTCGGGCCCGATCCACACGAGGCCGGCGTCGAGCACCTCGCGGGCGAACCCGGCGTTCTCGCTGAGAAACCCGTAGCCGGGGTGAATGGCGTCGGCGCCCGCGCGCAGGGCCGCGGCGATGATGAGGTCGCCCCTGAGGTAGGTGTCGGATGGCGCGGTGCCTGGGAGCCTGACGGCGGTGTCGGCCTCGGCGACGAAGGCCGCGTGCGCGTCGGCGTCGGAGAACACGGCGACGGTCGCGATGCCGCGCGTGCGGCAGGTCGCGAAGACGCGGCGGGCGATCTCGCCGCGGTTCGCGACGAGCACCCGAGTGATGGGGCGGTGCTGGAGCTTGAGCTGAGTGGTCATGGGGCGGGTCACATCCTGAAGATTCCGAAGGTGCGGTCCGATTCGATCGGCCCTGAAGAGATTGCTGAGAGCGAGAGACCGACGACGGTGCGAGTGTCGCGGGGGTCGATGATGCCGTCGTCGTAGCCGAGCCCCGAGAGGAACAGCGGGAGCGACTCCGCCTCGATCTGCTGCTCGATGGCCTGGCGGCGCAGCTCGTTCGCCTCGTCGTCGAACGGGAGACCGCGGGCCGCAGCCGACGCCTTCGCGACCGAGGTGACGACGTCGGCGAGCTGCGCTCCGCCCATCACCGCCGACTTCGACGATGGCCAGGCGAACAAGAACCGCGGGTCGAAGGCGCGCCCGCACATGCCGTAGTGGCCGGCGCCGTACGAGGCCCCGATGAGCACGGAGATGTGCGGCACCGTCGATGTCGAGACGGCGTTCACCATGGCCGAGCCGTGCTTGATGATGCCGCCCTCCTCGTACTTCTTACCGACCATGTACCCCGTCGTGTTGTGCAGGAACAGCAGGGGGGTCGCCTGCCGGTTCGCGATCTGAATGAACTGGGTGACCTTTTGCGCCTCTTGGCTAAAGATCACTCCCTTCGAGTTCGCGATGATGCCGACGGGGTAGCCGTGAACTCGCGCCCACCCGGTCACCATGCCCGAGCCGTACATCGGTTTGAATTCGTCGAAGTCGGAGCCGTCGACGATGCGCGCGATGACCTCGCGCGGGTCGAACGGAATCTTGAGATCTCCGGGAACGATGCCGAGCAGCTCGGCCTCGTCGTAGCGCGGCGCGACCGCTGCGGCGGGGCGCGGCCCCAGCTTTTCGTAGTTCAGCCGCGCGACGACGCGGCGGCCGATGCGAATAGCGTCTTGCTCGTCGCGCGCGAAGTGATCTGCGAGCCCACTCGTGCGGGCGTGCATCTCGGCGCCGCCGAGCGACTCCTCGTCGCTCACCTCGCCGGTGGCCGCCTTCACGAGGGGCGGGCCGCCGAGAAACACCATCGACTGCTTTTCGATCATGATGATGTGGTCGCTCATGCCGGGAATGTAGGCGCCGCCGGCGGTCGAGTTGCCGAACACGATCGCCACGGTGGGAATACCGGCCTTCGAGAGCTCGGCGAGCCTGCGGAAGCTGTCGCCGCCGGGAATGAAGATCTCGCTCTGGGTGGGCAGGTTCGCGCCGCCTGACTCAACGAGAGAGATCAGCGGGAGCCGGTTTTTCAGCGCGATATCCATGATGCGCAGCTGCTTCTTCAGGGTGACGGGGTTCGAGGTGCCGCCCGCGATGGTTGGGTCGTTCGCGAGAATCACGCACTCGACGCCCGAGACGACCCCGATGCCGCCGACGACGCTGCCGCCGACGGGAAAGTCGCTGCCCCAGCCGGCGAAGGCGCCGAGCTCGAGAAACGCGGTGTCTCGGTCGAGCAGCAGCTCGATGCGGTCGCGGGCGGTGAGCTTGCCGCGGCCGCGGTGGCGCGCGACGGCCTTGTCTCCGCCCGCCGCTGCGAGCTGTGCGAAGATGCCGTCGAGCTCGGCGAGCTTGCCGCGCATGGTGTCGGCGGCGTCGCGGTACTCCGGCGAGGCGCTGTCAAGCGCTGAGGTCATCACGGTCATTGTGTGTGCTCCGCTTTCTGGGCTGTGGGGGAGGGGATGAGATGGGTGGGCACCGCGACGTGGCGGCTGCGCAGCCACTCGCCAAGGCCCTTGGCCTGCGGGTCGAAGCGCGCGCCGTAGGCGACGCCCTCGCCGAGAAGCCCTTCGATCACGAAGTTGAGTGCCCGAAGGTTTGGCAGCTCGACCCTGGTGACCGCGAGGCCGGCCGCCTCGGGCAGCAGCTCGCGCAGCCGCGCCGGGGTGAGCTCGGTGCGCAGCCACTCCCAGGCGGCCTCGCTGCGCGCCCACACGCCGACGTTTGCGGTCGAACCCTTGTCGCCGCTGCGCGCGCCAAAGAGCTCGCCGAGCGCGATGACCCGATGCGCGTCGGTGGGTGCGGGCGCAGCCTCGGGCTCGGCGCCGGCGCGGGCCGCGCTCGCCTGGGCGGGCTCGCTGGGCGCCGCGCTGCGCGAGTCGAGGTCGGTCGGGGCGAGGGGGAGCGTCTGAGCTGGCGGATCCACAACGATCCGTTCGCCATCGGCCAGGTGCACCGTGTGCGTCGGCGTCGACTGCGGCACGAATGCTGGCCTGAATCGGCCGTAGACGCTCGCCTCGACGGGTGGGCTCTCGGTGAAAAAACCGGGAATCGAGCCGAGGGCGAACTCGACAGCAACGTTCGCGAACGCGCGGCCGACAACCTTCGGGTTTGAGTCTCGGGCGACGAGGGTGAGCCGGGCCGACGCCGCCTCCTGGGTGTCGGAGTCTGCGTGATCGGTGCGGGCGAGCGACCACTCGAGCCGCTCGGGCCTGGGGAGCCCCGACACCTCGAGGCCGTAGTCGTACTGACGCTTGATGAGCTCGGCCTTCGCCTCGATGTTCAGCCCAACGAGCGGAAACGTCAGCTGCTGCCTAAAGCCGCCGATCTCGGTGACCGAGACCTTCAGATCGGGGGGTGGGGCCTCGCCGCGCACGCCGCTCAGACGTACCCGATCCACCCCCTCCTGCGCGAGCGAGATCGAATCGAGCCGGAGCGTCGCGTCGGGGCCGGCGTAGCGTGCCCCGGAGATCTCATAGAGCAGCTGCGACAGCACCGTCTCGGTCGTGACGGCGCCGCCGGTGCCCGCGTGCTTCGTGATGACGCTGTCGCCGTTCGCCGCGATCTCGGCGATGGGAAAGCCGGGGCGAAGCATGTCTGCGATCTCGGTGAAGAACGCGAAGTTGCCACCCGTCGCCTGCATGCCGCACTCGATGACGTGGCCGGCGGCCATGGCGCCCGCGAGCTGATCGTGGTCGCCGCGCCCCCACCCGTGAAACCACGCCGCTGACCCGGTGATCACCGCGGCGTCGGTGACGCGCCCGGTGACGACCACCTGGGCGCCGCGTGCGAGCGCGGCGGTGATGCCCCAGCCGCCGAGGTAGGCGTTTGCGGCGAGCGGATCGCCGAGGCCGAGCTCGGCCGCACGCCCGGTGAGATCATCGCCGTCGACGTGGGCGACGGGGAGGGCGACGCCGCGGCCGGCCGCGAGCTCGCGGATCGCCGCGGCGAGCCCCGCCGGGTTCATGCCCCCGGCGTTCACCACGACCTTCGTGCCGGCCGCCGCAACCCGTTCGAGCGAGCGCTCGAGCTGCTTCACAAAGGTTTTCGCGTAGCCCTGAGCCGGGTCTGCCTGCTTCTGGCGGGCGAGAATGAGCATCGTGAGCTCGGCGAGGTAGTCGCCCGTGATGACGTCGACGCCCGCCTCGACCATCTCGTCGAAGCCGCTGAGCCTGTCGCCGTAGAACCCGGAGGCGTTGCCGATTCTCACGACCGCCGCGGGGACGTTGGCTGCGTGTTCCATCCGATTGTTCCTCTCTGAACTGCCGAGCATGGTGCTGTTGCTTCACTATTCCACAGAGCTTGCCGATAAACAATCAAGCATGAATGATTTTTTTGTGAAAAAGGGTTAGTGTGTGACCAAGCGCAGCAGAGCAGCTGGCCGTGGGCCCCGGGCCGCCCACTCGTTTATGCAAAGGAGCACCCCAAAATGACGAGCGAAATCGATCAATTCCGTGCGATGGTTCGCTCGGTGGTTGACACCGAGATCACGCCCCATATTGAGCGGTGGGAGGCTGAGGGCACCTTCCCAGCGCACGAGCTCTTCCCGAAGCTCGCGGCACACGGGCTGCTCGGGCTCAGCTTCGCCCAGGAAGACGGGGGAGAGGGCGCGCCCCTCGAATACCAGATGGTGCTCTCTGAAGAGCTCGGGCGCGGCAACGCCGCCGGCATCGCCATGGCGGTCAACGTGCAGATGCACATGGCGACCCCCTCGCTCGCGCAGTTCGGCAGCGCCGAGCTCAAGCAGCGCTACCTCGGCCCCGCAATTCGCGGCGAGCACGTCGCGGCGATCGCGGTGACCGAGCCCGACGCGG
>NZ_BAAAKZ010000009.1:0-81251 GCF_039528015.1 Leucobacter albus | reverse complement strand
GAAGACGTTCATCACGAATGCGACGCAGGCCGACTGGTTCTGCATGCTCGTGCGCACGGGCGACGAGGGCGGCTACAAAGGCATGTCGCAGATCATCGTGCCGGCGGGGCTGCCTGGTTTCGAGATCGTGCGCAAGCTCGACAAGCTCGGCAACCGCTCGAGCGACACCGCCGAGCTGCGCCTCGACAACGTGCGGGTACCCGTG
Organism: Leucobacter albus; assembly: GCF_039528015.1. Lineage (NCBI taxonomy): Bacteria > Bacillati > Actinomycetota > Actinomycetes > Micrococcales > Microbacteriaceae > Leucobacter > Leucobacter albus. The sequence continues at coordinate 81,046 of NZ_BAAAKZ010000009.1, read as the reverse complement.
TCGAACACCATCGGCGAGATTGGCCGCGGCTTTCAGCAGCAGATGGGCCAATTCATCATCGAACGACTCTCGGCCTGCTTCTCGATCGTGGGCGGCACCGAGTGGGCGCTCGCGAAGACCCGCGACTACCTGCGGGTGCGCGAGGTGTTCGGGGCCCCGCTCGCCACGCGCCAGTACCCCGTCTTCAAGCTCGCCGAGCTCACCGCAGACGTCGAGCTGCTCAAGGCGATGAACGAGAAGATGTGTCGCATGCTCAACGCCGGCGAAGACATTACGCGAGAGGCCACCGTCGGCAAGCTGCACGCCGGGCGCACGTATCGCAACGTCGCCGACGCCGCGATGCAGTTTCACGGCGGCCTCGGCTACATGGAAGACAGCTGGACGGCCCGGTTCTATCGCGACGCGAGGCTCAGTTCGATCGGCGGCGGCGCAGACGAGGTCATGCTGCAGGTGCTCGCCCGCATGGATGGCTACCGCGTGTAGCGCCAGGCGATCCGCCCCCGCGCCGTGCACCGCCCCGCTGCTCGCGCCTCAACTCACCCTCCCCGATTCACCCACACCCAACGACGCCCAGTCAAAGGAGACAGGCAATGAAACCAGCTACGAGTACGGTCGACCCCTTCGATCTCAACATCGCAACCCGCAACACCGTCGGCGACATGCTCACGCGCACGGCCGACGTGTCGCCCGAGCGGGTTGCCGTCGTTGACGGTGACCGGCGCATCACCTATGCCGAGTTTGAACACGATGCCGAGGCCATCGCCCGGGGCATCATCGAGCTCGACGGCGCGCCAGAGCAGGGGCACCCTATTGCCGTGTTCATGCCGAACGGCTACGAGTTTCTCGCAACCTACTTCGGCATCGCGAAATCGGGCCGCGTGGTGCTGCCGATCAACTACGGGCAGACGCCGCAGGAGATCGCCTGGATTCTCGGCGACGCCGAGGCGAGGCACGCGGTCGTGCACGAGACGCTGCTGCCGATCGTGCGGGGCGCGCTCGCCGCGGGCGCGCAGCTCGACACCATCGTCGTGCATCGGGTGAGCGAGGAGGAGATCGCCGTCGACGGCGCGCGAGTGGTGGATCTCGCGAGCCTGCGTGCGACCGAGGTCGACGGCGAGCTGCGCATCATCATTGCGAGCGACGACGTCGTGCAGTGCCTGTACACCTCGGGCACCACAGCGGCCCCCAAGAGCGCCCTGGCAACGCACAATGCCGTCGTAACGGGGGTGATGAACAACGCTCTGACCGTCGGCGAGTCGTGGGTGCGCCGGCCGCCGACAGTGCTCGTCGTGCTGCCGCTGTTCCACGTCACCGCGCTGAACACGCTCACGAAGCCGGTGCTCGCCGTGGGCGGCACGATCGTGCTGCACAACGGGTTCAACCCGGCGGCGGTGCTCGACACGATGGAGGCTGAGCGGGTAACAATGTTCACTGGGCTGCCGATGATGTGGGCGGCGATGATCGCGGAGTTCACCCGCCAGGCGCGCGACCTCAGCAGCATCGACACCGCCATGTACGCGATGGCGCAGATGCCCGAACGCGTGCTCGCAGGCATGGACGTCATGATGCCGAACGCGCTGAAGCTGCTCGGCTCCGGCCAGACCGAGGTGATTCCCGCAACGACGTATCAGCGGCCAGAGCACCGGCACACGAAGAACGCGTCGTGGGGCATGTCAGCGACCACCGTGCGCACCCGCATCATGGACGAGAACGGCAACATCTTGCCGCCCGGCGAGGTCGGCGAGATTGTGTATCGCGGCCCGCACGTTACCGCCGGGTACTGGAAGCGCTCAGACGCGAACGAAGCGGCGTTCAAACACGGCTGGTTTCACAGCGGCGACATCGGGCACATCGACGAGGAGGGCGTGATCTGGTTCACCGACCGGTCGAAAGACATCATCAAGTCTGGTGGCGAGAACGTCTCGTCGATGAAGGTCGAACGCACGATGGCGTCGGCGCCCGGCGTCGTGGAGTGCTGCGTCGTTGCCACGCCGCACGAGTACTGGGGCGAGGCCGTGACACTCGTCGCCGTTGTCGACTCGTTGCCCGAGGCGAGCGAGGTCGACGAGACGGCGTTTCGGCTCGCGCAGCAGGCGCTCGCGGGCGACCTCATCGCCTACGCGAAAGAGCACCTCGCGAAGTTCGAGGTGCCCAAGCGCGTCGAATTCATCGCCGAGCTCCCGAAAACCACCACGGGCAAGGTGCGCAAGAACGTCGTTCGCGACCTGGTGACCGGGTCGACCAGCGAATAGCGCTTGCCTCCCGGTAGCGCGGTGCTGGGCGGCACCGCGCTACCGGGAGGCCTGCACGGGGAGGCGTGCACGGGGCGGCACCGCGCTGCTCGCAGGCTGGCTAGGCTGGTTCGTGGGCGCCTGCGAGCGCTGGCGACGCCGACGGGGCTGACGGTTAACTCCCGGTGAGCTGGGCGAGGCGAGCGCGCATGCGTTCGAGTGCGCGCTCGCGCTCGCGCAACACCTGCGCGGGCCAGGCTGAGCGCCTGAGCGTCAGCGGGTTCGCGATCCACACCGCAGCGAGAAACGCAGCAGCGTAGAGCACAGGCAAGAACGGCGGGCGAATGCCGGAGAGCACAAACCACAGGTTGTACACGAGCAGCAGCGCGACGAGCACGGCGAGCACGACGCCGCCAACAGTCTCGAGCTTGCTTCGCACCTCGTGGCCTGCGAGCGCGGCGAGCCGCGCATCGATGAGGTCGCGCTGAATAATCGCGACGACGAAGAACATGAGCGCGCCCAAAGCCAAGAGGTAACCTGCTTCGAGCAGCGCTGCCGACGGCGGCTCGCCGTGGCCTAGCCAGAACGCGAAGAATACGACGACGGTGAGACAGCCGTGCACGACCAGCGGTCGCCGCCACGGCGAACGGGCGGCGTGCGCCACGACGGCGGGGCCGCGATAGAAGCGGGGCGCGTCGACGAGGTGTTCGTGCTCGCGCTCGAGTTTGGTGACTGCGCGCTGCAGTAGCTCTGCGCGCCGCGCGGCTGGCCGAAAATCGAGTCGACCGAGCACGAGCGACAGCACGATCGCGACCGGTGTCATGAGCATCAGACCCCAGAGCTGTTGGCCGCCCTCGCTCGTCGCGGTCGGGGCATGGGTCGCGAGCACGACGACTGACAGCACCGTCCACGCGAGCATAAACCCGCCGATCAGGGCGGCGACAAAGGGGAGCGGTTTGAGCACTGACTGGCTGTCGACGTCAGCTGTTGGGGTCACGAGAAAGCCAAGGCCAACGAGGAGCGCAAGGAGCGACGGCGCCACCCAGCCGACGTAGCTGCCCGAGATCGCGACGACCTCGATGATCTCGTTCCAAGCGCCGCCGTAATGCGGCAGGCTGTTGTTATCGGCAGCGAGCATACCTGCGCGTGCAAAGAACGCGAGAAAAAACACGAGCGGCCATAACAGCGAGCCAGCGGCGAAGAGCGCCACGGAAGCACCCCAGCTGTCGGCCATAGTTTGGGTGCTCGCCGGTGCGGTGCCCGCCGGCGCCGTGTTCGACGGCAAGCTGCTCGCCGCCGCGTTGGTGCCCGGCAGGGCTGCGGCGACCGACGGCTCTGGTGGAGTGTTCTCGGAGTGTGTCATTGCGCTCTGTAGCGATAGTACCGAGCCCTGAGCGCTTCGGCGAGCAGGGCCCCCGTGGGAGAGCTAATCGCTGTGACGGCAGAGACAGAACAGGTGGCCGGCAGGGTCGCTGAATACCACCCAGTTGCCGGTCTCGCTCGGTTGCACAGAGTGGCGCACCGCGCCGAGGCCGACGGCCACGGCGGCGGCGCCATCAAGGTCAGGCACTGAGAAGTCGAGGTGGGCCTGCTGCGGCGTCGGGCCGTCAGGCCATTCGGGCGCGCGGTAGTTCGACACCTGCTGAAAAGCGAGCCGCGACGCGCCTGCGTCGGCTATGGGCGGGTGCACCTCAACCCAGCCGTCATCGGTGGGGTCTCGGTCAACGCGCCACCCCAGCAAGGCAGCGTAGAACTCGGCGAGGGCGACGGCATCGGGGCAGTCAAGCGCGAAGGTCATGCGGGTTGCTGCGATCGTTGAAGCCATGTCAAAAGTGTACGGGCCGCTCCGTGATCGCGCACCGTCAGCCGACATTTGTGGGCTGATAATCGGCTGAAGAAAATCTGTTGATGGGCTGTGTAAACCGGTGATCCGCGCGATACTGGGTGCATCCCGTCACTGTCGAAGGAACCCTCATGGCACACATGCTCGCGACCTATATCGCGCTCCCCGGCACCACCGCTGAGGCGATGGAACACTGGCACGAGGTGTTTGGGGGCAGCCTCGAGATCATTCGCTACGGCGAAGCGCAGCTAAAAGACCTGCCGTTCGACCCGCCGCCCAACGCCGTGGCGCACGCGTCGCTCACCCTGCCTGCCGGCATCATCACGGGCGGCGATGTGATGGACCATGGCACCGATTACCCGGTTCGCGGCACCGCCTACTCCCTCCTCTACACGACCGACACCCCCGAAGAGGCGCAGCTCTACATCGACAGGCTGACGGCCGGTGGCGGCTCGCTCGGCATGCCATTCGAGCAGGCCCCGTGGGGCGACTGGTACGGTCAGGTCTTCGACCGCTACGGCGTGATGTGGGCGTTTTCCTGCGCAGTCATCTAGCGTGCTACGTTCAGATTCTCGCACCCAGCACACCGAGGAGGCAGCGTGAGCGAAGCCGTGAAGGGCCCGAAGTCGTATTTTCCGTCGATCGAAGAGAAATACGGCAAATCGATCGACGAGTGGATCGCGCTGCTGGGCCCGCACGCCGGCGAGAAGCACATGGAGCAGGTCGCCTTCTTGAAGGATCAGGGCATGGGGCACGGGCACGCGAATGCGCTGGTGCACGTGTTTCGCGCGGAGCACGGGGGAGCGTAGTGGCGGCGAAAGAGCCTGCGATGTCGCCTTCGGCGATGCCCGTCGGCGAAGTCTTCGATAAGGTCACGGGCCCCCGCCGGGCCGAGGCAGACGAGTTGCTGGAGCTGCACCGCGAGGTGAGTGGGCTGGAGCCCGTCGTGTGGGCCGGCAGAATTATTGGCTTTGGCGAGGTTGAATACCGCTATGAGAGCGGGCACGGCGGCCGCATGCCCGAGATCGCCTTCGCGACAGGCCAGCAGCGCCACACGCTCTACCTGCCCGAAGATTTCGCAGAGCTCTGGCCAGACCTTATCGACGCGCTCGGCCAGCACAGGGCGAGCAAGGTGTGCCTGTACCTCACCCGGCTCACCAAGATCGACATGGGGGTGCTGCGCGAGTTTCTGGTGCGCTCACTGGCGCACTCGCGGGGGCAGGGGCGACCGTGATGAAACACCCGTCAAATCACAGGCGTTTCAAAAGCCCTGGGGTTAGCCTCGCACTATGAGCAACACCGCACCGATTCCGCGAGCGGCCCTCGCCGCTGTGGGCGACACCTCCGCTGTCGGAGACGAGATCACGATTTCGCCGAGTGTGCTTCGCTCGCTCGGCGGCGAGTTGCAGCGCTTCATGCTCGAATACCGCTTCGCCATGCAAGAAATCGAGACGAAGCTCGCAATTCTCAGGGAAGAATTCGTGCACATGCACGAGTACAACCCGATCGAGCACGTCTCGAGTCGGGTGAAGAGCGCAGACAGCCTGCTCGCGAAGGTCGAACGCCGCGGCGTGACGCCCGAGATTGACGCGATTCGGCGCGAGATTCAAGACATCGCGGGCGTGCGCGTCACCTGCGCATTCATTCGTGACGTGTACCGGCTGTTCGGGCTACTCACGCAGCAAGACGACATCACGGTGCTCGAGGTCGAAGACTACATCGAGCACCCCAAACCCAACGGGTACAAGAGCCTGCACGCGATCCTCTCGGTGCCGGTCTATCTCTCCAGCGGCCGCGTCGACGTGCCCGTCGAGGTGCAGTTTCGCACAATCGCGATGGATTTCTGGGCGAGTCTCGAACACAAGATCTACTACAAGTATCAGCGCCAGGTTCCCGAAGAGATGATGGCAGAGCTCAAGCAGGCAGCCGACTCCGCGGCAGAGCTCGACACGCGCATGCAGAGCCTGCACGTGCAGATGCACGGCGAACCGCCGCCGACCTCGCCGATCAACCTGCAGGAAATTCGCGACGTGCGAGACAGAATTCGACGGGTCTGACGCGCGAGCGCGCCAGCCGGGCGCGAGTACCTCTAGGCTCGGAGTTGTGGAACACAGCGAACACCTTCCTGGCGGCTCAGGCGGCGTCTGGCGCGTGCGCGATGCGACCGGCGAGACCCGAGTGCACCGGCCGACGGGCCCGTGGACGCCGGCCGTGCACGAGCTCCTCGGTTTTCTCGCGCAGCGTGGGCTCGATGGCATTCCCGAGGTAGTGGGCATCGACGACGAGGGCCGCGAGGTGCTCAGCTACCTGCCAGGCGAGACGCTCGACCCCGAGCGCGAGCAGGTGGAAGACGCCGCACTCGCGGCGGCGGGGGCCTGGCTGCGTCGCTTCCACGATGCCGTCGCCGAGTTTCGCCCTGTGCACGACAACTGGCGCCAGGGCGTGCAGCCGCTCGACCGCGCACGAGGCGAGATCATTTGCCACAACGACCCGGGCCTCTACAACTGGGTGGTGGTCGGGGGCGAGTTCGCGGGAATGATCGATTGGGATCGCGCGGGGCCCGGGCTGCCGCTCGATGACCTCGCGTTCCTCGCCTGGTCTGGGGTGCCGCTGCTGCGTGAGATTCCGTTCGACGAGGCGGCGGATCGCGTCGCGCTGCTCGCCGCGGCCTATGGCGGGGTCGACGGCTCTGACCTGCTCGACGCGGTCACCCGTCGCATGGAGCTCATCGCGAGCCGCTGGAGCGCGGGAATCGAACGCGGTGACCCCGGCACGCTCGCGCTTCGAGACGCCGGCATCATGGCTCGCCACGAGGAGCGGGTGGCAGCGTTTCAGCATCGCCGCGAGCACCTGCGAGCGCTCGTCGCCGAGCGGGCATAGCAAGCGGGGCGCGCGGCGCTGCGCGGGTACTACCGCCCCGTTGTCGAGCTCGCGCCTGACCCCGAGATCTCGGTGAACGGTGCCGTCGGCCCCCGCTGGGATGAGTTCGTCGCGGCGGTCGATCGCGCGACGTCGTGCTCCGCGCTTGGGTACGGGGTGAACTGTGGGCACCCTGACGAGGTGGCCGCGGGGCTCGACACGGCCGCACCCGAGACGAGCCGGTTGCTCGGGTGTCGCCTGAATGCCGCGCGACAGGGTGAAGCAGGCGCGGGTGACCCGCCGAAATCGTTCGCCAGTGCCTGCGTGCGAGTCGCTAAGCTCGCCCCGAGTGCGACGGCCTGGGGCGGCTGCTGCGGCACTGACACGCCCCACATCAGCGCGCTGCTCGAGGCCTGGGGAGACGCGGCGTAGCGGGCGGTGGGAGCCGGGCGCGGCGCCGACTCGATCTGGGAATTCAGGTGAAGTCGTTTAGGCTGTTCGTGTGAGTAGAGACCCCCTGGAAGAACTCTTTGGCCCGCTTGACTCCGACGACGCCGAGACTGGCGCGGTCGAGACGGCGGCCAACGACGACGCGACCACGGCCGCTACGCGCGCCTTCGAACCGGCACCGGCTGTGCCCAAGCGCACTCAGGCCAGCCCCGAACCTGCGCCGAGGGCCGTGCCGCACGAAGCAGCTCCGACCGCCGCAACCGCGGCCATTGGCACCGCACAGCGGGCAGCGGCGACCCCGGCGCCTGCTCCGGTCAGGCCGCGCATTCAGGCCCCCGAGCCGGTCTCACCGAGGGCCCGCGCGCAGCGCAGCGCCCCTGACGATCTGCAGACCCGCCCCGTGCCGGCAGGCGGGAAGCGATCGGTCGCGGCCCTGCCCTGGATCATTGTCGGAGCCGTCGCTGCAATCGCCCTCGTAGGCTCGCTCATCGTGGTGAACGCACTGCGCGGCGACGAGGCGAAGCCCGAACCGACGAGCGAGGCGCCTGCTCCACAGCCCTCCGACACCGAAGAGCCTGAGACCGAGGCGCCAGAGCCGACAACCGAGAAGCCGGTCACTGACGAGGCTCCCAAGGTTGACGTCGGCCCGAACCCCATTCACATGGAGATCTCGTACGCGAACATCTCGGTCGACTCGTCGCAGAAGCTGACGCGACCGCAGTGGCAGTACATCGCCGGCCCGCCTGTGCGGGTGATGTTCGAGAGCGGGCTCATGAACTCGTTCCCCGACTCGTGCGCGGCCATGCGCAGCCCGGAGCTGCAGAGCCCCTGGGGCATCGAGCAGGGCGAAGACGGCAAGTGGACGGTTGTGCGGCCGGCGGGCACGTGCGCGGCTGACCCCGAGCTCTACGACGAGGTCTGGGGCCTGATGCAGGCCGTCGCCGACAGCGTGAAGCCGCTCTAGGGCAATCGGGCGCGGCGAGCACAATCGCGCTCGCCGCGCTCAAGCGGCCGGGGCGCTCGCTGGGTGGCAGGCGCGGCTCGGCCGCGTTCGGCGCGTGGTTAGCAGCGTGGTTAGCCGAAGAGCTGCGGCCAGAGCGCGAGCGCGAGCGGGTAGCCGACGAAGCTGACGATGTCGAGCAGCAGGTGCGCGACGACCAGGGGGAGGGATCGACCCCAGCGCTGGTATGCCCAGCCGAAGACGATGCCCATCACGACGTTGCCGATGAAGCCACCGAAGCCCTGATACAGGTGGTAGCTGCCGCGCAGCAGCGCGCTCGCAATGATCGTGGCCCAGATGCCGACCCCGAGCCGCTTGAGCCGATCGAAGAGGTAGGCGACGACGATGAGCTCTTCGGTCACGGCCGCGCGCAGCGCCTGAAGCACCAGCACGGGCACTGTCCACCAGTATGCGTCGAGCGCCGTGGGCACGACGGTGGTGTTGATGCCGATCCACTTCGCGAACAGGTAGAACGCGAGCCCCGGTATGCCGATTGTGGCCGCGAGCAAAAACCCGTGCCCAGACTCGCGCAGCCACGGCCAGCCGCCGCGCCCGCTGGCGAACTGCGCGAAGCTCGTGCCGCCTGGCGCTCCGGTCAGGCTGAGCGGGCGCGCCCCGAGGCCGAGGTCGCCGAGGTGGGGCTTTCGGTCGCGCCACAGCAGAAAAGCCACGAGCGCGACGGGTGCGAGCCCGCCGACGATGCCGAGCATCTGATAGGCGAGGTCGAAGTACTGCTGGTTTGAGAGCGGTCGGTTGATGGTCGCGGTCTGGTTCGCGAGGGTTGTCTCTTGCGCGAGGCGTTCCAAGATCGTGATGATCGCCCGCGCGCCCGCGTAGCCGAACGAGAGCGCGAGCACGATCGCGAGCTCCCAGCGCAGCTTCGGGCGTTGGGCGGGCGGCGCGATTTGTCGGTGGTGTGCGGTCACGGTCTCAGCGTAGCCGGGCTGGTTGCGGCCGGCATAGGGGCGGCATCTCGAGATCGCTTCGCGCGGAGTGGCTGCCTACTGTCTATGGAGGCCAACAGCCGCGGTATGCCGCATGTATTGCAGGTTTCGCACAAGTTTTCACGCGACATCGTTCGTTGCTTTGGCCGCGCATCGTCGCTCGGTTACGAGTGAGTCACGAGGGGTCACAAGATTCGCATAGCCTGCGAGCTGTGGCCTAAACTGCTCAACGGAAATACCTACATACTCTGCACCCATTTTCCGATGTGCATCGCACGTGTTTTATGTATGGGGCAGGGTCAATACAAGGAGGAAACCAGTGAAGCGTTCACGCATCGGGCTGGGCATTGTTGCCCTTGCCGCAGCGGGCTCCCTGGCACTTGCCGGTTGCTCGACCGGCGGAGGCGACAAGGGTGGAGAGACGGGCGGCGGCAGCGCCTTCGTCACGACGAACGGCTCGGAGCCGGAAAGCGGCCTGATCCCTAGCGACACCAACGAGGTCGGTGGCGGCAAGATTCTTGACGTCATGTTCTCGGGTCTCGTCGCGTACTCGGCTGACGGCACCCCGGAGAACGAGCTCGCTGAGTCGATCGAGGCAAACGCCGACTCGACTGAGTTCACGATCAAGATCAAGGGTGGCACGAAGTTCACCAACGGAGACCCCGTCACCGCTGAGTCGTTCACTAAGGCGTGGAACGACGCGGCGCAGGCATCGAACGCTCGCAAGAACCAATCGTGGTTCGCGAACATTCAGGGCTTCAACGAGGCTGAGGACTCGGAGCTCACCGGCCTCGAGGTCGTCGACGAGACCACGTTCGTGGTCAAGCTGAACAACGCGCAGGCAGACTTCCCGCTGCAGCTCGGCTACTCGTCGTTCTACCCGCTGCCCGCAGCGGCGTTCGACGACAAGGGTGCGGTGACCGCTGAGTTCGGCCAGGCCCCGATCGGTAACGGCATGTACAAGCTCGCAGGCGACTCGGCGTGGCAGCACGACGTGCAGATTGAGCTCGTGAAGAACGAGGACTACGCTGGCCCCCGCGAGGTAGCCAACGACGGTCTCACCATCATCTTCTACGCGAACCAGGATGCGGCGTACGTTGACCTGCAGGACGGCAAGCTCGACGTGCTCGACGCCATCCCCGAGTCGGCATTCGCGAGCTACGAGACCGACCTTGACGGCCGCACCGTTAACCAGGCCGCAGCGATCGTGCAGACCTTCACCATCCCGGAGACCTTCGAGCACTTCAGCGGCGAAGAGGGCAAGCTGCGCCGCCAGGCAATCTCGATGTCGTTCGACCGCGACGAGATCACCGACGTGATCTTCGACGGCACCCGCACCCCCGCCGTTGACTTCACCTCGCCGGTGATCAACGGCTGGAGCGACGACCTCAAGAACGTCGCCTCGGTGAAGTACGACCCCGAGCAGGCGAAGAAGCTGTGGGCTGAGGCCGACGCAATCGCTCCGTGGTCGGGCTCGCTCGAGATCGCCTACAACGGCGACGGCGGGCACCAGGCCTGGGTCGACGCTGTTACCAACAGCGTGAAGAACACCCTCGGCATCGAGGCATCGGGCAAGCCCTACGCGACGTTCCAGGAGATCCGCTCCGAGGTCACCGGCCGCACCATCCAGACCGCGTTCCGCACCGGCTGGCAGGCTGACTACCCGGGTCTCTACAACTTCCTCGCACCGCTCTACCAGACCGGCGCAGCCTCGAACGACGGCGACTACTCGAACCCCGAGTTCGACGCGCTGCTCGCAGAGGGCCTCTCCGAGAGCGACGTCGACGCCGCGAACGCGAAGTTCGAGGCAGCGCAGGAGATTCTGCTGCAGGATCTCCCGGCGATCCCGCTGTGGTACTCCAACGTCGTTGGCGGCTTCGGCACCGACGTTGACAACGTCACGTTCGGCTGGAACTCGGTTCCGCTGTACAACGAGATCACCAAGAAGTAAGCAATTGCTTCACCGAAGCCCCGGACTGCGCGTCCGGGGCTTCGGCCCGTTCGGGAGCGCGATGCTCCCGAACGGATCCCAATCTTGCGAACGAGAGAACACCGTGGTTCTCGTTCCGCTTCGCGCCACAACTGCGAGAGAAATACGCATTATGTTTACCCACATTCAGCAACGAGGGGGAGTGACGTGCTGAGATACATTATTTTCCGTATTCTGCAGGTGATCCCTGTGCTCCTGGGCACCACCTTCCTCATCTACTTCATGGTCTTCGCCATGCCAGGCGATCCGATCCTCGCCATGTTCGGTGACAAGACCCCGAGCGCCGCTCAGCTCGAGCGACTGCACGAGCAGTACAACCTCGACAAGCCGTTCATCGTGCAGTATCTGATCTACCTCAAGGGCGTCTTCGTCGGCGACTTTGGCACGAGCTTCTCGGGCCAACCGGTCGCAGATATCCTCGCTCGCACCTTCCCGATCACGGCGACGCTCGCGATCATGGCGATCGCGATCGAGTTCATCCTCGCAGTCGTCATCGGTCTGTTCTCGGGTCTGCGCAAGGGCAAGCTGTTCGACAACGTCAACCTCATCATCGGCCTCGTCTTTATGAGTGTGCCGATCTTCGTGATCGCGTTCATCGCGCAGTACACCCTCGGGTTGAACCTCAAGTGGTTCCCCGCGACGGTCGGCTCCGACACCTCGATCAAGGCGCTGTTGCTCCCCGCGATTGTCCTCGGCATCAGCCTGTACGCGACCTCGATGCGCCTGACGCGCTCCTCAGTGATCGATACGCTGAACCAAGACTTCGTGCGCACGGCATACGCCAAGGGTCTGTCCCGCGGCCGCGTTGTGCCCGTGCACGTGCTGCGTAACTCGCTCATTCCGACGATCACGAACAGCGCCGCGAACTTCGGTGTGTTGCTCGTCGGCGCGACCGTGACCGAGGGCATCTTCAACGTGCCGGGTGTCGGTAACACGCTCTACCAGGCCATCATTCGCGGTGAGAACGCGACCGTCGTGTCGTTCGTCACGGTGATGGTGCTCGTCTACCTGGGCGTGAACCTGGTCGTCGACCTGTTCTACGCCGTGCTTGACCCGAGGATTCGCTATGCCTGAGCCTAAGAACAACGCACAGAACCCCCGCCTCGAGCACTTCGTGGCGCCCGTCGAAGAGACCCCCGTCGCCGCAGTCGATGCGGTGCGGGTCGAGGGCAAGAAGGCAACGCTCTGGAGCGACGCCTGGCGCGATATGCGCAAGCGCCCGATGTTCTGGATTTCGGCCGTGATCATCTTGCTCGTGCTCGTCGTTTCGGCGTTCCCGACGCTATTCACGCAGATCGATCCGCGCTCCTGCTCGCTTGCGTTCTCGAACCAAGACCCGGCAGCTGGCCACCCGCTCGGCTTCGACAAGCAGGGCTGCGATATTTACTCCCGTGTGATTCACGGCACGTCGACCTCCGTTTCGGTCGGCCTCTCCGTGATCGTCTTGACCTTTGTGGTCGGCACGATCATGGGCGCGCTCGCCGGGTACTTCGGCGGCTGGGTCGACACGGTGCTGTCGCGTCTCGGCGACGTCTTCTTCTCGATTCCCTACATCCTCGCTGCCGTCGTCGTGATGAGCGTGCTCTCCGCGCACCGCAACATCTTCGTCATCGCGCTAGCGATCGGCGCGTTCTCGTGGCCGGTGACGGCGCGTATCTTGCGCGCCGAGATTCTCCGGGTGAAGAACAGCGACTACGTGATGGCCTCCGAGGCCCTGGGCCTCTCACGGTTCAAGACCCTCGTGAAGCACGTGCTGCCGAACTCGATCGCTCCGGTGATCGTGGTCACGACGCTGTCACTGTCGGCGGCGATCGTTGCCGAGGCGACGCTGTCGTTCCTTGGTGTTGGGCTCCCTCCGGGGCAGTTCCTCAGCTGGGGTAACGATATTTCCGCGGCTCAAACGCAGCTGCGCACCAGGCCGCAGAACCTCATTTACCCGTCGATCGCGCTCACGATCACCGTGCTCGGCTTTATTATGCTGGGCGAGGTCGTGCGCGACGCGCTCGATCCGAAGGCGAGGGCCCGACGATGAGTGACGAAATGACAACCCCGCAGGAAGGGCGCGCCGCGATGAACGAGCCGCTGCTCAGCGTTCGCGACCTTCGCGTCGCGTTCGGCACCAAGAAGCAACCCAACGAGGTCATCCACGGCATCGGCTTCGATGTCTACCCAGGAGAGACCGTCGCGATTGTCGGTGAGTCGGGCTCCGGTAAATCGACAACCATGCACGCGGTCATCAACCTCCTTCCCGGTACGGGCAAGATCACCGACGGCTCGGTGCGCTGGAACGGGCGAGAGCTCGTCGGTGTCGGCCGGCGCGAGATGGAGTCGATCCGCGGCCGCGAGATCGGGCTCGTTCCGCAAGACCCAATGTCGAACCTCAACCCAGTGTGGTCCATTGGCTTCCAGGTCGAGGAGGCCGTTCGTGCGAACGGGCTCGCCAAGACCAAGAAAGAGGCCAAGGCGCGCGCGATCGAGGTGCTCGAGCAGGCAGGTCTGCAAGACGCCGAGCGTCGCATGCGGCAGTACCCGCACCAGTTCTCCGGAGGCATGAAGCAGCGCGCCCTCATCGGCATCGGGCTCTCGGCGAGCCCGCAGCTGCTCATCGCCGACGAGCCGACCTCCGCGCTCGACGTCACCGTGCAGCGCGTTGTGCTCGACCATCTTGAGACGCTCACGAGCGAGCTCGGCACCGCCGTGGTCTTCATTACGCACGATCTCGGCCTCGCCGCGGAGCGCGCTGAGAAGCTCATCGTGATGTACAAGGGCAACATTGTCGAGTCGGGCCCGAGTCGCGAGATTCTTCAGGATCCGCAGCACCCCTACACGAAGCGGCTCGTCGCCGCTGCCCCCAGCCTTGCCTCCCGCCGCATCGGTGCGAGCGCAGCGCTGCCCGCGGCCCCGACGAGCACCTTCGACGTCGCGGCGCTCGCGGTTGCGGAGTCGCGGCAAACGAAGCCGGGCGAGCCCGTCATCGAGGTCGAGAACCTGCGCAAGGTGTACAAGCTGCGCAAGGGCAACTTCGGCCACGAAGACTTCGTCGCCGTCGACGGCGCGAACTTCACCATTCGCAAGGGCGAGACGCTCGCGCTCGTCGGCGAGTCTGGGTCGGGCAAGTCGACGATCGCAAAGATGGTGCTGCAGCTCGAGAAACCGACGTCTGGCACCGTGCGCATTGATGGTAAGGAGACCGGGTCGCTGAGCCCGCGCGAGCTCTTCGAGCTGCGCGGAAAGCTGCAACCTGTGTTCCAAGACCCGTACGGGTCGCTCGACCCGCTGCGCAACATCGGCAACACGATCATGGAGCCGCTGAACATCCACAAGATCGGCGACATGGCGAGCCGCAAGCGGCGCGTTGACGAACTGCTCGATCAGGTGTCGTTGCCGCGCGAACTCGCGACGCGCTACCCGAACGAGCTCTCAGGCGGCCAGCGTCAGCGCGTCGCGGTTGCGCGCGGCCTAGCGCTCAAGCCCGAGATTCTCGTGCTCGACGAGGCCGTGTCGGCGCTCGACGTGCTCGTGCAGGCGCAGGTGCTCGACCTGCTCGCCGAGCTGCAGCGCGACCTGGGTCTGACCTACCTGTTTATTACGCACGACCTGGCTGTTGTGCGGCTGATCGCCGACCGAGTCTGCGTGATGCAGCAGGGCAAGATTGTCGAGCAGGCGACCACCGAGGAGGTGTTCGAGAACCCACAGATGGAGTACACGAAGAACCTCCTTGCGGCAATTCCCGGCGCCTCGATCGAGCTCGGCCACGGCCGCAGCGGCGATCACGTGGCGCACACGCCGCTCGCCGCGCCCGGTGCCGCACCGTTCGCCGGTGGGGGCCAGGCAGGGGCAAACGGCTAGAAAATGCCAGCCACAGCACGCTGAGGCTGTGCGCAGGTCACAATTGGTGGGCCATTGTTACGAGCGTATTCTCGCTCGGGGCAGTGGCCCACTAGTGTGTGAGGTGAACCGCAATCAATCGATGCGCGCGACGTAGAGCGCATGGGTTTCCAATGGAGGAAGAATTGAAGAAACGACTGTTCACATCGGTCGCCCTCGCGGGCACCGCGGCACTCCTGCTGAGCTCATGCTCCACCGGTGATTCTGGCGACTCCGGCGGCGGCGCGACGGGCGACGCTATCACGATTGGCACGACCGAAGTCGTCACCTCGCTCGACCCTGCTGGCGCCTATGACAACGGATCCTTCGCTGTCATGACGAACGTCTACCCCTTCCTGCTCAATAACCCGGTCGGCGAGTCGACCGTCGAGGGCGACATTGCAGAGTCGGCCGAATTCACGGCCCCGACCGAGTACACGGTCACCCTCAAGCCCGGCCTGACCTTCGCAAACGGCAACGAACTGACGAGCTCCGACGTCAAGTTCACCTTCGACCGCCAGGTCGCAATCGCAGACCCGAACGGTCCGTCGAGCCTGCTCGCGAACCTTGAGAGCATCGAGACGCCCGACGACACCACGATCGTCTTCAAGCTGAAGTCTGAGAACGACCAGACGTTCCCGCAGGTGCTCTCGAGCCCCGTCGGCCCGATCGTCGACGAAGACGTCTTCCCAGCCGATGCGATCCTTGATGACAAGGAACTTGTCGCGGCGAACCCGTTTGCCGGCCCCTACGCGGTGACGAACTACGACAAGGGCAACCTCATCGCCTATAAGGCGTTCGAGGGCTATCAGGGGCTGTGGGGCGCGCCGAAGACCGACTCGATCAACATGAAGTACTTCGCAAACGAGTCGAACCTCAGCCAGGCGATCGAGACGAAGGCCGTCGACGTTGCCTTCCGCAACATCTCGGCGACCGATGTCGAGAAGTTTGAGGGCACCGACGGGCTGAACGTCATCAAGGGCCCGGGTGGCGAGATTCGCTACATCGTCTTCAACTTCAACACCATGCCGTTCGGCACCGGGGTCGAGGGAGCAGACCCGGCCAAGGCACTCGCCGTTCGCCAGGCCGTCGCAGACTCGCTCGACCGCCAGAAGATTTCGACGGGTGTGTTCAAAGACACCTACACCCCGCTCTACTCGTACATTCCCGAGGGGCTGCTCGGCGCCAACGAGTCGCTCAAGGGCCTGTACGGCGACGGTGAGGGTGGCCCAGACGCCGAGCGCGCGGCGAAGCGCCTTGCAGACGCGGGCGTTGAGACTCCGGTGAACCTGAGCCTGCAGTACGCGGGTGAGCGTTACGGCGCCGCGTCGGCTGAGGAATACGCGCAGATCAAGGCGCAGCTCGAGGCCGACGGGCTGTTCACGGTTGACCTCCAGTCGACCGAGTGGGGTCAGTACACGGAAGATCGCGTGAAAGATCTCTACCCGGCTCACCAGCTCGGCTGGTTCCCCGATTACTCTGACCCAGACAACTACCTCACGCCGTTCTTCTCGCCAGACAACTTCCTGGTGAACCACTTCGAGAACGCAGAAGTGACGAAGCTGATCGACCAGCAGCGTGTGACCGGTGACGAGACTGAGCGTGCCGCGCTGCTCGAACAGGCGCAGGATCTGCTCGCTGAGAACCTCTCGACGCTACCGATGCAGCAGGGTGCTCAGGTCGCGGTCGCCGTCGACGGGGTGGACGGGGTGACGCTCGACGCGTCGTTCAAGTTCCGCTTCGGTTCGCTCACGAAGTAACTCGGTGTCGGCAGCGGGCGGGGGCGTCGCGCCCGCCCGCTGTCACCGTGTGTGAGGAGCCAACATGGCAATTACTGAGGCGCTCCCGACTGAGAGCGTTGTTTCCAAGGCAAAGGGCGGTGGGCTCGGCCGCTTCATTCTGTGGCGCGCGGTACTCATCGTTCCCACCGTCTTCATTCTGGTGACGATGGTCTTTCTGCTCATGCGCACGCTCGGCAACCCGATCACCGCAGCGGTTGGCGATCGCCTGCCTCCCGCCGAGCTTGCCAAGCGCGTGGCTGAGGCGGGTTACGACCGGCCGCTGCTCGTCCAATACTTTGAATACCTCGGCCAGGTGTTCACCGGGAATTTCGGTGTGACCTTTAGCGACCGTCGCCCGGTGACCGAGGTACTGGTGACGTTCGGCGCTGCGACGCTCGAGCTCGCGGTGTACACGCTCATCGTCGCGCTGCTCGTCGGCATTCCGCTCGGCATGCTCGCGGCCTATTACCGCGACCGCGGCCCAGACGCCGTGCTCCGGGTGTTCGCCATCTTCACCTACGCGACACCGGTGTTCTTCTCGGGCCTCATCATGAAGCTCATCTTCGGGGTGTGGCTCGGCTGGCTTCCCGTCTCGGGGAGAGCGTCGATCGCGACCGAGTTGCAATTGCAAATGCTCGAGAACCCCACCGGCATCTATCTCATTGACGCGATCAGAACGGGCAACGCCGGCAATGTCCTCGACGTGCTCTCGCACGCGATCCTCCCGGCGCTCACGCTCGGCATGATGACCGCGGGCATCTTCCTCAGGCTCGTGCGCACGAACATGATCGCGACCGTCGGGCGCGACTTCATCGACTCGGGCCGCTCACGCGGCGTGACCGAGTTCAGGCTCGTGACCAAGCACGCGTTCCGCCCGGCGCTCATCCCGATCATCACCGTCATCGGGCTACAAATCGCGATGCTACTTGGCGGCGCGGTGCTCACCGAGACGACGTTCGAGTGGAAGGGGTTGGGCTTCCAGCTCGCCCACTACCTCAGCGCACGTGACTTCGTCGCGGTGCAGGGCATTGTTGCCCTGCTCGCCGTTATCGTCGCGCTGTCGAACTTCATTGTCGACGTCGTCGCAGCCCTCATCGACCCGCGAGTGAGGTACTGACATGACTACGCAACTCATTCCCACCCGCGCACCGCGCGAGCGCGGCTGGCACAACCTGCCGCTCGTCAAGCAGCTCAGGCAGAGCGTCGGCCTGCAGCGCGGCATGCTCGTCACCGGGCTGGTGCTGGTCGTGCTGTTCGCCGTCGTGGCGCTGTTCGCGCCACTGATTGCGCCCTATTCGTACTCCGCGCTCAGCGGGCCCGACGGCGACTTCGGTTCGCTCACGGCGCCGTCCGCGGCGCATCCCTTCGGCACGACGATCGCGGGATACGACGTGCTGTCTCGCGTCGTGTGGGGCGCCCGCACGGCGTTCCTCGTGATCCTGATCGCGGTCGTCAGCTCGATCTTTGTCGGCACGATGTTGGGCCTCGTATCGGGCTACCTCGGTGGCGTGCTCGACCGCGTGCTCGTCATGATCGCCGATGCGATCTACGCGTTCCCGTCGCTGCTGCTCGCGATCGTGCTGTCGATCGTGATCTCGGGGGGCCAATCGAGCCTCTGGGGCGGCATCTGGGCGGCGTCGCTGTCGATCACCGTGGTGTTCATTCCGCAGTACTTCCGCGTCGTGCGCTCCGAGGTGGTTCGTGTGAAGGCTGAGGCGTTCGTCGAGTCGGCGCGCGTCATCGGGTCGAGCCGGGCTCGCGTGATGTTCAAGCACGTGCTGCGCAACTCGACCCGATCGCTGCCGCTCGTGTTCACCCTGAACGCGTCGGAGGCGATCCTCACTCTCGCCGGCCTCGGCTTCCTCGGGTTTGGCATCGAACCGAACTCGGCGGCGGAGTGGGGCTACGACCTCAACAAGGCCATCGCCGACGTGACGAACGGCGTGTGGTGGACGAGCCTGTGGCCCGGCCTCGCGATCGTCCTGGTCGTGATGGGCCTCACCCTCACGGGTGAAAGCCTGAACGATCTTGCGGACCCGCGCCTGCGCAGCCGCCGCAAGGCGAAGGCTGGCAGCGGTGTCGTCGCGAACACCGCGATGACCGAAACGGTCGCAACCGACAGCTTGACCGGCGACGGCTCAACTCCATCCGAAGGGGGTGCGCGATGAACCACGTACTCGACATTCGTGACCTCGAGGTCACGTTCGCGACTGACCACGGCGACGTGAAAGCGGTCGACGGCGTCTCGCTCGCGGTGCAGCCCGGACGGGTGCTCGCCGTGGTCGGCGAGTCAGGCTCGGGCAAGACAGTCTCGGCGCGCACCGTGCTCGGGCTGTTGCCCGAGACCGCGGTTGCTCGCGGCTCCGTGCTGCTCGCCGCGCGCGACGGCAGTGGATCGAGCGACGTGCTGCAGCTGTCTGCAGACGCGTTGCGGGCCGTGCGCGGTCGCGACGTCGCGATGGTCTTTCAGGAGCCCTCGACAGCGCTGAACCCGGTCTACACGATCGGGTGGCAGATCGCCGAGGGGCTGCGCGCCCACGACAAGCTCTCAAAGAAGGAGCTTCGGGCGCGGGCGATCGAGATGCTCGCACTCGTCGGGCTGCCAGACCCCGAGGAGCGGGTCGACTACTTCCCACACCAGTTGTCGGGCGGGCAGAAGCAGCGCGTCATGATCGCGATGGCGCTCGCGCTGAAGCCCGGTCTCATCGTCGCCGACGAACCGACGACCGCGCTCGATGTGACGGTGCAGGCCGAGATCCTCGACCTGCTGCGCAAGCTTCGCGACGACCTCGGCACCGCGATCCTGCTCATCACCCACAACATGGGCGTCGTCGCCGACCTCGCCGACGATGTCGCGGTGATGTATCAGGGGAAGGTCGTCGAGCAGGCGCCCGTCGCCGAGGTGTTCGCGAACCCGCGGGAGGACTACACGAAGCAGCTGCTTGGTGCGGTGCTGAAGCTCGGCGATGGCCGCATCACCGCCGCCGATCGCGCCCCGGCGGGCGCGGCGGTTGCGGGTGAAGCAGCCGCGGCTGCCGAAGCGGCGCCGCTCGTGACCGCGCGCGGCCTCGAGATCCAATACCCCGGCAGGCTCGGCCGGCCCGGCTTCAAAGCCGTCAAGGGCGTCGACTTCGAGATTCGCGCGGGCGAGGTCTATGGCCTCGTCGGGGAGTCTGGGTCGGGGAAGTCGACGATCGGTCGCGCGATCGCGGGCCTCACCGACGCGACCGGTGGTTCGCTCTCGGTCCTCGGCCACGAAATGGTCGGGTTCAAAGAACGCTCCTTCAGGCCGCTGCGAAAGAGCATCGGCTTCGTGTTCCAAGACCCGGCGTCGAGCTTCAACCCGCTGCTCACGATCGCCGAGAATGTCGCCGAACCGCTCCTCGTACACCGCGTCGCGCGGAGCCTCGAAGCGGCCCGGCCGCGCGTTGACGCGCTGCTCGAGTCGGTGCAGCTGCCGCGCGCCTACGGTGACCGCTACCCGCACGAGCTGTCGGGCGGGCAGCGCCAGCGCGCGTCGCTCGCGCGCGGGCTCGCGCTCGACCCGAAGCTGCTCATCGCCGACGAGCCGACGAGCGCGCTCGACGTGTCCGTGCAGGCGCGCGTGCTCGAGCTGTTCACCGAGCTGCAGGCCGAGCTCGGGTTCGCGTCGCTGTTCATCACGCACGATCTCGCGGTCGTCGACGCGCTCGCCGACCGCGTCGGGGTGCTGTACCGGGGCGAGCTCGTCGAGAGCGGGCCAACCTCGGAGGTGCTGCGGGCGCCGCGTGAGACGTACACGCAGCGACTGCTCGCATCACTGCCCGTGCCCAATCCCGCTGAACAGGCCGAACGGCGCGAGCTCGCGCGAGCGCTGCGAGAAGCCGAGGGCGTGCAGTAATCCGACCGGCGCAGGCCATCGCAGAAGTAGGTCGCCGCTCGCATCCTTTCGGAGGCGGGCGGCGACCTACTACGCTAGAGGGGTACCGCGCCAGTATTCTGTGACGCGGACTCCAGGGGCAGCCGTCGCTCCGAGGCCCCTCGCGCCGCTTCGCAACTCGCGCATTTCCCGCGCGGGTCGCGCGTTGTGCCGTGAGCGGGTATGATAGAACGTTCGCTATTTTATGATCGTGAGGATCCACCCCTATGGCTCTTGCCACACGCGAAGACCTTCGTAACGTCGCCATCGTCGCACACGTCGACCACGGCAAGACCACGCTCGTTGACGCCATGCTGCGTCAGACGAACTCCTTCGACGCGCACGCCGATATGGACGACCGCGTCATGGACTCCAACGACCTCGAACGCGAGAAGGGCATCACCATTCTCGCGAAGAACACCGCGATCAGCTACGAGGGTGAGCACGCCAAGAACGGCCCGATCACCATCAACGTGGTCGACACCCCGGGCCACGCCGACTTCGGCGGCGAGGTCGAGCGCGCACTCTCGATGGTCGACGGCGTCGTGCTGCTCGTCGACTCGTCCGAGGGCCCGCTGCCCCAGACCCGCTTCGTGCTGCGCAAGGCGCTCGAAGCGAAGCACCCGGTGATCCTCGCCGTGAACAAGACCGACCGCCCCGACGCTCGGATCCCCGAGGTTGTTGGCGAGGCGCAGGATCTGCTGCTCGGCCTGGCGTCTGACATCGCCGAAGAACATCCCGACATCGACGTAGACGCGATCCTCGACGTTCCCGTCGTCTACCTCTCGGGCCGCGCAGGCGCCTCGAGCCTCACCGAGCCCGCGAACGGCACGCTGCCCGACGGCGACACCCTCGAAGCGCTCTTCGGCGTCATTCTCGAGCAGGTTCCCGCACCAACCTACGACGACGAGCACCCGCTGCAGGCGCACGTCACGAACCTCGACTCCTCGCCGTTCCTTGGCCGTATCGCGCTGCTGCGCGTACACAACGGCTGGATCCACAAGGGCGAGACCGTCGCCTGGGTGAAGAGCGATGGCACCCAGCAGAACGTGCGCATCACCGAGCTCATGCTCACCAAGGCGCTCACCCGCTTCCCGGCAGAGAAGGCCGGCCCCGGCGACATCGTCGCGATCGCAGGTATCGAGAACATCACCATCGGTGAGACCATCGCTGACGCAGAGGACACCCGTCCGCTGCCGCTCATCGAGGTCGATGAGCCCGCAATCTCGATGACCATCGGTGCGAACACCTCGCCGCTCGTCGGCAAGGTGAAGGGCCACAAGCTCACCGCCCGCATGATCAAGGATCGCCTCGACCGCGAGCTCATCGGTAACGTATCGCTGAAGGTGCTCGACACCGACCGCCCCGACGCGTGGGAGGTGCAGGGCCGCGGCGAGCTGGCACTGTCGATCCTCGTCGAGAACATGCGCCGCGAGGGCTTCGAGCTCACCGTCGGCAAGCCGCAGGTGGTCACGAAGGAGATCAACGGCAAGACCCACGAGCCCTACGAGCACCTCACCATCGATACGCCCGAGGAGCACCTCGGCGCGATCACGCAGCTGCTCGCAGCGCGCAAGGGCCGCATGGAGAACATGGTGAACAACGGCACCGGCTGGGTTCGCATGGAGTTCATCGTGCCCGCCCGTGGCCTCATCGGATTCCGCTCGGAGTTCATGACCACCACCCGCGGCACCGGCATCGCGAACGCGATCTCGCACGGCTACGACGAGTGGGCCGGCCAGATCGTCACCCGCAACAACGGCTCGATCGTCGCAGACCGCTCGGGTGTGGTCACGCCGTTCTCGATGATCAACCTGCAGGAGCGCATGAGCTTCTTCGTGCAGCCCACCCAAGAGGTGTACGAGGGCATGGTCATCGGCGAGAACTCGCGCTCCGAAGACATGGACGTGAACATCACCAAGGAAAAGAAGCTCACCAACATGCGTGCGGCTTCGTCGGATTCGTTCGAGTCGATGACGCCGCCCCGCGTGCTCACGCTCGAGGAGAGCCTCGAGTTTGCCCGCGAGGACGAGTGCGTTGAGGTGACCCCCGAGGTCATCCGTATCCGCAAGGTTGAGCTCGACGCGTCGCTGCGCGCCCGCTCGGCGTCGCGCCTGAAGAACCAAAAGTAGGCTTCCCGCCGATCTTTGGCAACGCCCTCACCGCGAGCATGTCTCGTGGTGAGGGCGTTCTTCGTTGGTGCCGCGAGCGTGGCTCAGTTGCCTGGCGTTTCTGGGTGCCGGGCCAGCGCCCCCGCGTATGATCGGGTCATGGCACTCCTCTACGCAAACACCACGCTCGTTCCCTCCAAGCTCGAGGTCATCGCCGAGTGGCTGCCGAAGCAGCCCTGGTTTACCGGCGACGTCTCACAGCTGACCCGCGTCTCGGGGTACCGCCTCGACGACCCCGAGGGTGAGGTTGGTATCGACGGCATTCTCGTTTCGGCGGGCGAAGACAAGGTCTACCACGTGCCGCTCACGTACCGCGGCGCGCCGCTCGACGGCGGTGAGGAGCACCTCGTCGGCACGATGGAACACGGCGTGCTTGGCACCCGCTGGGTGACCGCAGCGGCGGGTGACCCGGTGTACCGCGCCGTCGTTGCCCAGGTGATTGCGCAGGGCGGATCGGGCAGTGAGGAACTGCTGCACCAGCCCGACGGCAGTGCCGTAGCGCGCACCATCGAGATGCCGATTCACGGTTCGGGGGAGCAGGGCGCTCAGGTGCCCGAGATGTGGGCGGCCGAGGTCTCGGTCGCGGCAGGTGCCACCGTCGCGGCGACGGGGTTTGCGACACTGCGGGTGATCCACACCCCCGGCGCGGCTGCCGGTGATGCCGCGGCCCGCGGCGCCGTTGGCACGCTCACCGCGACCTGGCCGGGGCAGGAGACCCCCGTCGTCATCGCAACGCTCGACTAGCGCCGGCGACATGCTGGCCACCGCGCCGTTTTCGTTTTTCGCTGCCGAAGCGATAGAGTAGACCCTGCGCGAAAGCGTGAATCGGGATGTGGCGCAGTTTGGTAGCGCACGTCGTTCGGGACGACGGGGTCGCAGGTTCAAATCCTGTCATCCCGACGAAAAGGCCCGGAACATCGTTGAAATCTCAACGAAGTTCCGGGCCTTTGTCGTTTCCGTCTCCGGCCCGGGCGGGGCAGAGCCACGTTGCTCAGGAATGTGAGAGGCTTACCCCACACCGGAAAGTGGAGAACGAATGAAAGCCCTTGCACGACTCGTCGGCGCGACGACCGTAGCCCTGCTGCTCGCTGGGTGCGCACCCGGCGAGCCCAACTACTCCGCTGAGCCTATCGCCGGAGAGAAGCTGCGCGCTGGAATGAGCGCCGAGGCCGAGTTCTACGCCCCAGATGGCAAGACCAGCGGGAGCGTGAAAGCAACACTCACCGAATCCGACACCGAGCCAGGCTCGCTCAACGCCCAGCTCGAGTTCATCGACTTCGCCTCAGAACACGAGCAGCTGACCGTTGGCGGGTCGGTCGACCCTCGGGGCGACGAAGAGTGCTTCTCGCATGGGGAAGCAGGCGGCCTCATGCACATCGAGGCAGATACCGAACGCCGCGTGCGCGTCGGCGGCGGTACGTTCAACCCAGCGAGCTTCGACGTCGCGGCCGACATCGGGCTACTCCCCGCAACGCTGTCTCCGGCGAGCGAATACGGCCTGTACGAAATCGTTCTGCATGACTCGACCGGGTGCGGAACAATCCTGGCTGCTGCCGCCCTCGACTGGGGGCAGTGAAACGAGGCGAAGCGCCTCCGGGTAGCCAGAGGCCACGCTGGCATATCTCGATCTACCCAAGTTTTCTCATCAGATGTAGTCTGGCGGTATGCCGAACTACAGCCTCATCTTGATCGTTTTGGCCTGCGGGGTGGTCGCCGCCGGCATTGCGCTGCAGCTCTGGGGTATGGTCATGGTCACCCGGCACGCGGCGGGCGAGCGCATTTCGCTGCTGCGCCCCGACCCTGACGCGCCAATGTCGGTGAGGGCTTGGCTAGCTGGCGGCACAGTAGTCATGGGGGTAGGGTGCAGTTTGCTCGCGGGCGAGCGGGTGCTCCCGTGGTGGGCAATCGTCGGGCTGTACGTCGCGCTCGTTTTCCTTACGGTAGTCATGCCAGTGCTCGCCCACAACAGGCGAGTTCAGTCTGCCTGAGCACCGACGGCCGCATCCCTGACCACTCCCGTACCTTAGTTAGGTCGGGGCGTGTGTTCTCGTGCTGAAGTCTGCACAGCATTTGGTCAGTCAGGGGCGACGTCGCGCTCATCGCGCTCGGCTCGCTGAGGCCCTCCCCGATACCTTCCGAACGCTGCTCAACGGCGACATTCCCAGCGGTGCTCGCGATCGACTGCTGGCCTCCCCGCTGCTCACTGCCCGACGAGCAGGTCGCGCACCCGCAGCGTTTGTGCGTACGTCGCAAACGGGTAGAGGTGAACAGCTTCGAGCTCCTGTAGCGGCGCGGGGAGCGAATCGATGACCCCGGCAACCGTTGTCTGCAGCGTGGTCGCGATGCGAAGCGCGTAGTCGTCGAGATGCCCGTGGGGGAGCCGCGCGTCGCGCTCCAGAGCCCGGAGGCTGCTCGCGCCAAACGCGCCAAGTGTAGCCGCGCCTTCCACGGCGAACGCGAGCTCTAGACTGTCGTAGGCGTGGTAGTTTGCTGCCCGCACCACCTCGGGCTGCCCGAACGGAAGGGCAGAGTTGAGGTCGTAGAACGGCGAGAGAAAAGAAGACTCCGGGGTGTGGGTGAGCGAGTAGTTCTTCGCGTGGCCGTCATTGTGGCCAACGATCCACGAGAAGACGAGGCACTCTGCAAGCCGCCGCTTCGCACTCGCTGCAGCTGCGGGGGTGAGATCGCGGTCGAACACTTCGAAGAGCGCGTGGTAGTCGGGGCCATTGTCGCGCTCGTACTTGTTGAGATAGGAGGTGCCGGTAGCCTGCGCGAGGTCTTCTTGGTGCAGCCGGAGCACGCGCTCTACAGCGGGGGCGCGGTCGAACCTCTCAACGATGAGCACGTGTTCTCCGCCGAACATGCCGATCTCGGTGTTTGCCACGCTCAGGCCGAGTTTTGCTGCCACCCGCAACGTGATGTGCTCGGTGACGTCTGACCCGGGGTAGGCCTGCACCCCGGGCTTGAAAATATGGGTTGACGGGTGCCGCCCTGTGGGCTCGAACCACTCTCCGTCTCGTTGCGCGAGCGCAAACTTGCCCTGCGCTCCGCCGAGCGAAAACCCCTCCTCGACGCTGCGGTGCTCGAGCCAGTTCGAGTCGTCAGCTCTGATTTGGCGAACTCGCTCCGCGATCATGTCGTCGGTCACTGGGGTGAGGGCTGACTCGGTGCGTGGCGCGCTGCCGGCCGGGTGGAACTCGAGGGCGCCCGCAACGTCGGCGCCATAGACGGAGAGGAGGTCGAAGGCGCTGTCGCTCGTGAGCCTGGCTTCTCTCGCCCATCTCGTTTTGACGTCGGGGCGATCTGGGAGCAGGTTCTCCATGAAGCGCTTGGTTGTCTCTGCGGGGGCGACACCGCCCACAACAGGGAGTTGAACCGAGATGGGGGTTGGGTGATCTGCCGCGACATAATCGTCGAGATAGCGCAGTTGCAGGTTGTCGCCCCGCCGGGTGATCGTCGCGACGCGGCGCTCGTAGAGGTAAACGTCGAGAGCGTTCGTCATGCCCGCCCAGTGCTCTCGGGGTTGCGGGGTGAGGCTGCATCGGGTGAATTGCCGAGGTTGGGATCGCCGGCCTCGATTGCCGCGTTTAACACTGCTTGGCGTGCTTGGTGTGGGCTCAACTCGACGCCCTCACTGGCTGTGCTCTCCCGGAGGCGCGCGGATAGCTCGCCGAGCGCCGAGCGCCAGGAGGTGAGTGCCGCCGAGCTATCGACGTCGCGCGTTGATGCGCCCACCGCTGCTGCGACAGAAGAGAGGCTGAGGCTGATGTTCTGGATGGCAGGGTTGGTGATCGCAGACGTGTCAATACTGCGTGCTGCAGCGGCTGCGATGGCCGCGGAGTCGACGCTTCGCTCGGCGACGGTCTGCTCGGGCTCGGCACTCGCAGCGGCCGCGATCTCGGCCTGCGGTTGTGGGCCGGCAGCTGCGTCGAGGCGAATGCTGAGGTAATCAAAGATGCGCAGCACGGTGTGGAACGAAACGCCGGCGGCGCCGCGCTCGACACGAGCCAATGACTGCCGAGTGATGCCGATGGCTTCGGCGACCTCCTGCTGGGTGCGGCCCTGGGCATGCCGTTGAGTTTTGACCAATCGGGCAAGGTCGGCGGGCTTCTGAATGCGCATGTCGCCTCCCGTTCTCGATGGTGACACATCTCGTCGCATGATGTTAGTTAATAGTAACATGCGTGCAATGGCTGATATATCGAACCAAAGTACGAGGTTCGATATATCGCACTTCCTCACGATGTTGCGTTGTTCTTCCTTGCGCCGAGCTTGCGGATCCACACGGGAGCGCGCCAGCCACCGCTGCCTCGACCCGACCCAACTCAGCGTGCGGCGCGGCCCACGTTCCAGTCTTGAACGTGTTCGAACGGAATATCCGAACTCGAAAGCGGCGCATTGCGGTTGCGTGAGCCGCGGCGACGCTGCGACAGTTCCGGGAGGGGCGGTCGCATTCCCAGACACGTCAGCGTGCCGGCCTACTCGAACTGGCCACGAATGAGAGTGAGATCTTGTGAACCAAAAGTCAGCGGTACCCGGGTACATCGTCACGGGGGTCGGCCTTGTGCTCATCGCCGTGGGCCTTTATTGGGGCGTCATTGAAGGGTTCTACCAGCACGAGCTCCCCATGCTGCTCGGTGTGTTGGGCGGGGGAGCCCTGTTCGCATGGCTCGGGCAGCGCATGCTCCAGGCCGTGAAGCGCGGCCGAATTGAGCAGCGCATCGCCGAGCGCGACACGGAGGGCACGAACTAACATGGCTGCCATTGACGACAAGATGAATGCCCTGCATTTCTCGGCACCGACGGCCAAGAACGCCGAGCAAATCAGCCAGCTGCTTGCCGACGCCGCTGACCTTGCCGCAGCACTCGGCGGCAAGGTGACCCTCGCCTATTCTGCCCCGGGGCAGTACACGGGCATCGTGAAGAACTTCGTGCGCGTCGAACATGCGCGATTCACCGTCAGGCTCCTCCCCGGCGACGGCGGTGCGGGGCACACCGTGCAGTTCGCCGTTGACGATTACATGCGGGTGCGCGACACCGTGCTCGCGTTCATTCCGGTGTCGCCGTGGGGTGCACCCGCGTACAAGCCGCTGCGTGAGTTCGTGCAGCGAGTGCAAAACGCGCTCTGACCCCGGGCCCATCGGTCATTTTGCGCACGCGGCCGTGCTGGTCGCCTCGAGCACCCTGGGGCCCGCGCCGGCCGCCGAGGCAAGCAGCGCCAGCAACCTCACCATTGCCGAGTCGACCTGTACCGATGCTCGTATAGCGACGGTGCTCGTCGAAGGTCTGGTGCTCGACCGCCACCACACAGTCGACGAGCACGGCCTTGGGTACGAAACAATCGAGTTCGTTGTGACAGACGGGGTCGGGCGAGTGGGCTCTGGCCATTTCACGCATCCGGTAGGGAGCTTCCGGGCGTCGTGACGAGCACGCCGGCAGACTTCCAGCGCGCTGACGCGACGGGTTTCACCGGCTCGCTCGCCCCGTACGCCAGGGACTCAGGGGGGGGGGCGCCCGCTCACGTTTAGGCTCGCATCGCTGCCGCCCGAAGGTACGTTTGCGCTGAACACTGCCGGCGACTTCTACTACTCGTGGGGCGCGCTGCCAAAGGTGACCTTCGAGGTGCAGGTAGCGAGCACGACGGGCGTTTCTGCGCTGATTCCGGTCACGATCTCGCGCCTGCACGCCTCTGAGACCCTGCTCACGCCGAGCAGCAGCTCGGTGTCAGCCGGCGAGCCCGTGAGCCTGACAGCCAAGGTTGCGGGCGAGACTCCCGGGGCAGGGCCGACGGGCACCGTCACCTTCGCGACCACCGGCGGCGCGCCGCTCGGCAGCGCCTCGGTCTCGCCAGATGGCAGCGCGACCCTCTCGGGCGTGATGCTGCCACTCGGCGTGCACGAGGTCGGCGCCTCGTACTCAGGCGACGCAACTCACGCGGGCTCACTGGCCCCCAACGCGCAGATCACCGTGTCGAAGCAGGCGACTACGACGACGCTCACCGCGAGCACGGCGGCCGCGGAGGTCGGGGGCGAGCTGACGCTGAGCGCCGAGGTCACGGGAGGCAGCCCGACGGGCAGCGTCGAATTCGTGAGCGGCGAGACCTCGCTCGGCACCGCCACCCTGGCGGGTGGCGTCGCCACGCTCACGACGAAAGAGCTCACTGCCGGGGAGCACGCGCTTTTCGCGGTGTACTCGGGCGACGCGTCGCATGCTGCGTCGGAGTCGGCAGACGTGACAGTCGCTGTTGCCGCCGGCCGCGAAACCAAGCCGGTCGCCCCAGGCAGGCAAGTGGTCGCGCAGACCGGCGCTGGGCCGCAGGCTGAAACGCGAACACCCGTGATCGCTCAGACCGGCGCCGGGGCAGACTACAGAACGTGGGTCGCGGCAGGGGCCATGCTGCTAGGGGCGGCCGGCGCCGTTGTGCTGGCGCGGAGGCGAGGCAGGGCAGGCTCCTCGACTGTCACCGACCACAACTAGCAGTGGAAGGTGCGTAGGAAATTCATTGTCTATAAATATCAAACCTATCTTTTATAGAGAGGTTCGACTATGGTCAGCCGCATGAACCTTGCTACCGGTACATACCTTTCGCGTGCTAAGAGAGTCGCGAGCATTGGAGTAGCCGCCGGGCTCCTTCTCGCCGCGGTGACAGCCCCCGTCGCGGCGCACTCCGCCCCGGCAGACCCAGTGGTGTTTGCAGACGCCGCGCTCGAGACGTGCGTGCGCGAGTCATTGAATCCCCCCGTGGGCGGGGCGGTGACCGAAGCAGAGCTTGCGACGCTCGACAAGCTTTCATGTCGCGGGCGCGGAATCACCGACGTCACACCGCTCGCGCACGCCACGGGCCTGGTTCGGCTCGACCTCGCAGACAACCGCGTGACCAATCTGGCTCCTCTGTCAGGTTTACCCAAAGTGACGGAGCTCATACTCCGCGGCAACGGAATCTCAGACATCGCGCCGCTCGCCGGGATGCCCGCGCTCACCGACCTATATCTCAACCAGAATCAGCTCACTGACATTGCCTCGCTGGCAGAGGTGCCGACGCTGCGGGCAGTGCTGCTGCAGCGCAATAGCATTTCCGACGTCGAGGCACTCCGCGGGCTCGAGCATCTCGAAGTCGTGTATTTGGCACAAAACGCGATCAGAGATATCTCGCCGCTTGGGGGCTTGACGAAGCTGAAGACAGTTGACGCCACGTCCCAACGGCTGCCGCTTGTCGATGCCGACACGGGGGTTGTTATGCCTTCGCCGGTCATCGGCATCGACGGAGCTCCTGTGCCGCTCACTGTCGCCTCGGGCAACGGCGCCGCGAGCGGGAGCGGCATTACCTGGGGCGTCGACGGGTCAGGTGTTGCGCAATGGGAGTACTCCTTCGCCGTCGCCACTCCCACCGCGACCGGCAGGTTTTCGGGCAGCTTCGAGGTCAACGCAACGACGCCGGCGGCGGTCTCGCTCGAGGGCAATCCTGTCACGGGAGTCGTCGGAACGAAGTACAGCTTCGACTTCCTGCTGCGCGGCACCCCCACGCTTCCCCAGGTCTCCATTGTGAAGGGGGTGCTCCCTGAGGGGCTCGCGCTCTCGCAAACGGGGGCCTTGACGGGCCTCCCCACCCAGGCGGGCTCGTTTGATTTCGAGGTGTTGGTCACGAATGGCGCGGCCGAGAAGCGCTACGCGCTCACCGTCGTGATCACCGATAGCAAGACACCTCCGGGTGACGGCGACGAGGATACCGGCACCGGTGGCCCGGGTACCGGTGGCGGCACTGAAGGCGGCGAGGGCAACGCCGCACTTGCCAAGAGCGGCGCGGCTGCCCCTAGCGCCGTTGTTGGCGGATCCGCGGCCGCCCTGATCGCTGCGGGCGCGCTCGCACTGCTGCTGCGCAGGCGTCAGAGCATGTAGCGTCGCTCGCACGTATGCCCGGTCAGGCGGTCAGGCAATCAGGTGTTCCTGATCAAACCAGGGCTTGGGCGCCGAACTCCCACCCCAGGGCCGGGTCTAGACGACGTTAAGCGGTCGCGTATCCGTGCCCTGCCGCGGGGCAGTGCCAGCCGTGCCGTCAGTGCCGGTAGCGCCGGCGCCAGCTGCGCCAGCAGCGCTGCTGCCAGCCCCGCCAACCCCGCCAGCTGCGCTGTTGGCAGCCCCGCCAACCTCGCCAGTCGGGCGCGGCCGAATCGAAGCGTTGCCGCGGTTTGTTGCGTAGAGCTGAGAGGCGGGGCCGCCCGGGAGTGCGCCGTCGTCGAGAGCCGTGCCGAGATCGGCGCCGGCGAGCAACCGTACGGCAGCCCCCGAGAGCGCGCGCGGGCCGAACCCGTTAGCGCTGCCTGCGACCGTGCGCAGGTCGACGCGGTCTCGCCGAAAGCCGGCAAGCAACTGCGGTGAGAGCGTAGCCACGTACTCGTACGCGCCGCTCGCCGCGTCGTAGCCAACGAGGCGCGCCCGCACGAGTCGCGTCCGATTCTTTCGGCGCCCGTTGAGCACTAGCCAGAGCTGCGGCGCGGGCCAGGTGATAACCGCGCGCGCCCGCGCCCCAATGCCGCGGGCGTACCGCCTGTGCTGCACCCGTGTGAGCACCCCGTCGAGCCGACGCGCGGCGCTGAGTTGGGCCGCGGCCGGCGTGCGGCGGGCGAACGCGCTTGCTGCGGGCGCGGGGGTGACGGCGACGCGCAGCTCGATGGCGCGCTCTGGGGAGTGCGTGGCTGAGGTCGCGGTGGCCACATGGGCGAAGTCGCCCTCCGCAGCAATCAGGGCGTTGAGGCGTGCCACCCTGCCCGCGCGAATGAGCTCGAGCTTGCGCTGATCGGTCGGGTGGGCGAGAGCCGGGGTGCGGTGCGCCGGCAGCACATCTCGCAGAAACTCGCGGTGCAGCGCCACCCACGTAGCCCGTCGCTCCCTGCTCATCTTGTGCCAGCGCGTTGGGGAGTAGAACCGCAGCCCCTTGCGCTGAAAGAGCTCCAGCACCAGGCGGTTGGCTGTCTCGGGGTCGGCGGTTCCATCGATGAGGATCCGCGAGATTTGGCGACACGACGCGACGTAATTCTCCGCGTCGATCGCGCGCGAGGAAATGTTTTGCCCGTCGGAGCGGAGCGCAATGAAGTAGAGCGGCTCGCGCCCGCAGAACAAGATGCGGTTCGCCCTCACGTATGCCTGCGTGACGAAAATGCCGTCTTCGAGGCGCACCTTTGCCTCGGGAAAGCGCAGCCGGTGGCGCTCAACGAACGCTCGGTGGAAGAGTTTTTGCGGCGACAGCGTCTCCATCGCTCGCGACACGGTGATCGGGCCGTGAGGGTGGCGGGCGAACAGCGACTGCACGCCGCGGCCGCCCGTGCCCTCGAAGCGCGGAATGACGACCTCGGCCGGGCCCTCGTCAGCCGCGCTGAGTGCCATGTTCGTCATGGCGCTGAGCGCGTTGGGCGCCATCGTGTCGTCTGCGTCCATGAAGAACAGAAACTCGCCGCGGGCGCGGTCGATGCCCCGGTTTCGAGGCAGACCGGGCCAGCCGCTATTGGGCTGGTGGATGACGGTGATGCGTTCGTCGGCAGCGGCGAGCCTGTCGAGTTCGGCGGCAGAACCATCGGTGGAGCCGTCGTTCACGGCGATGAGTTCGAGCTCGGTGAGATCTTGCGCGAGCACCGACTCGATGGCCCCGGTGAGATAGGGCATGGCGTTGTAGACGGGAATGATGACGCTCACGCGCGGGGTGCTCAACATGGGAGGAACGATCCTTACTGCGCCGGAACCCTGGCTGGCTGCCGAGACGCTGTCGCGGGCCCGCTGTGGGGCGGCCCCGCGATGCAACGACAGTAGCCGACGGTCGGTGGGAGGAAGCCGGGTGCGCAGTCAGGAACGCGCGTCGCCGCGCGCCGGGGCGCTACTTCGGCGCATTCCAGGCGATGTATGACCCGTCTGCCTGGCTGGCCTGGAACAGTGTGCCGCACTGCTGCACATCTTCGATGCCGGCGTCTTGGAGCAGCATGGGGCTGAGCACGGCGTTGGGCTGGGCCGAAGCAGGCTCGCAGCCCTCGGTCATGGGCGTGCCCTTCCAGTGAATCCCAAACTCCTCTCCCTGAACCTCGACCCGGAGTTGCGTCGGTGACGCTGGGAATGTGCCGGGAACCTTGCCCGAGCTCTTTAGCTGTTCGAGTTTTGCCTCGGCGGTGGCGTCGGCCGGGGTGCTCGGGTCTACGGTGTCTGGCTGCTTGGTGCACCCGGCGACCATGAGCGGGAGTGCGACCGCGACGGCGGCAAGGGCGATGAGCTTCGTGGGGGCGTGCTGCTTCTGCATGGGGTCTCCTCGGCTGATGTGTGTTCACCGTACCCGCGAAACCTTTGTGCTTGCGGGGCAAACTCTGTGAGTTGAGCCTACGCAGCATCTGGAGGGTAGCGCTAGCGAACTCCGGGCCTGCCGTTCGCGGGCCCGGCGTTCGCGGCTGCAGCGGTGGCCACCTGGGCGGTGTCCCACAGCACCGAGCCATTCGCCTCTTCGATGGTGTCGTGCTGCGAAATGACCCGCCGCTTCGAGGGCTCAGGGTGCCAGGTCATGACGAAGAAGAGCGGCACGTTGTCGCGGTTCGCCAAGCCCTGAATCATCGCGACCGGGCGATCTTTCGGGTAGCGCATGACGGCCCACAGGTTCGTATCAACCTGTACGTAGGGCATGCGTTCGCGCTCCGTCTGCTTTTCTCGATCGTTTCGATACACTGCCCAGCCCCCGTTCGAATGTGTGTTCGAGCAGTGTAAAGCTGGGTTCCGACATTTGGGTCGGGTATCGTCGGGGGCACCATGAAGATTCGGGAAAGCAACCACATCGGGGGAGCGTCGCGCTACGACGCGGCCGCCGCCGAGGAGACGCTGCGGGAGCTCGGGGAGCAGTACGCGAACGGCGAGATCGAACGCCACGCATACTTCGAGAAGAAGCGCTCACTCGTGCGCCTGTTTCTCAAGGCGACGACCTCGCCGACGCGCAAGCCCCGCGGCGACTTCGACTAGGCCCGCCCGCCGCCCGGGCCGGCCGACGGGCCACCCGCCGCCCGCCTCTGCTGATGAATATGGCGCTTGTTGTCGCTTCGGGGCCCGGTTGGCGACAACAAGCGCCATATTGCGCTAGGGGGTAGAGGGCGGGGTCGGGGTCGGGGTCAGAGCCTCGGTCGGGGTCGGGGTCGGGGTCGGGGTCGGGGTTGGGGCCGAGGCCGAGGCCTCAGGCAGAGCCTTGGCGGGCGCCTCGGCAGGCGCCTCGGCAGGCGCAGGCCGAGGCAGCGACTCCGGGTGGTTGAAATCGAACGCCGGTGACTCCGAGCGAATTCGCGGAATCGACACGAAGTTGTGCCTCGGCGGCGGGCACGAGGTCGCCCACTCGAGCGAGCGGCCAAAGCCCCACGGGTCGTTCACGGTGACCTTCGGCGCGCGCCGGGCGGTGAGGTAGACGTTCACGAAGAACGGAATCATCGACGCGCCGAGAATCATCGCGCCGACCGTTGAGAGCTGGTTGCCCCAGGTCACCCCGTCTTCCGGCAGGTATGAGTAGTACCGGCGGGGCATGGCCATGACCCCGAGCCAGTGCTGCACGAGGAAGGTCATGTGAAACCCGACGAAGAGCACCCAGAAGTGCACCTTACCCAGGCGTTCGTCGAGCATCTTGCCGGTCCACTTTGGCCACCAGAAGTAGAAGCCTGCGAACATCGCGAACACCACGGTGCCAAACACGACGTAGTGGAAGTGCGCGACGACGAAGTAGGTGTCTGAGAGGTGAAAGTTCAGGGCCGGCGAGGCGAGTATGACGCCGGTGAGCCCGCCGAACACGAACGTCACAAGGAAGCCGAGCGACCACAGCATCGGAGTTTCAAAGGTGATCGAGCCGCGCCACATCGTGCCGATCCAGTTGAAGATCTTCACGCCGGTTGGCACGGCGATGAGCATACTCATGAGCGCGAAGAATGGCAGCAGCACCGACCCCGTGACGTACATGTGGTGCGCCCACACTGTGAGCGAGAGCGCCGCGATCGCGATGGTGGCGTAGATGAGCGTCTTGTACCCAAAGATCGGCTTGCGGCTAAACACGGGGAGAATCTCAGAGATGATGCCGAAGAACGGCAGCGCGATGATGTAGACCTCGGGGTGGCCGAAGAACCAGAACAGGTGCTGCCAGAGAATCGCCCCGCCCTCGCCCGTGAAGATCTGGCCGCCGAAGATGCGATCCATTGCGAGCGCGAAGAGCGCCGCGGCGAGCACGGGGAACGCGACGAGCACGAGCAGCGAGGTGACGAGAATGTTCCAGGAGAACACCGACATGCGCCACATCGTCATGCCGGGCGCGCGCATGGTGATGATCGTCGTGATGAAGTTCACGGAGCCGAGGATTGTGCCGAAGCCAGAGATGCCGAGCCCGAGCACCCACACGTTGCCGCCGATGCCCGGCGAATAGATCTCTGAGGAGAGCGGCGCATACGCGAACCAGCCGAACGACGCGGCCCCCTGCGGGGTGAGAAACCCGGCCATCGCGATGAGCGAGCCGAAGGTGTACAACCAGAACGAGAACGCGTTGAGGCGGGGGAAGGCGACGTCGGGGGCGCCGATGTGCAGCGGCATCATGACGTTCGCGAAGCCGGTGAAGAGCGGCGTTGCGAACATGAGTAGCATGATGGTGCCGTGCATGGTGAAGAGCTGGTTGTATTGCTCCTTGGTGGCGATGACCTCGAGGCCCGGCGCGAACAGCTGCGCGCGAATGAGCAGCGCGAGCACGCCGCCGATGAGAAACCAGGCGACTGAGCTCACCAGATACATGTACCCGATCACCTTGTGGTCGGTCGATGTCACCCAGGTCACGATGTTGCTGCGTGCTGACATGCGGAGGTGCTCCTTTCGGTAGCGATCGTGTGGGGGTGGAAAGCGGTGTTGAGGAGTTGTGGAGTTACGGGGTTTCGTGGCTGAGCCTGCGCACCTCTTGGGCCGCCGCGTCGATCGCCTCGTCGACGTCGTGCGCGTCGAGCAGCGCTGCGATGAGCGCCGCGGTGAAGGTGTCGCCGAGCCCCTTCGCGGTGATCTCGAGCGCGGGCTGCCGGTGCACGCTGCTCGAATCTCGCCGCACGAGCAGCTCGCAGACGTCTGCCGGCTGGCCAGGGGAATCGACGCCGGGCCGCGGGGGCAAGCGCACGCCGGTGACGGCCACCCAGTCGGTGAGCTCGCCCATGATCGCGCGTGCGGCGGCCTCGATTGCGCGGCGCGAATCTAGCTGCGCGATCGGCGTGCCGCTCAGGTGGGCGAGCTCGAACAGGTTCGGCACGATGCCGGTGGCGAGCGGGAGCAGTTCGTGGCGGATCGTGGCAACGAGCCCCGGGTCGGTGTAGAACCCGAGCTCGACGTCGCCGAGCGTCGGGTCGACGATGAGCGGCGGCCGATCCGCAGCGGGCATGCGCCTGAGCCAGGTTGCGACCGCGGCGGGCTGGTCGGCGGTCGCGAAGTAGCCGGTGGTTGCGAGCGCGAGGCCGGTCAGCGCGTGTGCGGCCTCGAGGTCATCGAGCGCGGCCGCGATCCACCCCGCCGAAATTGGGGTGTCGTGCGCGGAGGCGTAGTGCGGCATCACGCTGAGCACGATCGTCGGTACGCGGATCGCGCGCACCCCCCGCCCGGCGTAGACCCGTTCGGCGGCGTTGAGGCCAACGGAGCCGTGCAGGAGCTGGGAGCCGAAGGCGATGAGCGCTGCGGGGCGCGACGTGAGTTCGAGGGTCGCGGCGTCGGCGATCTGCACGGCGCGACGACGCGCCCCGATGCGGGAGCCCGGCCCCTGAGCGGCACGATTTTCACCGGAGTTCGCTTTTGTCATAGGACAAAGGCTATCATGGTAGTGACAACGAGAGGCACTCACCCCATGACACCGACACCCCACATGATTCCCGCGGCAAAGCCGCTCATCGGCAGCGAGGAGCGACTCGCCGTCGACGCGGTGCTGCGCTCCGGAATGCTCGCCCAGGGCCCCGAGGTTGCGGCCTTCGAGGCTGAGTTTTCATCGCACTTCGTGCTCGGCAGGCCAACGGTCGCCCTGAACTCGGGTACGAGCGGGCAGCACCTCGGGCTGCTCGCGAGTGGTGTCGGCCCGGGAGACGAGGTGATCGTGCCCTCATTCACCTTCGCCGCGGTCGCAAACTCGGTCGCCCTCACCGGGGCGACGCCGGTGTTCGCCGATATCGAGCCCGACTACTTCACCCTCGACCCCGAGCGGGTGCGCGCAGCGATCACTGAGCGCACGAGGGGCATCATGCCCGTTCACCTCTACGGGCACCCCTTCCAGGTCGACGCGATCGAGGCGATCGCCCGCGATCACGGCCTCGCGATCTACGAAGACGCGGCGCAGGCGCACGGCGCGAGCTGGAACGACCGCCCGGTCGGCACAATCGGCGAGTTCGCGATGTTCAGCCTCTACCCGACCAAGAACATGACGGCGATCGAGGGTGGCATGGTCTCGTGCGCCTCGTCTGAGACCGCGCGGCAGCTCAAGCTGCTGCGCAACCAGGGCATGGCGACGCAGTACGCGAACGAGGTCATTGGTTTCAACGCGCGCATGAGCGACGTGCACGCCGCCGTTGGCCGGGCGCAGCTGCGCAAGGTTGATGCGTGGACGAGAACGCGTCAGCGCAACGCCGCGTTTCTTGACCGCGAGCTCGCGCTCGTTCCCGGTGTCACACCGCCGCGGGTCGCGCCAGAGGCAACCCACGTGTATCACCAGTACACGATCAGGGTCGATGCGGCTGAGCGCGATCGGATTCGCACCGCGCTGCGCGAAGAGCACGGCGTCGCGACGGGCGTGTACTACCCGATTCCGAACCACCGCCTGCCATCGCTCGCGCAGTACGCACCTGCCGATGCATTGACCGAGTCAGATCGGGCGGCCGCAGAGGTGCTGTCGCTGCCCGTGCACCCGTCGCTCACCGACGGCGAGCTGCAGCGCATCGTCGCCGGCGTCGTCGCGGTCGCCGCGGCCGGCTCTTAGAACTCCCCCTCAGCAACCGAGGGGGACAGGTGGGTCGGGGTTTCTCGTGGGGGGTAGCCCCGGCCCACCGCCCTACGCTGCACGCGCCTGCCGATGCGGGCCACGACCTCATAGTTGATCGTGCCGAGGCGCTCGGCCCACTCCTCAACCGCGGGCTCGCCCCGTGCCGGGTCGCCGAACAGTACGACGCGATCTCCCACTGCGACGCGCCCCGCAAGGTGGGTGACGTCTATGAGGCACTCATCCATCGCGATCTCGCCGACGAGCGGCGCGCGCTCGCCGCCGACAGCGACCGACAGCCCGGTGCCGCCCAGCGCCCGCGGCATGCCGTCTGCGAAGCCGACGGGCAGCTGCGCGAGCAGCGCCGTGCGCGCGTTCGCCGGGGCGCTGGCGCTCGTGTTGGTGCTCGTGCTGGTTTCGCCCTGGCCGGCTGTGGCGCGGCGCAGCGAAACGATCTCGGTCGCAAACGTCATCACTGGCCGGAGCCCGAGCCTGGCCGCTCCGTCGTCTTGCGCGGGGCTTAGGCCGTAGGCCGCGGCGCCGATGCGCACCGCGTCGTAGCTCAGGTGCGGCGACGTGAGCGCCGCGGCCGACGCGGCGAGGTGCCGCATCGGCTGCGCGGGCGCGGTTGGGGCGCTGCCCAGTGGGGCGCTGCCCAGTGGGGCGCTGGGGATGCGGCCGGCGGGATCGGTGTGGGCGGTGCGGCTGGTGCGGCTGGTGCGGCTGGTGCGAAGCAGCCGCGTGCCGGCATCGAAGCGCGCGGCCTGGGCTCGGTCTGCGGCGTCGCCCGCGTTCGCGAGGTGGCTGAAGACGCCGACAACCCGGAGGTGGCCTGCCGCCTCGGCCGCGGCCGCCTCGGCAAAAAAGGCCTGCCAGCTCGCTGGCGCCGCGCCGTTTCTGCTCAGCCCGGTGTCGAGCTTCAGGTGAGCGCTCGCGACCGCGCCGAGGCTCCTGGCCGCTGCTGTGAGCCTGCGCACCTGCGTGACCGTGCTGAGGCCGAGCTGAATATCGCCGCGAACCGCGGCCGCGTAGTCGAGCTCGTCTTCGTGGAGCCAGCACAGAATCGGCGCGCAAAAACCCTCGCTTCGTAGCGCGACGGCCTCCTCGATGCTCGCTGCGGCGACAATCGCTGCGCCGGCGGCGATAACCGCGGGCGCAACGATTGCGGCGCCGTGCCCGTAGGCGTCGGCTTTCACAACAACGATGACTTTGGCGCCGGTGTGGCGCCTGAGCGTCTCGATGTTGTGGCGGAGCGCCGGCAGCGAGATCTCGGCGACCCGCACGAGGCTACTCCGCGGCGTTCGGAGCTGGTGTGGTGCTCTCGGCGGGCCCGGCCGGTGCGGCTGGTGCGGCCGGTGCGCTCGCCTCGCTCTGCGAATCGACGAGATCTGGCCAGTAGTGGCTATCGGGTACCTGCCTGGCACCGAAGATTGCCTGGCCAACGCGCACGCACGTCGCCCCCTCCTCGATCGCAACCTCGTAATCGCCGCTCATGCCCATCGAGAGG
This sequence comes from Leucobacter albus, assembly GCF_039528015.1. Classification (NCBI taxonomy): domain Bacteria; kingdom Bacillati; phylum Actinomycetota; class Actinomycetes; order Micrococcales; family Microbacteriaceae; genus Leucobacter; species Leucobacter albus. Next base: position 41,528 of record NZ_BAAAKZ010000009.1, on the reverse strand, counting down.
CCGCCGTCTCCGACGAGTTGCGGATCCACATCGCGCATGCGATCGCGCAGCGTGCGCAGGAGTGTGAAGCACGTGCGCACCCGTGGAATATCGCTGCTGAAGATCGCAAGCGTCATGAGCCCGCGCAGCCGCAGCGAGGAAAACTGCGGCATCTCGCGCAGAAACGACTCGAGCTCCTCTGGCGGGAGGCCGTATTTTTGCGGCTCGGCAGAGGTATTCACCTGCACGTAGACGTCGAGGCTGCGCCCTGCGGCCTGGAGCCTCCGGTCGAGCGCGGCCGCGGCGCGGAGCGAATCGAGCGCCTGAAACTCGCTCGCGAATGCCGCGACGTCGCGGGCCTTGTTGGTCTGCAGGTGCCCGATGACCGACCAGGCGACGCCGAGGTCTGCGAGGTTCTCGGACTTGCGTTTGGCCTCCTGCACCTTGTTCTCGCCGAGCTCGCGGCAGCCGGCGGCGATCGCGAGCCGCACGCGCTCCTCGGGCACGGTCTTGCTCACCGGGAGCAGCTGCACGTCGGCCGGGTCGCGCCCAACGCGCAGGGCCGCCTCGGTGATCTTCTGCTTGACCTCCGCAATATTGCGCGAGAACTCGGCGACCGAGGTGGCCGTCGGGAAGTCGTGGATGGGCATCTCATCCGCAAGTTGATTTGTCATAGGACAAAGCGTAACATGGTCAGTGTCGCTGCGGGTCTACCCGGCGACGCCCAACGGTACAGCAGGGAGACACTCGTGAACGATCGCAACGCGGCCAAGCGCGACCGGCCGGAGATATTCGGCAGCACGGTGGAAGACATTGTCGCGAGCATTCGTGCGCTCATCGACGACGGGGGGCTGCAGCCGGGAGACTCGCTCCCGCCGATGCGCAGTCTCGCCGACACGCTCGGCGTGAATCGCAACACCGCCTCGGCGGCGTACAAGGCACTCGTGCAGGCGGGCCTCGCCGAGACGCGCGGCCGGGCCGGCACGTTTATCGTCGACCCCTACGAAAGCTACGAAGAAGAGGGGTTCGCCCGCGATACCGTGCTCCACGATGTCGGCGACGGCAACCCAGATCCCAGCCTGCTGCCCAACCCGACGCGGTTTCAGCTGGCCCCCGCGCCGCCGCGGCTCTACGGCGAAACCACGATCGACCCCGAGCTCGCAGAGTGGGCGACCGAATGGCTCGCGGCAGACCAGCCGCGCCCCTTTAGGCTTACGGTGGCTGCCGGCGCGGTCGACGCGATCGAGCGGTTGCTTGCCCAGACCCTCACCCCCGGCGACTCGCTCGCCGTCGAAGACCCCTGCTTCTTGACGAGCATTAGCACGATTCGCCAGGCCGGCTATCGCGCCGTTCCGGTCGCAATGGACGAGGCTGGCATGCTGCCAGGCAGCCTGCGAGACGCGCTCGAGGCTGGTGTGCGGGCGGTGATTTGCACGCCGCGCGCGCACAACCCGACCGGCGCGAGCCTCACCGCCGAGCGCGCACGCGAGCTGCGCGAGGTGCTCGCGGCATACCCGCAGGTGCTCGTGATTGAAGACGATCATTTCTCGTTGCTCGCAACGGCGCCCTACGTCACGATTGTCGGCGAGGGGCAGCTGCGGTGGGCGCTCGTGAGGTCAATGTCGAAGGCGCTCGGGCCAGATATGCGCATCGCGCTCGTCGCGAGCGACACCGAAACCGCAGAGCGGCTTGCTTCGCGGCTGAGCGGCGGCATCACGTGGGTGAGCCATCTCATACAGCGGCTCACCTTCGCGATGCTGTCAGACGCCGAAACGCAGCAGCTGGTGCGCAGTGCGCGCGAGTACTACGCGGCGCAGAACGCCAGCTTCATCGCGAAGTTACAGGGCGTTGGGCTCACCTCGCTCAGCCGTGACGGGCTGAGCGTCTGGGTCGATGTGCTCGGCGACTCGGCCGAGGTGCTCGTGCAGCTGATGCGCCGCGGGTGGATCGCGCGCGACGGCCGAAGCTTTGGCTTGCAGGGTGAGGGCGACCACTTCCTCAGGCTCACCGTGCACGACCTCAGCGACGACGAGATGACGAAACTCGCCGCCGATGTCGGCGCCGCTATCGCAGCGGTGCCCGCCACCACACACTCCGTAACCGCTTGACCAATCTGACAGAAGCACCACACCCGAAGGGAACACAACCATGACACACACCGTCGCAGCTCCAACGGCGCTGACGCGCCCCGAACTCGTCACCGAGATCCCCGGCCCGAAGAGCCAGGCAATTCACGCGCGCCGCGAACAGGCCGTGCCCCGCGGGGTGGGGTGCGCGCTGCCCGTCTACATCGACTACGCTGACGGCGCATGGCTCACCGACGTCGACGGCAACCGGCTGCTCGACCTTGGCTCGGGCATCGGCGTGACGACGCTCGGGCACACGCTGCCGACCGTAGTCGCAGCGGCCAAGGAGCAGCTCGAGAAGGTGAGCCACACCCTCTTCACCGTCACGCCATACGAGAACTACGTGCGCCTCGCCGAGCGTCTCGCCGAGCACACGCCGGGAGACCACCCGAAGAAGACCTTCTTCGTGAACTCGGGGGCAGAGGCTGTTGAGAACGCCGTGAAGATTGCGCGCGCCCACACGGGCCGGCGCGTCGTCGCGTCGCTCGATCATGCCTTCCACGGGCGCACGAATCTCACGATGACCATGAACCACCGTGCTGCCCCGTACGCGACGGGCTTCGGCCCGCTCGCTGCCGACATTCAGCGCGTGCCGAACTCCTACCCGTTCCGCGACGGCCTCACCGGGGCCGAGGCGGCTGCGCGCACCATCGAGTACCTCGAGCAGCGCATCGGCGCGGCCGACCTGGCCGCCGTGATCGCCGAGCCGATTCAGGGCGAGGGCGGTTTTATCGTGCCAGCCGAGGGTTACCTGCCCGCGCTGCAGGAGTGGGCGAGCGCCAACGGCGTCGTCTTCATTGCCGATGAGATTCAGGCTGGCCTGGGGCGCACGGGCACCTGGTTCGCGAGCGAGCTGTTCGGGCTCGTGCCCGACCTCGTGCTGACTGCGAAGGGCATCGCAGACGGGCTGCCGCTCGCGGGCGTGACCGGCCGCGCAGAGATCATGGACTCGGCCAACCCCGGCGGCCTCGGCGGAACCTTCGGCGGCAACCCCGTGTCGATCGCCGCGGCGCACGCGGTGCTCGACCTGCTCGAGGGCGGGGCCCCGTTCGGCGAGGCCGACCGCATCGAGGCCGCGCTCACGGCTGGCCTGCGCGAGCTCGCTCAGACCTACCCGGAGATCGGCGATATTCGCGGGCACGGCGCGATGATGGCGTTCGAGCTCGTCGAGCCGGGCACGACGACGCCGCTCGCGGGCCTCGCCGGTGAGATCGCCGCGCACGCCGCCAAGCAGGGCGTGCTGCTGCTCACCGCGGGAAGCTTCGGCAACGTCATTCGCTTCCTGCCGTCGCTCGCGGTGACGAACGAGCAGATCGAGTATGCTCTGGAGGTGATCGGCGAGGCCCTCGCGCACACGCGCGCCTAGGCGTCGCCAGGGTCGCTCCGAGGGGGGCGGCCCCCACGGTGGGGTGACCGAATGGCGAGGTAGTGGCCCGCAAGGCCGCGCATGCAGGTTCGACTCCTGCCCCCACCTCCAGACACGCAGCTGCCCGAGTAGCCGGTCTTCGGCTACTCGGGCAGCTGACACGTCGGTGCGGTTAGTCGCGCTGGAACGGCACCTCAGGGAAGTCGACCGGAACATCGAGCGCAATGTTGATGTAGTTGGTGAACAGGTTCAGCCCGACCTGGGCGATCGTCTCGACGATTTGGCCGTCGGTCCAGCCGTGGGCGCGAAGCCCCTCGATTTCGCTCGCGTCGACCTGCCCGCTGTTATTGACCAGGCTGTGGGCGAACTGGAGCAGTGCCGAGACCCTGGGGTCTTCGGAGTGCGCGCGCTGCGCGGTTGCGAGCTCCTCGGTACTCAGCCCGGCCTGCGAGCCGAGCGCGGTGTGCGCGGCCAGGCAGTAGCGGCAGTCGTTCGTGTCGGCCACGGCTACGGCGACCTGCTCGGTAAGGGCGGCGCCGAGCGCCCCAGACGAAAAGGCGCCGAAGGAGCCCCACATCGACTGCAGCGCAGCTGGCGAGTTGGCCACCGCCGCAAACATGTTGGGAATCTTGCCGAACGCCTTCTCGATTCGGTCGAGATTGGCTTTCGCCGCCGGGCTTGCCTCAGCGCTGGTGAGAAGGGGTACGCGTGCTGCCATGGTGTGCTCCTTAGAACGGAAGTGCGGCCGGAACTGGCCTGAGACCAGTTAAGCGAAACCCCGTGGATGAATCGCAGCATATCTGCCTAAAAACTTGTCAAATCAGCTAGGGTGGTGTCATGGAACCGATCGATAGACTCGACGCGCTGCTGCGCAGGTTCGCGGTGCAGGCGCAGCAGTTCTACGACGGAAACCTCTGCCACACGCGGCAGTTTCCGGCCGAAGCGGGGCGCGGGTTTCTGCACATTCTTCGTGCGGGCCAGATGACGGTGCGCGACGGCGCGGCTCGCGAGGGCAAGCTGGTGACCGAACCCATGATCTTGCTGTACCCCCGCCCGCACGAGCACGCGTTCATGCCCGTCGCGGCCGAGGGCGTCGAACTCGCCTGCGCCACCCTCGACTTCCACGGCGGCAACTCCCACCCCCTGGTGGCCGCGTTGCCCGAGGTGCTGACCGTGCCGATCAGCGAGGTCGGCGGCCTCGAAGCCACCCTCGACCTGCTGGCGAGTGAGATCGACGCGATCAGTTGCGGGCACCGGCACATCGTCGATCGCCTGTTCGAGGTCGTGCTGCTGAAACTGCTGCGCCACCTGCTCGACCGCCCAGGGCAATACGGGGTGCCGGCCGGCATGTTCGGCGGGCTCGCCGACCCGCACATCGCAGCGGCTCTCGCCGCGATGCACGAGGCCCCCGGCTCGGCGTGGACGCTGGAGACACTCGCGAAGACGGCGCACATGTCGCGCAGCGCCTTCGCTGCCAGGTTTCACGAGCTCGTCGGGGCGACCCCGCACGACTATCTCACCTCTTGGCGGCTCACCGTGGGGAAACAGATGCTGCGCGATCAGCTGCCTGTGTCGCAGATCGCCGCCGAGCTCGGGTATTCGGGCAGCTCGTTCTCGCGAGTCTTTGCGCAGCGCGAGGGGGTCTCACCGCGCGCCTGGGTAAACCGCGTGCGAGAGCCGCTCGCGGGCTGAGCACGCGGCGGGGCGGCCGGGGGTATCGGTTGGGCGAAGGTTCAGGCCGCGGGGTCGCTCAGGCCGGGGTCGCTCAGGCCGGGGTCGCTCAGGCCGGGGCTTGCCCAAATGTCGCGGGGTCGACGGGGCGCTGAACGCGGGGGAGTGACTCCACGACGAGCAGGTACGACTCGGTGACGAGGTCGCGCACGAGCGGCTCCTCGAGCGACCCGCCAGAGCGCAGGCTGACCCAGTGCCGCTTGTTCATGTGGTAGCCGGGGATGATCTCGTCGAAGGCCTCGCGGAGCGTTGTCGCGTCGGCCGGCCGCGCCTTCACCGTGACGAACGGCTCGCCCGTCGCGTCAGAGAGCAGCAGAAACATCTTGCCGCGCACCTTGTACACCCAGTGGTCGGGGCCAAACGGCTGCTCGGGTACCGCCCCAGGGAGCTCGTCGGCGCGGGCCGTCGCCCACTGTTGCAGGGTGCTGTGAGCCATCCGTGCCTCCTTCGTGCCGGTGAGTGTTCGCTGTTCAGTGTAGAGCGCGCCGGCCCGGGCGGCGGCTGCCCACGATAGGCGATCTGCAATCACAGGGTCGAACGGGGCCGGTTGCGGCCCTGTGATTGCAGCACCCATAGCTATTGCATCCCTGGCCCGAAGCGGGCGGTGTCACAGCGCCGCCGCGAGAAACGCGGTGGCCTCGGCGGGCGACACGGCCTGCCCCGCGCGCAGCACCACGACGCGGTCGCTCACTGAGGTTAGCGCGGCGAGGTCGTGCGAGATGAACACGACCGCGAGCTCCTCGCGCAGCGACCGCAGCAGCTCCAAGACCCCCGCCTGGGTGACCGTGTCGAGCGCAGAGACGGCCTCGTCACACACGAGCACATCGGGGCGTGCTGCGAGGGCGCGGGCAATAGCGACCCGCTGCCGCTCCCCGCCAGAGAGGGTCGGGGGGCGGCGCGAGAGCAGCGCGGGGTCGAGCCCCACCCTGCGCAGCAGCGCCTCCGGGGAGGGCGGGGTCGACTGTGCCTGAAGCGCGGGCGCCGCGAGCTTCGGTTCGTCGCGACCGCGCCGCGGGTACGCGCGGTCGAGTGTCGCCTGGAGAATGCGGCGCACGCGCCAGCGCGGGTCGAAGGTCGCGAGCGGATCTTGCGGAATGAGCCGCACCCTAGCCCCCTGCGCGCTCGTGATCGTGCCAGAGTCTGGCCGATCCGCCCCCGACAGCAGCCTGGCAAGCGTGGTCTTTCCCGCCCCCGACTCGCCGGCGACCCCGACGATCTCGCCGCGCCGCAGCTTGAGGTCTACCCCGCGAACACCGGTGAAGGTGCCGCCGCGCTCGCCGAAGCTGCGGGTCACGCTGTGCAGGGACAGGATCGGGTCTGCGCCGCCAGCCGGCACCGCACCACCCGCGACGAGCGCCAGCCGCTCGGCTGCCTGGTGAGCCCCACCGAGCCCGACCGGCATCGCTGCGACGAGCGCCCGGGTCGCGGGCTCAACCGGTGCCGCAAGCAACGCGGCGGCCGGGCCTGCTTCCACGATCCGCCCTCGATCAAGCACCGCGATGGTGTCGGCGCTCTGCGCGACCGCACCGAGGTCGTGGCTCACGATGACGAGCGCAACCCCCTCGTCGCGCAGCCGCCCGAACTCGGCGAGCACCTGGCGGGCGGTCGCCGGGTCGAGCGCGGTTGTCGGCTCGTCGGCGACGAGCACCCGTGGCTCGCCAACAAGCGCCGAAGCGATGAGCGCGCGCTGTCGCATGCCGCCCGAGAGCGCCGTCGCGCGCAGCGGCAGCAACGACTCGGGGTCGGAAAGGCCGGCCGCTGCAAGGGCCGCGAGGGCAGCCGAGCGGCGGGCGCGCCGAGGCACCCCTCGCAGCGCGAGTGCCTCTGAGACCTCGGCCTCGATCGTGCGCAGCGGGTCGAGCGACTGCAGCGCATCCTGCAACACCAGGGCGATACCGGTGCCACGCAGCTCCCGCCACTGACGGGCCGTCGCCCGCCGCATGTCTCGGCCGTCAACGACGAAGCGCGCTGCGCTCGAGCGCCAGGCCGCATTCCCGGAGGGGTCGGCGAGACCGAGGAGCGAGCGGGCGAGCACGGATTTTCCCGCGCCTGAGGATCCGACGATCGCGAGGCACTCGCCGGGGGCCACCGCGAGCGAGACCTCGTCGAGCACCGTGACGTGGGGGCCGACCCGCGCCTCGCCAGGTGCGCGGCGGGCACGGCGGGCGGCGGTGCGCGTGACGGGGCGCGTGACCGTGAGGCCAGCGACATCGAGCGCGGGCACGCGAGCGGCGCCGGCCGATGCCCGAGCGGCGCCGGCCGTCGCGACAACCGAAACTCCGGCCGCTGCGCCAACTGCCGCACCGGCCTCGGCATCACCCGCAACGTCTCGTTCTGGCCCTGAACTCCTGGTCATCACTCTGCACCTCCTGCGGCGAGCCGGCGACCGGCAACTGTGAGCGCTGTCGCGGTCGCGACGATCGCGAGCCCGGGGAACACCGTCATCCACCACGCGTGGCCGAGGTAGACGCGGCCTGCGTCGAGCATGGCGCCCCACTCTGGCGCGGGCGGCTCGGTGCCGAGGCCGAGAAACCCGAGCGCCGCGACCCACACGATCGACTGGCCGACGCCGAGCGTCGCGGCAGACACGAGCGGCCAGAGTGAGTTCGGAGCGATGTGCCTGGCGAATAGGGTGAGCCGTGGCGCCCCGTCGAGCCTCGCCCATTCGACGTACCCGCTCGCGGCGATGCCGCGCACCCTCGCGCGGATCATGCGGGCGTACCCGGGAATGGTCGCGAGCCCGATCGCGAGCGTCGCAGACCATGCCCCGCCGCCCCACACCGCGACAAACAGCAGCGCGACGACGAGCGTCGGCAGCGCGAACAGCACCTCGAACAGCCGTGCGAGCGCGCGGTCAACGAACCGCGGGCCGAGCGCCGCGACGAACCCGAGCGCGCCGCCGATGACCACGCCGATCGCGGTCGCGGCGACTCCGATGCCCACCGAGGCCGCGGTGCCGTGCACGACCCGCGCGAGCAGATCGCGGCCCGACTCGTCGGTGCCGAAGGGGTGCGCGAGCGAGGGGGGTTGAAACGCGGCGGCAGGCGCGATCGCGAGCGGGTCTTGCGGGGCGAGTATGGCCGGGGCGAGCGCCGCTAGCGCGACGAGGCAGAGCGTTGCCGCGGCAAGCGCGGGGGAGAGCCAGCGCAGCATCACGCGATCATCTCGCTGCCCGCGGTGGTGCGCGTGGCACTGCTGCCGGGCGCACCGCCCCCGCCGCTCCGGCCCGATCCGCCGCTCCGGCTCGGTCCGCCGCTGCGGTCGCCCCCGACCCCGCCCGCCCGTGCGGCTGCAGCGCGCCCGCCGCGCGGGTCGACGAGGGTTTCGACGATCTCGGAGACGATCATCACGAGCACGTAGAGCAGCGCCACGACTACCACGGCGCCGATGACGACGGGCACATCGCGCACCGTCGCGGCCTCGAGTAGCAGTCGCCCGAGCCCCTGCCTGGCGAAGAGCACCTCGACGACGACCGCGCCAGACAGGAGCGAACCGTAGGCCCAGCCAGACAGCGCGATCGCCGGGAGCGCCGCGTGCCTGAGCGTGTGGCGAGCGAGCACGCGTGACTCGTTCGCGCCGCGTGCGCGGGCGGTGGTTGCAAAGGGGGAGCGATCCGCCTCGGTGAGCGGCCCGTGAAGCACGTGCGCGAGGTACCCTGCGACCGGCACCGCGAGCGTGATCACCGGGAGCACGAGCGCGGGGAGGCCGCCCGCCGCGGCGCCCGTCGCTGGGAACCAGCGCAGCCCGGTCGCGAACACGAGGATCAGCACGGCGCCGAGGAAGAACTGGGGCACGACGCTCGCAACCGTTTCGACGGCGGTGAGCAGGGCCCGCGCGACGGCGCCGGCCCGGCCGCGTGCGTTCGCCGCGAGCAGCGTGCCGGCGAGCGCGAGCGCCCAGGCGAGCGCGAACGCGAGGGTTGCGAGCGCGAGGGTCGGCGGAACGTTCGCGGCGAGCAGCTCAGACACGGGCTGCTTGCGGGCGTAGGAGTCGCCGAACTGCAGCGTCGCGATGCGCCAGAGCTGCTGCAGGTACTGCACGAACACCGGCTGATCGAGCCCGTACGCCGCGGTCGCCTGCGCGGCGGTTTCTGGGCCAGCCTGCGACCCGGGGCCGCCGAGAATTGCCTCGAGCGGATCGCCAGAGGCGCGTAACGCGAGAAACACCACCGTGGCGGTGATCCACACGACGAGCGCCGCCGCGCCGAGCTTTTTCAGCACGGCGACGGCGACGCGTGAGAGCCTGGCCACCCGCGACCTACGCCTGGAGCTTTGCGTTCACAAACGTCGGCGTTGCGACCGTGCCGAGCGTGGTGACGCCGGTCACGCCGCGCGCGAGGAAGTGGTTCTGCTGGTCGTAGAGCGGGAGCACGGTGAAGCTCTCGAGAATGCGCTGCTGCGCGTCGGCGTAGAGCGTTGCGCGCTCGCCCTCGTTGGCGGTTTGCGCCGCCTGCTCGAGGGTGGCGTCGAGCTCGGGGTCTGACAGCTGAGCGTGGTTCGCGAAGTAGCCAGACGGTGCGGGGGTCATGCCGTCTGAGTGGTAGAGAATGCGCAGCACGTCGGGGCCGACCTTCGTGTACGGCGCGCTCACGGCCTCGTATTCGTGGGCGCCGAGGCGCTTGTGCCAGGTGCTCAGGTCGACCGGCTCGAGCTGCACGTCGAAGCCGACGGCGGCGGTGTTTGCCTGGATCTGCTCGAACAGTGACTGCTCGGCAGCGGTTGACTGGTTCGTGCTCACGGGGAAGCGCACGGTCAGCCTCGCGCCGTCTTTCTCGCGAACGCCGTCTGCGCCCGGCTTCCAGCCTGCCTCGTCGAGCAGCGCGGCCGCGCGCTTCGGGTCGGTCTTCAGCAGACCCGCGTCGCCCGTCGCGAGCGGTTCGATGCTCGCGAGCGGCGACACGGCGCGCGTTGCGGTACCGAGGAAGAGCGTCTCGATGCCGGGGGCCGGGTCTGCGGAGCGAATGAAGGCCTCGCGCACGAGCGCGTCGTCGAAGGGCGCCTGGCCCGCATTGAGCTCGATGCGGTTGACCGAGCCGGGGCGCGGCGCGTCGATGTGCTCGCCGTCGCTCGACTGCGCGATCGCGGTGATGTCTGAGGGCAGCGGGTTGTCGATGACGTGCACCTCGCCCGACTGCAGTGCGGCGAACCGCGTCGCCGCGTCGGGAATGAAACGCCACTCGATGCCGTCGAGGTAGGCCCCGGCGCCATCGTCGCCGTCGCTGTGGTCGTTCTCGGGGCCCGGGGTCTGGTAGTTCTCGTTGCGCACGAGCGTCACATGGTCTTGCGGCACCCACTCCTCGACGATGAACGGCCCGGTGCCGATGGGTAGCTGGCAGTTCACCTCCATGCCGCGAGCGATGCCGGCGGGCGACTGGATCGCCGTCCATTGCTGGCTCAGCGACTCGAGCAGCGCCGAGTCGGGCTCCGAGAGGTGGAACCTCGCGTGCGAGTCGCTCACCACCTCGACCTCTTGCACCTTCTGCAGCGCGATGAAGCCGGTCGACGACTGCGTCTCTGGGTCTTGCAGGTGTTCGATGTTGGTTTTTACCGCGGCGGCGTCAAGTGGCGTTCCGTCGGTGAAGGTGACGCCCTCAGCGAGCGTGAAATCCCAGGTCAGGCCGTCTTCGCTCATCGCCCAGTCGGTGGCGAGCCACGGGGTGATCTTGCCCGACGCGTCGCGGCCGACAAGCGGCTCGATGTACTGGGTGCTGATGAGGGCCTGGGGGTAGTTGCCGCCGACGTGCGGGTCGAGGCACGCGGGCTCGGCGTCGCCTGTGGCGTAGACGAGGGTGCCGCCGGCCCGCGTTGCCGGCTCGGCGTCGCCCGCTCCGGGGGCCGCGCAGCCCGCGAGGGCGATTGCGGCGAGGGTCACGGCGCTCAGGGCGAGCAGTCTGGGGGTGCGCATGTGGGCTCCTTGCTGTGGTGGGCGTGTGCGTTCGCGCGGGAAATGCAGCGGGGCGGGGCTTGAATGGGCCCCTCCCGGCATGCAGACCGGCTGGGTCAGACGCGCCGCGAGGCCTATTTGGACTCGGTGCAACAATCGAGTCTAGCGCACGTGTCGACTCCGCCGCACCCCCGTGTACCTTCGGGCGCACCCGGGGGCCGCCCCGGTGCTCCGGCGCACCCGGGGCGCACGCTGGTGCCCACGTTAAGCTGGGGGTATGAGATCGGTAGCGCGCGGAAGGCCCCCAGCGTCGTCGCGAGAAACCCTCGCTGATGCCGCGAGCGAGCTGTTCTTGGAGCAGGGCTACGAGGCGACGGCCGTCACTGACATCACCTCGCGGGCGGGGGTCAGCCGGTCGTCGTTTTTCAATTACTTCGACGGCAAAGCCGCGACGATTTGGTACGCGCTCGACGAGCACCTCGATGACTTCGCTCATCGCTCGGCTGTGGGGGAGGCTTCGCTTGAGGCAGTCGCCGCGGCACTTGGTGCGGCCCCGCCGCACACGCTGGCGCTCGCCATCGCGAACGCGGAGGCCATGGGAGTCGGTGCCGAGCTCGGCGCCGGGCGGGCGCTGCGGCAGGCGCGGCTCGCGGCCGTGCTGGCCGATCAGCTCGGGGCGCGCGGCGCCCACGGCGACGACGCCCTCGCGATAGAAACCCTCGCCGCGGCTCAGGCCGCCGCGGTCTGCGCCGCAATCTGGAGCTGGGCGACGCGGGGCGCCGGCACCCACCGGCTCGACGCCGAGATTCAGCGGGCCGTGTCGCTCATTCCCGGCGCGCGGCGCGCGGCCGCCGCACCGTTGCGGGTGGCGGTTATCGGCACCGGTGCGATCGGGTCGCGTGTGGTTGCGGAGCTCGCAGCCGGGCGGATCGCCGGCGTCACACTTGCGGGCGTGGTCACGCGGCGCGAGGGCCAGCTTGCGGAGGCGCTCGCGCAGATCGCGGCTAGCGGTGATGCCGGCGCTGGCGGTGCCAGCGCGGATGGCGGCTCGGGCTGCGGCGCGGGCGCTCCTGCGATCACCGATTTTGGCGATGACCTGGCGCGCGCCGTCGCGGCGAGCGACCTCGTCGTCGAGTGCGCCGGCATTGCCGCCGCCCGCGTCGCGGGGCCCGTCGTTGTCGCGGCTGGCAGGGACTTCTTTGCCGTGTCGGTTGGTGCCCTCGCCGAAACCGACGTGCGCGCCGCGCTCCTGCGCGGGCCCGGTGCGCTGCTGCTCGCCAGCGGCGCGATCGGCGGGCTTGACCTGCTCGCCTCGGCGGCGCGCGCCGGGGGCATTCCCGGCGGCATCACGCGCGCGAGCATCACGTCGACGAAACAGGCCGGCGCGCTCGTGCAGCCCTGGATGCAAGCGGGCGAGGCCGCAAGGGTGCGGCGCGCTACCGAGGCCTTTACCCTCTTTGAGGGCGGCGTCGAAGAGGCCGTCGCCCAGTTTCCGGGCTCGCTCAACGTGGCCTGCGCGCTCGCTCAGGCCACCGGGCTGTGGGGTGACGTTCGGGTGCGCCTGGTCGCCGACCCGGCAGCCGAGCGCACGACCCATGTGATCGAGGCCGACGGCGCTGCCGGGCGATATCGCTTCGAGCTTACAAATGCGGTCGCAGAGGCAAACCCCACCTCGAGCGCGGTCGTCGCCGAATCGGTGCTGCGGGGCATCGCGGAGTGGGCGCGGCCAAGCGGCTCCTTCCGCTAGCACCTCCCGCTAGCGCGATCGGCACTGACCTCGGCCACGCCCGGCCTGACGCCTAGATCTCGAACTCTCCCGCCTCAAGGCGGGCCTTCACCTGGCTGAGGAAGCGTGCGGCATCGGCGCCGTCGACGAGCCGGTGGTCGTAGCTCAGCGAGAGGTACATCATGTCGCGAATCTCGACGGTTTCGGCGCCGTCGGCGCCGCGCACCGCAACGGGCCGGCGGGTGAGCGCGCCGGTGCCGAGAATGGCGACCTGCGGCTGGTTGATGATCGGCGTGTCCCAGAGGGTGCCGAGCGAGCCGTAATTGGTGACGGTGAACGTGCCGCCGGCCAGATCCGCCGCCGTGAGCTTGCCGGCCTGCGACTGCGAGGCGACCGTGGAGACCGCCTTCGCGAGCTCGCCGACGCCCATCGCGCCCGCGCCGTGAATGACGGGCACGAGCAGCCCGCGAGGCGTGTCGACGGCGATGCCGATGTGCTCGCCGTCTGGGTAGCTGATGAGCCCGGCGTCGAGATCGATGGTTGCGTTGAGCTTGGGGTGCGACTGGAGGCCCTCGATCGCGGCGCGCACGATGAACGGGAGATAGCTCAGGCCCGCGCCCTCGCGCTCGCGAAACGCGTCTTTTTCACGGGTGCGGATCGCCGAGACTGCACTGAGGTCGACCTCGACGGTGGCGGTGAGCTGCGCCGAGGTGTCGAGGGACTCGACCATGCGCTTGGCGATAATCGCGCGGATGCGCGACACCTTCTCGGTCGTTCCGTGGTGGGGGAGCTGGGCGGTCGCCTCGTGGGCATCGGCAGCGGGGGCGGTGGTGGTTTGCACGGTGGCCATCCTCATTGATTGTGTCTGGTAGAACCAGAGGTATCCTGGCATGATGGAGGGTCGCGGGTCAACGTGGCCCCACTGCAACGGAGCCCAAGGAGACCACGAGTGCTGCACGTGCTGTCGATCATCGCGCCGATGTTCATGCTGCTCGGGGTGGGCATGCTCGCCGGGTTTGCGCCGAGGTTTCAGAGCGCTCAGGCCGGCGTTAACGCGTTTGTGTTCTACTTCTCGCTCCCGGCGTTTCTGTTCGTTGCCGTGACGTCTGCGCCGATTCGTGATGGCGTGCCCGGCGCGTTCGTGTGGGTGTCGCTCGGCGTCACCGCGCTCGTGTTCGCCCTCGTGCACCTGGCCGCGACTGTGCTTCGGCGCGTGCTCGGCTCCACACGGGCCGGGCTCGTGCCCGGCCCGCTCGCGGTTGCCGCGACCTACGGCAACGTCGGCTACCTCGGGGTGCCGATCGTGCTGAGCGTCGTCGGGCCCGAGGCGGCCCTGGGGGCGGCGCTCGGCCAGCTGCTGCACAACATGCTGTTCATGGTCGCCTACCCCCTGCTGCGCACGCTCGGGGGCGGCCGCCGCGAACCCGGCGTGGGAACCGGTGGCGGGCTCGACGACGCGACGGCCGGGGTAGGCGGGGGCGGCGGAGCCGTGAGCGTGGTCGCCGACGGCCCCGGCGCTGGGGCTCGCGGCGGCGCGTCACACCGCTCCGGCGCGCTCGCCGACGTGGCCGCCCTGATGTGGCGCGTCGCCAAGAGCGCGCTGCTGCTGAACCCGGTAGTGCTCGGCGTGGTCGCGGGCATCGTCGTGGGGCTGTGGGGCATCGAGCTGCCCGGTGTTGTCACCGCGAGCATCTCAATGCTCGGCCAGGCGGCGGTGCCCGCCGCAATGTTTGCCGTTGGCCTGAGCATCAAACCCGCGCTCGCTGGCATGCGTTCGGGGAGCATTCCCGTGTCCGCCGTCGCTGCGGCGTCGGCGGTGAAGCTCGCCGTGTTGCCGCTCGCGACGCTCGTGGTCGCCACGGCGCTCAGCGGGCAGCTCGCGCCGGAGTGGATCGCCACGGCCGTGATCATGGCTGCGATGCCGGTCTCGTCGACGGCGAGCATCATCGTCTACGAGTTTGACGGCGACGTGCGCCTCGTCGGCGCGACCACCCTCGTCACGAGCGTGCTCGCCGTGGTGACGATTCCGTTCGTGCTGCTCATGCTCTAGTCGCGTTGCGCCGCGGCGCGCCGCCGCGCTCCGGTGTGCTCCTGGTGCCCGCAGCGCTCCTGGTGCCCGCAGCGCTCCTGGTGCCCCATGCCGGTGCCCGGTGCTCTCCAGGTGCCCCCGTGCCGGTGCCCTCCAGGTGCGCGTAGCGCTCCCGGCTCTGCATGGCCTTGGTGAGGGCAGCATTGAGAGGAAGCAGCCCGGCCGACCGGGTGGCATCACGTTTTGGTCTCGCCTTCGAAGGGCGAGATTCCGCGGTTTTTGGCCGCGACCGGTGAGCAATTTCCGATGCATTTGCGATGGTTTGCGCGTGTGCGCGCCGCGTCGACTTGTCTGGTTCTACCAGAGCGTGCATAATGATTCGAGCGCTCCACACATTTCGACGTGCGAACGCGTTCGGAGGGCGGACATCCCGTTGCCTCTTTGCCTCACCTGGGCGGAAACAACAATCCAACCAGCTACGAAATCTCAAGGAGGAGATCGCAATGAAGAAGACGTCACTCGTGGCAGCACTCGCTGTCACCGCACTTGCACTCACCGGTTGCTCGAGCAGCGGTTCGCCCGCGGGCGGGTCTGCCAGCGAAGGCGAAAGCTACAACTGGGACATGACCATCACCGTCTCGGAGGCCTCGGCCTGGTGGGCAGGCGCCGAGAAGTTTGCTGAGCTGCTCGACGAAAAGTCTGACGGTCGCATTGCGCTGAACCTGTTCGCGAACGAGCAGCTCTCGGGCGGCGACCCGGCAGCCGGTGTCGAGATGCTCGCCAACGGCGACAAGGCGTTCTCGTACAACTCGCCGATCATCTACTCGGGCATCGACCCCAGGTTCTCGGCGATCACCGCGCCCTTCCTGTACGCCGACTACGACGAGGCCGACGCCGCAATGGCGAACGGCGGCATCGAGGCGTACGAGCAGCTCACCGACGAGATGGGCATCAAGATGCTCGGCTTCGGCGAGAGCGGCTTCCGCCAGATGACGAACAGCAAGCACGAGCTCGTCGAGCCGGGCGACATCAAAGGCCTGAAGCTGCGCGTCGCAGGCTCCGAGCTGTTCCTGAACATCTTCAAGGAGCTCGGCGCAGACCCCGTCACGATGAACTTCGCCGAGGTCTTCACCTCGCTGCAGAACGGCACCATCGACGGCCAGGAGAACCCGTTCGACGTGATCTACTCGAACGGCCTCATGGAGGTGCAGGAGTACCTCACCGTCTCGAACTACGTCTACGACCCGCTGATTCTCGGCATGAACCTTGAGCTCTTCGAGAGCCTGAGCGACGCCGACAAGAAGATCGTCGAAGAGGCGGCAGCCGAGGCCAATGAATACCAGGTGAAGCTCAGCCGCGACCGCGAGGCGGAGCAGCTCGCTGAGATGAAGGAGCAGATGACCGTCACCGAGCTCACCCCCGAGCAGCTGGCCGTCTTCCGCGAAGCACTCCAGCCCGTGTATGACGCCTACGCCGACAAGTGGACCCCAGAGGTCGCTGAGGCAGTACAGCCGAAGTAGTTCTGTCTGTGGGGCGGCCGCACGGCCGCCCCACAGCTGATCGGATCACCTATGTTTGATCTCATTCTGCGCAGGCTCGAAAACACGATCATCGCGATCACCTTCCTGTTCATCACGCTGCTGGCCTTTGCCAACGTGATCGCACGCTATGTTTTCCA
This sequence comes from Leucobacter albus, assembly GCF_039528015.1. Lineage (NCBI taxonomy): Bacteria > Bacillati > Actinomycetota > Actinomycetes > Micrococcales > Microbacteriaceae > Leucobacter > Leucobacter albus. The sequence continues at coordinate 25,010 of NZ_BAAAKZ010000009.1, read as the reverse complement.
CGCCTCTTTTTCGTTCACCAGCGAGCTGCTCATTAACCTCGCTGTGCTGCTGACGATGGTCGGTGCCGCCGCCGCAACGCGGTTGGGCACCCACCCCAGCTTCAGCCTGCTCCGCGATTCAAGTCGCGGAGCCCTCCACAAAATCGTTGTCGCCCTCGTGTGCCTTGGCATGCTTGTGTTCTTCCTCGTGCTCATGTGGCTCGGGTTCGAGAGCGCGATGAAGCAGTTCGAATCGGGCCGCCTCACGCCGGCGCTCCAGATTCCGCAGTGGATCCTCTCGATGTGCCTGCCGTTTGGCGCCCTGCTCGGCGCGATCCGCTCTATCCAGGTCGCGGTGATCGAGCTGCGAGGCGGCGAAGCCTTCAAGGGCGAAGAAGCCGAAGCACTCGAGGTCGCCGAGGCCGTTCAGGCCGAAACCGCAGCGCTCGAGAACGCGGCGCTCGCAACGAACACCGACACGACGACACCCACGAAGGAGGGCGGGCGACCATGATTGAACTCGTACTGTTCGGCACCTTCCTTGTGTGCCTGTTTATCGGCGTTCCGGTCTCCATGTCGATGGGCCTGTCTGCGTTCGCAACGATCGTGTTCACGGGAGGCCTGAAGGCGCTCGCGCCGGCATCGGTGATTCTCTACGCTGGCCTCTCTTCCGAGACGCTGCTCGCGATCCCGTTCTTTATTCTTGCCGGCGTGATCATGGAACTCACGGGTATCTCTCGAAGGCTCGTCGAGTTTGCCGATGCCTGCTTCGGGCATATGAAGAACGGCATCGCACTGACCGCGATCCTCACCGCCCTGCTGTTCTCCTCGATCTCCGGCTCGGGCCCGGCGACCGTCGCCGCGATTGGCGGCATCCTCATTCCCGCGCTCGCCAAGCACGGCTACAGCAAGCGGCACGCCGCCTCGCTCGTGGCGACCTCGGGTGAGCTCGGCATCATTCTGCCGCCGAGCATCGCCTACATCGTGTTCGCCGTCGTTGCCGCCGACTACGCCGGCCCTGGCGTCGACCGTGTCACCATCGGGCGGCTCTTCATGGCGGGCGTCGTTCCCGGCCTCATTCTTGTCTTGGTGCTGTACCTCATCGCGCGCTTCCTGCCGCGCGATATGGAGCTCGCGAAGTCGAACGCTGCCACTCACCTCAGCCAGGCGATGGGCAAAAACCCGCGCTCGCGCGATATGACTGTCACCGCGACCGGCGACGTTGCTAAGACGGCAGACAACACCGGCCTACTGACAATCGATGACGTTACGCCCGCGAACGCGAGTTCGGGCGGCGGAATCGGTATGCGCGCCTCGCGCGCGCCAGCTGGAGTGGTGTTCAAGGCGTTTATGCGTGCCGTGCCGGGCCTGCTGGTTCCCGTGATCATTCTTGGTGGAATCTACGGCGGCATCTTCACGCCGACAGAGTCGGCAGCGGTGGCGTCGGTGTACGCGCTTGTCGTGGGGCTGGTCTTCACGCGCGAGCTGAAACTTGCCGACGTCTTCAAGATTTTCACCTCGGCCGGCATCATGTCGGGTCGCATCATGCTGATCATCGCCTCGGCAACGCTGTTCGCCTACGTGATTACGCGCAACCAGATCGCGAAGCACGTCGCAGACTGGATGCTGAGCCTCACCGACAGCATGGTGCTGCTGGTGCTCATCATTAACCTCGCGCTGCTGATCGCCGGCATGTTCCTCGACGCAATCTCGGCTTTCTACCTGTTCATTCCGCTGTTTGTGCCGGTGCTGCTCGAGCTCGGCATGAACCTCACGACAATCGGCGTGATGATGACGATGAACCTCGCAATCGGGTTGATCACGCCGCCCGTCGGCATCGACCTATTTGTCGCCGCGAGCATCGCGAAGATTCCGTTCGGTGAGGCTGTGAAGGGCGTCGTGCCGTTCGTGGTCTCTGGTATCGCGGTGCTCATGCTCGTGACGTTCATCCCGGCGCTGAGCAACTGGCTGCCGGATTTGCTCGGGCTGTAGCCCAACGAAGGGGGAACACACAATGTCACAGGATTTCTCAGGCAAGGTGAGTGTCGTTACTGGCGCCGCCGGTGGGATCGGCGCGGCGATCGCGATCGAGCTCGCGGCGCGCGGCTCTGATGTGCTCATCGTCGATGTCACCGACGGCGCGGCCACGGTCGCGGCGATCGCCGAGCGCACGGGTGGTGCGGTGCGCGCCCGCAGCGAGGTCGTCGACATTCGCGATCGTGCCGCGGTGCGCTCGTGCCTCGACACGCTCGTGGCCGACTGGGGCTCGCTCGACGTGCTCGTGAACAACGCGGGCACCGCGGGGCGGTTGAGCCTCGAAGACATGACCGACGAGATCTGGGATCGCGACCTTGAGACGAACCTCAAGGGGACCTTCCTGATGACGCAGGCCGCTGTGTACCCGCACATGCGTGACGCGGGATCCGGGGCAATCGTCAACGTGAGCTCGATCTCGGGCATCATCGGTGGCGCAAACTCCGGTGGCGACGGCGCCGCCCGCACCGGGCCGGCGTACGCCGCGTCGAAGGGTGGCGTGATCGCGTTCACAAAGTGGGTTGCGAAGGAGGTCGGGCCGCTCGGCGTGACCTGCAACACCGTTGCCCCCGGGCCCGTTGAGACGCCCATGACGGCGGGGGTTCCGTACCCGGTCGACGCGCAACCCATCAAGCGGATCGGGCAGCCCTCCGACATCGCCGAGGCCGTCGCCTTCCTCGCGTCGCCAGGGGCGACCTACATTACTGGCGAGACGCTGAAGGTCTGCGGAGGCACCGCTATCGGATAGCTCCCGCACACCCGCCACACCCGTGGCGCGTTCCTTACCCCGGAGCGCGCCACACCCGCCCCACACCAGGGGCACCACGTGCAACCGCACGCACTCCACGGTCACAAGCTGAAAGGAGGACACGATGCTGCCTTTGGTGCATCCAGGTCCCAAGACCGAACCCAGAATTATCGCCAGGCCCGTTCACACGAAACGGGCAGTCCGCGAGCTCAGCGGCGGCCAGCCGGTCATCGACCAGCTGCACGAGACCCTCGCCTCCCTCGGCGCCGACAGCGGCTTCGCAGAGATCCACGGCGGCAACTATGCCCCGCTCAGCTACTGCATTCCCGACGTTGCGACCGCGGAGAAGGCGCTGAGCTTCTCCGAGACCCGCGGCCACGATCGCGCCCACCTCATCTATGGCTCCGTCACGCTCGGCGTGCGCGACGATGCGCCCTACATGCACAGCCACTGCTTCTGGCAGGCCCCGAGCGGAGCGCTCGAGGGCGGGCACGTGTGGCTCGAGACCGAGGGCGACACCACGCCCCCCGTCGCCATCGTGACAGCCGTCTTCGGCGCGCAGTGGCAGAGCACGACCGACCCAGAAACCAAGATGCCGGTGTTCACCCCCGAGCAGCCAGCCACCCGACCAGAGCGGAGCGATCTCATGCACGCAGCCACTGCCGAGGGGCACCCAAGCGACACCATCGTCGCCCGAGTGCTGCCCAACGTTGACATCACCGAGGCGCTCCTGCGCGTGTGCCGCGAGGCCGGGTTCGAGCGGGCCTCGGTGCGCGCCGGCCTCGGCAGTTTCGTCGGCGCGACCTTTGTTGATCGCGCGAGCGGCGAGCACACCGTCGTCGACGGGCCGGCGACCGAGGTCATTGCGCTCGTCGGAGACGTGCGCACCGTTGACGGCGAGCTGACGACACGGCTGAGCTGCACGCTCGTCGATCGCCACGGCGAGATCCGCGCCGGCGAGCTGGTGCCGGGGGAGAACCTCGTCGCCGCCACATTTGAACTCACGGTGCAGCGCCTCGTGGCGCCCGTCATCGTTGTCGACTAACCCACCCACCACCGTTTAAGGAGAACACACATGGACGTCAACCTCACTCAGGATCTGCTCGGCGAAGAGGAAGAGGCCGATCTGGGCGAATGGCTCGTGGCAGACGGCGACACCGTCGCCGAGGGCCAGGCCATCGCGTCGATCGAGACCTCGAAGCTCGTGAGCGAGCTCGTCGCCCCGGCTGCCGGCGTGATCTCGCTGAAGAAGGAAGAGGGCGATCTGGTTTCGCTTGACGAAACCATCGCCACGATCGACTAGGGAGTGCAATGACTGACTACCAGACAGCAGAGCACGGCCTCGCCGGGCTCGAACTCATGGCGAAGATTCGCGAGTTCGAGCGCCGCATGCCGCTGCTCTCAGAAGAGGGGCTGATTCGCGGCTCAACCCACCCGTCGCTCGGAATGGAAGCGGTCGCCGTTGGCGTTTCGCTCGCCCTGCGCGACGACGACGCGATTGCGAGCACGCACCGCGGCCACGCACACACCCTCGCAAAGGGCGCAGACTTCGGCCGCACGATGGCCGAGATTCTCGGCCGGGCCGACGGCTACTGCGGCGGCAAGGGCGGCTCGATGCACATTGGCGTCAAGGAGCTGGGCGTGCTCGGCACGAACGGCATCGTTGGTGCAGGCATCGGCATTGCAACCGGAGCCGCGCTCGCCTCGAAGACCAAGGGTGAAGACACCGTAGCCGTGTCGTACTTCGGCGACGGGGCATCGAACCAGGGCGTGCTCGCTGAGGCGTTCAACCTCGCGGCGATCTGGAAGCTGCCGGTGCTGTTCGTGCTCGAGAACAACCACTATGCGCAGTCGGCGTCGATCGACGACATGGTCGCGCAGCCCGACCTTTCCAAGCGCGGCGAGGCGTACGGGGTGCCCTCGTTTAACGGCGACGGCATGAACCTGCGGGAGGTCTACGAGCTCGCAAGTGCGGCGGTCGCTCGCGCGCGGGCGGGGGAGGGGCCGACGCTGCTCGTGCTCGACACCTACCGCTACCTCGGGCACATGGCCGGAGACACCGAGATCTACCGCAGTGCTGACGAGGTCGAGGCAGCGAAGGCAAACGATCCGATCGATTCGCTGCTCGCGCAGCTCATCGATGAGGGCGTCATCACACAGGCCGAGTGGGATGCCAAGATGGCACAGATCTTCGAGGAGGTCGAGGCAGCGGAGCAGTTCGCGCGCAACTCGCCGTTCCCCGATGTCAGCGAGGCCTTCACCGATGTGTACGCGAAGGGAGCGAGCGCATGAACGCGGCAACGAAAGAGATGGTGACCTGGCGTGCACTGAACGGCGCCATGCACCAGATTCTCGAAGATCACCCCGAGGCATTCGTGCTGGGTGAAGACATCACGACCTGGGGCACGGGCGGTGGCACCTACGGTGTGACGCGTGGCCTGCTGAAGAAGTTCGGGAAGGAGCGCGTGATGGATACTCCCATCAGCGAAGAAGTGCTCCTGGCCGCCGTCTCGGCAGCGGCCGCGCGCGGCACCCGCCCGATCTTGGAGATCATGTACTCCGACTTCTCGTTCCTCGGGTTCGACGGCATCATCAACCAGGCCGCCAAGGCGCGGTACATGTTTGGTGGGCAGTTCGACACCCCGCTCGTGATTCGCTCGAACGGCGGCTCGGGCATCGGCAAGGCCGCGCAGCACTCGCAGTCGCTCGAGACGCTGTTCGCCCACATTCCCGGCCTCGAGGTCGTGCTCCCCGGCACCCCCGGAGACGCGTATGGCCTGCTGCGCACCGCGGCAGCAAGCGACAACCCGACGATCTTCCTGGAGCACAAGAACCAGTACTACGATCGCGGGCCAGTCGACTTCCAGCCGATCCCGTTCGGCGAGGCACGCATCGCCCGGGTCGGCACCGACGCAACCATTGTCGCGACGCAGCAGATTCTCGCGTACGCGATGGCGGCAGCCGAGGAGCTCGCGGCAGAGGGCATCGAGGTCGAGATCATCGACCCCCGCACGCTCTTCCCGTTCGACATGGACGCCGTGTACAAGTCGATCGGCAAGACGCGCCACCTCGTCGTTGGCCACGAGGCCGTGCGCGACTACGGCTGGGGTGCCGAGTTCGTCGCGCAGACCGTCGAGGCGGCCTGGGACAAGCTCGATGCGGCCCCCGTGCGCATCGGTGGGGCCCGGGTGCCGATTCCGTATTCCCAGCCGCTTGAGGAGGCCGTGATTCCGTCGAAGGGCGACATCGTGGCCGCTGTCAAGCGCACGCTCGCTTAAACGGGCACAGCGCGTGGGAGGGGCGGTAGGTATCCCGCTGCCCCTCCCTCGCGCCTCCGTAGCACCTCTCCACACCCCAAACACCCACCCCACCCGGGCGCTGTGCGACCTTGCACGCCCGGGTTTGCCATCTCTGAAAGGCCCCTCATGAATCGTCTGCACAACAAGTCTTGCCTCGTCTTTGGCGGTGGATCTGTCGGTGGCGAGACCAACAACGGTCTTGCCGCGGCGATCACCTACGCGCGTGAGGGCGCCCAGGTCACCATCGTCGACCTGAACCAGAACGCGGTCGACGACGGCGTGCGACGCGTCACCGAGGAGTGCGAGGCGCTCGGCATCGAGGCATCTGTGTTTGGGATCGCCGGCGATGTCACGAACGAAGCCTCCGTCGAGGCCGCGGTCGCGGCGACGATGGAGCGGTTCGGCCGAATCGACGTGCTGCACAACAATGTGGGCATCGCCCGCATGGGTGGGCCCATCGAACTCTCGATGGCCGAGTGGAACCTCTCGATGAACGTGAACCTCACGAGCGTGTTCCTCACCTGCAAGTACGTGCTGCCCCACATGCTTGCCCAGGGCAGCGGCAGCATCATCAATATCGGGTCTGTCGGCGGCATGCGCTACATCGGCTACAACTACCCGAGCTACTCGGCGACCAAGGGCGCGGTCGCGCAGTTCACTCAGAACCTCGCACTTGAATATGCGTCGCGAGGCATTCGCGCGAACACGATCGCCCCGGGGTACATCAACACCCCCATGATCTATCGCGACATCAGCTCGGCCTATGGCACGGTCGAGGAGATGGTGGCCGCCCGCGACGCCCTGTCTCCGACCGGCAAAATGGGTGACTCGTTTGACGTCGCAAACGCTGCGCTCTTCTTTGCCTCAGACGAGTCACGCTACGTGAACGGCGTGTGCCTGCCCGTCGACGGTGGCCTCGTGCAGAGCTCGGCACCGCCCGCCTAGGCTGGCGTCACTGCGGCCGTATGCCCTGCCGCTCGCGATCCATGAGCACCTCGAGCCAGGCAAAGTGGTCGTCGATCGTGCGCGACGCCGCTGCCGCATCGCCGGCGATGACCGCATCGAGAATCTCCTGGTGCACGACCCGCATCGTGGCGAAGTCTTGCTCGAGCGTGAGGTACTGCAGCGTGCCGTGCAGCACGGGCTGCAGCATCTCAGAAAAGAAGATCAGGCCAGCCGAGGCCGAGGCGGCGAACAGCGCGCGGTGAAAGCCGCCGTCGGCGTCGAGGAGCAGCTGGCCGTCTTCGGTCGCGTGCATCGCCGACACGGCGGCTCTCAGGGCCTCGATCGCCTCACCATCGGCGTTGCGGCAGGCTTCGACCGCGGCCTGCCGCTCGAGCGCGTGGCGCACCGAGATGAGGGAGTCGAGCGTCATCTGCTGGAACATGAGGCTGAGAATGAGCACGTCGCCGGTGTGCTCCGGTTGCACGCCCGTGTAGTAGGTTCCCAGCCGCTCCCTGCGCTCGAGGGCACCCATCGATTCGAGCTTGCTCATGCGGTCTCGCAGCGTGTTGCGACTGAGGTTGAGCGTCTGGCTGAGCTCCCGCTCGCTTGCCAGCCGTTGGCCCGGCTCCATTTGCAGCAGCATTTCGACGAGCGAGCTCAGCGCCGGGTCGTTGAGCAGGCTCCGGGAAAACCGGTGGTGGCTGAGTGAACCCGTGGTCTGCTCCAATTTGCGATTATTCATGTTCACCGCTGTCACTCCCCTGATTGTGCTGTCTTAGGTATACCACGATCGGCATGGGCTAGGAGGCAAAACCGGCCCCCGCGGCGCGCTGGCCTGCCGAGACAAACGCCCCGGTGTCAACGATTCGTCGCGCGAGGCGCGCCACCGCGAGCTCGGGCTCGCGCTCGAGCACCTCGGTGAGCTGGGCGTGCGCGACCGACTCCAGGCCACGCACCCACCAGGCGAGCGCGCACAGTGTCGCGATACGCCCGTGCGCATCGGGCCCGGCAAAGGGAACGATGCTCGACAGCTGGGTTGCCGCAGCGGCAATCCCAGCCTCGGCGGCCGCGCCGTCGAGGGCCGCGATGCTGGCCAGCTCATCAAATGCCATAGTCCAGCCGAGGTCGGAGCCGAGCGCGAGCAGCAGCGACGCACAGCCCTCAGGGCTCCAGGGGTTCGGCGCGAATAAGGCCGCGACGGCCGCCTCGCAGGCCGCGCGGCTCTCGGCTGGCTCGGCCGTGGCGCCCGCCTCGCGGAGCCGGGCCGCCGCCCGCGCGACCTCTGCTAGCTCGGTTGGGGCCGGGGCCCGAAATGCCGAGAGCTCGGCGAGCGATGGCGGGGGTGGGCCGGCAACCGAGCTGCTCGCTATCTCGGAGAGCGGGCGACCAAGCCGCGGCTGCGCGGGGTCGTAGAGGCTCGCCCAGGCATCGGGCGCCTGGCAACAGAGCTCGCGGGGCCGCTGGCCCGCCCGCGCAAGCCTGCGATCGAGGAGCTTGGCGAGCCGGCGCCACGGCATGCCCTGCGCATCGCGAAACGTCTGTTCGCTCGAGATGACGATCGCTGGGGCGCTGGCGCCGTATGCGAGCTGGGCCCCGCGAAGCCGGTGCTCGAACTCGTCGACGTACTCCTTGAGGGTCGCGGGTCGTTCATCGGGAGGCAGGTCGACGCGCACGGTGCACTGCGCTCGGGCGCCCGAGAACAGCACCAGAAACACGCTGTTCGGGGCTGTGAACCCAACGAGCCTCGGCAGGGCAGCGAGAAAATCTGCCGAGGTGCTGCATGTCAGCAGCTTCGGCGCGGCGGGGCGTGGCAGCTCGCGGCCGCCGATGCCTGGGGGTGTCGGCCCGGCCGCGTCTGAGAGCTGGGGTGAGGAGGGGGCTGATGTGGTGTGTGGGTGTGTCATAGAGCCAAGCCTCAGGCCCGCTCCGCCCCGCTCCGCCGAATCGCACAGCCCGCGGCGTCGAGGCCCGCACCGGGGAGCCTGTGGAGGGAGACCGATCCGCCCGCCGATCCGCCTGCCGATGCGCCGGTGCTAGCGCTGCGCGTCGACCTTCGTGAGGTCGGCCTCGAGCGCCACCCACGCGAGCATCGCGCACTTCACGCGCATGACGAACTTCGAGACGCCCTGCAGCGCAACCGCATCGCCAAGCAGCTCCTCGTCAGGCTCGCCCTCTGTCTTACCGTGAATCATCTCGCGGAACGCGGCAACCCGCTCCCTCGCAGCTGCGCCGTCGAGCGTCTCGTCGCGCACGAGCTGCGACAGAATCGACGCCGAGGCCATGGAAATCGAGCAGCCTTGGCCCTGCCACGCGAGGGAGGTGATCTCGCCCGTGGCCGGATCCACCGCGATCGAGAGATCGATCTCGTCGCCGCAGCTCGGATTGAACTCGTGATGTGTCGCCGTCAGCGAATCGGCGGCGGCAGCAAGCTCACCCTTGCCGATGGGGCGCCGTGAGTGATCGAGAATAACCTCTTGGTAGAGTCCGTCGAGCGCGCTCATGCGGACACCTCCGTTCCAAAATACTGTTGAGCGCCGGCGATAGCGGCGAGAAACCGGTCGACCTCGTCTTCCGTGGTCGTCACGTGCACGCTCGCGCGCGTCGACGAAGCCATGCCGAGGGCGCGGTGCAGCGGCTGCGCGCAGTGGTGCCCGACGCGCACGAGCACGCCCTGCTCGTCGAGAAATTGCCCGACGTCGTGCGCGTGCAGCCCCTCAACCGAGACCGCTGTGAGCGCGACGCGCTGCGACGTGTCGGCAGGGCCGAGCAGGCGCACACCGCGCAGCTCCGCGATACCGGCGACGAGCCGCTCGACGAGTTCGTGCTCGCGGGCGGCGACGCGATCCATCCCCACAGCGGTGAGGAACTGCGCTGCGGCACCCAACCCCACAACCTGCGACACCGGCTGCGTGCCGGCCTCGAAGCGCAGCGGCGGCGGCATGAACTCGGCCTCTTCCATCGTGACGCGGGTGATCGCCGAGCCACCTGTGCGCGACGCGGGGAGCGCCGCGAGCATCTCAGGGGTGCCGTAGAGCACGCCGATGCCGTTCGGGCCGAGCATCTTGTGGCCAGAAAACGCCGCGAAATCGACGCCGAGCGCGCCAAAATCTACGGGAATGTGCGGCACCGACTGGCACGCGTCGACCACGGTGACTGCCCCAACCGCGTGCGCGAGCTCCACGAGCTCTGCGACGGGCGCGACCATGCCGGTGACGTTCGAGACGTGCGCGAACGCGAAGAACCGCGTCTTCTCGTTCAGCGCCTGTCGAGCGTCGTCGAGCGTCCACGTGCCGTCTTCGCGCACCGGAATGAACCGCAGCGCGGCCCCCGTCTTCTTCGCGAGACGCTGCCACGGAATGAGGTTCGCGTGGTGCTCGGCCTCGGTGATGAGAATCTCATCGCCGGTGCCGAGGGCAAACCGTTCGGAGCCGGCGACGCCGTTGCCCGCGTTCGCCTCGCCGATGCCGAGCGTCACGAGGTTCAGCGCATCGGTCGCGTTCTCGGCCCACACGATCTGCTCGGGCGCCGCGGTGCCCACGAACTCGGCGATGAGCGCGCGGGCACCCTCGAACGCCCCCGTCGCGGCCCCGACAGCGCCGCTCGTGCCGCGGTGCACGGCAGCGTTCGAGCGCTCAAGAAACTGCCGCTCGGCGTCGAGCACCGCGAGAGGGCGCTGCGACGTCGCCGCGGAGTCGAGATACGCGGGCGCCTGAGCGGGCTCCGCGCCAGCCGCTGCCCGCTCGTCGATGCCTGCGAAGTAGGGGAACGCGGCGCGAAGACGCCCGACCTCCTCCAGGGAAACTCGCCCGCCAGGGTCGGCAGATCGAACCGATGACGCGGGGTGTTTCGAAGAGACAGAGGCATGCATGTACCCCATTCTTCCACCTTCGAGCCCGCCCGGCCCGGGGAAGACTGCCAGCCGCCTACGCTGCGAGCGAATCTTGACGGGGCGGCCGGGCCGCGCCCGCGCCGTGCCCGTGCCGTGCCCGTGCCGTGCCCGCGCGGTGCCTGTGCCTGTGCCTGTGCCTGTGCCTGTGCCCGTGCCGTGCCCGCGCCGTGGCCCCCACCGCCCCTGTAGATCGCCTAGTATCAGACTCGTGATCGGCGATGTGATCTATGAAGCGCTGCAGCTTGCGGGGATCTTGGCGTTTGCGCTCTCAGGCGCGCTTGTCGGCGTGCGCCGAAACCTCGACGTTCTCGGCGTGATCGTGGTGGGCGCCGCGACCGGCACCGGCGGCGGGATTCTGCGCGACATGCTGCTCGGCGTGCACCCACCCGTGTCGTTTCTGCACTGGCCGAACCTCGCGGTCGCGGTCGCGGGCTCGCTCGTGGTGTTTTTCGTGCACCCGGGCCTCACCCGCATTCGTTACTTCGAGGTGGTGTTCGACGCCTTTGGGCTCGGGCTGTTCTCGGCAAACGGGGCGGCGCTCGCGCTCGCAAGCGGCCAGCCTCCGGTCGCAGCCGTGCTTGTCGGCACGATCGCCGCGATCGGTGGCGGCGTGATTCGCGATGTGCTGGTCAACACCGTGCCCGGTGTGCTCACGCGCGAGCTCTACGCGGTTTCGGCGCTCGTTGGCGCGGGGCTCGCGGTGTCGGTCGTCGCGCTCTGGGGAGATGTCATCGTAGGCTCGCTGGTCGGTGGGGCCGCGGCGATCGCGCTGCGACTGACCTCGGTCGCGCGGGGCTGGAACCTGCCGCGGCCCAAGTTCGCTCCCGAGCCCGTGTCTGGAACGCCTGAATCGCCCGAGCCGACTCCCGGCAGCGCCGGGGCGTAAGCAGTTCGTAGCCCGCGCGCGGGCAGTGGGCTCGCGGTGCGCTTGATAGGTGCGCGCTGGGTGAGCGCTGCGCGCGTTGCCTCGGCCGCGCGCGTGCGCCGCGCCTGGGCCGTTCGGGGCGTGTGGGGGCGTGCGGGGCGTGCGGGGCGTGCTGCGCAAGCGGGGTGGATCGGCGCTCGTACGCACGCCAGGGCCCGCTGCGGGCCTATTGGCCGCAGATTGCCTATTGAGTGCAGGCCCCAGGCCCCAGGCCCCAGGCCAAGCCCAGGCCCCAGGCCAAGCCCAGGCCCAGCCCAAGCCCCCCACCTACTGGTCGCGCCCGCTGCCAGACGGCGTCAGCACCCAGTTCACGAGCCCAGCGAGCATCGTGAAGCTCGCGGCGAAGAACGGCAGCGCGAGCGCCTCAGCCACCCCGACGTTCTCGGCTACAGTGCCGGCGACCGCAGAAGATAGCGACTGCCCGAGCACAATGCCGGAGCCCAGCATCGTCATCACGGTCGCGCTGCGCCCCTCGGGGCTGCGCGCGGTGCCGAGGCTGTAGAGCGTCACGAGCAGGGGGCCGATGCCGATGCCGGTGATGCCGAGGCCGAGCGCGATCTGCGCAGTCGTCGACGCCGTGGCGATGATCGCCTCGCCGCCAAGCACAAAGAGCCCGAACACGAGCCAGCGGTACCGCAGCGTGAAGCGCGGCGAGAAGAGCGAAACACAGATCGCGAGAATCGCCGAACCGACGCCCATGATGCCGTAGAACAGGCCGGCAGATTCTGGCCGGCCGAGCCCCTGCATAAACGCGGTGAGCGAGGTCAGCGTTGTGCCGAACACGAGCCCGACGCCCGCGATGCCTGCGACGACAACGAGGAGCGATGGCCGGGCGAGCTCTGAGGCCGGGGCGAGGGTCGCGGCGCGCTCGGCTGCAGACTTGGCCGGGGCGCTCGTGTGGTGCAGCGCGAACGCGATGATGAACAGCATGGTGAGCGCCGCGGCCGCGAGAATCGGAGTGCGCGGGCCGAAGAACGTCGCGAGAATACCGACGATCACCGGGCCGAAGACGAACACGACCTCGTCTGCGGCCGACTCGTAGGCGAGCACCTGCGACATCACCTTCGGGCGGCGTTCGGGCGGTAGAAAGTTCTGAATGATGAGCACGAGCCGCGAGCGCGACATCGGAGAGGGCTGCGGGCTCGTCGCGCCGACGGCGAAGGCGACGGCGAGCATCGCCCAAGCTGGCGCCTCGGAGTAGGCGATGAACGCGAGCCCGACGAGCGCCGCGCTGTGTGTGACCGCGGCGATGAGGAGAGCGATGCGCTGCCCGTAGCGGTCGGCGGCCGCCCCGATGAACGGGCCGACGATGGCCGAGCCGACGCCGACGACGGCCGACGAGATCCCGCCGAGCTGCAGTGACCCACGCGCGGAGACCACGAGCGTCAGCACGCCGACAACCATCATCGCGAAGGGGAGCCGCGCGACGAGCGCAAGCGGGAAGTAGGCGAGGCCCGTGCGCTCGAAGAGTGTCGTGGGCGGAGTCGGTTCGTGCATAGCCGCCCTAGCTTACCCGAGCGCGACCTGGCGAGCCAGAGCCGTTCCGCCAGAGGACATAGCATTGAGCCATGATCCTTCTCGCAGCGACCCCCATCGGCAATCTCGGCGACGCGTCTGTGCGGCTCAGGGAGACGCTCGCGAGCGCGACGGTGATCGCGGCGGAAGACACGCGCCACACGGCCCAGCTGCTGCGGCTGCTCGAGATCGAGAACCGGCCCGAGCTCGTCGCGCTGCACGACCACAACGAGCACGACCGGGCGGCGAGCCTCGTGGAGCGCGCGAGGCACGAAGACGTCGTGCTCGTGAGCGATGCTGGCATGCCGACGGTGTCTGACCCCGGCTTTCGCGTCGTGCAGCTCGCGGCCGAGGCCGGCGTGCGGGTCAGCGCGATTCCCGGCCCGTCGGCGGTCGTCACCGCGCTCGCGGTGTCGGGGCTGCCGACCGACAGGTTCGCGTTCGAGGGCTTTCTGCCGCGCAAGGGCGGCGACCGCAATCGACTGTTGCGCGAGCTCGCCGGTGAGCGGCGAACGCTCGTGTTCTTCGAGGCGCCATCGCGGCTCGCCACTTCGCTCGCCGATCTCGCCGATGCGTTCGGGGCGGATCGCCCGGCCGCCGTCTGCCGCGAGCTCACCAAGCTGTATGAGGAGGTGAAGCGCGGCGGGCTTGCCGAGCTCGCCGAGTGGGCGCGGGCCGGGGTGCGCGGCGAGATCGTCGTGGTCGTCGGCGGTGCGCCCGCGACCGCTGCCTCGCCCGAGGCCGCGCTCGCCGAGGTGCTGTCTCGGGTCGCGGCGGGGGATCGGCTGAAAGATGCTGCCCGCGAGGTTGCGGCGGCGTCTGGCCTTTCCAGCAAAGAGCTCTATGCGGCGGCGCTCGCCGCAAAGTAGCCTGTCGTCGAGGCGCTTCCCAGGCTCACGGCATGGCTATGCCCCAGACTTGAGGCAGTTGTCTCGCCGCGGTGCGCAATACTTCGCGCCGCGGAGCTCACCCTACGTTGAGGAATTCAGTGAAACTTTCCCGTGTACTTGTGCCCACTGCCATCGTCGGTGCGCTGCTGCTTTCGGGCTGCAGCGCCGGGGGAGGCGCCGGAAAAGACGGATCGGGCGATGCGTGCCTGCCGTCTGGCTCGGTCAGCGACTCGATCAAGGTGAAGGGCGACGTCGGAGTCGACCTCGAGATCACGTCGAAGGTGCCGGTCAAGGCGAACGAACTTGAGCGCACCGTGATGACGGCGGGCGAGGGCGACGTCATCAAAGACGGGCAGACCGTCGAGGTGGCGATGACGATGTTCAACGGCAAGACCGGCGAGGCGCTGCAGCAGCAGCCCGAGGCGCCGATGCCGTTCACGCAGGGGTCGCTGCTCGGCTGGGCCGATGAGGCCTTCCGCTGCGCCGTTCCGGGCCAGAAGGTCGCGATGACCGCGTCGTTCGACAAGATGTATGAGGGCATGGACCCGGCAGAGATGCAGCTCACCGACATCACGAAAGACGACGCGATCGTCGTCGTCATGGAGTTCGGCAAGATCGAAAAAACCAAGGGTGAGCCGGGCACGCTCGAGCCGGGCGACCTGCTGAAGAAGGCCGAGGGCAAGGCCGTGGCCGCGCCCGAGGGCTTCCCGACGGTCAAGCTCGACGCAGACGGCAAGCCCGAGATCACGATGCCAGAGGGCGTCGACGCGCCGGGCGAGCTCTCGGTTGCGACGCTCATTGAGGGCGACGGCGAGGTTGTCGAGCCCGGCGACCGCGTCTACGTGCACTACAAGGGCGTCATCTGGCGCACAGGCGAGGAGTTCGACTCGAGCTGGAGCCGCGGCGAGCCCATCCCATTCCGCACGAACGAGGTCATTCCGGGCTTCACGAAGGCGCTCGAGGGCCAGAAGGTTGGCTCGCAGATCATCTCGGTCGTACCAGCTGAAGACGGCGGCTACGGCGCGGCGCAGCTCGAGGGCATGGGCCACCAGCCCGACGACGTGATGGTCTTTGTGCTCGATATTCTCGGCACCGTGCACTCGGAGTAACCGAACCGGTCAATACTCTCAGCGCGCCTCATGCAGAATGGATGCATGAGGCGCGTTGTGATTTTGGGGTCAACCGGTTCGATCGGCGAGCAGGCGCTCGACGTCGTGAGGCGGCACCCCGACAGGTTTGAGATCGTCGGGCTGGTGACGGGCTCGAACGCGGGGCGGCTCGCCGAGCAGGCCGCCGAGTTCGGTGTCGAGCATACGGGGCTCGGCGTCGAGGCGGCCGTGCAGCTCGTGCGCGACGTCGAGGCCGACGTCGTGCTCAACGGCATCACTGGCTCGGTTGGCCTTGCCCCGACGATTGCGGCGCTCGAGGCCGGCCGCACGCTCGCGCTGGCGAACAAGGAGTCGCTCATCGTCGGCGGTGAGCTCGTGAAGCGGCTGGCGGCGCCTGGCCAGATCGTGCCAGTCGACTCGGAGCACTCGGCCCTCGCGCAGGCGCTGCGCTCGGGCACGCACGCCGAGGTGCGGCGGCTCGTGCTCACCGCGTCTGGCGGCCCGTTCCGCGGGCGCAGCCGGGCAGAGCTCGCAGGCGTCACCCCGGCCGAGGCGCTCGCGCACCCGACGTGGGATATGGGGCGCGTTGTCACCACGAACTCGGCGACGCTCGTGAACAAGGGCCTCGAGGTGATCGAGGCGCACCTATTGTTCGACATCGACTACGAGCAGATCGACGTCGTCGTGCACCCGCAGTCGATCGTGCACTCGATGGTCGAGTTCATCGACGGCTCGACGATCGCACAGGCCTCGCCGCCCGACATGCGGCTGCCCATCGCGCTCGGGCTCACGTGGCCCGAGCGGCTCACGAACATTGGCGTGCCGCTCGATTGGACGCGGGCGACGAGCTGGGAGTTTGAGCCTGTGGATCACGAGGCGTTCCCCGCCCTCAACCTCGCGAAGCAGGTGGGTGCGGCGAAAGGCACCTTCCCCGCGGTGTTCAATGCCGCGAACGAGGAGGCCGTCGACGCGTTCCACGACGGCAAGATCTCGTTCACCGGCATCGTCGACGCGGTGCGCGAGGTGGTGGATCGGCACGACGCGCCGGCCGAGCTCACCCTCGAGTCGCTCGCCTCAGCCGAAACCTGGGCCCGCGCAGAGGCCCACCGCGTCTTCGCGGCCTAAGAATACACAGCCGCGGATCCGCCCCGCGACCCACGCACCCGCGGATCCGCCCCGCCTACGCCTGCCCCGCCCCGCCCCTCGCGCGCCAACTCGGTGTCAGTTTGCCCCAGAATCTCGGCCGATTTCGCCCGAGCACCGGGGCAAACTGACATCGACTTTGCCGGCCGCGCCGAATCGGCGGCGAGTTCCCGAGGCAGGCAGGGTAGACTCTGCGATAACAACTGAATATGCCGCTTAGGCATTGCGGGAGAGACCGGGTGAGCCCCGGCGCCGTAGGAGCAAACCCTCCCCGGGAAACTCTCAGGCACCCGTACCGCAACGCGTAGGCAACTCTGAAAAGCAGTGGGGTCTCCCCGCTCACCGAAGGTGCAAGGGCGCAGCAGCTGGTCTCGCTCGCCCGAATCTCTCAGGTCACAGTACAGAGCGGGGAGGATCTTTTCGTTGGTCGTTCGCGACCCCGACACCGGAGATCCTCTTTTGACAACTTCAGCACTGTCCGTACCCTTCGCGAACCGGCACATCGGCATCGCATCCGACGCCGACCAGCGCGTCATGCTCGACGCCCTCGGCTTTACGAGCCGCGCGGCCCTCGTCGACGCGGCCGTTCCCGCCTCGATCCGCACCGCGTCGCAGCTCGACCTCCCCGAGGCGCTGAGCGAGGAGGGCGTGCTCGCAGAGCTGCGCGGCCTCGCGTCGAAAAACGTGCTGAAGACCCAGCTCATCGGCCAGGGCTTCTACGGCACGCACACGCCGCCCGTGATTCGCCGCAACGTGCTCGAGAGCCCCTCGTGGTACACGGCGTACACGCCATACCAGCCCGAGATCTCGCAGGGCCGGCTCGAGGCGCTCCTGAATTTCCAGACGATGGTCGCAGACCTCACCGGCCTGCCCGTCGCGAACGCGTCGATGCTCGACGAGGCGTCGTCTGCCGCCGAAGCGGTGCTGCTCATGCGCCGCGCGAACAAGAAGCTCGCCGACGCGAAGACCGTCATCGACGAGAACCTCTTCCCGCAGACCATCGCCGTGATCCGGGGCCGCGCCGAGGCGCTCGGCTTCGAGGTCGAGGTCGCAGACCTCTCCACGGGGCTGCCCGACGGCGACATCTCGGGCATCGTGCTGCAGCAGCCGGGCAACGACGGCGCGGTTGTGGATCACGCCGCGGTGATCGCAGCGGCGAAGGAGCGCGGCGCGATGGTTACCGTCGCGGCGGATCTCCTGGCCCTCACCCTCATCACCTCACCGGGCGAGCAGGGCGCCGACATCGCCGTCGGCAACACGCAGCGCTTCGGCGTTCCGCTGTTCTTCGGCGGCCCGCACGCGGCCTTCCTCGCCGTGCGCGAGGGGCTCGAGCGCTCACTGCCCGGCCGCCTCGTCGGCGTCTCGAAAGACCAGCAGGGCAACACTGCCTACCGGCTCGCCCTGCAGACCCGCGAGCAGCACATTCGCCGCGAGAAGGCAACGAGCAATATCTGCACCGCGCAGGCACTGCTCGCGATCACCGCATCGATGTACGCGGTCTACCACGGGCCAGACGGGCTCAAGCGCATCGCCCAGCGCACCCACGCGCACACCCGCTCGCTCGCTGCGGCGCTCACCGGCGCCGGCGTCGAGCTCGTGCGTTCGTCGTTCTTCGACACGCTCTGGGCGCGCGTGCCTGGCGGCGCGTCGAAGCTCGTCGAGGCCGCTGCCGCTGCCGGTTTGAACCTGCGGCACGTCGACGCCGACACCGTCGGTATTTCGTTCGACGAGACGACGACGGATGAGACCGTCGCTGCCGTCGCCGCCGTGTTTGGCGCGGGGGAGCCCGCGGCGGTTTCGGCCGGTGCTGCTGGTGCTGGTGCCGCCGCTGACTACGCGTTCGGTGGCGCGCTCGTGCGCGAGAGCGAGTACCTCACCCACCCGATCTTCCACCAGGTGCGCTCGGAGACGCAGATGCTGCGCTACCTGCGCCGCCTCGCCGACCGCGACCTCGCGCTCGACCGCACGATGATTCCGCTCGGCTCGTGCACGATGAAGCTGAACTCGACCGCCGAGATGGAGTCGATCTCGTGGCCCGAGTTCGCCGGTATCCACCCCTACGTTCCAGCCGACCAGAGCAAGGGTTGGCGCGAGCTCATCCAGCGGCTCGAAAACTGGCTGCTTGAGGTCACGGGCTACGCAGGCATCTCGCTGCAGCCGAACGCAGGCTCGCAGGGCGAGTACGCTGGCCTCCTCGCGATTCGCAGCTACCACCTTGCGAACGGCGACACCGCGCGCGACGTCTGCCTGATTCCCGAGTCGGCGCACGGCACGAACGCCGCGTCTGCGGTGCTCGCCGGCATGCGCGTCGTCATCGTGAAGAACACCGAGACTGGCGCGATCGACCTCGCAGACCTCGACGCGAAGATCGAGAAGCACGCTGCCGAGCTGTCGGCGATCATGATCACGTACCCGTCGACCTACGGCGTCTACGACGCCGACGTGCGCGACGTCTGCGACCGCGTGCACGCGGCGGGTGGCCAGGTCTACATCGACGGCGCGAACATGAACGCGCTCGTCGGCCTCGGCAAGCCCGGGGAGTTCGGCGGCGACGTGTCTCACCTGAACCTGCACAAGACCTTCGCGATTCCGCACGGCGGCGGCGGCCCCGGCGTCGGCCCCGTCGCGGTTGCCGAGCACCTCAAGCCGTTCCTGCCTGGCAACCCTGTAGGCGGTGCTGGTGCTGGTGCCGCGGCCGGTGCTGGGACCGGTGCTTCAGCCGATGGCATCCAGACGACCGACGGCATCCCCGTCGCGGCCACGCTCTTCGGTTCGGCCGGAGTGCTGCCGATCTCGTTCGCCTACGTCGCGATGATGGGCGGCGACGGGCTCACCCGCGCCACCGAATCTGCGCTGCTGTCTGCGAACTACATCGCGGCCCGCCTGCGCGAGCACTTCCCGGTGCTGTTCACGGGCGAGACGGGCCTCGTCGCCCACGAGTGCATTCTCGACCTGCGCGAGCTCACCGCGAAGTCGGGCGTCACAGCTGAAGACGTGGCCAAGCGCCTCATCGACTTCGGCTTCCACGCGCCGACGCTCGCGTTCCCGGTGCCAGGCACGCTCATGGTCGAGCCGACCGAGTCTGAAGATCTCGTCGAGATCGAGCGCTTCATCGAGGCGATGATTCAGATTCGCGCCGAGATCGACGAGGTTATTGCAGGTACCTACGCGATCGAGGCCTCGCCGCTGCGTGGGGCGCCGCACCCCGCCGCTGTCGTCGTCTCCGACAGCTGGGATCGCGCCTACTCGCGCGAGCAGGCCGCCTTCCCGAGCGAGCGCCTGCGCGTCGACAAGTACTTCCCGCCGGTGTCGCGCATCGACGGTGCGTTCGGCGACCGCAACCTTGTCTGCTCCTGCCCGCCAATCGAAGCCTACGAGGATTAATCATGACTGAGCACACCACTGAGCAGGCTGCCGCAGCGCCGAAGCACACCGCCCTCCACGCCGAGCACGAAAAGCTCGGCGCCTCGTTCACCGACTTCGGCGGATGGGACATGCCGCTAAAGTACGGCAGCGAACTCGCTGAGCACCGCGCCGTGCGCGAGGCCGCTGGCATCTTCGACCTGTCGCACATGGGCGAGGTGTGGGTCTCGGGTGCAGACGCAGCCAAGTTTCTGAACACCGCGCTCGTCGGCAACTTCGCCGTCACCGCTGTAGGCAAGGCGAAGTACTCGCTCATCGTGAACGCAGACGGCGGCATCGTCGACGACCTCATCGTCTACCGCATCGCCGACGAGCGGTTCCTCGTCGTGCCAAACGCCGGCAACGCCCCGACAGTCGCACGGCTCCTCGCCGAGCGCGCCGCTGGATTCGACGTCGAGGTGCGCGACGCCTCGGCCGAGACCGGCCTCATCGCCGTGCAGGGGCCGAACTCCGAGGCGATCGTGCGCGCGGTCGTCGCCGACGACGCGCAGCGCGCGGCGGTCGCCGACCTTGCCTACTATGCGTGGACCGCGGTCACGGTCGACGGGCTCGACGTGCTGCTCGCCCGCACCGGGTACACCGGCGAAGACGGTTTCGAGCTGTACATTCCGGCAGAGCGCTCGCCGGAGCTCTGGCAGACGCTCATCGCCGCTGGCTCCGCGCACGGCCTCGTGCCCTGCGGGCTCGCCGCGCGCGACTCGCTGCGGCTCGAGGCAGGCATGCCGCTCTACGGCAACGAGCTCGGCGTCGACACGACCCCGTTCGACGCGAACCTCGGCGGCGTCGTCTCCTTCAAGAAGGAGGAAGACTTCGTCGGGCGCTCGGCGCTCCAGGCAGCGAAGGCGGCCGGCGCGAGCAGCGTGCTCGTCGGCCTCAAGGGACTCGGGCGCCGCGCGGGCCGCGGTGGGTACCCGGTGTTCACCCCCGCCTCCGAGCTGACCGACGAGGCACCGCGCGAGATCGGCGTGATCACGAGCGGCCAGCCGAGCCCGACGCTCGGCTACCCGATCGCGCTCGCGCGGCTCGATGCCCGCTACGCCGAGGTCGGCACGACCGTCGAAGTCGACCTGCGCGGCAAGCGCGAGTCGTTCGAGGTCGTCGCGCTTCCGTTCTACAAGCGCGGCGCGTAGCCGCCGCGGCCGCGCACGCTCTTTCCGCTCCGATAGACAACCCCCACAAGAAAGAAAACGAGAACCCCATGAGCCAGGTACACGCAGCATTCCGCTACTCCGAAGAGCACGAGTGGATCGACGAGGCGAGCCCAGCGACAATCGGCGTCAGCCAGGTCGCCGCCGACGCCCTCGGCGACGTCGTCTACATCGAGCTGCCCGAGGTCGGCAAGCAGCTCACCGCCGGAGAGGTCTGCGGCGAGATCGAGTCGACGAAGTCGGTCTCTGACCTATACAGCCCCGTCACCGGCGAGGTCGTCGAGATCAACGACGCAGTGGTCGCAGACCCCGCGCTCGTGAACAGCGACCCCTACGGCGCAGCGTGGCTGTTCCGCGTCGCAGTGACCGAGGAGGGCCCGCTGCTCAGCGCCGACGAGTACGCGGCGGCCAACGACGCGACGGTCGCGTAACACCCCACCTCCCGCACAAGAAAGGCAGGCCGCAGCGTGGCGATCAGCGTCTTCGACCTCTTTACCGTAGGCATCGGGCCGTCGAGCTCGCACACGGTGGGGCCGATGCGCGCCGCCCACGCCTTCGCGGCCGGCCTCGTCTCGCACGGGCAGCTTGAGCGCGTGGCCGGGCTCCGCGTCGACCTCTACGGTTCGCTCGCGGCCACCGGCCACGGCCACGGTACCTTCACGGCAGTGCTGCTCGGTCTCGAGGGCTTCGACCCCGAGACCGTGCTCCCGAGCGAGGTGGAGACCGCGCTCGCTCGCATCGAGCAGACGGGCGAGCTGCGCGTTGGGGCCGAGATTGTTGCCGAGGCCGGCGGCGCGCCCGATTCGACCGCTGCCGCTTCCGCCGGCGCAGCCGATTCGACCGCTGCCGCTTCCGCCGGCGCGCCCGCGGATCGCACCGCCGCCACCGCAGGAAGCGCACCCGCGATCGTGCGATTCGGGGTCTCCGACATCGTGCTGCGCCCGCTCACCGTGCTCGAGGCGCACACGAACGGCATGCGCTTCGCCGCGCTCGATGCCGCTGGCGAGGTGCTCGACGAGCAGACATACTACTCCGTCGGCGGCGGCTTCATCGTGCGCGATGGTGCCGAGGAGAAGATCCTCGACCGCCTCGCCGAGCAGCTCGCCGAGCAGCCCTACCCGTTCACCACCGCGGCCGAGCTACTCGCGCACAGCGAGTCGAGCGGGCTGAGCATCGCCGACGTGATGCTCGCAAACGAGCTCGTGTCGCGCGACGAGCAGGCGATCCGCACGGGCCTCGCACACATCTGGGATGTGATGGAGGAGTGCAAGAATTCGGCGCTCACCCGCACGGGGGTGCTGCCGGGCGGGCTGAACGTGCGGCGGCGCGCGCCGGAGTGGCACCGCAAGCTGAGCGAGCAAGACCCGCACCGCGACCCCGTCTTCTGGCAGGAGTGGATCAACCTCGTCGCCCTCGCCGTGAACGAAGAGAACGCGTCTGGCGGCCGCGTCGTCACCGCGCCGACGAACGGAGCGGCGGGCATCATCCCGGCCGTGCTGTTCTACGCGACGCACTACGCGCCGGGCGCGAGCGAGTGGAGCGCCGGCGAGAAGCAGCGGGTCGTCGTCGACTTTCTGCTCGCGGCGGCCGCGGTTGGGGTGCTGTACAAGGAGCAGGCGTCGATCTCCGGTGCAGAGGTTGGCTGTCAGGGAGAAGTCGGATCCGCCTCATCGATGGCGGCCGCCGGCCTCGCGCAGATCCTCGGCGGCACCCCGCAGCAGGTCGAAAACGCCGCCGAGATCGCGATGGAACACAACCTCGGCCTCACCTGCGACCCGATCGGCGGGCTCGTGCAGATTCCGTGCATCGAGCGGAACGCGATCGCCGCATCGAAGGCGATCAACGCCGCGAAGATGGCGCTCATGGGCGACGGGGCGCACCACGTGACGCTCGACGAGGTCATCATCACGATGCGCGAGACTGGCAAAGACATGAGCGATAAGTACAAGGAGACGGCGCGCGGCGGGCTCGCCGTGAACGTTATCGAGTGCTGAGCGGGGCGCGCGGCGAGGGCCTTGGTGCCCCACCGCGTGCGGCCCGGGCCGTGCGTCCCACCGCGTGCGGCCGGGGCCTTGCGGCACCGCGGCGGCGCCCCACCCCTGCAATTGCCTCCGAGACCACCCACTTGCATCGCGAAATAGCGCGAGGTCTCGGTGGCAACGCAAGGGATCACGCGGTGTGGGCGCGGAACGCCGCCCAGCACGCCGCCCAGCACGCCGCCCAGCGCGGGCCATGCCGCCGTCGCCGGCACATGGCGCGCTAGAAGCCGACACCCAGCCGTCGCGGGTACGCTAAACCGGTGACTACCGTTCTGCTGTACGCCCTTGGCATCCTGATTATCGTGCTCCTGCTCGGTATCTCGATTGCGCTGCACGAAATTGGGCACCTCATCCCGGCAAAGTTGTTCGGCGTGAAGGTGACGCAGTACATGATCGGCTTTGGCCGCACCATCTGGTCGCGCAAGAAAGGCGAGACCGAGTACGGCGTGAAACTGTTGCCGCTCGGCGGCTACGTCGCGATGATTGGCATGTACCCGCCGGCGAAACCGGGGGAGGCGCCGCGAGAATCGACGACCGGCTTCCTGAACTCCGTCGTTGAAGAATCCCCGGTGAAGGTCGGCAAGGGCCGCGGTGAGCACATCGTCGACGAGATCACCCGCGTGGGTGATGTGCCGGCGGGCGAGGGCACCGGCCCCGCTGGTGCCGGCCCGGCTGGCCCCGCGACTGGCCCGGCGACCGGCCCGGCTGGCCCCGCGACTGGCGCGGCCGGCCCCGCGACTGGCCCGGCTGGCCCCACCACAGGCGCGGCCGACGAGCCCGAAACCGACGACGCTGAGTATCGGCGCGGCCTCGCCGGTTGGGTCGACGAGGCGCGCGAGGCGAGCGCCGAGACAATCGGCGAGGGGGAGGATCACCGCTCGTTCTACAGGCTCCCAGTCTGGAAGAAGATCATCGTGATGGCGGGCGGGCCACTCATGAACCTGGTGCTCGCGTTCGTGTTCTTCGGCATCGTGATCTCGGGCTTCGGCGTCGGCCAGTCGAGCACGACGCTCGTTCACGTGAGCGAGTGCCTCGTGCAGGCCGGCAGCACGCAGACCGAGTGCGGCGCCGACGACCCGGCGGCGCCAGCCGCGGCGGCCGGTCTGCAGCCGGGCGACACCCTCGTCTCGGTCGATGGCACAGCCATCGAGGGCTGGGAGCAGTTCAGGCAGATTGTCGCCGCGTCGCCCGGCAGGCCGCTGTCGGTGCAGATCGAGCGTGCGGGATCCACCAACACGCTCTCGCTCACCCCCGAGCCTAACGAGCGCGTGCTCGCCGACGGCAGCGGGAAGGCGTTGCTGAACGACGACGGCACACCGAAGACCGAGACCGTCGGCATGATCGGCGCGACCCCCGGCACCGAGACCGTGCAGCGCCCCATCACCGAGGTGCCGGCATTCGTCGGCGAGAACGTGAAGGCTGTCTCGGGCATCGTCATCAACCTTCCCGCGCGCCTGGTCGACGTGTGGCAGGCTGCGTTCGGGGCCGAGGAGCGCGACCCGAACGGCCCAATGGGTGTCGTCGGCGTCGGCAGGCTCGCAGGCGAGATCGTGAGCATGGACGAGGCGCCCATCGCGGCCCGAGCCCAGTTCATCTTCAGCCTCGCGGGCTCGCTGAATGTTGCGCTGTTCGTCTTCAACCTCGTGCCACTCATGCCACTCGACGGCGGCCACATCGCCGGCGCGATCTACGAGGCCATCAAGCGCGGCTGGGCGAAGCTGCGCCGCAAGCCCGACCCCGGCCCGGTCGACACGGCGAAGATGGTGCCGATCACCTTCGTTGTCGTAATCGCGCTCGGCGCGATGAGTCTGCTGCTCATGTACGCCGACATTGTGAAGCCCGTGTCGTTCTTCGGGTAGTTCTCGCGCTCCCTGCGCCCGGGGCGGCGGCCCACCGCGCGGGGCGCCGCGCCGCCGCCACGCCG
>NZ_BAAAKZ010000008.1:260121-288208 GCF_039528015.1 Leucobacter albus | reverse complement strand
ATGCTCGGCAACGGTGTCGTCACACAGCAAGCCGTCGCCGCACTTGAATCAATGACCGTCCGGTCTATCACTGAAGGAGAACATCAACCATGACCGAAGAACTCATCCGGGAAGCGCGCGACTACGCTCTCGCGCTGCACTCAAGCGTCCACGTCCGGCACACTGGCGCCGAGCTGATCGAGAAGATCTGTAACGCGCTCGAAGCTACTGCTGGTGCCGCTGTCTCCGGCTCCACCTCGGACGGCCACCACACGTTTGACGAGCTCTACGACTACCGCATGCTCTACAACGCCCATGCCGCGCACGGCTGGCTCGTTGCCGGTATCCCCGTGGTGAAGTCTTGGAAGCACTCGGACGGTGAACTCTGCTTTGGCGGAGGCTGGTTCATTGTCACCGCGACGCTACCGGCTGGGCAAGTGTCGAACCACTACAAGGCTGAACACTGGGGATTGTTCGCAGTGCCAGAGGTCGACCTGCCGCCAGAGTATGACGGGCACACGCCACAGATCGCGGCTGAACGGTTGCGGGCTGCTGCTGGTGCCGCACCAGGCGGTGGTGATTCTTGAGCGCCATGGTGAAGCCAACTTGCATTGTTAATGAATGCCAGAACCAGCGGAGTTCCCGCGGCATGTGCTGTTCTCACTATGGGAGGTGGCAGCGGCATGGCGATCCGCTCAAAGGCGGACCACCGGCAGGGAAGATAGTGCCATGCCAGGTTTCGGGATGTGAGAGGAAACATGAGGCTCGCGGGATGTGCCGTAGGCACTACCGCGCCCAACTGCGTAGGGCCCCACTGACAGAGCTGAGTGAAGCAGACCGAAAGAGATTCTGGGCTCTCGTTGATGTCAACGCGAACAATGAGTGTTGGCCATTCACTGGGTCGAAGTCTCGTGACGGTTATGGGCGATTCTTCGCCCAGCACAGGTCGATGTGGGCGCACCGTGTTTCCTGGGAGCTCGCGAACGAGAGGCCTCTTGGCGTTGGCATGGTGGCTATGCATACCTGCGATAACCCGCCATGTGTAAACCCTCGCCATTTACGCGAAGGGACGATCGCGGACAACAATGCCGACAAGATGGCCAAAGGTCGACATGGTGTGCCTGGAAGCGCAACACGGAGAGGTGGTGGGCGATGAGCGAGCAGCTTGAGGCACGTGTAGCAGCCGCGAGGTCGAAGCTCGAAGCATGGGACAAACGCCACACCGTCCCTGAATTCGACCACGGCATGCTGAACCTGCCCCTCCGCGCCCGTAACGGCAAGACCGGTATCGACGGGCTCGCACGCCAGCGTGCAGAGCTCCAACGAAACCTCGACAATGCCGAGGCGAAACTGCGTCGAGCTCAAGCCGCACCACGCCTCGCCGCCGAGAAAGCTGCACGCGAACAAACGCACGCCACGATCGATCTGAAAGCCATCCACGGCGACAAAACCGAAGTCCAATGGACACTCAACAGCGCATGGTTCACCGTCGTCCGCTGGAACAAGAAAAGCGTCACCGTCCTGATGGCCGGCGAACGCGACACGATCCCGCACACACAGATAGGAGGAGTGCGATGAACAAGAGAACCAGGCTGACTCGCTCCGAGCTCGTGGAAATCGTGAGCGATCGGCTCAACGACGACACGCTAGCGGAGGAGTCGATCGCTGAGGCTGAACGCGCAGCAGCAGGGGAGGCCCTATCCGATCAATCAGTGAAAGCGAGATGGCAAGTCCAAGACGCGCTCGCGATCCTCGACGAGACCATCGCGTACTGGGGTGAGTCAGCTTCCACCCACTCGAAGGAGTGCTGGAAATCTCACCCTGCATGCTTGGCCGTCGAAGTGAAGTCAGCTCTCGAAGGAGGAAAAGGATGAGCGAGCACACGCCAACCACTGATGTGGTGCGTGCCGGGTATGTCGAGGGGGTAGAGCACGACTGTTACTACGAGGGCGACGTGAAGACGACGCCAGACGGGCTCTATGGGGGCGAGATGTTCGATCGTTGGCTCGCCGAGGTTGAGCGTGCAGCCGCAGAGAAGGCCTACGAGCGTGGCCGCCTTGACGAGCGGCACGACTGTGAACGGTACGGCGAGTACGAGCGGGGCGAGATCACCGGGCCTCAACTGCGGGATAGCCTCCGCGAGTTGTACCCGTACCGACGAAACGAAGGAGAGAAGCCGTGAACGAAACAGCTGGTTTTCAGCACCAATGCCGAACCCCGCCTGTCTGGTTTGCCAGAGCGATTGGCTCTCGGGTCGGACGCGAATGGGTGTGTGGACGTTGTGGGCAGAAGTGGGTGCTGGGGCTTGCAAGGACCTACGGAGTACCGTTCGAGCCTACTGTCATTGAATGGAGGTCCAAATGACCGCCCCTGATGTGCGTACCGCCGCACAAACAGAAGCGCTAGGGCGCTGGCCGCGCCAAGATGTCTCTGTCATGCACGACGCTGACCTGAGCAACTACCTCTGCAGGCACGGGTTCGAAGAGGGCGCCATGTGGGGTGCTGCTCTGGTCACGCCGACACGGCAGCAGCTCGTTAGCGCGTTGGCTGCTGAGTTCCACGAAGGTGACCCGCAAAGCGCCGCGGATGCGGTCCTTGCGCTACTAGACGCGTCTAGGAACCGTGCTGCTTAAGCCGGTGCTTTCGTCGTGAAGCCGGCCAGCGAAATGTTGCTCGGATTGGCGTAGATGCAGGCTGAGTTAGAGCAGCGGACAGCGACCTGGGTCTCATGGACGTGGCCCGAAAGAACTGCGGTGCGGTCTGTGCGGTAGACGGGCTCGGAGCCACATTCAATGCAAACTGTTACGGTCATGTCGCTCACCTTACCCAGGTGGGCGGCATGACGGGAAGGGGATAGTCTCAGGAGCATGTTGCGTGCCACGATTCGTCTAATTGAAACCGTCGAGCTTGAAGCGTCGGGGGAGTCGCTCGAGGAGGTCCACG
This sequence comes from Leucobacter albus, assembly GCF_039528015.1. Lineage (NCBI taxonomy): Bacteria > Bacillati > Actinomycetota > Actinomycetes > Micrococcales > Microbacteriaceae > Leucobacter > Leucobacter albus. The sequence continues at coordinate 285,286 of NZ_BAAAKZ010000008.1, read as the reverse complement.
CACAGCTTGAGGTCAACCGGCCGGAGGGTTTCGATCTCGTGAAGGCGCCCGTGAAGATGGGCAAAACCGGTGGCGTGATTACCGCGACCGGCACGTACCATCGGCGGGACATGCTGCAAGAAATCGAAGCCCCAACGATGCCCGAGCTGCAGGCCGCTGTACCTGAAGGGTGGATGATGCTGCACGTGCAGACTGTGTGACTTATCCACAGATCCGCCGGCGCCGCCCCACCGGACTCGTCCGGGCCGCACACTGTGGGGCATGGACACGAAGCAGAAGATACTCGCACTCCGGCGATGGGGGTGGACATACGCGCAGATCGCTGCACAGTGTGGTGTGTCTGCCAGCTATGTGGGGCAGGTCGTGAGACGCGACCGCGCACAGAAGCTCATCGCTGCTGGGCGTGACCGTCCGCACTGAATGTCAGCCACCCCGCCTACACTGTTCGAACAAACATTCGAACGGGGGTAACCATGGGCCGATCGGAGCGCGGCGATGAGGTCGAACGCGAGCGCATGCCATACGTGCAGATTGACACGAATCTCTGGGCTGTGATGCGCTACCCCAGAGACCACCCCGTCGCCATGATCCTCGGCGTCGCAAACAGAGACAACGTGCCCCTGTTCTTCGTGCAGCAATGGCATCCTGAACCGTCAAAGCGCCGCGTGATCAGCCAGCACGACACCCTCGAGGCTGCGAATGCCAGCGTGCTGTGGGATCTCGAGAAAGTGGAAGCCGCCGGCCGAACCAGAGTCGGGCCACCAAACGGCGTCACCACCTCCCAGACATGACGAAACAGCCCCCTGTGAGCCTGCCCCTCCATAACGGAGAAAGCAGGCCCACAGGGGGCTGTTTCGTGTTTGTGCGCTGATCGCTCGGATCGCGCGGGCGGCTCATCGCGGGCGACGGCCTCCCTCGCGGCATATCCACCGCGGGAGATACCTCATCTCGCGACGATCACGCGCCTAGGCCGCGTAGCGCGGCTCGTAATGCGGGCGCGAAGAGCTGCCAAGCATGTACTTTTCGACGTTCGGCCACCGGTCGCCAAGCCACTGCGCGGCCTTCTGATACAGAAGGATCGCCGCAGCAGTGACAGCGGCCTGCGCGAGGGCGAGCGCCGACATGGCGCCATAACCCGCCTCAGCAAACACGCCATCGACGTACGCGAACCCGTCAGCAATAGCCGGGATCGCAGCAACAAGCCGCACAATCAGCACACCAACAAGGGCAGCAACGAACGTGCGAACAGACTGAATATTCATGGGACTCCTTACCCGAGTGATTTCGTAATAACAGCGATCGTGATGCCCGCAATAACAGACACCAACACGCCAGTAACCAGCACCGGAATCCACGCACTCTTATTCACTGCGGCCTCCACTGCATTCAATGTTTCTTTGAGGTCTTCGATCTGCTTCCCGTGGTCATCACGCGCCGCAAGTTTCGTCTCAACGTCACGGATGCGGTCGCCATGGTTTTGTAGGCGTCGCTCGTACTCTTCGTCCTTCAACGACCGATGCTGATCCTTCACCGCGATCGACGTGGTGAGCCGCGCAACCTCCACAACAAGTTCCGTGAGTGTCGCCTGGAACTTCGCAATCCATCCCGACGGCGTATCTTCGCTCATTTCTCGGGCAGCTTGTCAGTCACGCCCTCAATCAGAGCATCAGTATGAGCCATCACCGCTCGCACCGTCGTCTCCCCAGACTGAGTACCACCCTTCCTCGGGATCTTCGCATCAAGAATCTCCCGCGGCAGCGTCTCAAACAGGGCATCCATCCACGCAAACACCGCCCTCGGGGTTGTCTCCCCAGACTGGGAACCACCCTTCCTCGGGATCTTCGTGTCAAGAATCGCATCCGCAATCTCACGAGCAGTAGGCATGTCATCTCCTCCATAAGCAATCGGGCGCAAGAAACCAAGCAACCCTGAAGTGGTAAGCCAGGCAACCCGTGTCGCACCAGCAGCAGAAGACGCGCTCCCGCGATCATTCTGTGAAACAACCTCGATCTGGCCAGGCCGAGTACGCCCAGTCGCAACCGCAACATGCGAATCAGGGAAAGCGGCAGAGCACGCCCAGATCACCGCGTCGCCCTCCTGCACAGCAGCATCCCGCCCCACCCGGACGAAGAGCTTCTCAATCCCGGGGCGGGCAGGAAACGCAAGCCACAGTGACGATGCAAGCCCAGAATCACGGCCAGCATCCCCACTCGTCGACGCCTCAAAAGCAGTTGCCCCATGGCAGCGCATCGCATAATCAGCCCACAAGTCCCAGCACTGGGCCCCGTACGCTCCATCGATGTCGATCAGTTTCCCGACCGCCCACGACCGCCACTGAGTAAACGACCACGTCTTCACACCAGCCATGCTCAGACCCCCCGCACAAATAGTTCGTTCGGGCCAGCAGGCGTTGGTGCAGAAGTGATTTGCCCAGCGGTCGTGTCAGCCTTGAACGCCCACACCGTCAACGTATGGTCTCCTGCAGAAAGCGGCACCCGGGCAGAGAACTCTTGCCGGTTCGCCGATAAGGTTCCGACGGAGTTCGCAGGCCGAGTCCAATCTCGAAGCACAGTAGTCCCGTCGCGAAGCTGCAACGCCAGAACGTTGCCCTGGTTCGTGCCGAGCCCACGAAATGCGATCGTGCACTCAACCAATGTCTCTGCTGGGAGCGAGAATGAGGCTTCTACGCCACGGATGCGCACCGGCCCAGCGCCGATACCGTCCTGCGTATCATTCGTGACCAGCGCGTGAGCGATCGTCCCGCGACGCTTCCACCCATCCGCACCCCGCACATACTCACCACCACCATTGAGTACATGCGCGCGTGCACCCTCCCCAGCAGTCCACGCCGACAACTCAACGAGACTTCGAAAGAGCACCGTGCCGCCAGCAGAAGCCGTGTACGGGAACACTTGGGTGATGATCGCAGACTGTGTGGTGGTCGCTGCGGCGGCTGTCTCCACAGTGAACAGGGGGAGCGCGTCCGCAAGATTCGCTGGGAGTGTGGGCGCCACCGGGGTCGCTGAAGCTGCGCCCTGCTGCACCCCGAACGTGGGGGTGTCCGCGGTGTCCGACCACGGGGCCGCAGTAGACCGCGCGGTCACATAGACGAGGTCGATGCGCCTATTCGCTGACGGCGCCGGCGGAATAGTGACCATGGTGACACCGTCATTCGAGAGCAGCACGACACCGCCACGCACCTGCGCAGCACGAAACGCTTTCACCCCGATCGTCATGTTGTTCTGCCGGGTAAAGAGTTCCCCCGTGTGGTCTGGGAACACTCCCGCGCGAGGCTTTCCGGCCGCGTCACGCACAATCAGGCCCTCAAGATCACGTCGAATGTCATCGAACGTTGCCTTGAGCGTGTGACCAGGGAAGGGCTGATTCAGTGGCATAGTTACTCCTTCGGTGCTGGCACGTCAGTGCGGGCCGAGAGTTCGGTCAGGAGGCGGCGCAAGTCTGCGACTTCCGCCTCGAGATGGTGGATCGTGCTGGCCTGGCGGCGTAGCGCTTCGTGGTGCACGAACTTCATGCGCTCGTACGAGAACCCCTCAAGGTCGCCGCTGGGGGAGAGGTAGAGGAAAGATTCCAGGCCGAGCGCTTTGACGTCCTCGGCGACGAACCCGAGATCCCACCCGGACAGCTGGATTGGTGCGTCACCGTCCGGTGTGCGGTACTGGAACGTTTGCACTGGCAGGCCGAGCAGCGCGTCGACGGGCAGGTTGGCTTCCTGCACGTTCGCTTTGCGTTTGAACGTCGACAGGGCGAACCCGAGCGTGCCGTTCTCGCCAACCCACGCCTGCCTGCGCGTGACAGTTGCGAGATCCTGGTTGTACGCGTTCCCAGACCCGGTGCCGCCCTGACTGATGGGCAGCATCCCAGTGATTTGGTTCATCGGCCAGGTGCGAGTGTTGACGGCGGTGAACTTCGCGTCGATCTCGTTCTTCGTGTACGAGTTCGCAGCGATCGAGTTCGCGACCTGCTCGTCCAAACTCTCGAACAGCGCAAAGATCTTCTTCACGGTCTGCGAGAGTTGGGTGCCGGTCGGTTTCTCGAGCTCGTCAAGGCGTTTCAAGAGCTGCCGCAGCATGTCGCGAAACTCGCCCATCTCGCCTGATGGGATTCTGGGGTCAGCCATACGATGCCCCCAATCCGATGTCGATGAAGTCGTTGCCAGCGCTGCCTGACATCGTTGCGATGCGCCTGCGATGTCGCCCATCGGGGGTGAACAGTTCACCCTTGGACTTGAACACCAAGTAGTCACCCACGCGGTAATCTCCGATGCGTGGTTCGCCGCGGCCGCCAGTGTGCAGCGTGGGTGCCCACACGGATAGCGGGAGTCGCCCGTTCACCGCTGCCGCAGCGGCATGCCCGCGCATCGTGGCAGGCTCGGTCACAGTTGCCCGTGAGGAATCCACCAACTCGAGCAGCGGATACCCCGCATCGATGAGAGTGGTATCGAAGTGCCGTTCCACGAGCGGCTCGTCCCCAGACCGGCCCCCGGACGCCCACGCCAGCGAAGCAAGCTTCGACCCAGACTCGTCAATCGATAGCCCATCGACGGGTGACGCCGGCACCGACATATCGATCACGTGCTCTGTCACAGAAGAGAGCCGCGGGTCGCCAGACACGTACAGCCACTGGATGCCGAGCCGGTCGGGTGCCCACTGCGGCACAAACGCAATGTCTGGGCCGTCAATGACCTGCGTCAGGTTTTCCAGCATCGACCCGATGATCGACAAATCAACGCCGCGGTAGTTGCGCTCGTGCTCGCCAGGCTTGTCGTCCTCAAAAACGATGGGCAAGTTTCCACCTGGCCATGTCATCGACTGCTGCACGATGCGCTTGCCAATAGTCCCCAGGTGGAGGTTCTTGAGCGTGGTGTTCGCGTACTCTTCAGCTTCCCCAGTTTCGGGGTTCGTGACTGGCCTGTCCCCAATGTTTGGGAGGAGTGTCCGGTGGTCGAAATATGACCACAGGCCGCGCGCTTCGAGGGTGAGTTTCCCGTCACGCCGTTCCCACTTGCGAGCCCAAATCGGCCCGGCCTCGAGAATGACGTCGTTCTCCACTGCGGCAAGAAATGTCTTGCCGACCTGTGCGGCATTCCACATGTCGAGCTGCCGCACCGTGGGGTCTTTCAGATCAACTGTCGCTGAAACGGTGCCGGGCCCGTTGAGCTCCACACTCCACGAAGCTGCCGTGAACGGCACATCGAGGATACGGCGACCTGTCAGGAGGTCGCCCATGATGATCCGCATCAGGCCTCCTAGAAGTAGGCGGGCGCGGTGCGCACCGTCATCGTTGGTGCGCCAGTCACAGCGCCGAGTGGTGTGAACTGGAACGTTCTGGTTGCTTGGGGAGGGATCTGGGGCCAGTCGTCGTACACCATGAACCCGGTCACATCAGACTGCCCGTCGAGAGTTGCCCGGCCAGTGCGGGAATCGAATTGCACGACCGCCCCGTCCGGGATGAGTCGGTCAAAGCGGAGCACCTCGCCCGTCTCAACGACCTGCACCTGCACCCCTTCAACCCCGCCTGCAATGTCGATGCGGACGGTGGTGGGCGCCGACCCAGCATTGGTGACGGTAACCCGGCCAGGGTTTCCGCCACCGACTTCCTGGAACGGGTCAATGAGCGGCGAAGCGACACCTTCACCCGCGACTGGCACGCCGACCGTCTGCACGATCTCCGCACCGTACGCGAACGGGTCTGGTGCGAGCATGTACACGGTCGCCTCGACAGTGTCGCTGCCGTGCGTGTCCGGGATGTCGATGTTCGCGACCTGAACCTGTCGGGTCATGCGCCCGTCACCCACATCAGCTGTCGCTTCAATGAGTGTCGTGTACGCCCCCAGAGCGGTGAGCTCACGTAGCGCGAGCACTGCTTCTTCCTGAGTTGACCCGAGGTAGTGCACCTTCACCGAGAAGGCCGCAGATTCACGCCACGGCCTCCCCGGATCAAAGCTGCCGTGCGCGGTCGGGCGGGGCGACCCGGTCGACTTCGCAGCTGTCAGAGACAACCAGTCGTCCAGGCCGCTAAACCCCCACCCTTCTCGCGCGCCACCATGGAACTCGAGGTGAGCAAGACGCAAATAGCCTGTACTCATTTAGACCACCAATCCCGTCATGGCTTTCCCCATCGCGTGGCCTGACCGCATGCCGAAGAGCACGGGGTCAGTGTTCGAATCGACCGTAACGTGGAGCGGCATGTTGACCTCGCGGATCTCGCCACGACCACCACGCATATCCGCCCACTGCTGTGCAGTGAGAATCGGCTCAGGCCGGCCCGTTTTGTTCTCCACGAGGGACATGCCAGGCTGTAGCCAGCCCCCGTTGTCGTACAGCGTCGGCACTAACCCGGCGCCACCGACTCCGAAGGACAGCTTCTCGCTGATCCAATCGACGGCACCCTGCACGCCACTTCGCAGCAGCGACCCCGCGGCATCCACAAAGAAACCGCCGCCAGGGAACGCGCCCTTGAACTTGCTGAGCGCCCCGTCAAGGAGACCTTCAACGATCCCGAAGGCTGGCTTCACGCCGCCGCCCTGCAAATACGGGATCGGGTTGACCTGCCGTCCACCAATCATGACCTCGTAGTGGAGGTGCGGGCCGGTCGAATTACCGGTCGAGCCTTCGTAGCCGATGACCTGGCCAGCCTTCACCACTTGCCCGAGCCGCACAGCAACGTTTCCGAGCATGTGCGCGTACCGGGTGGAGAGGCCTCCACCGTGATTGATGTCGACCATGTTCCCGTACATCGCATGGTATTTCTGGGCCGTCACAGCACCCGCACCAGCAGCCTGAATCGGCGTGCCCTGTGGCTTCGCCAAATCGACTGCCGAGTGGCCGGGGTACCCGTACCAGCCCGTCGTCATGACCGCGCCCGGCATCGGATGCACCAAGCCACCCTTGCGGTAGCCGGGGAGTGTTCCCGTCCGGTTCATGTGAGCGAGTAGCCCAGGATGGTTCCGCTCGATGCGCGCTGTTGATTCGGCGCGCGTTACGAACTCGCGCCCGTGCACCACACCAGCGACAGTGTTCACCCCAACGTTCGGAGTGAACCCACCATCACGGAACCCCTTGGGAAGCGAAGGCCGCGGAATCTTCATGCCCTTAGGCAGGAAGCCGTTGACGGCGTCCACCAGCCCACCAAACACAGTCTCGACTACGAAACGCACTGGCTTCGCGGCGAGCTCCTGGATGCCCTTCCACGCAGACCCGATCGCGTCACGAGCAGCCTCGAACGCTTTCTTCGGATCAGACTGAATCACCCGAACGAGCGTGTCGATCACGGGCTTAATCCCGCGCTCCCACGCATTCTTAATGATCCCGGAAATGCCATCCCAGACCGGCTTCACAATCGTCTGCCACAGCCAGGTAAACCAGCCGCCGAGAACTTTCAAACCGTCCCAGAGCGCAGTAATTGCAGGCTTGATGAACGTGTTCCACGCCCACTGAAAAGCCTTCCCAATGGCGTCAAGCACGGGCTTCACGATCGACGTCCACAGCCAGGAGAGGATGATGCCCCACCCCTGGATGTAGAGCTTGATGCCATCAATCACAGGCTTAATGACGTTCTCATACAGCCACTTGAAGATCGCACCGATCGCGTCGAGTGCGGGCTTCACGAACACGTCGTAAAGGCCCATGATGACCCCGCCGAGGATCGCGGCAGCGAAACCAATGGCCGAGAAAATCGGGCGGATAATGGTCTCCCACACCCACTTCACCACGGCAGCGATGCCATCGAGCACGGGCTTGATGACGTTCTCGTACGCGGCGACGAAAAAGCCGCTGATGTTCGCCCACGCCTCACCGAGGAAGCGGGTGAACTCGGCGAAAATGGCTTTGCCCAATTTCGTCTCAGTGAAGAACCAGACCAAGGCACCAACCAGCAGCGTGATCGCGGTAACAATGAGCCCGATGGGGTTCGCTTTCCACGCCGCGTTGAGCGCTTTCTGAGCCCTTGCAGAAGCAGTTTGCGCCACTGCGGCAAGGTTCATTGCCCCGGTCTGTGCGGCTGTTGCGCCAGTGAGCGCCTTTGACCCTAAAGCTGCCCCACCGGCAGCGGCTTTCCACCCAGTAAAGAGTCCAACAACGACTTTCCCCGCACTAATGACGGAGCTAATCCCCTTGAACAAGCCGCCGATGACTTTGAGCACGGGGCCTAGTGCGACAAGCACGGCGGCGCTCACGCCGATGAACTTCTTCTGCCCGTCAGACAGGCCTGCCCACCAGCCGATCAGTGTTTGGAGGCCTTGCGATACGTCGCGCACGACTTTGCCGATTCGGTCGCCCATTTCGGCAGCGACAGTGGAGAACTCCTCCGACTTCAGGAACGTGAGGAACTCGGCTGCTTCTTCCTTCATGATGTTGAAGGAAGGCTCGAGGAACTTCGCGCCAATCTTTCCGAGGTTGGAAAGAATGTTGGACGTGACACCCTTCCACGTCTTGGCGTACTCCTCAGCAGCAGCGCCAGCGTTCTGGTCAAGAACAGTGTTGAGATCCTCGACACTGATGGCCCCGTCCTGCGCCATCTTCATAATCTCGCCGCCGGCGACACCGTAATAGTCAGCCAGCTGCGTCACGATGGGGATCTGGTTCTGCTGCATCTGCGACAGATCGCCCCAGGTGACCTTGTTCTTCGTGAGGATGTTGTTCAGCAGATACGCGGCATGCTCGGCATCGACGTTGTACGCCGCAGACACGTTCGACACACGCTTGATCTGCGCTTCAAGGCCTTCGAGCGGGACAGACCCGGTTGCGAGGATCCCCACAGCCAAAGACGCACCCTGCGCCATCGACAATGCCGTGTTGGTGACGCCGCGGTCGACCTGAGCCATCACTGCATCGGCATCCATTCCGAGGCCCTTGAACTGGCCGCGAGCAGTGTCGATACCGACGAGGCGTTTGAACCCGAGCGCGCTGACGAGTGTGCCGACTGCGCCCGTGGCAATAACGACCGGCTTCGTGATGTTGTTGGTGAGTGAATCACCAACGCCGCTGATCTTTTCGCCAGCAGCCCGCCACTTGTTCGACAGCTCATCGATGCGTGCGTTTGCGAGGGGCATCCACGCGAGCGCCTGTTCGCTCTTCGACTGCTCCTTGGCGAGCGCGTCTGTGTATGCCTTCGACGCGTCAGTCGCGTTGCGCTTGGCTTCAGCTAGGCGGTTCTGCCCGTCTGCGACAGCCCTGCCGGTGCCGACATGATCTGACTGTGCCTTCGCGAGCGCGGCTTCAGCTTTCTCGAGGTCGCCAGTGGTGGCCTTGACACTCTTGCGGAGGGCTTCAAGCTTCTCTTCCGCAGAGGTCACCTTCGCCGCGGTCGTTCCATGCTGCGCGCGAGCCTTCACCAGCGCGTGCTCGGCATCGGAAAGACGCTTTGTGGCGTTCGTCTGCTTCTCGAGCGCGGCTGCAGTCGCATCCGCGAACTTCTTGGCGACCTGATCCTTCAGCGACTTGCCGACTGACTCGGCAACTTTCTGCCCGATCTTCTTCGATGCCTCACCAACGTCGACGCTGCCGAGCGCTTTGTTGATCGAGTTCGCGAGACCCGGCGCCTTCGCGAGCACTGTGACGTAGGTTGATGCGACTTCGATGCCGTTGGCAGCCATAGACACCTCCGAGGTGGTTGGTAAGATCAGGCCATGACGGCACTACGCGTAGAAGGCTTTGGTGGTCACGTAGAGTTCGACGGCATCGTCTTGAAGCTCGGCACCAAAGGCCTCGGCAAAGCAGCGAATGAGACTAGAGAGATTCGCCTGTCTGACGTTGAGCGGATCGACTTTGTCGCTGCAACTCGCTTCTCGAACGGGCAATTGCGATTCGCTATCCCCGGGCAGACCGCCAAGAAAGCTGTTCTCGACCCGAACAGCGTGTTCTTCACGCGTAAACAAGCCCCACAGTTCGAACAGCTTCACCAAACGTTGTCCCAGTCGCTGGCCGAGCGAGGAGAGCTCAGCTCAGCGGAGAGAGATGCGATTCAAACGGCTTTTGAGGCCCAAAGGGCAACTGAGTACGCAGTCTTGGAAGACAGGATTGAAGAGCTCAAACGCAAGACAGCTGGGGTCGTTTACGCCGGCCACATTGTCGACTACAAGGGGTACCGGCACGGCCTCGGCCTGAAGCGACCTATCGAGGGCGCGACCGCCGAATTTGAGTCAGGCGCCGACCGTTCCCGACCCACCCTTACCCGCATCGGTGGGGGAGCGCTGCTCGCAGGCCCGGTCGGAGCGATCGCGGGCGGAATGTTCAAGAAAGACAAAACCAAGGGATACGTGACAATCGTGTTCCCAGACGGGGCGACCGTCATCGTTGAAGGCCCCGCCAAAGACGAAAAGAAGATGCGAGAGTTCGCGAGCGCTGTCACCCGCATCGGCGCGGCGGAACTCAAACGCGAAGGCGGCAGCACAGAAGCAGCAGCCCCTGAGGCAACAGAGCCGGGCGTCGCAGATCAGCTGCTGAAACTCAAGCAGCTCCTCGACGCCGGCGTACTCACCCAAGAACAATACGACGAGAAAACCAGGCCGCTCATCGCCAACCTGTAGCACCAATGACTTTCCCAGAAGAACTGGCAGTAGCGCTCATAGCTGCCGGAGTCGCATTCGCGGTGTCGGTGCTATTCCGGTTCCTAGATCGGCAACGCCCAAAATGGAGAGTGGAAGTCAGCAAGGAAGCTACCCCGCTGCACGACAAAAGCGGGTTCTATGTGGAAGTGACGCTCAGAAATGCCGGCAACGGGGCAGCCTACGACGCCCGCATCTTCACCTCTCTCCAAACAACGCTTTCGCGTCCCGCAAGCTCAGTGGTGATGCCAGGGGAAGAACTCCACGCACTCGTCCCTGTACGTCTCGCACAGGAACCAGAACGCGGTGGGATGGGTGGTCCCATACGGGTTCCTCTGGAAGCGGAACACCTGGCCGGAGCTCGGGTGAAGATTCGGTGGACACTCCCGCCCCTGTTCTGGGTGGTGCACCAGCGGAAGCTTTCGCTTCGACGCGCGCTCTTGAGGCAGACGCGTTTCGAAACAGACGTATGAAGCTCATCGTGTCTCCTCGCTCTACCTCACCGAACGACCAACTGCGCGCAGAAGCTCGTGGGTCTTCGTGTCGTTGACAGCCGTCTCAACATCGGCCGTCTGCGTGTGCCCACGGGCGGTGAACCGGTGAGGGTTCGCAACATATTCGTAGTTGCCCTCGGCGTTCCCTGCGATCGCTTCCCCGACCGCGTCCACGAGCGGCTGCTGTTCACGCAGCATCTGGTTAACCCCAGGAAGATTGAGCTTCACGCGAGAAAAGGAACTCTTGGCCATAACTAACCTCCATCAACACTGGTGTTGCTGTGCAGCGCGGCCTGCATTGATGCGAGCGCACGCGCTCTTGCGGCCCGCTGATGGGATTTCTTCTGCTGCGCGATCACCGCGTCCCGCAGCCCCTTTGGGGCAGATGGCTGCTCTGGCTTCTTCTTGCCTGCGTTCACCGCTATAACCGCATACTCAACGCGGCGTACAGCTTCTTCGAGGCCTGTGATCGCGCCCCAGCCGCCGAACCATTCGGAGACCAGGCTGCCGCGTCGCAGATGAACCGCAAAGTCTGCGACGTCGAGCACGGAAACACGCCCCTCGTACATGTCCGTGAGGCTCAGGCCGTACTCACGCCGAAGATCAGCGTTTAGTCGGTCCCGAGCCTCACGAAGCAGCACGAGAAGCCCTAGAAGTTTTTTGCGCCGACCTTTTCGGCGATCGCTTCGAGCAGCTCGCCGGCAGCTTCTGCGCCAGCGTCAGGGTTCTTGTCGAGGAACTCTTCGAACTTCTTATCGCCAATGATGCGACGCAGCGTTGTGCTGATCAGACCGCGCTCGAGCATGTCGATGGTGCGGAGCGAGTCGAGCGAGCCTCGGGCAGCGGTGAACTTCACGCCTCCGTGTTCGATGCTCACCTGTTCGGCTGCTGCGGGCTTGTGGTCGGCGGGTTTCTTTGCGCTCTTCGAGCGAGTGGTTTCAGTCATGGTGACTCCATTTCGTTGAAAGCTTGGGTGTGACTCAGGGGAGTGGCCTGGGGCGCGGAGTCACCACGCGCCCCAGGCGGTCTAACTACGGGACAGTGACCGCAGCCTCAACAAACGCGGGCGCGTTCGTGAGGATGTAGTCCTTACCGACTGATTCGAGGGTGACTTCCTTGCCGGCCGCATCCTCGTTATTCGAGGACTGGTCGCCACGCTCAGACACCTGGCCGAGCTCGATGCAGCGCCGCTCGACAATATCGCCATCGTGCTTTTCAACCACAGCGGTGCCCTCGACAACACCAACCGATTCGGGGATGTCGATGCGCGCGCCGGTCCCGGCCTTCACCGGGGCGTCAGCACCGTAGTAGAGCTTCGCCGCGAGTGGACTGTTCTCGAGCATCGTGAACGCGACAGTCTTCTCCGTCGACGTGTTCGTAACTCGGACAGTCTGACCGCCCGGCCAGCCCTTGATCTTGTTCGTGTCAACCGAGAGCCCCTCGTTGACACCATCCTCTGAGAGAATGCCGACCGGCACGAACGCAGGGTCGAGCTCCTCGTCAAAGGTCTCAGGCAGCGGGGTGCCCTTCGGCGCCCAGAACACGGCACCGCCAAGCGAACCCCAGACACGGACATCGTCCTTGGTATACAGATCAGCCATTCTTGGCCACCTCCTTAGTTGCGGGCGCGGGCTTAGGAGATTCCTTCGCCTCACTGCCACCGTTTGATGCGGGCACGCGCTTCGGCTTCTCCGCCGCGCGCACCTTCCCGGCAGAGATCAGGTCACGAGCGCGCCCAGCGGACACCTCGATCACCTCGCCCCGCTCGTAATTGACGCCGTCAATCTCTTGACGGTTGACCACCTCGACATGAGCCATAGGCGGCACCTCCCTAAAAGCAAAAAGCCCCCAGTCAGGGGGCTGTGGATCCGCGGAGCGAAAGCTCGGCGGTGAATTGGTAACGGGGTGACCCGGCGACAGGGTCAGGCGAACGCGCCAGCCCGCCGACCTCTCGGACTCGGTACACAGGGAGACCATCGAGGCTCGTCAGAGAATGCACCAGTCGACGCAACCCTGACGCGAGCGTGAACGCTTCCTCCCAGGAGGGCCCCCACGCGCAGCACACGACCATCGGGCGATCTGTGATCATCCGGGCGACACCGCCAACCCTGCTGAGCTGAACGAACAGTTCAGGGCGCGGCTTGAGGACTTCGACGGAGGCCTCGACCGCAAGCACGTCACGCACGACCTCGAGGAGAGCGGCTTCCGCGTTGGGGAACTCGTACGCTTCCATCAGCCCTCCACCCGTGACAGGCGAACCCGAACCCCGGCATCGAACCCGAACGGCCCAAACCGGTAATCATCAGGCTCGCCCTGCACTAACCACTCGACCCCGTTCACAACGAGCTTGTCTCGATGCTTTGTTGGGGATGAGCGGCAGTACACGTCAAGCTCATGCTTCGTCCCGGTCTTTTCGGAACGGATCACATCGTCAGGCGACGGCGGCCCCCAACCGAACACCTTCAGATCAACGGCGGGCTTCCAGGACTCCTTCGGAGCCATGCCACCAGCGGTCGTCGTGCGCTCCCGGTAGCCGACCGTGAACCTCTCATGGATATGTGACGGCCTACCCATGACCGCGACCACCAGACCAGCTGGTGGGGATCGTGTTCACCGTGAACGCGGCGCGTTTCGACCCACCGGTGAGCTCACGAATCTGCTCATCAGTGAGGGACATCACGCCGGGGTTGTTCCCGCCGAACGTTTCTGACTCCGTGTATGGCCCAGCCGTCATGTTTGTCTGCCTGGTGCCGCGCGGGTTCTTGAGTCGCTCAATCACCAACGCGACCGTGATCTTCACGACCCGGCCCTTCGGGAGTTGCCCGGATTCGACCCGTTGCGGAACGTCTGGGACGCGGGCAACTATCGTGTCTTCCGCGTCGTCGATGAGTGCCTGCAACTGCTCTTCGGTTGCTGGAATGTCTTCATCGAGCAACCACCGCGCCTCAACGTCTTCCGGGGTTGCCCAGGGCATTACTGAACCTTCTTGGGGCGACCGCGCGGTTTGGCCGGTGCAGGCTCCTCAGCGAGAGGATCGAAGTCGCCCTCATCCGCATCTGGATCCTCGTCAGTGTCCGGATCTTCAACCGGTGCAGGCTCGACACCTGTCAGATGCGCGCCAATACGCACACCCTCCGGCACCTCATCGCCAGCAACAAGCACGAAACCGTCAACGTGTACGGCTCCCTCAAAATCTTCGCGAATCTTCGCCATGTCTTCCTCCTGGAATGCGGAGGGCGGAACCAGCCAAAGCCAGCCCCGCCCTCACAAGTGAGTTAGAGAACCTTCGCCGCGAGCGACAGGTTCGGGTTCGTGAGAACCGGCAGGCCGATCGCCGCACCGTGCACCCACACGCCGATCGGGTCGAGCGTCTTGTACGCGCCAACCACAAGCCCGCCCTGCTCCTCAGCCGGGAGGTTATACTCCGGCTCCGAAGCCTCGAGCGTGGTGCCCCAGAACGAACCACCCAGGTCAGTGCCCTCAGCGTTGTTCGGGCCAGTCGCCGCGGGGAGCAGGTACACCTTGTCCTCCGGGGTGACGCGCGTGTTCGCGCCGCCAACCTTCACGCGACGGTCAAACACCTCGAACGCCGGCAGGCCGAACGCCTCGAGGATCGTGTTGAACGTAGCGCGGGTGATGACCGTCGGCGCCGGGCCGCTGCCAGCCACAAGCGCGCGCACCGCAGCAGACTTGAGAGCCGCATTGAGCACCTTCGTGGAGGTGAGGATCGTTCCCGGCTCCTCACCGTTCTCAGCGACGTACGCGGCACGCCACGCCTCGATGTCCTTCAGCGGGTCAGCGTCGACAGCCGACCACAGGTTCGCGGCGGTGACATTGAAGTCAGAGCGACGTTCGAAGTCGGCATTCGCGATGAAGCCGCCCTCGTTGATCGAAACCTTCGCGGTGTCGATGACGCGGCCACGCTCAAGCTCGAAACGATCCGAGACAGCACGAGCGACCTGAGCCGCGTACTTCTCGAGCGTGGGACGAACCGACTCGTCGCCAACGTTGCCGTTGCGGCGCAGCTGGTCGTACTCCGAGTTGCGGAGCTTACGGCCAAGCGGGGGAAGCTCGAGCGTGACGCGCTCACCGCCAGGGGTGTCGCCGATCGAGGTCTCTGCGTCGTACGCGCGGTACTCCGCGACCTCGGTCAGGCCGCCCTCACCGCGCACGAAACGTGCAACGATGTCAGAGATCGTGCGGTTTGGGAGCCAGCGCGAGAGGGAACCCTTCTGCGCTTCGTAGTCCTCGAGAGTCTGGCGGGCGTACCCGGTCAGCTCTGCGGGCTCAACAACATCAGTCCAAAGTGCCATGTGTCAGTCCCCTTTCCTTAAACGAACACGAACGAGGTCGCGTTGTCGGGCGCGGTGAAAGCCACCGGCAGCTTTGCCACGATCACGCGGCCGTGATCAAGCAGCGGGGCAACGATGTCGCCGCCGCCGGCCTTGACGGCCTGGTCAGTGAGCAAGAAGCCCACGAACACCTCGCCCTCAGCGCCGGTGAACGGTGCGACCTTCGCGCCGGCCTGCGCGAGCGGCGTGCCAGCAGGCACAACGCCCGCCGTCACGACCGCCGCAGCGAGCTTCGACCGGTCAATGGTCACCGTTCGTGCCGTATCGACACCACGACGCGACCCCAGCCACGACAGCTTCGACCCGCCGTAGGTCTCCTTGGTGATCTTCAGATCCATTCGGATCTCCTCTCAAATTTGAGTTACTTGGAACGGGCTTTTGCCCGCTCCCGTCCAGCAGCGAAAGAGCTCGTAGACGGCTGACCTCCACCAGTGCCGGAGGTTCGAACCTGGTTCAGACCATTGCCGGCAGCGAGCAGCGGAGCGAGAGCCTTCGCGTGCGCTTCAAGCTCTTCCTTCGATCCGCCACGAAGCAGCTCGACCGGAACACCAGTCGCCTCCGCCACCGACGCTGCATCCTTCGCGAGTTCCGCAGCAGCTTCGGCTTCAGCCTTCGCGGCCTCGTCAGCGGCTTCGCGGTCTTTCAGCGCCTGCTCGGCTGCAGCAGCGCGCGCCTCGGCCTTTTCGAGGTCTGTGCGGCCCTGCTCCTCGATCTCATCGAGTCGGGCAGCCTTGGCCTTGAACTCGTCAAACCCGGCGAACTTCCCTCGTTCCCGTTCGAGCCTGCCCGCGATCAGCGCGTTCAGCTCTTCCTGGGTTGCGGGAGGCGTAAACCCCGCGTTACCGCCTTCGAGGGGGCCTGTGGTTACCTGCTCAGTCATCTGGTCTTTGCTCCTTCACCTCGCTGTTGACCGCCGCGAGTGCTCAGCGTGCGCCCATTCGGGCATGAAAAAAGCCCCCACGGTCGTGGAGGCTGAACCCGCGAAAGAGCGGGCAGACTGTGGCGCGGCTACTTATGTTGGAGTTTCCGCCAGCGGGCCATCACGGCCTCATCTGAATCAAGTTCGCCCTGCCCGGTGGCGTACGCGGCGGCGAACTTTTGGCTGTATTTCTGCTGTATCTCGGTGGCGTAGTCCGCAACCTCTGTCCCTTGGAACACCGGCTGCACGAGACACCTGCACGCATCGTGGTAGTTCGACCCGAGCTTCGCAGCCCCACGGGCTTTCACGCCGCCGGCCATGCGGTTACCGAAGAGACGCTGCGAACCATCAGCATTGAAATTCTGAGACAGGTCGACACCGCGCCCTACCACGCCTCCTGCCGATGCCTCGGTGAGGTACACGGCGCCGCGTCCAGCGAGCATCTGACAGAAGTCACACGCAGTCGCGCGGGGGAGCCGTTGAAACCTTACGCGGCGGCCAGACTCATCGCGGGTGATGTTGCCGTAGCGGCGATTCCGCCTCGCGAAATAGTTCGAGATCACGCCACGCTCGACAGTTAGCCGTGCGGAGTCGTACAGCATTCGTTCTGCGGTGCCAGCAACGCGGGACACCACAGTGGACTCAAGTGTTGGATCCACCATCGGTGTAACTGCCCACCGGGCAGCACCGTCGATCTTTCCAGCCGACGGCAGGTACTGGCCAGCCGGAACGTTCGCAACGATTCCGTAGAGTTCCTCGAGCAGCACAGCCGACAAGTCAGACGCTGCACCCATGAACGGGTCCATGAGATCCGGGAGCGCGATCTTCAGCATCTCGCGGGCATCAGCGACATCAAGCTTTCTGACAGCAAGGGCTGCAGTTCGTACGTCTACTGAAGCTGCAGCCCACAGGCGGGCAAGGTCGCGGCGATGCTGCTCGAGTGCTGCTACAGACATGCCGCCACCTCGCTACTCGTCGGCCTGCTTGATTGTGATGGGTTGACCCGGAATGAACTTCAGCCCAGGGAGGCCGGCGCGCTCCGCAGCGTCGTTCGCATCAACGCCAGCGCGCCTGAGCACGCCGACTGCGTCAGCCTTGACCTTGAGCACCTGTGCTGCGCTCAAATCGTCGGCCGGCTGGCTGGCTGGCTGGCTGGCTGCGCATCGTCCCCGCCTGCCGTGCCGAGACTTGACATAAACGCCCCCACCATCGAGCGGCGACGATCCGCTTTCAACCGTTCGATTGTCGGCCCGTCGTGCCCGAACCCTTCAAGCGCAACATCAGACTCAGCCATCCAGGGAAGCGCCGAAATCTCCTTCGTCATCGCGTCAGCCGTAGCTGCTCGAGTTGGTGTCGACGGGTCACGCCACAGAGCCGAGAAGCTCGCCACCTCGGCAGCCTCAGCCTGTGAGAACTCATGCCCAGCGAGCACCGCGACCGTGTTGGTCGCGAGTGAGATACGCGCTGCACTCAGCCAGTCGATCTCCGTTTCAGAGATCGACACGAGCTCGGCTTCGTGCGCGATGATCGCCTCAGCAGACGACGGGTTGTCGTGCAGGATGCCGAGAAAGCTTGCTGGGATTGACGTCTCGCCCGAGAACATCATCGCGACCGTCCGTAGATGATCCGAGTGGGGCTGCATCGACATCTGCGCAAACTGCCCGACAGTGACACGCTGGTTCTCGTATTTGTCCTCATCATCAGGCACCGCGAGCAGCGCCCCCAGCATGGTCTCCCATCCGGTTCGCGGCTCACCGTTCGGCCCAACGAACATGTCCTCAGTTGCACCGAGCATGTACCGTTGCGGCGACGAGAAGAACTCTGCAGACACTTCCTGCCGCAACATCACTCGCACAGCCATGTCGGTAAGCGCCATGACGGGGCGTGTGATGCGAGACTTCCCAAATGGACGATCTACACGCCCCCCGATGACGTACGCGGTGCAGAGCACGCGCCCAGGGGTCGTAGCGAACTCATCCAGCAGCCCCCACTGGTTGCCGCGGCGCCCAACAAACAGGGTGCGGCCAGGGAGGCTCATGTTGAACCCGCCGTCGACAACCTCAAGCGCTGCAGTGATGCGTCTTGAGCGAGGGTCCTGCAGCGCGGTTGCAGTGAGCGCGGTGCAGACAGAGTGGATCACCTCGGGCTCACCGAGGGCGGTGTTGCCGGCAGAGGTGAACACAAACGCGGCGCCGTGCCTGGTTGCGGACTCGATCGCCATGCGCTCGACAAGCTGCGTGTCGGCCGAGCTGAAGTGACGATTCACTTCTTCCAACAGTGACGACTCATCAACAGACGCGAACAGGCGCGGCCGCAGCCGGCGCGCAAGCACACCGCACGCCTTATCCGGCCACCCAAGCACCGCCTGAAACGATGCCATGTGCGGCGGGATTGAGAAGCCCACCTGGTCGAGGGTCTTCTTGCTGTCGCCGTAACGGTCACGCAACTGGTTGCGCCGCTTGAACCTGTTGAGCTGGTCATACAGCTGGTGGAACGTCTTCGACTCTTCATCCGAAAGCTCACGAAAATCAGCCACAGAATCACCGGCCCATCACAATTAGTTTCCGCTGCCCACCCTCGGGTGACTTCCCGGATCGTCGGTGCAGGCCAGCGAATGCCAGAGTCGCAGCAACCAACGGAGAAATATCGACATGCGAGGAACCAGCCCATTTCCAGAGCGTAGACTCCCCGTCTTTTCGGCCAGCACCAGCGACCGCGTCATTCAGCTCCTGCTGCGACGTGTGCGTGACCTTCATCTGTGAGATCGCATCAAACAACGCACCACAGGCGCGGAGGTACTCGCGGTACTTCACCGCCCACACCCTGACTCGGAGGCGACGGAGCTCACCAAGGATCGTGCCAGTCGCTGCGAGCTCGTCAATGACGATCGCAACGGGGTCATACTGTTCCTTCAGCTCTGCGAGCCTGTCAGCAACCCAATCGGTGCCAACCCTGCGGTCGATGAGCACGAGAGACGTTCGCCCATCACCAAGCTCGCCAGCCATAACGATCGAAGCCGAGTCGCGAGAGCGCGGAACATCGACCGCGAACGCCACACGCCCAATCTCCCGGGTCTCTGTCTCGACCTCGAGCGCATCCCCAGCAGACTCAGCCCACGGCTTGGCGGGAATGATTCCTCCACCGCCAAGCTTCGCCCAAATGCCGAGACGTTCACGCTTGAACCCCTCGTCGCTGCCAGTCTCGCCAACGAGCGTGTCGTACTCGTCCTGCACGAACTCCTCGGAGATCCGATACCCAAGGCTCGGGTTCGCCTCGTACCAGCCGTCCCGGTCGAGCGGATCCGCATCATCAGCGGTCGACCACTCATAGTAGGCAAGACGGCCAGGAGATTCCTTCTGCGCTTGCGCACGAAGCGACGCCAGCAGGTCAGAATCGAGCATCCCAGCAGACGACGTGAACCAGACCTGCGGGTTGCCCTCGATCGACTTCGCTGCCATCGTCGGCAGCAGCGCATCCATCTCCGCAGACTTCAACGCGTACGCCTCGTCCAGTACGACCAGATCGCCCGTGAACCCGCGACCGGAGCCGCCAGAGCGAGCCGCGAACTGCAGCTTGTTCCCGTTCTTCATCGTGATCGCTGGATTGTTGCCGGTGCGGAACCCGTCAATCTCTCGAAGGTCATCGTCGGCAGACATGCCGGCGCCGCCCTTCACCTCGGCAAGTAGCGGTGAGGCCTTGATGCGGTTCATGAGCGCGATCATCGAGTTATTCGCCGTCTTGAACTCGTGCGCCGTATGGATGATCACTGCCTCGTTGAAGAGCAGCAGCCCAGCGAGCTCACGCGCCTCAAGCACGGCATTCTTGCCGTTCTGACGGGGCACAACCAAACAAGTACGGAACGCAGACCAGCGGCCGTCCACGCGCTCGCCCAATGAACCACGAAGGACATGCTCCTGCCACGGATAGAGACTGAGCCCAGCAACCGCCGCAAGATCAACAGCATCATCAGCCGCCGAAGAATGAAACAGCGGGTACGACTCAATTCGAGGAAGCTGCGAGCCTTTCCGCACGCTTTCGAGCGATTTCGTCAAGAGCGCTCACCTCCGGCTTCGCCGCACTCTCAAGACGCTTAATCAGCGCCACAATCTCCATACGCTGCTTCGCCAACGCGGCAGCACCCTGAGCGACACCAGAGTCCATCTGCGCCTTAACCCACTGCAACGTGTCATACGCCTCAGCGAGCTCATCAATCCCCGACGACGCCGGCGGATCCGGGACAGCCTCAAGCTGCGCACGCACAGCAGCAGCCGCAACCTCACGCCCACGCTCAGCCCGCTCGTTCTTCTGATCCCGAGCAGCCTGAGCACACGCCGTATCAACCGGCTCACCCTTCCGGGAATGACGCTTATACGCAGTGAAAGTGCCACACGGGGCAGGAGGCCTGGCCATGACAGAACCTCCACAAAACGGAATCGGTAGACCCCCACGCAATTGGTAGACCGCGAATCGACCCTGTGTAAAAAATCAGTATGCCGCGGGTCTGAACCTAGACCGGGGAGGGAGGGGGAGGGGCCAGGGTGCGGTTGATGTTTGGTGGACGGCGGTCACCACCTGAGTGCGGTTTTGGGCGCTGTGGTGACGGTTGTGACGCGGTTTGAGCGGCTGCTGTTGCAGGATCGGTGTGCTGCGCGTATTTCGCCGTAGATGTGTCCGCCTTTGGAGCGTGGTTGTATGTGGTCGGCTGTGAATGCCATTTTGTGTTTCCATGGCAGTGTGTAGTCGATTGGGTCACCGCAGAGCCAGCAGTCGTGGCGTTTGGCTTTGAGTGCTGCTGTGCGTTTGCGGTAGGTGTGGTCGTCTAGTCCTCGCATGGCGCTCCTTTGCGCCCGTGGTGTTGGGCTAGTCGAGGGGCGTGAATGCCCAGGCGTACCCTGTCGTGTACCCGCCCTTGTATTTGTCGGGGGCCACGTATTGGTGGATGCCCTCTAGCTTGAGGGGAGCCCCGTTGGATTGGGTGAGCGCCTGGGTGGCTGCCTCATCGAAAGCGTCGGGGGTGTTGGCCTCGGTGGTGACAGTGATGGTGCTCTTAGTCAAGGTCGACCTCCATGTCGAAGACAAGCGCTCCAACTGCGCCCATCGCTTTGCCTGATTCCCCGAGGGCGGCGAGGGCTTCCTCAGCCTGTTCGTCTGCCCGGTCGAGAATGAAGATGAACGGGGTGTCGCTCCACTTGCCTGCATGCCTCATTGGCAGCTCGAGGATGCGTAGTCGCGGGTTGAATCCGGCCATGGTGATCTCCTTGAGTTCTATCCGATGACGCTGTAGCGTTCGATGTCGACGCCGTAGGGATGGCTGAAGCACGGGCGTAGTGTTGCGCGGAAGTCTGGGTCGTCGAGCATAGTGTGGTCGTCGATGACGATGTGTTGCACTGTCAGCCCGCGAGCTTTGTTGATTGTTCGCAAGGTGGCGAAGTGGAGCCTGTGTCCGTCCGGGAACGTGACGAGTTCGTGGCCCTTGGAACGGCGGGTCGTGACGCCTTCGATATTGAGATCCGCGACACTCTTGATGAAATGCTGCACCCCATGCCCTGTGCTGCCGACATAGAGCACGTCGCCACCTCGGGTGAGGTTGCAGACGTGCTGCATGTGGGGATACTTCATCGTTGCTCCTCGGTGTATCGGTCGCCACGGTATTCCTCGTCACAGCAGAGGAGAGCCGCACGGGTGGAAGGGTAGACGGCACCACAGTCGGTACAGGTGCGATCGTCAGCCATGCCGTCCTCGGTTCTTGCGTCGGGCGTCCTGGATGTCCATGACGAGGTGGCAGGTCTGGGTGACGATGATGATGCCCGCTATAACGAGTAGTGGCCAGTCGGTCATCGTGCTCCTCCGTTGGTAGGTCCCCCGCGCTCTAACCCGGTTCGATAAGGGTGTTGTCAGCGGTACGGCGCGGGGAAGAGTGGTGACACAGAAAGCCCCCGATTGCACGTCGGGGGCTTTTCGTCGATAGTCACAAGTTGAATACGCGTTTAATCGTCGCAGCGGCGTCGCCGAAGGCTTCACGGATGTTCCCTCTGGCGAAAGGAATGTACTGAACTCCATCAACATTCGAGAAGTTCTCGACACCCTCTTCCAGGACAATTATTGCCCTGTCGAAACCCATCTTCCCTTGGAAAAGGCCAGCCTCGTGCACAACATTCTGGCGTGCGCGAAGTGCTCCATCGCCTTGCTCGTCTTCGCCTGTCATTACTATGAAAGCGAAGTTCGCGTTGTCAAGCTCGCTGTCGAGGATGTCCCGGATGGTGTGGCCCGCTCGGGAGCCTGTTTCGAACGCTCTCACACTAAACCCGTGGTGGTCCTGAAGGTGCTCTTTGAGTGCCCGCCATTGCTCATTGCGGCCATGCCCGATGAAGATCTTTGGCTTCACTTCTGTCTCCTTTGCTGGGTTGCGCTCGGGTATCGGTGTGCTTGATTGAAGAATTAGGACTATTTGTGTGTGCACCGCTTCTGCAGTGAACCTGTCGGGGGCACTGACCGATACCTCGGTTCCCCTGCCGGTGCTGTCCCCGGCAATGTTTACCTGCATGAGGATTGAAGGCGTTAGAGCGGTGGAGGTGGCCTCGGTAATTTCCAGGTGGAAACCGATTTCGTCTGCTGGCGCACTGATCCGCAGGTCGTGCGTCAGTTCCTGTAGCGTATCCCAGCGCCAGTGGTGGGTTTCGCGATACACCCTGGCGCTGGTGAGTGTCACGCTTTGGTCCTCTGCGCAGCGCTCCTGCAGAGTGTCGTAGATTTGCTGGACTGCGTCAGCGTCTGGGAAGCGAGCGGCAACGTGGCTTGATATCTCTGGCATGTTTCTATAGTGCCGCATTCGAAGAGCTATGACAGGTCCACGGCTTCTGGCCAGAGAGCGTCCAGCTTCAATAAGGTGTGCGCGTCATCCCGTCACGCCGGGCAAGATCTGCCATAGGCCGCTACAAAGTTGGGGCGAGTAGAAATGTCGATTCCCCAGCGTCACTGCGGCTATCTCTGTCGCCGCGCCTCTGGTCTTCTGCGAGGGGGCCGCCATCACTCGCGCTGAGAGCGTTACATCTTCCGAAGTCGCTTGCAGCGTCCGTGGCTCGCATTGCTGGCCTGGCAGGGATCGAACCTGCGCAACACGCATTAACAGTGCGCCGCTCTACCAACTGAGCTACAGGCCAAGGCGTGCCCGCACCGTTGTGCGAGCTATTGAATTGTGTATTCGATTGTGTGCAGAAAGCAAGAAACCCCGGGGCCGTGAGGCTGTCCGGGGTCGCTTGAAGTGCGTGGTACGAATGTACCATGATCGAAGCTATGTTGCAAACATATCTACGAGTCCTGTTCGTTGGCCCTCGCGTCGGCGAGTACCTGCTTCCACATGACTCGGACCCGTTGCGCGATTAATGCTGGCCACTTCCATGCATCGACCACCATCCGTGCCGTCTTGAGCCGCACCTTGTCTGGCAGGTCAGTGCTGTACGAGAGGAGGCCGGCGGCTGCAATGACAAAGATGCCGCCCGCGTAGACGGCGGCCACTGCAAGAGGGATGTCCCACCAGTTCATGCTGCCACCCCCATTGCGAGCTCACGGAGCGCCACAACGTCAACTTCGAGGCCCATCGCTTCAGCGAGCCCGATCAGCTCGGTCTCGGTCGCCCACATGGCCCCGCAGCTTCGGCATTCCGCGATGACGGCGCGGCCGCGCTTGACAGGGATGGAGACGGCCGCGACCTGCCGAGTGTCGACCACGGTGCCGTGCTCGTCCGTCTCCTGCACAAGGTGATGTCGCTCTCCGCATTCGGGGCAGGGCGCGGTGAGTTCCTTCTGGTGGGGAGGGTCGAATAGGTCTTCAATCTGGTACACCCATTTGTCGAATGCGGCTTCGAGGCGTTCGCGGAAGTCGTCATCGATAGCGTCGGCGGCGTGCTGTGCCTGGATCGCGTGGGGGAGTCGCTGCAGTGCTTCGGTGAGTTCGCCGCCGTGGTCGAGTGCCCATGTTCGGAGCCAGCCGCGCACGATGCCGTCGATGTACTCCCAGAGGTTGAGCGCGTCGAGGTTGAGTAAGTTGCCGCCGACGCCGCCACCCCCGCCGGATCCGGCGCCCGTCGAGGATGAGATGGCCTCGCGTAGCTGCTCGAGCAAGGGAGCGCACTCGTACTCCGCTCCTTCGAGGTGGACTGTGTGAGTTTGCGTGAGCCGCTCTACTGCGCGTGCCGTGTCTTTCATGTTTCCCTCTCCCAAAAAGAAAAGGCCCGACACAAGTTCGATGCCCCATTCTCTGGGGGATCTAGTTGTGTCGGGCCTTGAAGCACCTGTTGAGGGAAAGTCTACACGGGTTCGAAGGAATGTTCGAGTGGCTATGCGGCCTTTCTGCCTGATCGTTTCGGGATCGTTCGGCCTTGTAGTACGTCGAGCGCTTGTCGGCGGTCTTCGTCTAGGACTTGCGTGTACCGCTGAGTGGTCTGCAGCGATGAATGGCGCATGAGTTCTTGAACGGCTCGGATGTTCGCTCCACCGCGGACTAGCTCTGTGCCGAATGAGTGCCGAAGGGAGTGCCCCGTGAGCTGCTTGTCTGTGATGCCGGCTCTGGCGCGTGCGTCAGTGAGCAGGTCGCTGACTGACTGGCCTTTAATGTGCCCGTCGCGGCCTCCGCGTGCTGGGAACCACCACCCTGCATTCATTGAGGGTGCAAGCTCGCGGATTGTTTCGTGGAGGGGAAGGTAATCGAGCCGTCCGCCCTTGCCGAGAACTTTGAGCGTCCCCGCGTGCGTGTCGATGTCGTCCGCGTGGACGGCGGCGATTTCTGACGCGCGCAGCCCCTGATACGTGGCGAGAAGGATCATTGCCCGCGTGCGCTT
>NZ_BAAAKZ010000008.1:244207-260017 GCF_039528015.1 Leucobacter albus | reverse complement strand
GGATCTCTTCGACGTGCAGGAACGTGTAGAACGCGATGAATGTCGCGCGTGTCGTCGCCTTGGTTGACGGTGCGGTTTCTTCGCGGCCGATCTCCTTGCGGAGGTGGAACACCGTCGCTTCGAGCAGTGTCGTGTTCTGGCGTTTTGCGAAGGCCCGCAAGATGGATGCTCTGGTGCCGATGGTTCGCTTGGCGCGGTTTCCTGCGCGCTGGTAGTCGGCGAATGCTTCGAGCAGGTCATTGTTGGTCACGTGTCATCTCCTTTGAAGAACCAAAGGCAGATCATATTCATTTGCTTGGGGCTTCATTAGCGGCGCGGGCTTCGAGCTTGCGCTGCGAGCTGTTCTCGGGCTGCGGTCAGCGCTGCGATCGCCTCGTCGATGTGCTCTGTGGCGGCGGCAGGGTTGTGCCCGATGGTGAGGGTTCCGGTGAACATCGCCATTTCTGCGGATTGGACAGCAGCGGAGAGCAGTTCGTATGCCGGGTCGTGAGTCTGGCCGCTCACGCTGTCACCCCAATCTGGGTGACAAGCGCGAGCCGTTCTTTGGTGCCCCCGGCAGGATTCGAACCTGCGGCCCTCAGTACCGGAAACTGATGCTCTATCCCCTGAGCTACGGAGGCGCGATATTCACTTATTTGTGTCACATTCTCCGTACCGACGATCTTCGGTACCGGAAACCGGCGCTCTATCCCCTGAGCTACGGAGGCGAGCAGATGTAACTCCACAAGCCTAGCGCACCTCATGCGGCGTTTTTGCAACCGGTCAGGGGCGCGCCGGGCTGCCGGTAGACTTAACGCTTGTGACGCCTCAAGAACTCGCTCAGGCCCTTGCTCAGATTCTCGCTGCCAACTTCGCCGCTCGCGGTGGGGAGGCGGCAGAGATTGTTGTGACCGAACAGGACACGCAGCTCGAGCGACCCAAGAGCCGAGAGCACGGAGACTGGGCTTCGAACGTCGCGATGCGCTTCGCGAAGCGCATCGGCACGAACCCGCGCGAGCTCGCGCAAGAGCTGGTCGCCGAGATCGAAAAGATCGACGGCGTCGCGAAGGCCGAGATCGCTGGCCCCGGCTTCATGAACATCACGCTTGACGCCGCGAGCGCTGGCGAGACCGCCCGCCGCGTCGTTGAGCAGGGCGCTGCCTACGGCCGCAACGACTCGCTCGCCGGCCAGCGCATCAACCTCGAGTTTGTGAGCGCGAACCCGACAGGGCCGCTGCACATGGGGCATACCCGCTGGGCCGCGCTCGGCGACTCGACGGCGCGCGTACTGCGCGCAGCCGGCGCCGATGTGACGAACGAGTATTACATCAACGACGCCGGCGCGCAGATGAACAAGTTCGGCCGCTCGGTGCTCGCTGCAGCGCTGCACGAGGAGGCGCCCGAAGACGCCTACCCCGGGGAGTACATTCAGGTGCTTGGCGCCAAGGTGCGCGAGCAGCTGCCGAGCCTCCCCGAGCTCGCCGCGAGTGACCGCGACGCGGCGATCGAAGAGGCGCAGGAGCTCGCGTATCAGCTGCAGCTCGCCGAGATCAAGGATTCGCTCGAGCGCTTCAACGTTCACTTTGACGTGTTTTTCTCGGAGCGCACGCTGCACGCGAAGGGCGCGAACGGCGAGCCGAGCCCGATCGAGCTCGCGGTGGATCGCCTGCGCGAGCAGGGGCACGTCTTTGAAGAGGACGACGCGATCTGGGTGCGCACGACCGCGTTCGGTGACGACAAGGATCGCGTGTTCACGCGCGGCAACGGTATTTACACGTACTTCGCCGCCGATGCCGCGTACTACCTCGACAAGATGGATCGCGGCTTCACCGAGAAGATCTACCTGCTCGGCGCCGACCATCACGGCTACATCGGTCGACTCACGGCGATCGCGGGCGCTGCTGGTGACGACGTTGAGAAGAGCATCACGGTGCTCATCGGCCAGCTCGTGAACCTCAACGGTGCGCGGCTGTCGAAGCGTGCCGGCAACATCATCGAGCTCGATGACCTGCTCGAGTGGCTCGGGGCCGACGCCCTGCGCTACTGGCTCGCGCGCTACCCGGCAGATTCGCCGCTCGCGCTCGACGGCGAGAAGGTGCGCAGCCGCACGAATGACAACCCCGTGTTCTACGTGCAGTACGCGCATGCCCGCACGTGCGCGGTTGACCGCAACGCGGCCGCGGCCGGCATCACCCGCGAGGTGTTCGCGCCCGAGCTACTCACTCACGAGACCGAGACTGACCTGCTCGGAAAGCTCCAGCAGTACCCGGGCATCGTCGCTGGCGCTGCCGAGCTGCGCGAGCCCCACCGCATCGCGCGCTTCCTCGAAGAATTCGCCGCAGCGTACCACCGGTGGTACGACAACTGCCGCGTGATTCCGCTCGGCGAGGAGCCCGTCGAAGACGTGCATCGCACCCGCCTGTGGCTGAACGACGCGGCCGGCCAGGTGCTGCGCAACGGCCTCGACCTGCTTGGCGTTTCGGCGCCCGAGAGGCTGTAGCTCATGCCCCGCTGGCTGAAGGTCACGGTCGCGCTCGTCATCACCGTCGGCGTGCTCGCGGGCCTCGGCGAGTGGGGGCTGCGCCTCGCGGTGCCTGCCGTGGTGCAGGGCGCGGTGCGCGACAAGCTCGATCTGCCGCGCAATCACCCGGTCGACGTGCAGCTGGGCGGGTCGGCGCTCCTCAACGCCATTCGCGGCGGGGTGGGAGACATCGAGGTCGATATTCCGAACGCGCCGGTGGCAGACGGCGTGCGCGCCACGCTGACATTCGAGGCGGATCGTGTGCCGTTCGGCGTCACCTCGGGCGAGATGGCAGGCGCAACCGCCCAGATCTTCGTGACGGCAGAAGACCTTGGCCCGGTCATCTCGATGCTCACGAACGGCGTTGTCGATTCGGGCAAGACCAGCAGCGGCGAGCTCGTCGTTGGCAGGCAGCTCGAGGCACTCGGGTTTACGGTGCCGATAGAGGCGACGCTCGGGCTCAGCGCCGTCGACGGAGAGGTACTGGTGGAGCCGCGCGGGCTGTCTGCTGTCGGTTTCGATCTCTCGGTGGATCAGCTCGCAGCCGCCACGGGCGGCATGCTCGAGCCGCTGCTGTCTGCCCGCCAGGTGTGCGTGAGCCAGTGGCTCCCTGTTGGTGCGACGCTCACGGATATCAAGATCACCGCGAGCGGCGCGCGGGTCGAGTTTGCGCTCGCCCCCGATCTGCTGTCAGACAGCACGCAGCAGGCCCTCGGCACCTGCGAGTAGCCGCGCGGAGCGCCCTCGAAGGTGCCGAGCCGCGGCTACTGCATCGTGTTGACGATGAGCCCGATGTGGGTGAAGAAGTTCATCGCGCCGAACAAGAGGAAAATGATGCCGGTGACGAGCCAGGTGACGCCGACGAGCTTGGCGACGCCCGACATTGGCTGCTTCGACGAGAAGCCTCGCAGGGCAATGGGGAAGAGCGCAGCTCCAAGACCCACGAACGCGAACAGCAGCGACATGAAGATCGCCTCGATCATCGGGTAGTCGGCGACAATACCCGAGATCGGCTCCTCGGCTGGGGCGGCGAAGAGCTGGAACACGAGACCTGCGAGCGCGATGCCGAAGAGCGCGAGGCCCATGCCGAGCACGAAGATGCCCATCGGGCGTGCGACGGCTGCGGCCTCGGCGGCGCGATCATCCGCGGCGACGATTTGGTCGCCGCGCTTCCAGAGATAGAGCGATGCTGCGAGCAGTAGCACGCCGAACGCGAGGCTCGGCTCGCCGAACACGATGTTGTCGAACGGGAAGTACATGGCGAACGGCCACACGAGCGTCATGTGAAGCCCGGTCGTTGTGAGAATGAGCCCGAGCACGCCGGCGGTAAGCGCCCAGCCCTCGGCCTTGAACTGCTTGTCGCGCACGAGTGCGCGGCCGAGCATGTACATGAAGATCAGGCCGGCGCCGGCGGCTACCGCCATGATCGTGTTGTAGGTCGGCATCTGGGTCCAGTCGATGACGAGCCCGGTGTCTCGCCCCTTGAAGAAGTCCTCGATAAAGCTACCCATTGGTTTGTCCTTTCAATGTCTATGTATTGGGGTGCCATTGTGACACCTGTTCAGCATCGACGCACGGGGGAGTGTAACCCGCGGCCGAGACGTTGTATTCACTTGCATGAAACCCTGGGCGTGTCAGGCAAAAGTTTGTCCAATCGAACTAGTGGCGCGCCGAGACGCGGCACTAGGGTGTCTGGTGTCCTCGTCCACAGTCGCACAAAGGAAACCCATTGAACCACCCGACATCGGCTCCACTCACTGCTCACTCTGCAGAGGTCGAAACGCAGCGAAACGCGGCTCACGCTGCGGCCAGTGTCAGGGCCAGCGCTGCGGCCAGCCTTGCCACGGCGAGCGCGCAGTATGCGGGGGTGCGGCCGCCAGCGATGGTTATGGCGGCGTTCGACGCATCGGGAGTGATCGCCTGGCACGGGGCCGGGGAGCCACGGCTCGATGGTGCGCCGGTGACGCGCGAGACGGTTTTTCGCATCGCATCGATGACCAAGAGCTTTCTCGCTGCAACAGCCCTCGCCCTCGCCGAGTCGGGAACGCTAGATCTCAGTGCCGGCATCGACCGCTACCTGCCAGGAGTGCGTTTTCTTCACCGGGGCGTCGAGCAGCGCGTCACCGTCGCAGACCTGCTCGCGAATCGCTCAGGCATGCCAGAAGACAACGCCTGGGCAGACCGGCAGCTTGGCGCGAGCATCGACTACATCGCGAGCCTGTTCGCCGAGGGCATCGAGCTCGCCGTCGCGCCAGGCGTTCGCTTTCAATACTCCAACCTCGGCATGTCGCTCGTCGGGCGGGTCATCGAGTCAATCGTCGGCCGGCCGATTGAAGAAGAGATTCGAGCCCGCTTTCTCGACCCGCTTGGGCTTTCACACACGCGTTTCGCACGCGAGGACTACCCGGCCGGCACCGACATCGCGCACGGGTTCCGCTCGTTCGATGAAGGTGCGACGTTTGTCCCGGAGCCGTTCATCGGTGAGGGCGCCCTCGCCGCCATCGGTGGGCTCTTCAGCACGGTCGACGACATCGCCAGGTGGGGGTGGTTCCTCGCCTCGGCCTTCACCGATTCGCCGCTCAAGCCCGAGCTGCTCTCCGCGCGCGGCCGCATCGAGATGCAGCGGGCGCACACCCCGATCCCCGTGCCACAGCCGACAGCTCACCGCGACCTGCAGAGCCTCGGCTACGGCCTCGGCCTGATCGCGTCGTACGACCGCGCACTCGGCCCGATCGTCGACCACTCGGGTGGCCTGCCTGGCTTCTCCTCAAACATGCGCTGGCACACCGATTCGGGCATCGGCATCGTCGCGTTCGGCAACTCAGACGCCTGCCGTGCCGAGACGCTCGCCGTTGCGGCTCATGCCGAGGTCATGGCCGCCGCAGCGGTGCCGCCGCTCACCGTTCGACCCTGGCCGCTCGCGCTTGAGGCTGGGGAGCTGCTCGACGACCTGCTGCGCGACGGTGGTGCCCTGACCGAGGCAGCACGGGTCACCTCGGCGAACTTCTTTGCAGACGCCCCCGACGAGATCCGCCGCCGCCGCGTTGCCGCCCTGCTCGCCGAGGTCGGCGATCCCACCACCCCGATGCCGTTCGCCACGCGCATCATCGGCGCATCCGACGCGGCGCACCTGCGCTGGCGTATCGACTGCGAGCGTGGCGCGCTTGTCTGCGATATTCGGCTCATCGGGCTGAACGAACCGCTCGTGCAGAGCCTCACCGTCGCCATCGCCGACGATGCCGGGCGCGCGCCGCGAACCGGCGAGCCCGGGCTGCAGGTGCTGTCTGCGGTAGTGCTCGACGGAGCCTCGATTTCGTAACATAAGGGTTCGGGCACGGGTCGTCTATTAAGATAAAGGGGTTCGTTCGGAAGCGTCTTCCGTTCGCGCGGCTTCAGGGGCCAAGCCGGGTCCGCTCGCCACACGGTGCATCTGCGTGCCGTCGAGCGTCCGAGCGTCCGAGAGACACCCACCCAGAGCCGAGGAGCGTCCGAATGACCGATCACCGATCGACCGATCACCGAATTCCCGATGTGAACGCGATCGACGACCGTGTCTTCCCGCGCGGTGCGCGTCGCGGCAGCGAGTGCGGAGCGCTGAAAATCGGCGGGATCCGAGCGACCGAACTCATTGAGCAGTTCGGCTCGCCGCTCTACGTTGTCGACGAGAACGCGACGCGCGAGACCGCGCGCGAGATTCGCGACGCGCTCCGGGGCGAGGCACAGCGCGTCGGCACCGATGCGACCGTGTACTACGCGAGCAAAGCATTCCTGAGCGTTGAAACCGCGAGGTGGATGGACGAGGAGGGGCTCGCAATCGACGTCGCGAGCGGGGGAGAGCTGCTCGTCGCGCTCGCTGCGGGGGTGGATCCGCGACGCATCGGTTTTCACGGCAACAACAAATCAGAGGCCGAGATTGCCCGCGCGGTCGAGGCCGGAGTCGGCACGATCATCATCGATAGCGCGATCGAGGTCGAGCGAATCGCGGCTGCGACCGCGGCCGCCGGAACGCGGCAGCGCGTGCGCCTGAGGGTGAACAGCGGCGTGCACGCTTCGACCCACGACTACCTCGCGACCGCGCACGAAGACCAGAAGTTTGGCATGCCGCTCTCCGCTGCCCCCGCGCTCGTGCGCGAGATCGTCTCGCACGCCGGGCTCGACTTCGTTGGCCTGCACTGCCACATCGGCTCGCAGATCTTCGCGACCGAGGGCTTTCGCGAGTCTGCGAGGCGACTGCTCGGCGTCTACGTCGAGCTCGCAGAGATTGCTGGCCGCCACATCCCAGAACTCAACCTCGGCGGCGGCTTCGGCATTGCCTACACGCCCGAGCAGGCGGCAGAGGCACCGAACGTCTCCGACATCGCCCGCCAGCTTGCCGACATCGTGGCCGAGGAGTCGAAGGCCGCCGGCATCGAGATTCCCCACCTTGCCTTCGAGCCGGGCCGCGCGGTCGTTGGCCAGTCGGGCGTCACGCTCTACACCGTCGGCACGACCAAGCGCGTCGATCTCACGGGCACGGGCGAGGCCGACCCTGTCGACCGCGGTTACACCGAACGGCTCTACGTGAGCGTCGACGGCGGCATGAGCGACAACGCGCGCCCGGCGCTGTATGGCTCCGACTATCACGTGCGCATCGCGAACCGCGCTAGCGATGCCGAAGCGGCGCTTGTGCGCGTTGTCGGCAAGCACTGCGAGTCGGGCGACATCGTCGTCTACCGCGACGAACTGCCAGCCGACGTCGCCCCGGGAGACACTCTTGCTGTCGCTGCGACCGGCGCTTACTGCTGGTCGCTGTCGAGCAACTACAACTTCATTCCCAGGCCCCCGGTCGTCGCCGTGCGAGACGGCGCCGCCCGCGTGATCGTGCGCGGCCAGACCGAGGCCGACCTGCTCGCACAGAGCGTCGTCGCGTAACCGCGGCACACCACACACTTGTCACAACGAACGGAGAACACCGAGTGAACGCGTATCGAGACCTGCGGGTCGCACTGCTGGGATGTGGATCGGTTGGAGCGCAGGTCGCTCGGCTGATTCTCGAAAACAGTGACGAGCTCGCGGCTCGTATTGGGGCGCGGCTCACCCTCGACGGAATCGCCGTGCGCACGATCGATGCCGAGCGCGACGTCGAGCTGCCGCGCGAGCTCTTCACGACCGACGCGGAGCGGCTCGTGCAGGGAGCCGACATCGTCATCGAGCTCATGGGCGGAATCGAGCCGGCGCGCTCGCTCATTCTGCTCGCACTCGGCGGCGGCGCAGACGTGGTGACCGCGAACAAGGCGCTCATCGCAGCGCACGGGCGCGAGCTCTCTGACGCGGCCGATCAGGTCGGTGCTCAGCTGCTGTACGAGGCCTCGGTTGCCGCCGCTATCCCGATTCTGCGGCCCCTGCGCGAGAGCCTTGCTGGCGATCACATTACCCGCGTCATGGGTATCGTGAACGGCTCGACGAACTACATTCTCGATCGCATGGATCGCTTCGGCGAATCGGCAGAGAGCGCCATGCGGCTCGCAAGCGACCTCGGTTTCCTCGAGGCCGACCCCACGCTCGACGTCGAGGGCTACGATGCGGCGCAGAAGGCGACGATTCTCGCGAGCATCGCGTTCCACACCGAGGTGCCCGAGAGCGCGGTGTACCGCGAGGGCATCACCGGTGTGACGCTCGACCAGATCACCGCGGCGAAGCACGCGGGCTTCGTGATTAAGCTGCTCGCCGTCGCTGAGCGGCTCACCTCGGCCGACGGCACCGATGGCGTTTCGGTGCGCGTGTACCCCGCGCTCATTCCGCGCGAGCACCCGTTGGCGGCGGTGCACGAGGGCAAGAACGCGGTGTTTGTCGAGGCCGAATCGGCGGGCGAACTGATGTTCTACGGTGCCGGAGCTGGCGGCAACGAGACCGCCTCTGCCGTGCTCGGCGACCTCGTCTCGGCGGCGCGGCGGCACGTCGTTGGCGGCCCGGGTATTCCGGGCTCCACGCACGCCGAGTTCCCGGTGCTACCCGTCGGCGACGTGCTCACGGCCTACCAGGTGATGCTCGAGGTGCGCGACGAGCCGGGCGTGCTTGCCCGCGTTGCCGGCATTCTCGCAGCGCACGGCGTCTCGGCCGCGAGCGTCGAGCAGAACGTGTCGAACGAGGGGCGCGCGACGCTCACGATCGGCACGCACACGGCCCGCGAGGCCGACCTCGCGGCGACCGTTGAGGCACTGCGTGCCGACGACGCCGTGGCAGAGGTGACGAGCGTGCTGCGCCGGGAGGGGCGCGCATGAGCCGGGTCGAGCGAGCCCTGCGCGTTCGTGTTCCAGCGACGAGTGCGAACCTCGGGCCGGGGTTTGACACGCTCGGAATCGCGCTCGCCTATGGCGACGAACTCACGGTGGTGACCCGGCCCGAACCAGGGGCGACGGTCGACGTCGAGGGAGTGGGAGCTGGCGAGGTCGACACCGATGAGCGAAACCTCGTGGTGCGCTCCGCCGCGTTCGTGTATGAGCGCCTGGGGCGGGAGCTCCCCGGCATCAGTGTTGCCGCGCACAACCGCATTCCGCACGGCCGCGGTATGGGGTCGTCAGGCTCGGCCATCGTCGCCGGCGTGATGATCGCAGCTGGCCTGCTCGCAAGCGACCCAGAGGCGCCGCTGCAGCTCACCGAGGGGCAAATCTTTGCGTTCGCAACAGAGCTCGAGGGGCACCCCGACAATGTCGCCCCCGCGCTGTTTGGCGGGCTGACGATTGCGTGGACGAACGAGGCAGGGCCGCGCTTCAAACGCCTGCTCGTGCACCGCGGTGTTGCCCCGCTCGTGCTCGTTCCGACATTCACGATGTCGACGGAGCACGCGCGTAGCCTGCAGCCCAAGCAGGTGCCGCACGAGGACGCCGTGTTTAACGTGTCGCGCTCGGCGCTGCTCATCGCCGCACTCACGCAGAGCCCCGAGCTGCTGCTCGAGGCAACCGAAGACAGGCTGCACCAGAACTACCGCGGCGCTGCGATGCCAGAGACGCGCGACCTGATCTCTGCGCTGCGCGAGCGGGGGCACGCAGCCGTGGTCTCGGGGGCCGGGCCGTCTGTGCTCGTGCTGTCGAACGGGCCCGCGGAGCGCCTCGCTGCAGCCGATCTCGTGGCCAAGATTGCGCCCGAATGGCGCGTGCTCACACTGGCGGTTGACATCAAGGGTGCTACAGTAGAGGAGATTCCGGTCGAGTCCGCGTTCTCTTCGCGGGTGTGATGTCGCCTCGTGCGCGTCCCGGATCGATTTCCCAGCCGGGTGCATTGCCCCGAGCTTTTTCGCACTCCTGTGCATGTTTGCGGCCGTGAAGGCCCGGACCCGATAGATTCCGGAAGGAATACACGTGGAACCCAATCTCGAAGATCAGACTCCCGCGGCCGAAAACGCTGAGGCCGCACCGGTGCGCCGTCGTGCGTCGCGTCGCGTCTCGGCCGCTGCTGGTGCGGCGCCCGAGGTAGCGGCAGACGCCGCAGCGAGCGCAGCTCCCGCCGCCGAAGCAGCAGCTCCCGCGTCAGGTGAAGCTGCCGGGTCAGCTCCGGCCGCGGCCGCTGACGAGCAGGCAGAGCCTGCTGTGAAGGCCGCCCCGAAGCGCGCCAGCCGCGCGCGCAAGAAGGTCGAGCCGGCAGCAGACGCCGCTTCGACCGACGCCGCCTCGACCGACGCCGCGGCGGCCCCTGCGGTGGCGGCTCCTGCAGCAGCGGCTCCTGCAGCAGCGGCTCCTGCAGCAGCGGCTCCTGCAGCAGCGGCTCCTGCAGCAGCGGAGACGAGCGCTGACGCACCCGCGGCTGCGCCGGCAACGAAGGCCCCTTCGGCTCGCAGCGCCGCAGCAAAGGCAAAGGCCGCTGCCGCCGAGGCCGCTGCCGCCG
Organism: Leucobacter albus; assembly: GCF_039528015.1. Lineage (NCBI taxonomy): Bacteria > Bacillati > Actinomycetota > Actinomycetes > Micrococcales > Microbacteriaceae > Leucobacter > Leucobacter albus. The sequence continues at coordinate 249,657 of NZ_BAAAKZ010000008.1, read as the reverse complement.
AGGCACAGAGCGAGGCAGGGGCTGCAGACGCCGGTGCCGCGCAGCCCGTTGAGGCGCCGAAGAAGCGGGCCACGCGAGCGCGCAAGGCACCTGCCTCAGAGACGCCCGCGGAGACCGCTCCGGCCGCAGCTGACGCGGCCGCTCCTGCTGCCACTGGTGCTGATGCTGAAGCGCCCGAATCGCCTGCAGCACCCGCCCAGGGCGCAGCGGCACCGGCCGCAGACGCAGCGACCGACGACGAGGCGCCGTCGACGCGGCGCTCGCGCCGGCGCGCGAGCCAGGGGAGCGAGCAGCCCGAGGCCGACGCGCAGACGGAAGAGCCAAAGGGCCGCGGCCGCGGTGGCAGCCAGAACGCCAAGGGCGACGCCGACAAGTCGCAGGGCGACAAGCAGTCGCAGGGCGACAAGCAGTCGCAGGGCGAGAAGCAGTCGCAGGGCGACAAGCAGCAGGGCGACAAGCAGGGCGGCAACGGCAACGACGCTGGCAAGCAGGAGAACGGCACGCGTTCGAGCCGCACCCGCCAGCGCGACCGCAAGCGCCGCGGCGGCGACGACCTCGAGCCAGAGATCGCTGAAGATGACGTGCTGCTGCCCGTCGCTGGCATTCTCGATGTGCTCGACAACTACGCGTTCGTGCGCACGAGCGGGTACTTGCCGGGTGTCTCTGATGTGTACGTAGCGCTTGGGCAGGTCAAGAAGTACAGCCTTCGCCGAGGCGACGCGATCGTCGGCGCCATTCGCCAGCCCCGCGAGGGCGACAGCGGCGGCCGGCAGAAGTACAACGCGATTGTGAAGATCGATTCGGTGAACGGCAAGCCCGTTGAAGAGGCAGAGAAGCGCTCCGAAATCGCCGAGATGACGGCGATCTTCCCAGAGCAGCCCCTGCGCTTCGGCCTGGGCAAGACGGGGGGCCTCGGCGCGAAGCTCGACGAGCACGCTCCGATGGGCCTCGGCCAGCGCGCCATCGTCGCGCTGCCGGCCGCGATCCCCGCGACGCGGGTGCTCGCAGAGCTCGCGGCAGCGGTGACTGCGAATGCCCCAGAGGCGCACCTGCTGCTCGTGCTCACGAACGCTCGCCCAGAAGAGGTCACGCACCTGCAGCGCACCGTCAGCGGCGAGGTGATTGCCGCAACGTTCGATCGCGCAGCCGAAGACCAAACCACGGTCGTCGAGCTCGCCATCGACCGGGCAAGCCGCCTCGTAGAGCTGGGCCACGACGTCATCGTGTTGCTCGATTCGCTCACCGATCTCTCGCACGCCTACCTGCAGAACCAGCAGGGCTCGCGCACGGCCCCCGAAGCAGCGCAGGCCCTCGCATTCGCGCAGACGAAGCGCCTGCTCGGCTCCGCGCGTAACCTCGAAAACGGTGGCTCGCTCACGCTGCTCGCAACGGTGCGCACGCACACCGGCGTCGAAGGAGATAAGGCGCTGCTGCGGGAGCTCACCCCCGCCGCGAACAGCTTTGTGAAGATCTCCGGGAGCCGCACGGCGCCCGAGGTCAACGCCGATAAGTCCTTTACCATCTCGTTCTAAGGCCAGATACAAGAGTGTTTGAGCAGGTAGCAGGGCTCCTCGCGGAGCACCTCAAGTTGCAGGATGATCTCGCCGACCCCGCGTTGCACGCTGACGCGGCACGGGCGAAGCGGGTCAACCGTCGCTACGCAGAGTTGAACAAGATCAAGGTCGCACACGAGCAGTGGGTGCAACTGGGCGAAGACCTCGAAGCGGCGCGCGAGCTCGCGAAAGAGGACGACGCGTTCGCCGAGGAGATCCCGGATCTCGAGGCGCAGCTCGCCGAAGCACAGGAGAAGGTGCGCCGGCTGCTGATTCCTCGCGACCCAGATGATGCGCGCGACGTGATCCTCGAGATCAAGGGAGGCGAGGGCGGCGCCGAGTCGGCGCTGTTTGGCGCCGATCTGCTGCGCATGTATATGCACTACGCAGAATCTAAGGGCTGGAAGACCGAGATTCTCGAGAAAGACGAGAGCGACCTCGGCGGCTACAAGAACGTGCAGGTAGCGATCAAGTCGAACGCGAGCGACCCGTCGCAGGGCGTCTGGGCGCACCTGAAGTACGAGGGCGGCGTGCACCGCGTGCAGCGGGTTCCCGTCACGGAGTCACAGGGGCGCATTCACACCTCGACGACCGGCGTGCTCGTCTACCCTGAGCCCGACGAAGCCGAAGAGGTCGAGATCAGCCAGAACGACCTGAAGATTGACGTCTACAGGTCGAGTGGCCCCGGCGGCCAGTCGGTGAACACGACCGACTCGGCAGTGCGCATCACGCACCTCCCTACGGGCATTGTCGTCGCGATGCAGAACGAGAAGTCGCAGCTGCAAAACCGCGAGGCCGGCATGCGTGTGCTCCGCGCCAGGCTGCTCGCGCGCCTTGCGGAGGAGGCTGCGGCCGAGGCGAGTGCGCACCGCTCGAGCCAGATCCGCACGATGGATCGCTCCGAGCGCATTCGCACGTACAACTTCCCCGAGAACCGCATCGCCGACCACCGCACCGGGTACAAGGCGTACAACCTTGACCAGGTCATGAACGGGTCGATGGAACCGCTCATCGAGTCGTGCATTCGCATGGATGAAGAGGAGCGGCTGAAGGCCCTCGGGCAGTAGCCGCCGCTGCGCGAAAACCCCGGTGGGATTCAGTGATGTTTCTGAACCCCCACCGGGGTTTTTTCGTGGCGAGATGCGCCCGCGCCGCAGTACGCTGAGTGCATGACTACCCCGGTACTGCCCGCGACCCCCATTGTCGGCCCGCTCGTGTCGCTGCGCGCGCCCGTTCAGTCAGACCTCGAGCCGCTGCTCGAGATCTTGCTCGAACCCGAGGTCGCGTTCTGGTGGGTTGGCTACACTCGCGAGCGGGTACAGGCAGAGTTCATCGAGGCGCCCGAGACCACACGGGTCATCGAGGTCGACGGCGAGTGCGTCGGTGCCCTGTATGTGCTGCGCGGCGAAGACGCCGAGTACCCGACGACGGTCATGCACCTGTTCATTGCGACACGGGTGCGCGGCCGCCGCATTGGCGAGGAAACACTGGCCCTCGCGATCCGCCACGAATTCGCGAACGGTATTTCGCGCGTCACCCTCGACCCGAACGAAAACAACGACGGCGCGATTCGCAGCTACGAGCGGCTGGGCTTCAAGCGCATCGGCGTGCTGCGCGACTATCAGGTGCGGCCGAGCGGCGAGCTCGAGGGCGCGATGTTTCTCGATCTCACCCGCAGCGACTTTCCCGCCGGGCCGCCGCTGCCGCAGCGCTAGGGCGCGGGCCGCTGGCGCAGCGCGAGCGCGCGTGCCAGGGCGCGGCGCCTCGCGTGCCAGGGCGCGGAGCCTCGCGTGCCGCAGCGCGGAGCCTCGGGCGTGCCAGACACGCTCCTGCGCGGCACGGGGGCGTGCGCAGGTCGGGCGATAGCATTGAGCCTATGAGCTCCGCAAAACCATTCCTCCCCTGGATGGTGTGGGGGGTGGCCGTCGCGCTCTATGCAATTGCGATCGTCAACCGATCGTCGCTGTCGGCCCTCGGGCCGGTTGCGCAGGAGCACTTCGGCATCGACGCGTCGACGCTCGCGGCCTTCCCGGTGATTCAGCTGCTTGTGTACGCGGTGTGCCAGATTCCGGTCGGAGTTTTGCTTGACCGCCACGGCGCGACCGTGCTCATTCTCTCGGGCTCGGCCCTGATGTTCGTCGGTCAGATCGTCATGGCGACCGTGACCAATGTCGAGCTCGCGATTCTCGCGAGGGTGCTCGTCGGCGCGGGCGATGCCTGTACGTTCACCGCCGTGATGCGCATGCTGCCGGAGTGGTTTAAGCCGAGGCAGCTCTCAACGCTTGGGCAGGTCACGGGCCTGATCGGGCAGCTCGGGCAGCTCGTGTCTGTGGTGCCGCTCGCCTTTGTTGTCGACCGCTTCGGCTGGCAGACGGGGTTCTTGGGCATCAGCGCGGCCGGTTTGCTGTCCTTTCTGCTGGCAGCCGTCGTGCTGCGTGATGCCCCAGGCAAGCGCACCGCGCTCGAGCGCCTCACCCGGCGCACCGGCCGCATCACGGCGGCCTCCGAGTCGCTTTCGGCTGCTGCCACCACGACCGTGACCATGGCTCCGCCCCAGACGAGCCTCATTCCGGTGGTGGGGGGAGCGCGGGCGCGCCGCAACGGCAGGTCGGGGCGCGAGAGTTTTGTTATGCGGGTGCGGCGCCTGCTCTCGATTCCCGGGGTGCGGCTTGCCTACTGGGTGCACTTCGTGACCCCGTTTTCTGCGCACGCGTTTTTGCTGCTGTGGGGCACGCCGTTTCTCACAGGCGGCCTCGGCATGACCCCGGCCGCTGCGAGTGGAATGCTCAGCCTGACGGTGATTTCGTCGATGATTGCCGGGCTCATACTCGGGCCCATTAGCTCGCGCTTCATCGAACGCCGCGTGCTGCTCGTTATCTGGGTCACCGTGCTCATCATGGTGACCTGGCTCTCGGTGATTCTCTGGCCGGGCATGCCGCCCGGGTGGCTCATCATTGCGCTCGTCGTGATTCTGCCGCTCGGCGGCCCGGTCTCGATGATCGCGTTCGAAGTCGCGCGCTCGCACACGCCACGCAGCTTCGCGGGATTCGGCACGGGGCTCGTGAACACGGGAGGGTTCACGTCGGCGCTGCTGCTTGTGATGCTCATTGGTGTGGCACTCGACCTGCAGGGCGCAGGCTCGCCCGAGACATATACGCTGCATGCGTTTAAGATTGCCTTCGCCGTGCAGGTGCCGCTGTGGGTGATCGGGCTCACCATGATCATGATCGAGCGGCGGCGCACCGGGCGGTGGATGGAGCGCCACGGGCGCACGCTGCGCTAGGGGCGCGAACGCCAGACCTGCACCTCCCCCCGAGCGCGCCCCCTTATTCGCGGTGGCAAGCGTAGGGCTCGGAGGCAGATACAGGGCTCGCTGGGTGGGGCGCCGGGGCGCGGGGGCGCCCGGGCCGCCGGGCCCTAGATCACGTAGAAGTCTGCCGTGTTGGGGTGCTCGGCGACAGGGGCGCCGCGCCTCGGTCGCGCCGTCGCCGGGATGCCGGTCAGGGTCGTCCATGCGGGGGCGGATCGCACGACAACGGCGTTCGCCCCGACTGCCGAATCGGCGCCGATGACGATGTCTCCGAGCAGCTTTGCGCCGGCACCGAGCACCGCGCGGTCGCCAACAGTGGGGTGCCGCTTGCCGCTCTGGTGGCCGGTGCCGCCGAGCGTCACGCCGTGATAGATCAGCACATCGTCGCCGACCTCGGCGGTCTCGCCGATGACGATGCCCATGCCGTGGTCAATGAAGAGCCTGCGGCCGATCGTTGCGCCCGGGTGAATCTCGATGCCGGTGAAGAACCTCGTCGCCTGCGAGATCGCCCTGGGCACAAAGCGCAGCCCGCGCCGCCAGAGCGCGTGCGACACCCGATGCCACCACACGGCGTGCAGCCCAGAATA
>NZ_BAAAKZ010000008.1:226517-244167 GCF_039528015.1 Leucobacter albus | reverse complement strand
GTGCGCGCGGGCCGCCTGGATGTCCTCACGGACGCGAGAGAGCAGGCTCAAACTGCGAGATCCTCGTACAGCACCGTCGAGAAGTAGCGCTCGCCAAAATCAGGGACGATGACGACAATCTTCTTGCCGGCGTTTTCGGGGCGCTTCGCGACCTCGACTGCGGCCCACACGGCTGCGCCGCCAGAGATGCCAGCGAGAATGCCCTCGTCGGTGCCGAGCGCGCGGCCGGTGGTAAGCGCGTCGGCGAGGGCCACGTCGATGACCTCGTCGTAGACGTCGCGGTCGAGTACGTCGGGCACAAAGTTCGCGCCGAGCCCCTGAATCTTGTGGGGGCCGGCGGTGCCCTCGGTGAGCAGGGGCGAGTCGATCGGCTCGACGGCGATGACCTTGACGTTCGGGTTCTGCTCCTTGAGGTAGCCGCCCGCGCCGGTGATCGTGCCGCCGGTGCCGATGCCCGCGACAAAGATGTCTACGGCGCCGTCGGTGTCGTTCCAGATCTCGGGGCCTGTCGTCGCGCGGTGGATCGCCGGGTTTGCGGGGTTGCCGAACTGCTTGGCGAGGATCGCGCCCGGAGTGTTAGCGACGATCTCTTCGGCCTTCGCAACCGCGCCCTTCATTCCGAGGGGGCCCTCGGTGAGTACGATCTCCGCGCCGTAGGCGGCGAGGAGCTTGCGGCGCTCGACGCTCATTGTCTCGGGCATGGTGAGGATCACCTTGTAGCCACGGGCCGCACCGACGAACGCGAGCGCGATGCCTGTGTTGCCGCTCGTGCCCTCGACGATCGTGCCGCCCGGCTGCAGCTCGCCCGACTGCTCGGCTGCGTCGATGATTGCGACGCCGATGCGGTCTTTCACGCTGCCAGCCGGGTTGTAGAACTCGAGCTTCGCGAACACCTCGGCGCCCGCGTTCTCCGTCACGCGGTTCAGGCGAACCAGCGGGGTGTTGCCAAAGGCCTGGGTGATGTTGTCGTGGATCCGAGCCATGCGGAATGCCCTCCGTGTCAGTCGTGTGTCAGTGGAAATGAGCTATACGGCTAGGTTATCTCATACCTTCTTTACGCTTATGAAAGCTTCGCAGTGTTACAACGCCCTCACCGGGGCGCTATTCCCCGACGCGCCGGTCAGTGACGCGCAACTGGGAGCGTGGCGGCGGCGCATGGGGGAGAATGGGGGAGTGCGAGACGAACTTGGCGGCAGCGTGCCGGATCTGCTGAACGAGCTGACCGAACGGTTCGCCAGTGCGGGAATAGACAACCCCGCCGTCGACGCCGAGCTTCTCATCGGTCACGTGCTCGACGCAAGCCGGGGCAGCGTCCAGGCGAGCGCATTGCTCGGCAAGCGAGTCACCGCGGCGCAGCTCGCGCGAATCAGGGAGCTAGCCGAGCTTCGAGCCGAGCGTGTACCGCTGCAGCATCTCACAGGGAGGGCGCCGTTTCGCGGGCTCGAGTTGCGCGTAGGGCCCGGGGTGTTCGTGCCGCGGCCGGAGACCGAGACCGTCGCGCAGTTCGCGATCGACGCGCTCGCTGCGGCCGGGGTTGCCGAGCCCGCTGTGGCTGGGGCCGCGGGGTCTGCGGGGCCCGGGCTTGCGGGGGAGTCGGTTGCGCCGCTCGCGGTGGATCTCTGCACTGGCAGCGGCGCGATCGCGCTGGCGCTTGCGACGGAGGTGCCGTCGGCCCAGGTGTGGGCGGTCGAGAAGAGCGCAGAGGCCCACGCGTGGGCGAACGAGAACGTGAGGGCGCTCGGCGAGGGGAGGGTGACCCTTGTGCACGGCGACCTCGCAGAGTTCGTGCCGGGTGCGCTCGCGCCAAGCGCGCTCGCCGGGCGGGTTGACGTTGTTGTCTCGAACCCCCCGTACGTGCCCAGTGCCATGATTCCGCGCGACCCCGAGGTGCGCGACCACGACCCGGCCCTCGCTCTCTACGGCGGCGACGACGGGCTCGACGTGATCCGCGTGATCAGCGGTGTTGCGCGGCAGCTTCTCGCTCCGGGCGGGGCGCTCGTGCTCGAGCACGCTGAGGGGCAGGGGGCTGCGATCCGCGACCTGCTATCCCGCGACGGCTGGCGAGGGTGCGCGACGCACCCCGATCTCACCGGCCGCGACCGCGCGACCACGGCACTGAAGTAGAATTGCTAACTATGTCCGAGGTGTTTGACTGTTCAGATGGAGCCCAGCTGTTGCAGGGCACCAGACTCGCCCGCCAAGCTCTGGGGCGCGGCGAGCTCATCGTGATTCCGACCGACACGGTTTACGGGGTCGCTGCCGACGCGTTCTCGCCGACTGCCGTGCAGCGACTGCTTGACGCGAAGGGGCGCGGCAGGCAGTCACCGCCGCCGGTGCTCATTCCGAATGTCGGCACGCTTGCGGCTCTCGCCGCCGAGGCAAGTGAGCCGCTGCGAGCCCTCGCCGAAGCGTTCTGGCCCGGGCCCTTGACAATCATTACCCAGGCGAACCCCTCGCTGAGCTGGGATCTCGGCGAGACTGGCGGCACGGTTGCCCTGCGAGTGCCAGGCAACGATTTCGCACGTGAACTGCTGCACGAGACGGGCCCACTCGCGGTCTCGTCTGCGAACAAGACCGGTCTGCCTGCCGCGGGCACGGCGGGCGAAGCTCGCGAGATGCTGGGCGAGTCGGTCGCCGCGTACCTCGACGGAGGCGAAGCCAGGGGCGAGGCGTCGACAATCATCGACGCAACCGAGCTCGACAGCGACGGGGCGGGCACTGTGCGCATCGTGCGAGTCGGCGCGGTCACCGCCGCGCAGCTGCGCGAGGTCGTTCCTGGCGCGACGGTGGTCGACGCCACGCTTGTGGTCGCGCCGGAGACGCCCGAGATGCCGGAGACGCCGGAGACGCCTGAGACGCCAGAGACGCCAGAGACGCCAGGCGAGCCGGCGCCTGAGGCCAGCGACTAGCCGATGCTGTCGTACGTACTTGTGCTCGCGGTGGCGGTTGTCGTCACCGCGGTGTGCTCGTACGGCGTGCTCTGGCTAGCGAAACGCTTTCAGCTCGCGCCTGAGGTGCGCGAGCGCGATGTGCACCAGAACCCGACACCGCGGCTCGGCGGCGTCGCCATGTTCATCGGGTTGCTCGCGGCCTTCGGGGCCGCGGCTTCGCTGCCCGAGTTTCAGGGGCTGTTTCGGGCAGACCTCAAGATGTGGGCGCTCATCGGCGCGTGCCTGCTGATCGCCGTCATCGGCGTGCTCGACGATCTGCTCGACCTCGACTGGATGATCAAGCTCGGAGCGCAGCTGGTCGCAGCTGGCGTGCTCGCCTGGAACGGCGTGCAGATCGTGTCTATTCCGGTCGGCGACACCCTCATCATCGGCTCGCCGACGGTGAACTTCGTGCTCACGGTTTTTCTCATCACACTCGTGATGAACGCGGTGAACTTCGTTGATGGTCTCGACGGGCTCGTCGCGGGAGTTGCGATTATCGCAAGTGGCACGTTCTTCGTCTACACGCTGATCTTGAGCTCGCAACTGGGGAGCTCGGCATCGGTCACCTTCGCGAGCCTGATCGCGCTCGCGCTCGTTGGCATCTGCGTGGGTTTCTTGCCGTTTAACTGGCACCGAGCGAAGATGTTCATGGGAGACACCGGGGCCCTGCTCGTCGGCCTGCTCATGGCGACATCGACGGTTTCGGTCACAGGGGAGCTGAACCCCGCCGCTCTCGACCTCAAGCTCGTGCTCGCGAGCTACATTCCCATTCTGTTGCCGTTTGCCGTTCTGGCAATGCCGCTCGCAGATTTTGCGCTCGCGGTGCTGCGGCGCTTGCGGGCGGGGAAGAGTCCATTCGAGGCGGATCGGCAACACCTGCATCACCGGCTGCTCGACATGGGCCATTCGCCCGTGCAAGCCGTGAGCATTTTCTACCTCGGCACGGCAGTACTCTCGGCAGCTGGTCTGCTCGTCTTTACGAGCCAGAGCTTTGTTGTGCCGATAATTGTGTTGGTGGCTGGCCTCGTCGTCGGGGCATTGCTGGTGAAGTTCCCCGCGAGCCGGGTGCGTGCAGCCGCCCCGCAGCGACGCCCTGTAGCGTTAACCGGGCGGGGAGCCCCCGTCGAAGCCGCCGAAGCGCCTGCCGAAGCCGGAGGCGAGCCTAACGAAAGGACTCCCGAGTGAGCACACCCGTGCCCCCAGACGCCCAGCACACACCTGGAGTGCAGCCCTCGACCTACGGTGACGGTGAGTACCCCATGCCGTCGTCGCAGCCGATGCTGCTGCGCGGAGTTCGCTGGGGCATCGTGGTGACCGTCGCCTCCATGATCGTGTTCGCCGTGATCGGCTACTTCGTCAGCGGCAGCACCGGGCTGGTCGGGGGGCTGCTTGGCGCAGCGATCGGGGGCATTCTGCTGCTCGTCACAGTGGGGAGCATCGCGTTCGCGAATCGCTTCGTTGCGAGCCCCGTGTACCTGCAGATCTTCATGGGCATTGTGATGGGGGCGTGGGTGCTCAAGCTCATCGGGTTTGTCGTCGCGGCGCTGCTGCTGCGCGATCAGCCCTGGCTCGACCCGACGCTGATGTTCATCGCGCTCGTTGCTACGGTCATCGCCTCGATCATCATCGATGTGATCATCGTTGCGAAGGCCCGCGTACCATACGGTGTTGAATTGCCGTAATTCACAGGTTGCTTGGGGGTAAATTCACAGTTGCGGCCGAATCTTCGCGCGCGCGAGGTGCCGTCGAGTTTCGCTCCGGGTGAAACCTTGTTAGAATAAAACAGTTCCCAGCCGAGGTGCGCTATTTCTTAGTGCCTGCGTGCAGGGGGCACGACCATCGTTCGATGCCGTGCGGCAGAAGCCGCGCCCCGAATCAGGAGAATGGCCTGTTCGCTAACGCTATGCACCTCGTTGCCCCCGGACTTATTCGTGCCGCTGAGGGGGAGTTCCACGGCCCGACTCTCGATGACTTCTTCCCGCCGGCGGTGTTCTTTGAGGGCACGCCGTTTGAGATGAACCGGATCATGCTGATCCGTGTGCTCATGGTGGTTGTCCTCCTCGTGCTGTTCTGGCTCGGCACCCGCAAGATGCGTGTTGTGCCGGGTCGCTGGCAGGCAGCATTCGAGTTTGTGCTCGACTTCGTGCGCAAGCACACCATCGAGTCACAGCTCGGTGTGAAGGAGGGGCGTCGCTTCGCGCCGCTGCTCATGACGGTGTTCTTCCTCGTCTTCGCCTTCAACATCACGGGCATTGTGCCCGGCCTGAACATGCCGGCATCGGCCGTCGTTGGCTTCCCGATCTTCATGGCCGTCGTTGCCTACGTCTCGTTTATCTACGCAGGCATCAAGAAGCACCCCGGCAAGTTCTTCAAGAACTCGCTGTTCCCGGCCGGCGTTCCGAAGCCGATGTACGCGCTCGTGACGCCGATCGAGTTCATCTCGACGTTTATCGTTCGACCGGTCACGCTCGCGCTTCGACTGCTCATGAACATGCTCGTCGGGCACATGATTCTCGTGCTGCTCTTCTCTGCGACCAACTTCTTCGTCCTGTACGCCGGCGGGCTCTTCCCGGCAGTCGGCGCGTTCACGTTCAGCTTCGGCATCGCGTTCACGCTCTTCGAGATGTTCGTCGCGGGCCTGCAGGCCTACGTCTTTACTTTGCTCACCGCGCTCTACATTCAGCTCGCGCTGGCTGACGAGCACTAATTACACCCCTGGGTTCGGCTCCCGCCGCGCTCATATACGGAAGGAAACACATACTGTGTCTGTTCTCGCTGAAATCTCGGGCAACATTGCGACCGTAGGCTACGGCCTCGCAGCTATCGGCCCCGCTATCGGTGTTGCCATCGTCGTTGGCAAGACCATCGAAAGCACCGCTCGCCAGCCTGAGCTCGCCGGCAAGCTCCAGGGCATGATGTGGATCGGCATCGCCTTCACCGAGATGCTCGCGCTCATCGGCGTTGCCACCTACTTCATCTTCCGCTAAACACTCACCTTTCACTAGTCTCGAAAGGGAGGCAAGATGAATCACGCAGTGCTGTTCGCTGCCGCAGAGGGGGAGCCTCAGAACCCGCTGCTTCCGGCGACGTACGATATCGTCTGGTCGGCGATCGCGTTCTTCATTATCCTCATCGCATTCTGGAAGGTCTTCCTCCCGAAGGTGCAGGTCATGCTTGACGCGCGCGCCGAAGCGATTGAGGGGAACATCGCGAAGGCCGATGAGGCTCAGGCAAAGGCAGAAGCTGCCCTGCAGGAGTACACCGCGCAGCTTGCAAGTGCTCGCCAGGAAGCCGGCGAGATTCGCGAGGCCGCGCGCCTGGATGCGACGAAGATCGTGTCGAAGGCAAAGGAAGACGCCACTTCTGAGCAGGCTCGCATCACGCAGGCCGCTCAGGTGCAGATCGAAGCTGAGCGCCAGAGCGCCCTCGTTTCCCTGCGCAAGGATGTGGGCTCGCTCGCAATCGACCTCGCCTCGGGCGTTGTCGGCGAGAGCCTGAGCGACGACAAGAAGGCATCGGCACTCGTCGACCGCTTCCTGGTCGACCTCGAAGCTTCCGAACGGGCGGCGAAGTAATGGGCAGCGCGTCACGCGAGGCACTCGCGACGGCGAAGTCCGCGCTCGGCGGCCGTCTTGCGAAGACTGTCGGGTCAGAGCTGCTTTCGGCCGCTGTGCAGATCGAGGGCTCCCCGGCTCTCGTCAGCGCGCTCGCCGATGCATCGCTCCCGGCCTCCGCGAAGGCGGAGGTCGTCGGCAAGCTCTTCGGTAGCCTGTCGGCTGGCGCGCGCTCTGTGCTTACCGCAGCGGTCGAGCAGAACTGGTCGACCGCCGCAGAATTCATTGACGGCGTCGAGGAGCTCGGCTTCCGCGCGCAGTCGCTCGCTGAGCCGGCACTCGCCGACGAACTGCTCGCGGCAACGGCGACGATCAACTCGAGCCACGAGCTCGAGCTCGAGCTCGGCAACAAGCTCGGTGATCCCGCCGCGAAGGCGCAGCTCGCGTCGAAGGTCTTCTCCGGCAAGCTCTCCGCTGGCGCGCTCGGCGTCGTGACGCACGTTGTCGCGAACCCGCGCGGACGCCGCGTGAACGCAGCGCTCACCGAGGCGGCACGTGTTGCCGCTGACCAGGCTGGGCTCGAGCTCGCGACCGTCACGGTCGCCGCTCCGTTGACCGCCGCGCAGCAGGAGAAGTTGGCTGCTCTGCTTGAGCAGAGCGCTGGCCGCAAGGTCAAGGTCACCACAGTTGTGGATCCTGCCCTGATCGGTGGCGTTCGTATTCAGATGGCTGACGACGTTATCGACGGAAGTGTTCGGGCTCGCCTGGATGACCTCCGCCAGCGGCTCGCTGCGTAGAGCACAACATAGTTACTTGCCGGAGACTCTCTCCGGAACAGACAGAGGAAACGAAATGGCAGAACTCTCAATCAGCCCGGACGAGATCCGCAGCGCGCTGAATGAATTCGCAGCATCGTACGAGCCGGCTCAGGCGGGGAAGACCGAGGTCGGAACCGTTGTCGACGCCGCCGACGGCATTGCGCACGTCTCCGGGCTTCCCGGAGTGATGGCCAACGAGCTCGTTCGCTTCGCAGACGGCACGCTCGGCCTTGCACAGAACCTCGAAGAGGACGAGATCGGCGTTGTCGTGCTCGGCCAGTTCACCGGTATCGAGGAGGGCCAGCAGGTCACCCGCACCGGCGAGGTGCTCTCGGTTCCCGTGGGCGAGGGCTACCTCGGCCGCGTGGTCGACCCGCTCGGCAACCCGATCGACGGCCTCGGTGAGATCGCTGGTATCGAGGGCCGCCGTGCGCTCGAGCTCCAGGCTCCCGGCGTCATGCAGCGTAAGTCGGTTCACGAGCCGCTGCAGACCGGCATCAAGGCTATCGACGCGATGATTCCCGTCGGCCGCGGCCAGCGTCAGCTCATCATCGGCGACCGCCAGACCGGCAAGACCGCTCTCGCGATCGACACGATCATCAACCAGAAGGCGAACTGGGAGTCGGGCGACACCAACAAGCAGGTTCGCTGCATCTACGTCGCGATCGGCCAGAAGGGCTCGACCATCGCTTCGGTGAAGGGCGCGCTCGAGGACGCAGGCGCGATGGAGTACACCACCATCGTTGCCTCGCCCGCATCTGACCCGGCAGGCTTCAAGTACCTCGCTCCGTACACCGGCTCGGCTATCGGCCAGCACTGGATGTACGACAGCAAGCACGTGCTCATCATCTTTGATGATCTCTCGAAGCAGGCTGAGGCCTACCGCGCCGTTTCGCTGCTCCTTCGCCGCCCACCGGGGCGCGAGGCATACCCAGGCGACGTGTTCTACCTCCACTCGCGTCTGCTGGAGCGTTGCGCAAAGCTCTCGGACGAGCTTGGCGCTGGTTCGATGACCGGCCTGCCGATCATCGAGACCAAGGCAAACGACGTCTCGGCCTACATTCCGACCAACGTGATCTCGATCACCGACGGCCAGATCTTCCTCCAGTCCGACCTCTTCAACGCGAACCAGCGCCCCGCGGTCGACGTGGGCATCTCGGTGTCGCGCGTGGGCGGCGACGCGCAGGTGAAGTCGATCAAGAAGGTCTCTGGCACGCTCAAGCTCGAGCTCGCTCAGTACCGTGCGCTCGAGGCGTTCGCGATGTTCGCGTCTGACCTCGACGCGGCAAGCCGCAAGCAGCTTGAGCGTGGCGCACGCCTCACCGAGCTGCTCAAGCAGCCGCAGTACTCGCCGTTCGCGGTTGAGGAGCAGACGGTGTCGATCTGGGCTGGCACCAAGGGCTTCCTCGATGACGTTCCCGTCGTCGACATCCTCCGTTTCGAGCGCGAGTTCCTCGACTACCTCGGCCGCAACTCCGAGGCACTGTCAACGCTCGCGAAGACGAACGTGCTCGACGACGACATCGTCGCCGAACTCACCACTCAGATCGAGAAGTTCAAGAGCGAGTTTCTGACCGCTGAGGGCAAGTCCCTCAACGAGCAGTTCGACGCGCTCGACGAGGCAGAGATCCAGCAGGAGCAGCTCGTCGTCAAGAAGTAGCTGAGTCAGTGGGGGCGGTCGCGCCCCCACTGCTCGCCACTTGACCACTAGCAAGCACCGAACAACACAGGAGAGACATGGGAGCGCAACTTCGGGTCTACAGGCAGCGCATTCGCTCTGCCCAGACGACCAAGAAGATCACCCGTGCGATGGAGCTCATCGCTGCCTCACGCATTCAGAAGGCACGGGCTCGCGTCGACGCCTCAAACCCCTACACCCAGGCGATCACCCGGGCCGTATCGGCGGTTGCGACGCACGCGAAGACCGACCACCCGCTGCTCACCGAGGCCGACAAGGTCGAGCGCGCAGCAGTTGTGATCTTCACCTCCGATCGCGGCCTTGCCGGCGCGTTCAACTCGCAGGTACTGCGCGAGGCAGAGGAGCTCAGCGAGCTACTGCGTGCCGAGGGCAAGGAGATCTCGTACTACCTCATCGGGCGAAAGGCGCAGGGCTACTTCACCTTCCGCCGTCGTGCTGCTGAGCGCGTGTGGGTCGGGGACACCGAGAACCCGGTGTTCGAAACCGCGAAGGAAGTTGCAGAGGCAGTTGTCTCGGCATTCCTCCGGAACAGCGACGAGGGTGGTGTTCAGGAGATCCACCTCGTGTATAACCGCTTCATCAGCATGGTCACGCAGGCACCGCAGGTTACCCGCCTGCTGCCGCTGCAGATTGTTGAGGGCGTTGCCGAGGCGAACGACCTGAGCCCGCTGTACGAATTCGAGCCAGAGGCAGACGTCGTGCTCGACAAGCTGCTGCCCGACTACATCGAGTCGCGTATTTTCAACGCGATGCTCGAGTCCGCAGCCGCAAAGCACGCGGCAACCCAGAAGGCGATGAAGTCTGCGAGCGACAACGCTGACACGCTCATCCGCGACTACACCCGCCTTGCCAACAACGCACGCCAGGCGGAAATCACCCAGCAGATTTCCGAGATCGTGGGCGGCGCTGACGCGCTGTCCTAAGTCCAGACTGAAGAGAGAAGAGACATGACCGATACGGCCACCACCAAGGTCACCGGGCGCATCGCCCGCGTTACCGGCCCCGTCGTCGACATCGAGTTCCCGCACGACGCGATCCCCGGCGTGTACAACGCACTCGAGACGACTGTCAACATGGGCGAGGGCGCTGAGCCCTTCACCCTCGTGCTCGAGGTCGCACAGCACCTCGGTGACAACCTCATCCGCGCGATCGCGCTGAAGCCGACCGACGGTCTCGTCCGCGGCCAGGAAGTTGTTGACACCGGTGACTCGATCACCGTTCCCGTCGGCGACATCACCAAGGGCAAGGTCTTTGACGTTGCCGGCAACGTGCTCAACCTCCCCGAGGGTGAGACGATTGAGGTCACCGAGCGCTGGGGCATTCACCGCACCCCGCCGGCATTCGATCAGCTCGAGTCGAAGACCGAGCTCTTCGAGACCGGCATCAAGTCGATCGACCTCCTGACCCCCTACGTGCAGGGCGGCAAGATTGGTCTCTTCGGTGGCGCGGGCGTCGGCAAGACCGTCCTCATCCAGGAGATGATCCAGCGTGTGGCTCAGGATCACGGTGGTGTTTCGGTGTTCGCTGGCGTCGGCGAGCGCACCCGTGAGGGCAACGACCTCATCCACGAGATGGATGAAGCAGGCGTCTTCGACAAGACCGCTCTCGTGTTCGGCCAGATGGATGAGCCCCCGGGGACGCGTCTTCGCGTTGCACTCTCGGCGCTCACCATGGCTGAGTACTTCCGTGATGTGCAGAAGCAGGACGTGCTCCTCTTCATCGACAACATCTTCCGCTTCACGCAGGCCGGCTCTGAGGTTTCGACCCTGCTCGGTCGTATGCCTTCGGCCGTGGGCTACCAGCCCAACCTCGCCGACGAGATGGGCATCCTCCAGGAGCGCATCACCTCGACCCGTGGCCACTCGATCACCTCGCTGCAGGCAATTTACGTTCCTGCTGACGACTACACCGACCCGGCTCCGGCGACCACCTTCGCGCACCTTGACGCCACCACCGAGCTCTCGCGTGAGATCGCTTCGCAGGGTCTGTACCCCGCGATCGACCCCCTGACCTCGTCGTCGCGCATCATGGATCCCCGCTACTTGGGCGAGGATCACTACCGCGTGGCAACCACCGTCAAGCAGATCCTGCAGAAGAACAAGGAGCTCCAGGAGATCATCGCGATCCTTGGTGTTGACGAGCTCTCGGAAGACGACAAGATCACCGTCTCGCGCGCACGCCGCATCCAGCAGTTCCTGTCGCAGAACACCTACATGGCGAAGAAGTTCACCGGTGTTGAGGGCTCGACCGTGCCCCTCAAGGAGACCATCGAGTCGTTCGATGCGATCGCCAAGGGTGAGTTCGACCACGTCGCTGAGCAGGCATTCTTCAACGTCGGCGGAATCTCCGACGTCGAAGAGAAGTGGGCGCAGATGCAGAAGGACATGGCCTAATCATGGCGCTCAACGTGAAGGTCGTCTCGGCTACGAGCGAGATCTGGGCCGGCTCTGCCAGCCAGGTCGTCGCGAACACCGTCGAGGGCGAAATCGGTATTCTCACCGGCCACCAGCCGTTTCTCGCACTGCTCGCTAAGGGCGAGGTGCGCGTGACGACCGATGGCGGCGAGAAGATCACCGTGAACGCCGAAGACGGCTTCCTGTCTGTCGACCATGACACGGTCACCGTCGTTGCCGGCGGCGCCGTGCTCGTGGTGTAGGGGAGCCGCAGCACTCACGGTCGGGCTGGTGCCCGCCGAGCGTTAGGCTCTACACGACGATGCAGATTCTGTTGCCGCCCTCCGAGACAAAACGTCTCGGAGGGCGGCTTCCGCTTTTCGGCGAGGGGGAGTCTGGTGCTCCCGCCGGCGCTGTAGCCGGTGCTGTGGAACCGGTCGCGGGCGGCACCCCCTCGGCACTCTCGTTCGCAGGGCAGCTCGGCTCCGCCCGTGCCGCCGTGCGTGAGGCGCTCGTTGCGGTCAGCTCCGACGAGGCGCTTGCGACGAGGGCGCTCAAGCTTGGCAAGAAGAACGGCGACGAACGGCTTCGCAACCTCGAGCTTGAGACGAGCGGCGTGATGCCGGCAATCGAGCGCTACACCGGCGTGCTCTACGACGCGCTCGACGCTGGCGAGCTGTCGAGCGAGGCACGACGCTGGGTCGATGAGCACGTGTTCGTGCAGTCGGCACTGTTTGGCCTCGTGCGTGCGAGCGATCTCATTCCCGGGTACCGGCTCTCGGCGTCTTCACGCCTGCCTGGGCTCGGTACCGCGCTCGCGAAGGTCTGGTCGCAGCCGCACTCCCAGCTGCTCGGTGGCGCCGATTATGTGCTCGATCTTCGATCGAAAGACTACGCTGCGCTCGCCCCGCTGACTGCGCTCGGTGCGCGCGCGACCGACTATCTCGAGATCGTTGCTCGTAGCGACGACGGCGAGGTTCGAGCCCTCAACCACTTCAACAAGGCCGCCAAGGGTGACTTTGTGCGGCGCATCGCGCAGGCCGCCCCCGCGGTCGCATCACGCGACGACCTGCTCGCGTGGGCGCGCTCCGCGGAGCTTGAGATGTCGGTGGCAGACGACGGCGCGACGGTGCGCCTCGTGACGGTTCAAGGCGTACCGGCCGGGAGCCGTTAGAATACATGAGTGCAGGAGATGAGCGAGTGACCACCCACGGTGAGAACGCGGTGAGGCGACGCCTCGCGCACCGCCCCGGCGGCGAGGCCGATATCGAGCTCTCGTGGCACGCCATCACGCACGTCGGCAATCGCCGCGAGACGAACCAAGACAGCTTTATAACCGTGCCGCCGGTCTTCGCTGTCGCAGACGGCATGGGCGGGCACTCGGCGGGCGAGGTCGCCTCGGCCGCGGTTGTGCGCCGCCTGAACGAGCTCGCCGGCGATCTGACCGTCACCGAGCAAGACGTGCTCGATATTCTCACGCAGGCCGTCGACGACATCGAGATCGACACGGGCGACACCGAGCTCGGTGCCGGCACCACCGTTACCGGCGTGATTGTCAGCGAACAGGGTGACGCTCCCGTGTGGCAGGTATTCAACATCGGCGACTCCCGCGTCTACCAGTATTTCAAGGGTGCGCTCAGCCAGATCACCGTCGATCACTCGGTCGTGCAGCACCTGCTCGACACCGGGGCCATCACTGAGGAAGAGGCCGAGGTGCACCCGCACGCGAACGTGATCACGCGTGCAGTCGGGTTGGGGGAGGCGCCGCTGCCAGACTTCACCACGCTCGCGCTGATTCCGGGCCAGCGCATTCTCATCTGCTCCGACGGGCTCACCAAAGAGCTCACCGATGTCGGCATCCAGTACTTCCTATCGACCCAGCAAAGTGCCGAAGACGCCGCGCAGACCCTCGTCGAACAGGCGCTCAATAACGCCGGCCGCGACAACGTGACCGTCGTGGTGATCGATGTGCACGCCGTCGGCGACGTGATCGACACCGGCAGCCTCGCTTCGAGCGGGGCGCGGCTCGAAGGTGCGGCAACCGCTGCAGTGGTGAGCGAAGCCGCCGAGTCTGGCGCTGCTGAGCCAGGCCCGGCAGAACCGACCCCTGCCGAGACGGGGTCTGCCGAAGCCACTTCTGTCGAGCCGGGCCCGGCCGATCCGGCTGCCTGACCCGACTCGTCACCGGGGCTAGCTCACCCGCGCCGGCGAAGCGCGAGCACCGCGACCCCGACCGCAGCTGCGCACCACAGCGCGACGATCGCCCAGTCGCTGCCGCTTGCGGTGAACGTGTCGCCAGCGAGGCCCGCCCGCATGAGGTTCGCCATCGGTTCGATCGGCAACACTTCGTGGGCCCGGCGAAGCCACTCGGGCAGATTCGCGGCCGGGAAGCTTACGGGCGAGAACAGCAGCAGCAGGAAGACGAGCAGCTGCGTGACAAGCTGCGTGATCAGCGGTGGCAGCAGCATTGCGAAGGCGTAGCCAATCGCTGCGGCCGTCAGAGCTACAAGCATGGCGACGGGAAGCACCCACGCCGAAAGCTGATAGCTGATGTCGTATCTGATCGCGCCGGCGATGGCCCCGAGCACGAGGCCCGGGAGTGCCAGCAGCGTCCAGACACTGAGATCTGCCGCGAGAAATGACCAGCGCGGCAGCGGCAGCGTTCGCAGCCAGTCGGCGCTGCCCTCGGTGCGGGCCTGCATGATGGCCTGAGGCGTCATCACCAGACCGATGACGATCAGGGTGATGGTTGGCGCCCCCGTCGCGAGAAACAGGGCCGCCTCGGGCGCGACGTCTCCGATAAGAATGCCGTAGCCCAACACCGTCGACACGGCGAGCGCGGTCTGCACGACGGCCATGAGTGGGAGAAACTGTGCCTGCCTGCGCACCTGCCACTGCACGAGCAAGAGCGTGCCCCGCAACCCCGAGACCCCGCTTGGGTGGGTGCGCCG
The DNA here is from genome assembly GCF_039528015.1 of Leucobacter albus. Taxonomy (NCBI): domain Bacteria; kingdom Bacillati; phylum Actinomycetota; class Actinomycetes; order Micrococcales; family Microbacteriaceae; genus Leucobacter; species Leucobacter albus. The sequence continues at coordinate 229,819 of NZ_BAAAKZ010000008.1, read as the reverse complement.
CCCGACGGAGGTGGCCAGTGCGTCCGTGCTGCTCATGCCGCGACCTCCGTCCCGGCGCCGACGAGCTCAAGGTAGGTGTCTTCGAGCGATGCCGGGGTGAGCGCGAAGCGCTCGATCTGCCCCTGTTCGACGGCGGCCTGCGCCCAGGCGACGACTTCGGCCCCGCGTGCGGCCGGCACCGGCACGGTCGCCTGAGCGGCGGTCTCGGTGGCCGCGCGAAGCCCGTGGGGCAGCTCGGGGAGGTGCTCTCCGTCGAGTTCGAGCAGCAGCTCGCCGCGGGTGTGCGCGGTGAGCTGCGCTGGCGTGCCGGTAGCGAGCACCCGGCCGCGGTCGAGCACGACGAGGTCGTCGACGGTGCGCTCGGCCTCTCGCACATTGTGTGTGACGAGCAGCACCGCAGCGCCGCGCGCCGCGGTGTCACGAATCGCAGCCCAGAGCAGCCGGCGGCGTGCGGGGTCGACGTCGTTGGTCGGTTCGTCGAGAATCACGAGCGAGCTTGGCTGCACGACTGTCATGCAGAACGCGGTGAGCCGCGCGATGCCGCCCGAGATCTTCTCGGCCGGTGTGTCTGCCCAGGGGCCGAGGTCGAGCGCGTCGAGCAACTCGCCCGTTCGACGGGTGACCGTCGACGGCTCGCCGCCGCGGATGCGCCCAACGAGCTCGACGGCCTTGCGCGGGCTGAGACCCGTGATCGGCACATTCGCCTGCGCTTGCACGGCAACGATCTCGCGCGCCCGTGCTGGGTGTGCCACGGCGTCGATACCGCCTACGCGGATGCTGCCCGATGTCGGGCGAAGAAGCCCGACGATCTGGTTGACGACGGTGGTCTTGCCCGCGCCGTTGTGGCCGAGTACGCCGAGCACTCGGCCAGCCCGAGCGGTGAGCGAGATGTCATCGTTCGCAGGGTGCGCGCTGCGGCGGTAGCGCTTCACAAGGTTGCTCACCTCGAGCACGATGTTGCCGGGGTGCGGCTCTGACGGGCTCGGCCCGGTGGGTGGGGGGAGGTGCGGCGGGTGTGAGGTGTAGCTCGACACTGGGGCTCCTTTCGGGAATATACCTAGCGGTATGAATATACTCATAAGTATTATAAATACGCAAGGGTATTTCTGGCGGAGGGGTATCCTTGGGGCATGCATAGTCAAGGCACCGGGTCTGGCGACCCGTTCGGCGAGCAGCGACTGCGAGACGCTGCGCGTGCGCTCGCCGATGCTGCGGGGCAGTTCGGCCAGTCGCTCGGCAACGCAGGCGCGCAGGCTGAGACCGGGGTGACGAAGGGGCTCTTGGCAGCGGCGCAGGCGCTCGCGCAGGCCAGCGCCTGGGTCGAGCAGCGCTCGCGACCGTTGAGCACCAAGGAGAAGCTGCTCGAACAGGCCGCCAGGTTGTTTGCCGAGCGCGGCTACTCGGGCGTCTCGCTCGAAGATATTGCCCAGGCCGCCGGCTTCACCAAGGGCGCGGTGTACAGCCACTTCGGGTCGAAAGAGCAGACGTTTCTCGCGGCGCTGCGGGCCGAGACAGAGCTTCTCGACCTGCTGCGGCAGGGCCCCTCGGGGGAGCCCGGTGCTGCCGGTGATCTCGGTGACCGCGCGGGTGCGGCCGGTCTTGCCGGTGCCGCCGGCAGCGCTGGAGCTGCAGGCGTAGGCCGTGCGGCTGCGGGCGTCGGCGAGGCGGTTGGCGATGGCGGTGCTGATGGCGGTGCCGATGGTGGTGCCGATGGTGGTGCCGATGGCGGTGCTGCCGAGGCCGGGCTCGCTGTCGTGCAACTCTCGCAGGGGGTGAACCTGCTGCTCGAAGCGATGCTGTTTGGGCAGCGCACACCCGAGCGGCGTGACGAGGTTCGCGACATCACCCAGGGGCTCATTGCCGCACTGGCGGCGGCGCAGCGAGCGGCGGTGGCCGGCCAGGAGCAGGAATCGCGCGTGCTCGACGCCGATGAGCGGGCCGTGGCAGAACTCGCGCTGCGCTCGCTGCTGCGCGGTCTCGCCGGCTAGCCGGGCCGCGGATGCAGTGCCCGGGCCGCCCTGTTGCCGGGTCTCGGCTGCGGTACCTCGGTGATCTGCACAAGATCGGGGATTTCGTGGGGGATTGGGGTTAGCGACCGCTGATCGCCCACGCTTTCGCAGCCCAGCCTGGGTCGCGGAGGCCCTGCAGCGGCCGAAACCCGCGAATCTGTGCGTCACGCGGCCGTTGCCTGGGCGCCAACCCTGCGGCCCCAGCGGTGCAGGCCTGCGGCGCCTGAGGTTTGACCCTGCGGGGCGGGTAGCGTGCCCGATAGCGGGAGCCCGGGGCCGCTGATTTGCAGGCGAGGCGCGGTGCGTGCGCGAGCCGGCCGGCCGATCACGGTACCCTCGGAACAAGCTCAACGCCTCGGGCGGTGAGGGTCAACGGGAAGGAAACTGTGGGGAGAGCATCATGAGCGCGCAGCTGCACGGCACCGACGCTTTTGCGGAGCTCGGCTCCGCTGCGCCGCGGGTTGGGCTGCGTGATCACGTGTACGATCGCATCTTGAAGCTGCTGCTCGGGGGCACGGTCGAGCCGGGAACGCGGCTCGGTATCGATACCCTCGCGCGCCAACTGGGGGTGTCGCCCACGCCCGTTCGTGAGGCCTTCGTAGAGCTGGAGCGCACGGGCCTCGTGACCCGCGAGGCGCTGAAGGGCTACCGCATGGCCCCGCCGCTGAGCCCGCGCCAGTATGGCGAACTGCTCGAGGCGCGTACCATGCTCGAGACCACTGCGGCCAGGCTCGCGACGCCAGCGACGCCCGCGCTGCTCGCGCAGCTTCGGGAGGCCCACGAGGCGCACCGAGTGAGCGTTGATCGCATTCTCGAGTACCCGGGGGAGGTGAGCGACGAGGTTGCGGTCGAGGCGGCAGCAGATTTTTATGCGAAAGACACAGGGTTTCACCGAGTGATCTTCGAGCACTGCGGCAACCGCTACGTGTCAAGCATGTCTGACTCGCTCGGCGCGCAGTTGCACCGCATGCGCCAGGTGGTGCACAGCGGCGTGCCCGACGCGCGCGAGGCGCTGGCCGAGCACGAGATTATTCTTGCGGCATTCGCGGGTACCGGGAGCGGAATCACACCGGAGGCCGCGATGGCCCACCACGTCGAGCAGGTGCGCCGTCGCGCGCTCGGGCTCGACGCGGCGCCCAGTTAGGCGCGGCGCCCATTTAGGCGCGTCGCTCAGCTAGGCGCTTGCGCGGCCGGCAATGAGCACCGCCACGAGCTGGGACCACACCGGCTAACGCCGGCCGCCAGCAGGGCCCGCCGCCAGCGGAGCCCGCCACCAGCAGCGCCCGCCGCAAG
>NZ_BAAAKZ010000008.1:36973-226447 GCF_039528015.1 Leucobacter albus | reverse complement strand
TAGCCCGCAGACAAGCGAGCGCAGCGCTCGGAGGAGAGCGCGGCGCGGCACCGTCGCGCGCTTCGACATTGACCTACAGGATCTTTCCTATAGGATCTAGGGAACGAGATGCAGAATAGCTCGCGCAGCTAGATCCAACGGAGTATGAGTGAACCCCACGCCGAACACCACCGCCCTGAATCGTGACACCTGGCCCATCGCCACCTGCATGCACGGTTTCTCCCCGCAGCTGCCCGACGGCACGAGGCTTCACGACGCGTCGGCAGAGGTGTGGGACGGCGTGTTTCGCACGATCTCGAGCCTCGGCTTCACCGCGGTAGAGATCGCCGACAGCCACATTCGCCCGGCAGACCTCGAGCCGACGCGGCGCGCCGAGCTCGTGCAGATCGCGCAGAGCCACGGTGTTGCTCCGATCTCGGTGCACGTGCAGCGCCAGAGCGTGATTCAGCCAGGCAAGGGCGAGCAGAACCTCGCCTACGCTCACCGCGCGATCGACGCAGCGGCCGAGCAGGGCATGAGCGTGTTCTCCACGGGGCTGCACCAGCCGTTCACCGAGGCGCAGCAGCGCGCGCTCTGGTTCTGGACGGCGCAGGGGCCCGTCGACCCAGACGACGCTGACACTCGCGCACTCGCGGTGAGCCGACTGCGCGAGCTCGGTGAGCACGCAGCCTCGGTCGGGCTGCAGATGTCGCTCGAGATGTACGAAGACACCTACCTCGGCACGGCCGACAGCGCGGTGCGCCTCGTCGAAGAGATCGGCCTCGACAACGTTGGCCTGAACCCCGACATCGGCAACCTCGTCAGGCTGCACCGCCCCATCGAAGACTGGCGCGAGATGCACCAGAAGACGCTGCCGTACGCGAACTACTGGCACGTGAAGAACTACACCCGCGACGAGGCTGCCGACGGCAGCTGGTTCACGTCGACGCCGACGAGCATGGAGCTCGGGCTCATCAACTACCGAGCGATGGTCGAGCTTGCGCTCGAGCTCGGCTTCAGCGGCCCCTTCCTGATGGAGCAGTACGGCGGCGACAGCCTCGGGGTGTGCGCGACGAACCGCACGTACCTCCAGAGCCTCCTGCCACCAGCACGGTAACCCGACACGCAAAGGACGTTAGATCATGACTGAACTCAGCACCCGGCCGGTCTATGCGGTCGTTGGCAGCGGCTACATGGGCGGTGGCATCGCGCAGGTGCTCGCGCTTTCAGGCGCCGACGTGCGCATCGCCGACATCGACATCGATGTCGCCCGTGCGAGCCGTGAGCGGCTCATCACCGAAGCGACGCAGTTCGTCGCCGACGGTCTCTTCCCGGCGGGGGCGCCCGAGCAGATCGCCGAGCGCATCACCGCAGCGACGATCGAGGACGCCGTCGCTGGCGCGAGCTTCATCGAGGAGGCCGTTCCCGAGAAGATCGAGATCAAGCACGCGACGCTCAAGCGCATCTCCGAGGCGGCGAGCCCAGACGCGATCATCGGCAGCAACACGTCGACAATTCTCATCGCCAGGCTCGCCGAGGCAGTCGTCGGCCCCGAGCGCTTCCTCGGAGTGCACTTCTCGAACCCGTCGCCGTTCATTCCCGGCGTCGAGCTCATTCCGCACCCCGGCACCGACGAGGCGATCCTTCCCGCGGTCGAAGCCCTCGTGCAGGCGACCGGCAAGGAGACCGCCCGCGTGAAAGACGCGACGGGCTTCGTGCTCAACCGGCTGCAGTACGCGCTGTTCCACGAGGCGACCCAGCTCGTCGAGGAGGGCGTCGCGACACCAGACGACATTGACACGATCGTGCGCACGACCTTCGGGTTCAGGCTCCCGTTCTTCGGGCCGTTCGCGATCGCCGACATGGCGGGCCTCGACGTCTACTCGTTCTGCTATGCGTCGCTGCAAACCGAGTTCCCCGAGCGCTTCGCAACGCCGAAGATGCTCGACGATCTCGTGTCGGCTGGCAAGCTCGGCACGAAGACCGGCGCAGGCTTCCTCGACGTGCCGGCCGACCGCACGCCCGAGCTGATCGCCTACCGCAACCGCGCCTACGTGAAGATGCAGCAACTCATCGACGAACTCGGGCCCGCCCCAATTCACCCAGCACACACCGACCGGGCCGACGGCTAGCCGCTCGACGCGAATCGAAAGGAACCACAATGTCTCAGGTATTTCCCGCGGAGCGCACCGTCATTCTCACGGGCGCGGCGAGCCCGCGCGGCATCGGCCGCTACACCGCCTTCTACCTTGCCGAGCAGGGGTGGAACATTGGCATTCTCGACGTTGACGGCGACGCCGCTGCGCAGACGGCAGCCGAGGTTGCCGAGCAGCACGGCGTGAAGGCGTTCGGCGTCGGCGCGAACATCGCCGACCGCGAGGCGACCTTCGCCGCGATCGACACGCTCGAGGCTGAGCTGCCCCAGCTCGTCGCGATCGTGAACTTCGCGGGCGTCGCCTCGCCGATCCCGTACCTCGAGCTCACGCCCGAGGAGTGGCAGCGCGTCATCTCCGTGAATCTCGACGGCGTGCACTGGGCGACCCAGCGCGTTGCGCAGTCGCTCGTGAAGCACGGCGTCGGCCGCATCGTCGGCATCTCGTCGGTATCGGCGCAGCGCGGCGGCGGCACATTCTCGAAGACCCCGTACTCGGCTTCGAAGGCCGGCGTGATCGGCCTGATGCGCTCGATCGCTCGCGAGCTCGGCCCGCTCGGCATCACCGCGAACTGCGTGTCGCCCGGCCCGATCGACACCGACATCATGGGCGGCACGCTCACCGAAGAGCGCAAGACCGCGATGGCCGCCGACGGCGTGCTGCCGCGCATCGGTTCGCCGCGCGACATCGCTGCTGCCGTCGCCTACCTCATCAGCGAGGATTCCGGCTTCGTGACGGGTCAGACCCTGAACGTCGACGGCGGCCTCTACATGCACTAGGAGCGCACACGTGTTTGCTGGCTGGTCTAAATCTCGCATCGCCTTCCTCGCCATCGGCGTGGTCTGCGTGACGATCGGCGCCGTGCTCCTCATCCGCGCCATGGGGTAGGAGGGGGCCGCCCCTGCGGCGGCCCCGATCCACCCCGCCCCTGCGGCGGCCCCGATCCACCCCCCCCGCTTTGCCTACTTTCTTCCTTTCATTGCGAATCTCAAAGGAGAGTCACCTCTGATGTCCACTCACACCACCGATGCGAAGGTGCTGCTCAGCAGCCCGCACCTCGCATCAGGCATTAAGAAGGCGACCCGTCGCCTCATGCCGATGCTCATCATTCTGTACTTCGTCGCGTTCCTTGACCGCACGAACGTCGGCTTCGCCGAGCAGGCCCTCGAGATCGATCGCGGCATCACCGCTGGCGCCTACGCGCTCGGCGCCGGCATCTTCTTCATCGGCTACGCGATCTTCGAGATTCCCTCGAACCTGCTGCTCGACAAGTTCGGCGCGCGGTTCTGGCTCGCGCGCATCGCGATCACCTGGGGCATCGTCGCCACGGCATTCGCGTGGGTGTCGAACGACACCTCGTTCGTCATCCTGCGCTTCTTGCTCGGCGTGACCGAGGCCGGGCTGTTCCCCGGCGTCATCATGTTCCTCGCGCAGTGGTTCCCGAACCAGCGCCGCGTGCAGCTGTTCGCGCTCTTCTACCTCGCGCAGCCGTTCTCGCAGATGCTCGGCGCGCCGCTGTCGGGCGGGCTCATCAGCTTCGGCGATCAGTTCACCCCCTGGCACGGCTGGCAGGTGATGTTCTTCGTCGAGGGCATGATGGCTGTTGTTGCCGGCATCGCGGCCCTCTTCTTCCTCGTCGACTCGCCGCAGAAGGCGAAGTTCTTGAGCGACGACGAGAAGGCCGCAATGAAGGCCGTGATGGATCACGAGGACTCGGTGAAGGGCGCCGACGGCCCGCGCGGCATTCTCCCTGCGCTCGTGAGCTGGAAGGTGTGGTACTTCACCATCATCTACTTCTGCCTGCAGATCGCCGTGTACGGCACCACGTTCTACCTGCCGCAGCAGGTCGCCGGCTTGCTCGGCAAGAATGTCGGCTGGGAGGTCGGGCTCGTCTCGGCAATTCCGTGGGTGTTCGGCCTGTTCGTCTGCTACTACGTGGGCAAGAACGCGAACACCGTGAAGCGTCGCCGCACGTGGGGCACAATGTTCTTCCTCATCACCGGCGCCGCGATTCTGTTCTCGGCCTGGGCTGGCGCGAACGGGCAGGCGCTGCTCGGCATTCTCGCGATCACGGTCGCCGTCTCGGCCTTCCTCTCTACCGGGCCGATCACCTGGTCGTTCCCGACGTCGTTCCTCGCGGGCGCTGCGGCTGCCGCGGGCATCGGCCTCATCAACTCGCTCGGCAACCTCGGCGGCTTCGTCGCGCCCATCATGCGCACCGCGATCAACGAGTCGGTGCCGACCGACAGCGGTGCCTGGGGCGTCGTCTCGCTCGGCGTGTTCGCGTTCCTCGCCGCCGCGATGATGTGGGGCACGCGGTTCTTCCGCGCCAAGGCAGACGACCTGCTCGAAACCAAGTAGTACCCGGTGCTGTGGGGCTGGATTGTCAGCCCCACAGCACCCTTCACAGAAACAACTTTCCGTGCCCCGCGCCGGAGACGACCCGCTAAGGAGGCGACCGACATGCAGCTCGACACTTCACGCGACGCCTCGCTCGAGTCGCTGCTCGCGGGGCAACCGGCGGTGCTCGAGGCGAGCGCTGACGTCGTCGCCGAGGGCGTGCGCCGCTCGGGCCGAGTACTGATCGTGCTCGACGACGACCCGACCGGCACCCAGGCGGTCGCGGGGCTGCCGGTGCTCACGGCCTGGCACGAAACAGACCTCGGCTGGGCGCTCGACACGGGCGCGCCCGCCGTCTATGTCGTCACGAACACGCGCAGCCTCGATGCCGTCGCGGCGGAGCGCATCAACCGCGAGGTCGTGCGGGCGGCGCTGCTCGCGGCCGCGCCGCGCGGTGTCGAACTTGGTTGGGTGAGCCGCGGCGATTCGACGCTGCGCGGGCACTTCCCGCTCGAGCCGGCAGCGATCGCCGCAGAGCTCGTCGCTGCCGGTGAGCCGCGGCCGGCTGGCACGGTCGTCGTGCCCGCGTTTCCCGAGGCGCACCGCGTCACGATCGACGGGGTGCACTACACCCGCGAGAACGGTCGTTGGGTGCCCGTTGGCGAGAGCGAATTCGCGCGCGACGCGACGTTCGGTTACCGCGCTTCGCGGCTCGTCGACTGGGTCGCCGAGAAGACCGCGGCGGCCGCCACGCGCGGGGGCGCTGTCGCAGCCCCGGTTATTGAGCTTCGTCTGCGCACCCTGCGCGCGGGCGCCGAGGCCGTCGCCGAGGCGCTGCGGGCGGCACCCCCCGGCGCTGTGATCGTCGCCGACGCGGTCGTCGAGCACGACATGCGGCAGCTCGCGCTCGGCCTCGAGATCGTTGAGGCCGAGGGGCAGAGCTTCATGTACCGCGTCGGCCCGCCGTTCGTGCGGGCGCGCATCGGCCAGGCGCCGAGCGCCCCGGTAGCGCCGCGTCACGCGAAGCCCCCGGCGCGAGAGGGCGGCGGCATCACCGTCGTCGGCTCGCACACCGCCCTCACGACCCGCCAGCTCGACGTGCTGCTCCGGGAGCGACCGCGGGCGACCGTCGTCGAACTCGACGTGCCGGCCCTCATAGGGGAGGGAGGAGCTGGCCCCGCGATCCGCACCGCCGCGCAGCGTTGCCGTGCCGCCCTCGCGAGCGGCGACGTCATTCTGCAAACGAGCCGCGAGCTCGTGCGCGCCGCGGGGCCGGAGCAGAGCCTCGCGATCTCCCGCGCGGTCTCCGACGCGATTGTTGAAGTGATGCGAGAAATTATCGCGCGCACCACCCCCGCCTACGTGATCGCCAAGGGCGGCATCACGTCGAGCGATGTGGCCACCCGAGGGCTCGAGATCAGGCGCGCCGAGGTCGCTGGCTCGCTGTTTCCCGGCCTCGTCTCCGTGTGGCTCGCGGCCTCCGGGCCGGCAGCAGGCGTGCCGTACGTCGTCTTCCCCGGCAACGTCGGGTCTGACACACACCTCGCCGAAGCGGTGGCGAAGCTCAGCGGCGATGTCGCAGCCGGCTCCCACGAGGCGCCCACCCCAACCTCTTCACCCACCAGCACCCTAGGAAGGGAAGCATGAGTTACCTAATGAACGACGCAGCCGAATTCGCTGCCGAGGCTGCCGAGGGCTTCGTCGCCGCCAACGCTGAGCTTGTGCGTCTCGTGCCCGGCGGCGCCGCACGCCGGGGCGCCACACCCGCCGGTGAGGTCGCCGTGGTGATTGGCGGTGGCTCTGGTCACTACCCCGCGTTTGCCGGGTTCATCGGCCCGGGCATCGCGCACGCTGCGGCCATGGGCAACATCTTCGCCTCGCCGAGCAGCCAGCAGGTGTTCTCCGCCGCGCGCTCGGTCGCGACACCCGCCGGGGTGCTGCTGAGCTACGGCAATTACGCTGGCGACGCGCTGAACTTCGACCTCGCGCAGGAGCGGCTGCGCGAGGCGGGCATTCCGACGCGCACGGTTCGCGTTACCGATGACATTTTCTCGGCGCCCAAGAACGAGCAGCACAAGCGTCGCGGCATCGCCGGCGACCTGCCCGTCTTCAAGGTTGCCGGCTGGGCCGCGGGCGAGGGGCTCGACCTCGACGCCGTCGCCACGGTCGCGCAGCGAGCCAACGACCGCACGCGCTCCATCGGCGTCGCGTTCTCCGGGTGCACGCTCCCCGGCGCAAGCGAGCCCGTGTTCACCGTGCCCGCCGGGCAGATGGCGGTGGGCATGGGGATTCACGGCGAGCCCGGAATCGACATGCGCCCCATTCCGAGCGCCGACGAGCTCGGCAAGCTCTTCGTCGACTCGCTGCTCGACGAGCTGCCCGAGGGCGTGAACGAGGCGCGCGGCCAGAAGGTCGCCGCTATCGTCAACGGCCTCGGCGCCGTGAAGACCGAGGAGCTGTTCGTCGTGTGGCGTGCCGTCGCGCGCGAGCTCGCCGCCCACGGCATCGAGATCGTGGAGCCCGAGGTTGGGGAGTTCGCGACGAGCTTCGAGATGGCGGGGCTGTCGCTCACGCTGATGTGGCTCGACGACGAGCTTGAGGAGGCGTGGCGCGCGCCCGTGCACACGCCCGCGTTCCGCAAGGGGCATATCGCTGGTGCCGCTGGTGCGGCTAGTGCCGCCGCTGGTGCGGCCGCTGGTGCTGCCGCTGGTGCGGCTGGTGCCGCTGATGGGAGCGCCTCCGAGTTTGCCGACACCGAGCTCGTGCGGCTCGAGGCCGCGGCGACCGCCGAGGGCACCCGCGCGGGCGCCGTCGCGACGGCGGCGATCGCCGCAGTTGAGGCCGTGATCGACCGCGAGGCAGACGAACTCGGCAGGCTCGACGCCATTGCCGGCGACGGCGACCACGGCATCGGTATGCAGCGCGGATCGCGTGCGGCTGCGGGCGCCGCAGCGGCCGCGGCTGCCGTCGGGGCCGGAGCCGGAACGGTGCTCGAGTACGCGGGTGACGAGTGGGCAGATAAGGCGGGCGGCACCTCGGGCGCCCTGTGGGGGGCCGGCCTGCGCGCCGCCGCCCGCGTCATAGGTGATGGAGCCCCGAGCGGCGAATCGGTTGCGCTTGCCGTCGCCGCGGCCCGCGACGAGGTGCAGCGCTTCGGCAAGGCAGAGATCGGCGACAAGACGCTCGTCGACGCCCTCGTGCCGTTCGCCGAGCGGCTTTCGGCAGAGGTCGCCGCAGGGGCGGGCCTCACCGTGGCCTGGGGGCGCGCCGTCGATGCCGCCGACGCTGCGGCGGTCGCGACAGCGGAGCTGCTGCCCCGCATGGGCCGGGCCCGCCCGCACATGGAAAAGAGCCTCGGCACCCCCGACCCCGGGGCGATCTCGTTCGTGCACGCCATGCGGGCGATCGCCGAGGTGCTCGACAACTCACGAACCCAGGAGGAAGCATGACCGCCAAGTGGCGCATCGTTATCGGTGCTGACGAAGCAGGCTACGACTACAAAGAGGCGCTCAAGCGCGACCTCGAGAACGACCCGCGCGTGATCTCGGTCACCGATGTGGGGGTCGCGGCCGACGGCACGACGCCATACCCGCGCGTCGCGGTCGCCGCGGCAGAGAAGGTGCGCGATGGCGAGGCGGATCGTGCCCTGCTCGTGTGCGGCACCGGCCTCGGTGTGGCCATTGCGGCGAACAAGGTCGCGGGCATTCGCGCCGTGACCGCGCACGACAGCTTCAGCGTGGAGCGCAGCGTGCTGAGCAACAACGCGCAGGTGCTGACGTTCGGGCAGCGCGTTGTCGGGCTCGAGCTCGCGCGTCGCCTGGCGAAGGAGTGGCTCGGCTACGAGTTCGATACCGAGTCGGCCTCGGCCGCGAAGGTCGCCGAGATCGACGGGTACGAGCAGACCGGCAGCTGTGAGTAGCGGGGCCGTGGGGCAGGGCGCGCCTGGCGCGCCTGTCGCTCGGCCGCTGCCCATTCTCGGGGTCAGCCTGAAGCTCTACCTCGACGTCGCCGCGACCGGGGCGTGGGCCGGGGAGCTCGCCGAGCTCGCCGCCCGCCACCCGGCCGTTGCGGGGGAGCGGGTGCGCCTGTTCGCACTCCCGAGCCTCACCGCGCTCGCGCAGACCCGCCAGCAGCTCGCGGGCACGCCGGTCGCCTGGGGCGCTCAAGACCTGCACTGGGAAGACCGCGGCGCCTTCACCGGCGCCGTCAGCGGGGCCGATCTCGCAGAGCTCGGCTGCCGCTACGTCGAGGTCGGTCATGCCGAGCGCAAGCGCATCTTCGGCGAGACCCCCGCCGTCGTCGGGCAGAAGCTCAACGCGGCGTTTCGCAACGGGCTGACCCCCGTGTTCTGTGTCGGTGAACAGCGGGCAGGCACCCCCGAGCTCGCCGCCGCGGAGTGCATCGCGCAGCTGGAAGACGCCTTCGGGCATGTCACGCAGCTGAGCGCAACGAGCGAGATCGTCGTGGCGTACGAGCCCGAGTGGGCTATCGGCCGGCCGGTGCCCGCTCCCGCGGCGCACGTGCGCTTCGTCGCAGACCGGCTGCGCGCCTGGCTCGGCGCCCACTTTGCCGGCGCCGAGGCGTCTGTGATCTACGGCGGCAGCGCCCAGCGCGGCACCCTTGCAGAGCTAGGCGACAGCGTCGACGGCCTGTTTCTCGGGCGCTTCGCGCACCGGGTGTCTGATCTCGCAGCGATTGTCGACGAGGCGGCCGCTCTGGCCGAGTAGCGGGCGTCACGGGCGGGTGCTGCTTGGCGCGGGCGGGTGCTGCTTGGCGGGGGTGGGTGCTGCTTGGCGGGGGTGGGTGCTGCTTGGCGGGGGTGGGTGCTGCTTGGCGGGGGTGGGTGCTGCTTGGCGCGGGCGGGTGCTGCAGAACCGGGGGCCCTGCCTGCACAACCGGGGGTGATCTGCACAGCCAGGGGCGTTTCTGTCCCGGCGAGCCATATGTTCGGTAGATCGACCCCGATTGTGCAGGCCGGGCGCCACGGCCCCGAGCCCCGAGCCCCGGGCCCCGGGCCCCGCGCTGGTGCCAGTGCTCTGCCCCAAGCCGGACCCCAAGCCCCGCACACCGCAACAACAAGCAACCCAAAAGCACCAACAAGCCAACACACAGCTGCGGGCCAGGCGAACTGAATCGCCTGGCCCGCAGCTGTGTGTTGCGTTGGGGGAGCCCCTACGCGGTCGCGGCGAACGCCTCGCGCAGCACGCTGACGACGTCGAGCAGCAGCTCGTCGCTCATCTTCAGCGACGGCAGGAAGCGAATGGCCTCGCCGTACAGGCCAGCAGACAGCAGAATGACGCCCTGCTTGCCCGCGTAGTCGATGATGGCGTTGACGCGGTCGGCGTCGCCCTCGAGCGTGCCGGGCTTCACGATCTCGATCGCGAGCATTGCGCCCTTGCCGCGCACCTCGGCGATCGCGTCGAACTCTCCCTGCAGCTCGCGCAGCGCGCCGCCGAAGGTCTGCTCGATGCGCTTCGCCTCGGCGAGCAGCCCGAGGCTCTCGATGCGCTCGAACACGGCAACCGCAGCGGCGCACGAGACGGGGTTGCCGCCGAAGGTGCCTCCGAGGCCGCCCGGCATCGACTTGTCCATGATCTCGGCGCGGCCCGTGATGCCCGCGAGCGGCAGGCCGCCGGCGATGCCCTTGGCCGAGAGCACGATGTCGGGCTGCACGCCGAACTGCTCGATCGAGAACATGGTGCCGGTGCGGGCCATGCCGGCCTGCACCTCGTCGGCGATGAAGACGATCCCGTTCTCCTTGCACCACGCGGCGAGCGCTGGGAGGTAGCCATCGGCTGGCACGACGAAGCCGCCCTCGCCCTGAATCGGCTCGACGACGAGGCACGCGAGGTCAGCCGCGCCAGCGGTCTTCTCGAGGTGGCGAATGGTGCGGGCAGCGGCCTCGGCACCGGTCAGCCCGTCGTGCAGCGGGTGCGAGTTCGGGGCGCGGTAGATATCGCCTGCGCGCGGGCCGTAGCCGAGCGCGTAGGGGGCACCCTTGTGGTTCATGCTGCTCGTGAGCATCGTGCGGCCGTGGTAGGCGTGCTCGAGCACCGCGACGCCGGGGCGGCCGGTGAACTTGCGGGCGATCTTCACGCCGTTCTCCACGGCCTCGGCGCCCGAGTTCATGAGCAGGGTCTTGTACTCGCCGTCGCCTGGCACGTGCTCGGCGAGCAGCTCGGCGACGCGCACGTAGGGCTCGTAGGCGTTCATCGTGAAGAGCGTGTGCGTAACCTTGCCGACCTGCTCGCGCGCGGCCGCGACGACGGCCTCGTCGGTGTGGCCGATCGTGGTGACGCCAATGCCGCCGCACACATCGATGAGCTGGTTGCCGTCGACGTCGACGACAATCGAATCGTGCGCGCGGTCGATGTAGACGGGGAAGACGGTGTGGACGCCGGGTGGGATGACTCGCTGACGACGCTCGTGGATCTCGCGCGAGCGCGGGCCAGGGATCTCGGTAACGAGCTTGCGCTCCTGAGTGATTTCTGCTTCCAACATGTCTGAGGTCATGGGGCAAGCTTACTCCCGACTCCCCGGGGACTCTACGATAGGGCTATGCGAACCGAACACGAGTACGAGATCGAAGTCGAGTGGCGCGGCAACCGGGGTACCGGAACGAGCGGCTACCGCGAGTACGGCCGCGAGCTCGTGATTCGCGCCGCAGGCAAAGAGGAGCTCGAGGGCTCGGCCGACCCCACTTTCCACGGCAACCGCGACCGCTGGAACCCCGAGGAGCTGCTCGTCACCGCGCTCGCGCAGTGCCACATGCTGTCGTACCTGCACATGGCGGTGCGGGCGGGGGTCGTTGTCACCGCGTACCGCGACCGCGCGGCCGGTACGATGCGCCAAGAGGGCATGGGCGGCCAGTTCACCGAGGTGACGCTGCGGCCCGAGGTAACGGTCGCCGACGCCTCGATGGTCGACGCGGCGCGTGAGGCACACACCGATGCCTACAAGAACTGCTTCATCGCGCGCTCGGTGAATTTCCCGGTGCGCCACGAGCCCGTGATTTTGGTCGCGGGAGCACCAACCAGGCCCGCTGTGTAACACGGCAACGCGCGCTCCATCCTGGCAATAGAATGGAGCCCATGGCCCAGTCGTCTTCGTTTTCCGTCTCCACGCCGATCTTCTATGTGAATGATGCGCCCCACATCGGGCACGCGTACACGGAGGTAGCCGCCGACGTGCTCGCGCGCTGGCACCGCCAGGCGGGCGACGAGACCTTCTTCCTCACCGGCACCGACGAGCACGGCCAGAAGATTCTGCGCACGGCGACCGCGAACGGCGTCGAGCCGAAGGAGTGGGCAGACAGGCTCGTCGAGACCGCGTGGAAGCCACTGCTCGACACGATCAACATCTCGAACGACGACTTCATTCGCACGACCGACGCGCGCCACCAGGCAGGCGTCGAGACGTTCTTGCAGCGGCTCTACGACGACGGGCACGTCTACGCCGGCGAGTTCGAGGCGCTCTACTGCGTCGGGTGCGAGGAGTTCAAGCCCAAGAGCGAGATCGTCGACGGCGAGGGCGAGTTCGAGGGCCAGAAGGTCTGCGCGATTCACTCGAAGCCGCTCGAGCTGCTCCAAGAGAAGAACTACTTCTTCAAGATGAGCGCCTTCCAAGACCGGCTGCTCGCGCTCTATGAGGAGCGCCCCGATTTCGTGCAGCCCGCGAGCGCCCGCAACGAGGTCATTGCCTTCGTGCAGCAGGGGCTCGAAGACCTCTCGATCTCGCGCACCTCGTTCGACTGGGGCATTCCGATTCCGTGGGATTCGAGCCACGTCACCTACGTCTGGTTCGACGCGCTGCTGAACTACATCACCGCGCGCGGCTACGGCCAGAACCCGGCAGACCCGGCGGCAGACCTCAAGCACTGGCCAGCGGTGCAGATCGTCGGCAAAGACATTCTGCGCTTCCACGCCGTGATCTGGCCGGCGATGCTCATGGCGGCGGGGCTCGACGTGCCGACGAACGTGTTCGCGCACGGCTGGCTGCTCGTCGGCGGCGAAAAGATGTCGAAGTCGAAGCTCACCGGCATCGCGCCGAACGAGATCACCGACACGTTCGGCGCCGACGCGTTCCGCTACTACTTCTCGCGTGCCGTTTCGTTCGGCCACGACGGCTCGTTCAGCTGGGAAGACCTCGCGGCCCGCTACCAGGCGGAGCTCGCGAACGGCTTCGGCAACCTCGCGAGCCGACTGCTCGCGATGAACGTGAAGTACTTCGACGGCGTCGTGCCGCAGGCAGCGGCCGAGGAGGCGGCAGACGAGGCGATCCGCACCCTCGCCGCGAAGGCAGCGGCCAGCGCTGACGCGCACATTGAGGCCTTCGCTATTCACGAGGCGCTCTCATCGATCTGGGAGCTCGTCGACGCGCTGAACGGCTATATCACCGAGCAGCAGCCGTGGGTGCTCGCGAAAGACGAGGGCCAGCGCGAGCGACTCGGCACCGTGCTCTACACGGTGAGCGAGGGCCTGCGCGTGCTCGCGGAGCTGCTGCACCCGGTGATTCCAGAGTCGACGGGCAAGCTCTGGGCCGCGCTCGGCGCCGAGGAGACGCTCGGCGCGCTCGCCGCGCAGCCCATTCGCGAGGCCGGCGCCTGGGGGCGCCTGCCCGCCGGCGCCACCCAGCACCCGCTGCCCGTGCTGTTCCCTCGGATCGAGACCGAGGGCGACAGTAAGTGAGCCACGCAGCTGAGGGGGCGACGCCCTCGCAGGCTCCCGCGGGCGGAATTCGCAAGCGCCGCGAGGCGCCCGCGGGCCCTGGGAAGCAGACGCGCGACCTGACGCGGCCCGCGAGCCCCGAGCCGCTGCCGTTTGCGCTGTACGACAACCACACGCACCTCGAGTTCGAAGACGGCGTCGACACCCTCGACCCGCTCGACTCGCTCGCGCGTGCCGAGTCGGTCGGCGTGCGCGGCGTGGTGCAGGTCGGCACCGACCTCGAGACGAGCAGGTGGAGCGCCGAGTTCGCTGCGAACGACGCGCGCGTGCTCGCCGCGGTCGCGCTGCACCCGAACGAGGCGCCGCGGCTCGCGGCCGCAGGCAAGCTGTCTGAGCACCTCTCCGAGATCGCGAGGCTCGCAGCGCAGCCGCGCGTTCGGGCGGTCGGCGAGACCGGGCTCGATTTCTTCCGCACCGGCGAAGACGGCCGAGACGCGCAGTATGAGTCGTTCGAGACGCACATTGAGATCGCGAAGGCGAACGGGATCGCGCTGCAGATTCACGACCGTGACGCGCACGACGAGGTTGTCGCCACGCTCAGCCGCGTTGGCGCCCCCGAGCGCACGGTGTTTCACTGCTTCTCGGGCGACGCCGCGCTCGCGCGCATCTGCAACGAGCGCGGCTGGTATATGTCGTTCGCAGGCACTATGACGTTTAAGAACGCGCCCGCCCTGCGCGAGGCGCTCGAGGTCGCCAGGCCCGAGCTCGTGCTCGTCGAGACCGACGCGCCGTTTCTCACCCCCGAGCCGCTGCGCGGCCGCCCCAACGCGCCCTACCTCATGCCGCACACCGTGCGCCGCATCGCCGAGGTGACGGGGGAGCCGCTCGAAGACGTCTGCCGCCGGCTCGCGGCCAACACCGAGCGGGTCTACGGGTCGTGGGAGATGGAGCCAGGCGAAGCGCAGCCAGCAGTGCAAGCAACAGCGCAGCCAGCAGTGCGGGGCGGCAATGAGTAGCGCGCTGCTCGGCCCCGTCGAGGTTCGCGAGCTCGCGGAGCGCCTCGACGTCTCGCCGACGAAGAAGCTCGGCCAGAACTTCGTGATCGACCCGAACACGGTGCGCAAGATCGTGCGGCTCGCTGGCGTCGAGCGCGGCGAGGCCGTGATCGAGATTGGCCCCGGCCTAGGCTCGCTCACGCTCGGCATCACCGAGGTCGGGGCCGACGTCACGGCGATCGAGATCGACTCGAGGCTCGCGGCCGAGCTGCCGAACACGATTCGCGCGATGCAGCCCGAGGCCGCCGAGCGGTTCCGCGTGATCCACACCGACGCGCTCGACCTCACCGCCGCGCAGCTCGCGGCCCTCCCTGCGCCGCCGACCGCGCTCGTCGCGAACCTTCCGTACAACGTGTCGGTGCCGATACTCATGCACCTGCTCGAGCTCATCCCGGGGCTCAAGCGAGGCCTCGTGATGGTGCAGGCCGAGGTCGGCTACCGCATCGCCGCCGGCCCCGGCTCGAAGGAGTACGGATCGCCGAGCGCGAAGGCCGCCTGGTACGGCGACTGGGCGATCGCGGGCACGGTGAGCCGACGCATCTTCTGGCCCGTGCCCGGCGTCGATTCGGTGCTCGTGTCGTACGCGAAGCGCGATACGCCTCTCGGGAGCGAGGCCGAGCGCGAGCTCACCTTCGAGCTCGTGAACGCCGCGTTCGCGCAGCGCCGCAAGATGATTCGGCAGGCGCTGCAGCCCGTGCTCGGGCAGCAACACACCGTGGCGACGATCGAGGCCGCTGGCATCGCGCCCACAGCTCGCGCAGAGCAGCTGCACATCGAAGACTTCCTCGCCATCGCGCGTCACGCGCGACCGCGGAGTTAGGCTAGCGTAGGTACCATGCGGACCGACCAGCGACGATCGATCACCGTGCGTGCGCCCGGCAAGATCAACGTGTATTTCCGTGTGGGAGCCCTGCAAGACGACGGCTACCACGAGGTGGCGTCGCTGTACCAGGCGGTGTCGCTCTTCGAAGAGGTCACCGCGACGGAGTGCGACACGTTCAAGCTGCGTTTCGGCGGCCCGATCGACACCTCCGGGCTGTCGACTGACGACACGAACCTCGCGATTCGCGCGGCGAAGCTGCTCGCCGCGCACACCGGGTACGGGGGAGGGGTCGACCTCACCGTGCTGAAACGCGTGCCAATCGCCGGTGGCATGGGCGGCGGCTCGGCCGACGCCGCCGCGACCCTGCTCGCCTGCGACGAGCTCTGGGGCACCGGTCTGGGGCGCGCGGGGCTCGTCACGCTCGCCGCAGAGCTCGGGGCAGATGTGCCCTTCGCACTCGAGGGCGGCACCGCTGTCGGCACGGGCCGCGGAGACGAGCTCAGCCCGGCGCTCGCCAAGGGCACGTTTCACTGGGTGCTCGCGCTGTCGGCAGGCGGGCTGAGCACACCCGAGGTTTACAGCATGCTCGACAGGCACCGCGACGACCACCGCAGCGAGCTCGGGCAGCAACCGGAGTACGTGAAGGTTGAGACTGCGGTGTTGCAGGCCGTGCGCGTTGGCGACGCAGAGTCGCTCGCAGACTCGATGCACAACGACCTGCAGGCCGCGGCCCTCAGGCTCGCACCCGAACTGACGCAGCTGCTTGAGCTGGGGGAGTCGCGTGGCGCCCTCGCTGGCATCGTGTCGGGCTCGGGCCCGACGGTGGCGTTCTTGGTTGCGAGTGCGCAGGAGGCCTCCGAGCTGAAGTCGGTGCTCAGCCGCGCCGGTGTGAGCGCGCTCACGGTCACGGGGCCGGTGCACGGCGCGCGCATCATCGAGGGCTAGCGCGGGGGCGGATCCGCGGGCGCTGGCGCGGCTGCGGCCCCGACCCCCGACCCCCGACCCCCGGCCCAGACCCCGACCCCAGACACCGACTTTGCCGGCCGGCGGAATAGAACCCACGGCCGCTGGGTTGCAGCATGCGTGAGTAATACGATCCGCATTGACATTTGGTCAGATATCGCCTGCCCGTGGTGCTACCTCGGCGCGAACCGCTTCCGCTCGGCGGTGGCGCAGTTTCAGGCCGCGAACCCCGAGGTTGAGTTCGAGATCGAGGGGCACAGCTACGAGCTCGCCCCCGACACCCCGCTGAACTTCGACGGCAGCGAGGTCGACTTCCTCGTGAAACACAAGGGCATGCCGCGCGAGCAGGTCGAAGACATGCTCGGCCAGATGACGGCGATGGCGTCGGCCGAGGGCATCACCTTCGACTTCGACAGGGTCGCTCACACCAACACGCAGGCCGCGCACCGCGTGCTGCACCTCGCGAAGCAGCAGGGCATCTACGACGAGGTGCTCGCGCGGCTCTTCAAGGCCTACTTCGAGGAGGGCGTGAATGTCAGCGACCCCGAGCAGGTTGGCGCCGTGCTCGACGAGGTTGGGCTGAACCCCGAAGAGGTGCACGACGCGTTCGAAGACGAGAGCTTCGGCGAGGCCGTCGACCAAGACATCACACGCGCTCGCATGCTCGGGGTGACCGGTGTGCCGTTCTACCTCATCAACGAGAAGTACGGCGTTTCGGGCGCGCAGCAGCCTGAGATGTTCGTGAGCGCCTTCGAACAGGTGCTCACGCTCGAGGCCGAGGGGCGCGAGGCGGGCTGAGCCCACGCTGAGAGAACTTTTTGCCCGGGCGCGCACGCCAGGTGGCAGGCATAGAATTCACGCAGGAGAGGACCGAAGATGAACGAGACAACGACGCAGGCGACCGAGGCGTCGCCGCAGCCCATCGAACTGAACACCGGCGCGGCCGATGCTACCGGGGCCACGATGGCCGACGCGGGCATCGCGGGGGCAGCTGCCTTCGCCGGCGCTGAGACCGCCGAGATCTTGAACCTGCTCGGCGACAGTGCCGCGGGTGGCTCGTGCTGCGGCGGCAGCTGCTGCATGCCCGGCGACGCCTAAGCTACGCCCAAGCTACGCCCAAACGAATGACGCCCGGCCCCACGCCGGGCGTCATTCGTCGTTTAGCGCCCTGGCAAAGACCACCAGGTTGTCGGAAACCGTGTCGGTGCTCGCCTCGAAGAAGCACGTCACCAGCACGAGCCTGCCCGGCGCAGTCGTCCACACGTTGTCGACGTCGGCGAGGCGCTGCCTCTCGTGTCGCTCGACAGCGATGGTCTCGTACACGACCGTGCCGGTGGCGGTCTCCAGCCAAATCTCGTCGCCGGGGAGCACCCTGCTGTGCTGCGCCTCGCGGTCGACGAGGGGGTCGAACACGGCCCGGCCGTCTGCCGAAGTGTGCCCGATAAGGTACACAGTGTTGTCAGACCCTGCCCCGGGTAGGCCGTAGTCGCTCAGCCAATACGCCCGCTCAGCGTCAGGTGGGTTGAGCTCTGGCGCGCCGCCGGTCTGGAACTCGAACACCTCGCTCTGAAAGCCGAGCGCGGGAATCGTGAGCGCGTGCGGCACGGCGGCAGGGGGGAGCGGGGCGACCTCGCTGGGGGCGACTGCCCGCCGCTCGCTCGTGGGAGCATCGTTCGGTGTCGGGTTCGCGAGCTGCCAGCCACCGAAACCCAGGAGCGTCACGCCCGCGATCACCGCGATGCCCGTGAGCGCTGCGAGGGGGCGATTCACAGCTGGCCCCCGTTGCTGTCGCCCGACGCCCCGCCGGCGCCGGCCGCCGGCGCCGGGGTGGCGGGCCCAGTGGCGGGCCCAGTGCCGGGCTCCCGCCGCGTGCCAAAGAGCACGACGCCCGCCGTCGCAAGTACGACGATGGCGGCGCCGAGGAGCATCACCTGCTCTGCGGTGCTCAACCCGAAGCCTGCTTGGGCCTCGGGCTCGTTGGCGACCCGCGGCGGCGCCAGTGCCGAGATCGCGGCAGCCTCGGAGGCCGCCTGCCCGGCGACGGTGACGGCTGCCCACCCGACGAACTCATCGTCGGCGTTGGTGAAGGCGAAGCGATATTCTCCGGCACCGAGGCGCGTGATGTCGATGCGAAGCACACCCTCGTCGTTGACCCGAATCCACCCAACAGGGAGCCGCTGCGGGTAGACGTGCAAGAAGAACCAATCGCCGGGCTTCGCGCCCGGAATCGTGACGTGCGCGATGCCGTCTTTCACCTCGGCCGTGACACCGCCGGCGTTCGCCTGGGTGAGCAGGCTGGCGGCTGCGACAGGCAGCTTCGGGGTGTGCTCGGGCTTCGGTTGCGCCTGGGCAGCCGGGGCGGTCGCCGACGCGCGTGCGGGGGTGAGCGCTGGCTGGGCGGGCGGCAGAACGGCAGCGGGTGGCTTCGCCGGGCCGGTGCCGCCCGGTGTCGGCGGGGTGACGGTGGGCTCGGTCGGTACGGTGATCTCAGGCTCGGGCGCCTGAGACGCGGCCGGCCCGGCCCAGACCACCGAGTTCAGCAGCAGTTGCTGCGAGGCGGCAGACCACGTTCGCGCATCGGCTGCCGAGGTGGTTGCGTGCAGCGAAAGGTACACCTGCCTGCTGTCTTCGCGCTCGTCGACAGCAATGCCGGTGCCGAGGGGCTCGACCACCCGTGGGGCCTGTGCATCGGTCTCGTCTTGCCGCACGCCGACTGCCTCGGCGAGTGTGGTGACCTGCTCGCCCGCAAGTTCCGAGAACCAGGCGGTGAACTTTGGGCCACCCTGAGCGGTGTTCTGCAGCAGCAGTGCGCCGGGCTGCAGCGGGTCGGGGCTCAGCGCGCCGCCGGCAAAGATCGCGTGCGGGGCGGTGACGCTGTACCCCGTCGACGTGAGGGTGCGGTCGTTGGCGTGCTCCCTGACCCGCGGGTTTGCCTCGATTCGCTGCAGCTGAGCGATGCCGCTGAGCTCGCTCGAACCGAGATCGAGCCATACCATGCCAGTGTGGGCCTTCGCTGCCGCTGCTCGCGCGGCGGTGAGTTCGGCCTGGCTGAGCTCCGCCGGCGTGTCCCACACGACAGCGGAGTAACTGGCGAGCAGCCCGACGTCGGCGGGAAGCCCGTCGGCGCGGTCTGCGACGAGGCCGTTGTCTGCGAGGAGCGCTGTTGTGCGGCCCCCGCTGTCTCCGAGTACGAGCACGCGAGACTTCGCGGCTAGCCAGAAGTTCACTCGGGTATCGAGCGCTGCCTTCACCTGGGCCGGCGCCGACGTCGCATCTTGCATGCCGTCTGCGCTGACGCGAACGCGGTACTCGCCGTGCGGCAGGCCGTCGAATCGATAGCTGCCGTCGCCGGCGGTCGTGACAGAAATGGGCTGGCCGAGCAGGGCGACCGTTGCGCCGGAGATCGGAAGCTGGGTGGCGTGGTCGACGACGAGGCCTGAGATGCTCCCGACGGTGATGGGGGTGAGCGGTATTGCGAGCTTCTCGTACCCGCCGGTTGTCACGGCGATGTGTTCTGAGACGGCGCTTTCGAACCCAAACCGCTCGACGCTGAAGCGGTAGCTTCCCGGAGGCAGCGTCGCCGTGAAGATGCCGTCTGCGTCGGTGACCCAGGTCTCGCCGTGTTCGCCAAAACTCACCGAGGCCCCCGGTACCGGGGCACCTGTGCTGGCATCGACGACGCTACCGATGACACCCGAGGTGCCGATCACCTGAGAGACGGCGCGGTGCACATCGATGCGGCCGAAACCGTAGCGTGAGTCTTGCGTGGCGCCGTCAGGGTGCCACGCGGTCGACTCGAGGGCACGCTCGAGCTCGGTGACGCTCAAACCCGCCTGCGCGGAGCGCATGAGCGCGACGGCTCCGGCGACGTGCGGTGTCGCCATAGACGTGCCGGTGGAGTCGCCCCACAACCCGCCGGGCATCGCTGAGAACACTGCCACGCCGGGGGCCGAAGCATTGGGCTTGATGAAGTTTGCAGGCCACCCGTGCTCGGCTGCTACGGCAGCCGGCCAGTTCGTTGTGGCACCGCACGACCCCGCTGCGACGACATCGTTGGCGTCGGTCATGCCGACGCCGAAGGCTTCGAAAATATCTCCGGGGCTCGAGGTGCCGTTGGGCCCGCAGGGCGCGTTGCCGATTGCGATGGCGGGGAAAATGCCGGCCTTGCGCACGTTCTGGATCGGCTTGATCAGGGTCCTGTCGTACGCCCCAGAGCCGAGCGACATGTTAATGACATCGGCCGCACGACCCGCCGGTTTGCCGGTGCCGTCGTATGGCGAGACAACCCACTCGAGGGCTGCGAAGATCTTCGCGGTGCTGCCGCCGCCGCTGAGCACGTTTGCGGCCATGAGTTCTGCCTCGGGGGCGACGCCGATCTGGGTGCCAGAGGCGGCCCCGCCAACGATCGTGCCGGCGACGTGGGTGCCGTGCGAGCCGGGGTCGCTCGGCTTGCTCACGACCGGTGTGCCCGAGCGGGTGAAATTGATCCACCCGCCGGGGTAACTTGGGTCTCCCGTGTCGCGCCCGACAAGCCGACCCTGGATATCTGGGTGTGTCGCGTCGACGCCGGTGTCGAGCACCGCAACGCGCACGCCCTGCCCCCTGGCGCCAAAATCTCGCCACACCTCTTGCGCGCGAATCTTCTCGAGGCCGTACGTGAGCTGCGGCCCCTCGGCGAGCGTCGTCGCGGCTGGCACAGCTGGCGCCTCTCTCGGGGTCGGCCCCTCCTCGGCGAGCCCCTCGACCGTGTGGTTTGGCACCACCTCTGTCGCTCCGGGCAGCGCCGCAAGGGTGCGCATCGTTGCGTCGGTGAGCTCGGCTTCGACGAGCACGGCATTGGTGACCCAGAAGCGGTTGAGCACCCGCACAGAGCCGGCGCGCTCGAGCCTGTCGAGGGCCGCCTCGACGCTGCTCCAGCGAGAGTCTGCCTGCTGCTGCAGCGCCTCGGCCGCGAGCTCGGGGGAGCCCTGCGCCTCCCGAGGCACGCCGGGGTCGTCGAAGAGCACGAGGAGCTCGCCCGTGCGGGCTGCTGGGTCGACCCAGTCGGCGACGGGCTCGCTCTCTGCTGTGCCCGCTGGCGCGCTCTCGGGTGAGGGGGCGAGGAGCGTAGCGACCTCTGAGGTGATGGCCTCGTCGACCGACGCTGGGGCCGAATCGGCGCCGGCCGCGAGTGCCTGGGCGCCACCGGCTCCCACGAACGCGGCGCCGGCTTGACCCGGTACCGACACGCCGGAGAGCGGGCCGAGCAGCACGGCGCAGCCGAGCATCGCCGCGAGAGCAGAGCGGGCGAGGGGCCGTCGCATGAGGGCCCCTCGGGGGCGGTGTGTGCCTGGCTTTGAGGAAGTCACGTTTCTCCAGATGGTGGGTGGTGTGTGGTGCGCGACAGCGACTCGCGAGCCAGCGCTGGCCACATAGCGGCTCAGCGGCAGCGCCCCGAACCATAATCATCAGATCTAAGTAAGTAGAACCTAACCTACATCAGATGAAGTCTTGATTTCGACCCTTAAATAAGGTTAGCCTTACCTTCATGAGACGAATTGAGCGCGGTGTTTGCCGCGCGCATCTGCCCCGCCCGAGATCGTTGTTCAGCCTGGTTCTCGGTGGGATTCTCGTGGTATCGCTTGCCGGGTGCGCACTCCTCGTCGGCGAGAACCCCGAGATTATCGACAGCGCCGCGGCGTCGGCAGAGAGCCCGCGTCTGTTCGAAGGGCCCGACACGGCGCTGCTGAAATCTGGCGACATCACCCCGATTACGACCGAGCCCAAGCCGCAGCTGCCGGTGACTTTCACGGGGCTCGATGACGTCGCTGTAGAGATCACCGACACTAGCCGCATTCTCGCGCTCGACGGCACGGGCAGCCTCGCCTCGGTGGTGTTCGGGCTCGGCTTTGGCCCGCAAGTTGTCGGCCGAGACCTCACCACCGGCTTCGACTCCGCGAAAGATCTGCCGCTCGTGATGAACGGCCACGCGCTCAACGCAGAGTCAATTCTCGAGCTCGCGCCGACGCTCATTCTCACCGACTACAGCGTTGGCCCGTACGACGTGCAATTGCAGATGCGCAACTCTGGCATTCCCGTCGTGTTCTTCGACCCAGCGAAGAGCATCGACGACATTCCGCGGCAGATTCGAGACGTTGCGACGGCCCTCGGCGTCTCCGAGCTCGGTGAGCAGTACGTGCTCGATTTCGACCGGCGCCTGCAGGCCACGCGCGCGCAGATCGCGGAGCTCGCACCAACAGACGAAGCTGACCGGGTGCGCATGGTGTTTCTCTACATGCGCGGCCGGGCTGGCGTGTACTACATGTATGGCAACGACCCAGACGGGTCGACCGGCATCGCCGGCGTGCTCATCAAAGAACTCAACGGCATCGATGTTGCTGGTGAGCTCGGTTGGGTGAGCGGATCCCTGACCGCGGAAGGGCTCATGCGGCTCGAACCAGACCTCTACCTCATGCTTACTCTCGGTCTCGAATCGGTCGGCGGCGTCGATGGGCTGATGACCGTTCCTGGCGTCGCGCAGACCCCGGCGGGTCAGCGCCAACGCGTCGTCGACATGAGCGACTACGAGATGTTCACGTGGGGCCCGCGCACACCAGAGGTGCTCGCAGCGCTCGCGGAAGCGATCTATCGCGCACCGCTCGAGGAGGTGCGGGCCTCATGAGTCAGCAGCACACCGCGCCGCCGGGGGCGCATCGGCCGAGCCCGGAACTCCCGGAGCCACCGGAGCAGCCACGCCTCGCAGACATCACGCGTTCGGCTGGCGCGCCAGCCGAACTGCCCCGCGTTCTTGACTACGACGCACAGCCAGCTGCCCTGCCGAAGCCCCGCAAGCGCAGGGTCGCGGTGCTCTTCATCGCTCTCGGCGCCGGGCTTGTCGTGGTGACGCTGCTCTCGGCGGCACTCGGCCAGATGCAGATACCGGTCACTGAGGTCATCGGTTCGCTCTGCCGCCGAGCCGGGCTAAGCTGCGGCGCGGCACCCAGCCACCCGTTGGCCGACGCTGCCCTGTGGGAGGTACGCTTCCCGCGCGTCGTGCTCGGCGTGTTCGTCGGCGCCGCGCTCGCCGCAGCGGGCGCAATCATGCAGGGCGTTTTCGGCAACCCGCTCGCAGACCCCGGCATCGTCGGCGTCTCGTCGGGCGCCGCGATGGGTGCGAGCCTGATGATCGTGACCGGGCTCGCGGCTGGGAGCAGCTTCGCGCTCCCGATCGGGGCATTTGTGACAGGCACGCTGACCGCCATGCTCATCTATTCGATGGCGCGCTCGCGCGGCCGCACCCAGGTGGTCACCCTGATTCTCGTTGGCGTCGCAGTGAACGCGTTCTGCGGCGCAGCGCTCGCGCTCATGACATTTGCCGCAGATATGAACCAGCGCGAACAGATCGTCTTCTGGCAGATGGGCAGTCTCGCCGGCGCGCTCTGGGACGCGGTCGCGACCGTGCTACCGCTGCTCGTCGTCGGCCTCGTGTTGGCGTTTGGCATCGCGGGCAAGCTCGATCTGCTCAGCCTGGGAGACGACGCCGCACGGCATCTCGGGGTGAACATCGAGCGGCTGCGCATCTACGCCATTGCGATTGTTGCGGTGCTCACCGCGGCTGCGGTTGCGTTCGCTGGCATTATCGGCTTCGTCGGGCTCGTGGTGCCGCACCTGATTCGCATGCTCGTTGGGCCAGGCCACAAGGTGCTCGTGCCGGCCAGCGCGCTCGGCGGCGCGCTGCTACTCGTACTCGCTGACACCTTTGCGCGCACCGCTGTGCCCTACGCAGAGCTGCCGCTCGGCATGATCACGGCGCTCATCGGCGGGCCCTTCTTCTTCATTCTCATCAAGCGCTCGCGCACGAAGAACGGTGGCTGGCTGTGAGCGCGCTGCAGCGCCTCGGGCGCTCACTCACCGCGCCAGCGCGCCCCGCTCTCGGCGAGATTGTCGTGCGCGCAGTCGACGTGTCGATCGCGCTCGGCGGCACCGAGATCGTACGCGGGGTGAGCTGCGAGGTGCGCGCCGGCGAAGTGCTCGCGATCATCGGCCCCAACGGAGCCGGAAAATCGACGCTGCTCGGCGCGCTCGCGGGCGACCTGAGCTACGGCGGCTCGATCGAGCTGGAGGGCCGCGAGGTCAAGGACTACCCGAACAGGGAGCTCGCCCTGCGACGTGCGGTGCTCCGACAAACCAGCACGATCGCGTTTCCGTTTGACGTGGTCGACGTCGTAAAGATGGGGCGCGCGCCGTGGCAGTCGATCACCTCGGTCGCAGAAGACGACAGGGTGATCGCCCAAGAAATGCTGCGCAGCGACACCTTCCGATTCGCAGATCGCAACTTCACGTCGCTCTCTGGCGGCGAGCGAGCACGAGTGTCGCTCGCCCGCGCGCTTGCGCAGCGCACAACCCTGTTGCTGCTCGACGAACCGACCGCGGCCCTCGACATCAACTATCAGGAGCAGGTGCTCGCGGTCGCCAGACAGTCTGCCAGGCGCGGCAACGCCGTGATCGTTGTGCTGCACGATCTGGGCGCCGCCGCTGCATACGCAGATCAGGTGCTGCTGCTCGCAGACGGTGCGATGCAGGCCGCGGGCACCCCGGGCGAGGTAATGACCGCCGAGCGGCTGAGCGAGGTCTACCGTCACCCGGTGCGAGTGCTGCCCGAGCACGACGGGTCTCTCCTCATCGTGCCAGTGCGCTTTGCAGACGAACCACCGGGCGACCCAACCCAGCAACCCCCCGAGACAACCGCAGAAAGCGAGACTTCACCATGAACGCGCCCCAGATTGTGCTGCCCGGCCCGGGTCGGCGTGTCTTCGCAAGCATCGCGGCGGCGCTTCTGCTCGCCGCGAGCGCAATCGTGCTGCTTGCACAACCGGCCCACGCTGCTGCGAGGGTCGACGTGTCGCAGAGCCCCAACGCCGGCGAACCCACCACGGTGACAATCTCTGGCAGCGGCTTCCAGTACCAGCCCAACGCGCCGGGAGGCGTGTACGTGTTCTTCGGGGCAGTGGCTGACCCGGCGACGAACTCGTGGACCCCCAGCCAGGGCGGAAAATCTGGCACAAGCTTCGGGTACGCCTCGACCCCGGGATCAACACTGCTCGTCGCGTTCCAGGGCGGCGACTCCGCGGAGGCCGCGAACGCGATGATTCTGCCAGACGGCACCTGGTCGGCGCAGATGACAATTCCCGGGAGCAGCTTCAGCTCGAGCTCAGGCAACCCGCACGAGGGTGAAGCCGTCGAGGGCGCGACGATCGACTGCCTGCGCGTGCAGTGCGGCATCATCACGATCGGTGCGCACGGCATGCTCAACGCGAACAACGAGTCGTTCACTCCGGTCGGCTTCCGCACAGCAAGCGGGGAGGTGCGTTCGGGTACCGGCGCGCAGAGCTTTACCGACGATGCGACGGTGCTCGATCTCGGGGCAGACACCCAGGCAGGTGCGCCGAACGAGGCAGCGCCCGCTCCGACCCCGGAGCAGTCTCAGGCGAACCCGCGGGGCTCCGGAACCAGTGAGACGCAGGTGCCAGCCGTTACCGGGAGCACAATCGCGGTCTTCTCCGTGCTCGGCGGAGCCCTGCTCATCTTGCTCGGCACAATCGTCGTGGTCGTCGTTCGACGCAGGCGCGCAGGGGCCGAAGCACTCTCAGAATCGATACAACAGTGAGGAGCGTAGACGCAATGACACGACTACGGACAGCGGGGCCGGTGCGCCGGTGGTTGGCCGGGGGAGCGCTCGCCGCGCTGCTATTGCCGGCAGCTGTAGCGGCGCAGGCAGCGCCCGCGATCGCCGCAGAACCGGCGCCGGCGACGACAGCCCAGGTGACAGGCGGCGACCTCAAATGGGGCGTGCGCAGCTCGATTCGCAACTATCTCGAGACCTTCGGGCACACCGCGGGGTGGGTTGCGGCCTACTCGGGCGCTTCGTATTCCGCGAAAGACGGCTACGCCACCTTCCCCGCGGTGGCGGGCGGAACGGTCGACGCCGCCGCTGGCACTGCAAACCTGTCGTTCGCAGGCCAGTTCGAAATGTACGGGTTTGGCGAGGACTGGCTGTATTTCGAAGACGTGCGGCTTGAGGTCGCGGGCGGAACAGCAAATGTCGTGGTGGATCTCATCGAGAGCTACAACGTGAAGACTCGAACTGACGACATCACCCTTGCGACATTTCAGCTCGAACCAAACGCGCTGAAGGTTGACGAATCGGGCAAGCTCACGCTCACGACAGGAAAGGGTAAGTTCCCAGAAGACATCGCGACGGTGCACCTGCCGTCGTACGGCGGCCCCACGTATGCTGCGCCGAACGACTGGACCGACCCGTTCACGCTCAACCTCACGCTCGCGACCGACGGCGAACCCGGAGGGCCCGGCGAACCGGGCGGCCCCGGCGAGCCCGGTGGGCCGGGTGAGCCGGGTGGCCCTGGGGCCGAGAGCGGCCCGTATGGCACCAGCACGGGCAAGCCATACGCAGACACGCCGGCCACTATCAGGGTGACCCCGGGCTACGCTGTCAACGCGAACGCTCCGACAACGCTGCTTGTCGAAGGGTTTGGGTTTGACCCGGGCCCGCCGGCTGAGGCGGGCACGAACTCGGGCGGCATCTATGTCGGGTTCGGCACGATGAAAGACCAAGACAACCCCGAGAAGTGGCGCCGCAGCAAGGGCGGCTCGAGCGGCCCGGTCGGTGTCGCTGACTACACCTACGGTGCCCCCGCGTTCGTTGCGAACCAGAACAGCAAAGACGGCGACGTCGCGAACGCGATGATGGATGCGAACGGTCGGTGGTCGTTCGAACTCAGCCTGCCGGGCAGCGTGATACCTGATTTCTTCGGGGGTTCGATCGACTGCCTCGAAACGCAGTGCGGCATCTTCTCGTTTGGGGCGCACGGCGCGGTGAAGGCGCAGAACGAAGCATATGTTCCGGTCTTCTTCACCGGTCAAGACGAAACCAACTGGCCCGATCGCGACGATGACGACGGCACAGTCGTCATCCCTGGCGTGCCAGAGCGGCCGACAGCCCCGCCAACGCTGCCGAAGAAAGCAGAGCTGACGGAGGGCAACCGCGGCGAGGTGCAGGTGCTGGCCATTGCGCAGCGAACCCTCACCGTGCACGTTGGGCCCGAGAACGCGAATACCTGGGTAGGCGTCGCGACGTACGGCGACCCCCGCTTCCTCGACTGGTTCCTCGTACCGACGAACGGGCGCATCAGCGTACCGCTGCCGGGCGATATCGCCGACGGGGCGTACTCGCTCGCGGTCGTCGACGCCGAGTCGGCGCTTGTTGGGTGGGCGAACTACACGCTGAGCACCGTGCCAGACGACCCGCGGCCTCCGACGGAGACCGGCAAGGGCAAGCCGAACGGCACGAGCACGGGCAAGAACCCGAGCTCGGGTGCTGAGATGACGGTGACCCCCGCGAAGTCGCTTGCCGACCGCGACCAAAAGGTCACCCTGACTGGCAAGGGCTTCCCGACGAGTAACCGCGGTGACAACTTCGGCGGCGTTTACCTGATGTTCGGGTGGGTCGACAAGATGCCCGGCCAGGGCGGTTCGTTTGCGCAGGGAGATTACGCCTACGCAGACGGGGCTGGCATCTACCAGCAAATGGTGAACTACCCGGGCAACACGACTGAGCCGACAGCGCCGACCATGGATAAGAACGGGAACTGGGAGTCGGAGTTTCTCGTCTACGGCTCGAAGTTCACGAGCGCCAACGGTGCAACGGTGGATTGCTACAAGGTACAGTGCGGCGTCTTCACGCTCGGGGCGCACGGCAAGGTGAACGCCGACGCCGAGGTGTTCACGCCCGTCTACTTCGATGAAAACACCGACATCAACCCGAACACACGCCCAGAGCAGCCGAACAAACCCCCGGTGCAGAACAACCCGAACGCGCTGAACGACCCGAAGCTGAACGGCGGTGCCGCGGTCAACGGCGGCCTCGCGGCGATTTCGGCCGGGCCGTCTGACGGCCGCACGGCGCTCATCGCTGGCGTGCTGCTGCTGAGCTTCGGGCTGCTCGGGGCCACCCTGCTCAGGCGCGAGCGCGCCCGTGCTGAACAGGCATCTGCGCTGCGCGCCGGCACGCTGTGCGAGCGCTGAGCACCTTGCTCACGCACAACATTCTTGAACCAACACACAAGCAAAGGAAGATCATGAATCGACTTCGAGGAACCGGGGGTGGGCTGCGCAGGCGGCTTGTCGCGGGCGCCGCGCTCGGTACCGCGGCGACGCTCGCGTTCGGCGGGCTGGTGACAAGCCCAGCCTTCGCGGCACCCGGCGGCACGGCGACGGGCACCGGCACAAATCAGTCGGGTCGCACAATCACGATGAGTGTGACCCCGGGTGAGGGGCTGAACCCCGACACCGAAACGACGCTCGAGCTGAGCGGAACGAACTTCGCGACGGTCAACGGCTGGGGGCAGAACTTCGGTGGCGCCTACCTGCTCTTTGGCGTTGTCAACCCGAAGAACCCCGCAGACCCGGGCAGCTGGGCTCCGAGCAAGGGCGGCGCGAGCGGCGCGAACTACGACTACGCGCCGGGCGCGGGTATCAACCAGTCGATGGTGAGTTACCCGGGAAACACCTCGGAGCCAGGCTCACCCATGATGGATAGCAGCGGGAACTGGGCGGGCTCTTTGACGATTCCCGGAGCGCAGTTTACGAGCCAGGGCGGCAACCCCATTGACTGCCTCGTGCAGCAGTGCGGCGTCATTGCGATCGGTGCCCACGGGGCGCAGCAGGCGGGTGTTGAGGTCTTCACCCCCGTCACGTTTGCGACCCCCGGCGCGCCGGCAACACAGACCACCACAACCCTCGCGGCCGCGGCCCCAGCAACGGGCGCGATCAAGGGCGAGACTGAGGTAGCGCTGTCGGCGACGGTATCGCCCGAATCCGCGGCGGGAACCGTCGAGTTCCTTGCGGGTGAGGCCGTAGTCGGCTCTGCAGCCGTCGAGTCAGGCACCGCGAAGCTCGTCACGAAAGATCTGCCGGCGGGAGCGAGCGTGCTCTCGGCGCGGTTCGTGCCAGCAAACGACTCGGAGTTTGCCGCCTCGCAGTCAAGCGACAGCCCCGCGCGAACCGTGCGTGTCATCGATACGGCGCGCGCTGTCGCTGACATCAACGTTGGCGCTGCGGCAGAGAACATCACGGGCGCTGAGCTTGCATGGTCGGTAACCAACATCGCGGCGACCGGCGTCAACGCGCACAAGAAGTCTGTGATTTCTGGTGACGTCACCCTCACCGAAGCGGCAGCTGACGCCGAGCGCGACTTCGTGTTCACTGGCGGCTCTGGCGAGCGCGACGAGGCAGGCAACACCGAGATTCGTTTCACCGGCTCGATTCAGCTTGCCTCCCGCACGAACGACTCGCAGCGTGTGGTGCTCACGAACCCCGTGCTGCGGGCGAACGCTGCGGGCGACGGCTACATCACCGCCGACCTCTCGGGGAGCGCTCCGAGCGGGCAGCTCGCCGAGGCGGCTGGCGTGACGATCGCCGTGGTGCGCGGTGTGACCGCTGAGACCGATGGCGGGAAGACAAGCTTCTCCGTCACACCACTGTGGGAGGGGCAGACAGCCGCGGGCACGTGGGCCGGTGACTTCACCGCGTCGTTCCCGAACGAGTTCGTCGTGCGGTTGGACGCCGCACTCCGGCCAGATTTCTACCAGGGTGGCAGCGGATCGGCGCAGCAGGCGAAGGCACCACGTGCGATCTCGGTGAGCTACACCTCGACAGCTGTGAAGCCCGACCCCGAGCCGACCGGCTCGTCGACAGGCACCCCACTCGAGGGCACATCGTCGTACATCGTCGTCGAGCCCGGGGAGCAGCTGCGCGTCGGAGCGGCGACGCAACTCACCGTGAAGGGCTATGGCTTCGACCCGGGCCCCGCGGTCGAGCCGGGCACGGGCCAGGGCGGGATCTACGTTGGCTTTGGCACGATGAAAGACCAGCAGGATACCGAGAAGTGGCGTCGAAGCAAGGGCGGCCAGAGCGGCCCCGTCGGGTTCGGCGACTACACCTACGGTGCACCGATCTTTGTCGCACACCAGAACACCGGTGACGGTGGCGTGGCCGATGGCGTCATGAATGCCGACGGCAGCTGGACGGCAAAGCTCACCGTTCCAGGCTCATCGGTGCCCAGTTTCTTCGGTGACACGATCGACTGCGTCGACAACCAGTGCGGGGTCTTCTCCTTTGGGGCGCACGGAGCGGTGAAGGCGCAAAACGAGGCCTACACTCCGGTGTACTTCGCGGGGCAGACCGCTCCGGAGCCGCAACCAGAGCCGGCTGTGGAAACAGCGACCGAGCTCGCGGGCCAGCCTCTCGGCGATTACCCAACTGACTTCGCCGGCGAAGCGGTTACCGTCACAGCGAGCCTCGAGCCCAAGGGAGCAACCGGGTCGGTCGAGTTCTTCGCGGGCGAGACCAGCCTCGGGGCCGCCCCTGTCGCCGACGGTTCCGCGACACTCGAGACTAAGAAATTTGTCGGCGGAGCGCACGAGGTAACCGCGGTGTTCACACCGACCGATGCGAAGGCATTCGAGGGGTCGACCTCGGCCCCGCGCACGTTCCGCATCGTTGATCTTGCGCCTGCTGTCGCAGAGTTCGCGATCGGGGCTCCCGTCAAGGAGATTACCGATGGCATGCTCAAGTGGTCGGTCGCGAACTTCGTGAGCTTCGGCTCCGGGCCGAAGAAGTCGGTTCTCGGGGGCGACGCCATTTTGGCCGCCGACGGCGACTTCTGGTTTGAAAACGGTCGCGGTGTGCAAGACGCCGCGGGCAACCGGGTGATCTCGTTCGCGGCCGAAGTTCGCCTGACCTCAGGCACCATGCCAGAGTGGAACTTCCGTGACCCGAAGGTGTACGTGAATGCGGCAGGCGACGGCTACATCACCGCAGTTGTCGACGGGGAATACCGCGGCAGCATGGTGGGCGGCAGCGACACCAGCTACGGCCCGACCCGCGTCACGGTGTCGACGTTTACTGGCGCCGACATCGGCGGCTCAGCAGGCGCGATTGAGCTGAGCGCGACCCCGCTGTTCGAAGGCCAGGTCGCTGCTGGCACCTGGACCGGAGACTACACGGGCGCGACGTTCACGAGTGCGTTCCTGCGGCACATTCACGCCGGAGTGCGGTCGTTCTTCGTGCAGTCGGGAGCGAGCTCCGACCCGAGCAAGGCCGCACGGCCGATCGCCATGGAGTTCTCGGAGCGGGAGATTCCTGCCCCGTTGCTCGAGGCGAGCCCCATCACCGATCTCGACCGCGCAGGTGCAACGGTGCGGGTCACCGGCACCGACTTCGACACCTCTGGTAAGCCGAGCTACCCGGGCGCGCCCGACGCTCCCGCCGGCGTGTACGTCTCGCTCGGGTGGGTCTCGAACGACGGCTGGAAGCCGTCTGAGGGAGCAGCCTCTGGAAGCCGTGCGGCCGTCGCAACGCGATGGGTGCAGGAGAGCGAGGAGACTGGCGACCAGTACATCAAGTGGACGAAGAACGCACTCGGTCGCGCGAGCTTCGAGTTCGAGTTCTCAGACGTCTCGTACGCCGACGTGCTTGCAAAGAAGCCCGCGACAGGAGATTACCGCCTCGCGGTGTTCTCGCTGGGAGCAGGCGGAGTGAAGCAGGCGATGAACGAATTCGCCATCGACGTGGCCTTTGCGCCGGCACAGTCGACGGTCACCAACGTGACGCCGCAAGCGCTGGGCGACTTCCCAACCGACTTCGCGGGGAAGCCGATCGCGATCACCGCTGAGGTGGCCCCGGCGGTTGCCGGGTCCGTGGAGTTCGTGGCGGGCGACGCATCGCTCGGCACCGTAGAGGTGACCGATGGCACCGCGACGCTCACCTCTGACGCGCTGCGCGGCGGCGCGAACGAGGTCACCGCGGTCTTCACTCCGGCCGATGCCGAGCTCTACGAGGGCTCCGTCTCCGCTCCGCAGACCTTCCGAGTCGTCGACACGACACGTGCCGTGGCAGATATCACCGTCGGGGCACCCGTTGAGAAGATCACCGGTGCGAACTTCGGGTGGTCGATTGCGAACTACTTCAGCAGCTTCGGGTATGCCTTCGGTAAGGAGGCGGTTGGCGACAACGTCACCGTTCCCGCCGAGATTCCCGGCGACAAGGAGGCAAACTCGAACCGGTTGTTCACGTTCTCGAATGGAACTGGAACGCGCGATGCCGCGGGCAACAGCGTGATTGAATTCACCGGCGCCGCCCGGTTGACATCGGGCGAGGCGAGCGAGTGGAACTTCGCACAGCCGCAGGTGCACCTGAACGCGGCCGGCGACGGTTACGTCACCGCCGAATTCTCGGGGTACTTCAAGCTCGCTGGGCTTGGTGAGTTTGATTACGAGCCCAAGCGTGTGACCGTCGCAACCTTCACAGGTGGGCAGCTGCAGCAGACCGATGGGCTCGCGCAGCTCACCGTCGCCCCCATGTGGGAGGGACAGGTCGCAGCCGGCACCTGGGCGGGGGAGTTCACCGGGTCGTTCCCGGCCGAGTTCACCTCGCTGCTGCACTCGGGGATCCGCTCGTTCTTCTACCAGACCGGTACGACCGGAGCGAACTTGACGAAGCCCGCGCAACCGATCACGCTCGCCTTCACCGCGGGGAGCGCACCCGCGATCACCGCGCAGCCCAAGGCCGTGTCGGTCACCGCTGGCGAGGGAGCCGCGTTCGCGGTAACCGCAACCGGCACCCCGGCACCGACCGCGCAGTGGCAGCGACTCGCGCCAGGCAGCACTGACTGGAGCGACGTGGCAGGCGCGACCGGTTCGGAGCTGGCTCTCGAGAGCGTCGACCGCGCAGACACCGGCAGTCAGTTCCGCGCGGTGCTGACGAACGCCTTCGGCTCGGTCACCTCGAGCGCTGTCGCGCTCACCGTGCTGCCGGCGAAGCCGGGCACCGTTCCGACCGCTCCGACGCTCACGGCCGACAACGCCGGTAACCTGAAGCTTGTGTCGATCGACGGCCGCCGGGTTACCGTCGACGTCGGCGCCGAGCACGCTAACACGTGGGTCGGGGTCACGCTGCACTCGACGCCGACGTTCCTCGGGTGGTTCCTCGCCGATGCCACGGGCAGGCTCGTGGCAGATATGCCGGCAGACGCCTCTGGGAAGCATCAGCTGTCATTCGTCACTGAGGCGGGCGACACGATCGGCTGGGTCGCCGTGACCCTCGGGTCGGGCGAAGTCACGCCCCCAGGCGACAAGCCCGACGGGGGCAAGCAGCCCGGCGGTGCTCCAAACGGCCCGAACCAGCCGCTGTCGAAGACGGGCGCAGATGTTGCCCCACTCGCCCTTGTGGGCGGGGCGGCGCTGCTGCTTGTCGCCGGTCTGGTGACGGTTGCAGCCGCGCGGCGACGCGCAGGCCACCGGGCCCAGTAACCGATGCTGCGGGGGCGACGCCCCCGCAGCCGGGTGGCCACTCGTTCAGCGAGTGGCCACCCGTTTCGATAGTTATTTCCAGAAGGAGACACGATGAGCGCATCCGATCACCGCGACCCAGCCGGGTCGCTCTCCGCGCGCTTGCGAGAAGTATCATTTGGCGGCCACGGCGGCGGGAAGAACTGGTCGGGCGACGGCCCCGGCCAGCAAGACCCTCGTTTTGCAAAGGCATACATGCGAGGCGGGCTGAACCGCGAGGGCATTGCGGCTCAGGCCGCGCAACACTTTCTCATGTACGAGGCGCTCGAACGCGCCGCCGAACTGCACCACGAACGGCTCGGCGACAGCTTCGAGTTCTGGCTCCCAGAGCTGCATCGACTGCCGAGACTCACCGCAGATCTTGAGCACTGGATTGGCTCGAGCTGGCAGACGCTCGTGCGCGAGCGCTACAACACGGCAGGCATCGCGGCGTATGTTGACCGCCTGAACGCGGTCGCCAGCACCTCGCTGCCGCTCTTTGTCGCCCACCATTACACCCGCTACCTCGCGGATCTGTCTGGCGGGTTGATGATCGCGCGGGCCTTCCGCGAGAGCTACGGTATGGAGGGCGACACCGGTACGCGGTTTTACACCTTCGACGAGATTTCCGACCCGAAGGCGTACAAGGCCGCCTATCGCGAGCGGCTCGACAACGCGGGCTTCTCGGCGGCCGAGCAGGCCGAGATCGCCCGAGAGGTCGCGCTCGCCTACGATCTCAACAACAACGCTGCGGCAGATCTCGAACGCCGGTACAAGGAGTACGCCGCATGAGGCGGCGAGTAGCGATCACCCTGACGGGGGCCCTCGCTGCGGCCGTGCTGCTCGCTGGCTGTACGTCGGCAGAAGACGGGGCTCGACCGCAGGCAGCCGAGGTATCACCGGTCGTTGCGATGCTCCCCGTCGGCGAGCTCGGTGGGGCACCCGGGCAATTGGCGGTTGGCGAGGAGATCGAGGTCGTCGTCGACACCCCAGACATCGACTGGGAGATCACGAGCAGCGACCCCGCTGTGGTGCAGCTCGCCGACACCGACAAGAACCCCGGAGTTGTGCGCCTGATCGCGGTTGCTGAGGGCGCCGCCGACATCGTATTCGACGGCGGCGACGCCGAGGCCCGCGACGAGCTTCACGTGACCGTGGGGAAGGGGTAGGGGTGGGCATGCGTGCCGCCTCACCGCACCCCCGCGGGGCCGCCTCTCGAAAGCCGCCCGCGAGGGCGGCAGCCGTGACGGTGCTGGCCACGACGGCGCTCCTCGCGGGAGCGCTCGGGCCAGCCGCCCCCGCGTTAGCCGCAACGGTGCCCCATGGGTCTGCTGAGGTCGAGATCGCCGCTACCGATGTCGCCGCGACGCAGGTCACCGTCGCCTTCCCTGTTCCGGCCAGGCAGGCGAACTACCTGCTTGGCCGGGCAGCGCCCGTGAGCGCGCGGGTGACCGCGGTCAGCGCCCACACCGGCGACACCGGTGGCTCGGCGCACGCTGCGCCCGTGGCTGCGCCCGAGGGCAAGGTCGAGTTCTTCGACGGCGCTGTGTCGCTTGGCGTTGCTCCGGTTGACGCAACCGGCACCGCCTCGCTCGAGACGGCGCTGTGGCCGGCCGCCGGCGAACGCGCGATTACCGCGACGTTCACCCCGGCGCCAGGTGCGCCCGTTGCGGGCTCGACAAGCTCGCCACAGACGTACCGGGTCGTCGACCTCGCACGCGTGGTGCCAGACATCGAGCTCGGGGCGACGCGCGCCGCGACGATCACGGAGGCACAGCTTGACTGGACAATTGCGAATATCTGGTTCAGCAATTTCGCGGTCGGGTTTGACCGCGAGGTGCTCGGCGGGAACGCGAGCCTCCCGGCGGCAGAGGTTGGCTCAACGATCGCAGAGAAACAGGCGTACTACTTTCGCCCGTTCAGCTTCACCGCGGGCACGGGAACGCGAGATAGCGCGGGCAACCGCGTGATTGAATTCAGCGGCTCGGCCAGGCTGACCTCGGGGAGCGGCAATCGCTGGGACTTCGTCGACCCGCGACTACACGTAAACGCGGCCGGAGACGGGTACATCACCGCGCTGTTCAGCGGTTTCTACCATATCGGTGGCCTGCAGGAGTACCCGGAGCAGCGACTGACGATCGCGACATTCACCGGGGCCGAGTTCGGCAGGGAGGGGGCGGATCGCCTCACGGCCGATATTCCCCTCAACTGGGAGGGGCAGGCGGGAGCGATGGGCAGCTGGGCGCGCGGCTTCGACAGCTCGTTTCCCAATGAGTTTGTTGCCGTGTTGAACCCCGGTATCAGCCTCTTCTTCACCGGGTCTGGGGTGTCGACCGATGCGTCGAAGGCCCCGCACCCTATTCGCGTCGGGTTCACAGAGCACCCACTCGCTGACCCAGGTGGGCCCGGTGGGCCCGGTGGGACTGACGGCCCGGGTGGGACTGACGGCCCGGGTGGGACTGACGGCCCCGATAATTCGGGCGGCACGGGCGGCACGGGTGGCACGGGCGGCCAGACGTCAACCCAGCCAAGCGGCGAGCATCGCGGAGCTGCCGCCGGCACGGCCAATACGCCTCGCGAACTTGCGCGCACCGGCACCTCAACGGCTGGCCAGCACGGCAACCACCGTGCCGCAGTCGCTGCTGCGGTCGTGGCCACGGTGATGCTTGGCGGCGGCGCGCTGCTCGCCGGCGCCTTCGCTGCTCGACGTCGGGGGCCGAACCCGACAGGGGCAACACCGAGGTGACGGGCGTCGTGGAGCGAGGCCCGTCGCCAGATTCGTCGTTCCGAGGCTCGGGCGACGCACCAGACGACAGCGGCCTCACTGGGTTCGAGGAGCTGCTCCGATCCGCGGGCGCGGCCGCCGATGCCGCCGATGCCGCCGATGCCGGCACTGTGCGTGGCGCCATCGGTGGCTCCGGTGCCACGGCCGGAGGTGGTGAGACGGGCAACACCGGAGACCCGGGAGCTCACGACACCACAGGCGACCGTTCCCGCCGCGCAGGCCGTTCCCGCCGCGCAGGCCGTTCCCGCCCCGGCGCGGGGTCCGTGCGCAGCGCAATCATGGGGCGGCGCGTGCTCGGGGCCGCCCTCGGCCTCGCGTTCGTGCTCGGTGTCGGCGTCGTCGGCACCGGGGCGGTGCTGCAGATCGGAGAGCGCCAACGCGCTGCCGCAGAGCGCGTGCTCGCGGCCGCCGACTCCCCAACGCCACCGCCTGCGCACGCACCTGAGGGGTCGCGGCTGGCGACACCGAAGCCAGAGACACCGAAGCCAGAGACACCGAAGCCAGAGACATCGAAGCCCGCGCGCGTGGTTCCAACGGGCGTCGACCCGCGCTGGGTCGCCGATGTTGCCGCAGACACCGGCATTCCTGAGCGCGCGTTGACAGGCTACGCGGCCGCTGCGCTCCGGCTCGCACGCGAGCAACCGGAGTGCGGGCTCGGGTGGAACACACTCGCCGCCATCGGTTTCGTCGAATCTGACCATGGGCGCATGAACGGGGCCGCGCTCGACAGCAGCGGCCGGGCCCTGCCTCGAATCGTGGGGGAGCAGCTCAACGGCATCGAGTTCTTGGCGGTGCCCGACACCGACAGCGGAGTGCTCGACGGCGACGCTACCTGGGACAGGGCTGTCGGCCCGATGCAGTTTCTCCCCGCGACGTGGGCTCAGTTCGGTCGCAGCGCGAACCCGCAGCAGCGGCCCAATATCGACAGCATCGACGATGCAGCGCTCGCCGCCGCTTCACTGCTCTGCAGCGCGGGCACCGACCTGCGCGACGCCGGCGCGTGGATCGCGGCAATCGACGGCTACAACTCGAGCATCGCCTACAACAACGATGTCGCCGAGGCCGCCGACTTCTACGGCCGGTTCGGCTAACGGCCCCGCCCCGCGAGCCCCGCCGCACCGCCTGCGCGGATTCTCGACCGCCACCGGGCCTGCGTTCGATAGGTAATCTGCAGTAGATCGGCAGAAACCGCGGGTCTCTGACCGTGGGAGTGCTGATCTCCGGCCCACGGGCTGCTCAACCCCGGGCCCTGGCCGCGGTCACCCGCCGCCCCCGCACCGCGCCCCCGCACCGCCTCGGCACCGCCCCCGCACAGCGCCTACTTCGCCACGGCGTCGCAGTTGGGAGTCGCCGGCGCCCCCGCGGCGCGGTCGAGCGTCCACTGAACGAGCTGCGGCGTCAGCGGCGAGTCGGCGGCGACGAGCGACAGGTGGTCGAGCCCAGCGTACGGGCGGTAGTCGATCTCGAGGCCGTCTTCGCAGCGTGCCCGCACCCAGTCGAGCTGCTGGTCGGGCTTCACGAGCGGGTCGGCGAGCCCCTGCGCGACGAGCACGGGGGCGGCGAACGGGCCGGTCGGCGTCTGGGCGCGCAGCAGCTCGCCGAAGGCGCCGTCGAGCACCGCGTCTGGGAAGATCTGGTTGGGCACCTGGGTGCCGTGCAAGATCGCCGATAGCGCGTCTTTCCCGTTGAAGCAGAGGCTCTCGATCTTGTCGACGCCGCGGGCAGAGCCGGGGGTGAGCTGCGACGCGAGCTGCAGCTCTGGGTACAGCTCGCTCCACGTCGAGGCGATGTACGCAGAGACCGTCTTTCCGGTCGCCTCGGTCTTATTCACCTCGGCAAGCCCGTAGAGATCTGCCGCTGGTGCGAAGGCGGCGATGCCCTGCAGCGTGATCTCCGGCGCGTACTCGGCTGCGACCTGGCCCGTCCAGAGAGACCCCTGCCCGCCCTGAGAGTGCCCCCACACGACAGTCTCGGATCCGACACTGATTTCGGCGAACTCCCGAGCCGCGCGGGTCGCATCGAGCACGTTGCGCGCCTCGGCGTCGCCGATGAGATAGGGGTGGGTGCCCGAAGTGCCCAGCCCGATGTAGTCGGAGGTGACCGCGGCCCAGCCGTGCTCGACGACCATCGTCTCGAGGGCCGCCCCCGCCCCGTCGGCGAGCGGCGTCGCGCTCAGCGAGGGCGCGCACTTCGCGGCGACCCCCGTCGTGCCGTGCGCGATGGAGAGCAGCGGGAGCTCCCCGTCTGCGCGGTTCTTCGGCGCGACGATCGTGCCGCTCGAGACGGCTGGGGTGCCGTCGAAGGTCGTTGTCGTGTACAGAATGCGCCACCCCTCGGCGCCCTTCGGAATGCCCGTGCGCAGCGGCTCAGAACGAATCAGGCGGCCCGGCTCGCTCGGCACCTCCGCGGGCGGCACGTAGAACCTACCTGGCTCGGGTAGCGGAACGCCGCCGAGCGCCCAGCCCGAGCCGAGCGCCACGCCGACGGCGAGCACGAGGGCGAGCGAGGCGCCGATCGTGCGCGACCAGCGCGCCACCCTGCCGCGCGGTCGGTCGGTGCGCGGTGCGCGGCGATACATCGCCGCCATCACGAGCTGCAGCCCGAAGAATACGAACCAGGTGCCGACCCCGAGCCGGAAGAAGGTGAGCGTGAGCACAGGCCACGCGAGCGCGACGACGCCAAACACGATGCTGGCGAGCGCGATGACGATGCTCGTCGCGCGCTGATCGCCGCCGTGGCGGATCACCTGCACCGTCTGCAACACACCGTGCCCGATGAGTGACGCGCCAACGAGAAACGCGAGCCACGGCGCTCCGCCCGCAGGCCACACGGCGATGATCGCGCCGAGCACGAAGAGCACCGCGCCGAACACGCGCGCGGAGACGCGGGTGAAGCCGTCGATCGTGGGCAGCAGCGCTGCGGCAATACCGGCGAGCGCCAGGCCGATGCCCGTGACCACAGCAATCTGGTGCGTCGTCAGTGGGGCGAGCACGAGCAGCACGCCGAGGCCGACACCGGCGATACCGATGAGCGCACGAACCGGGCCAACAAACGACGAGAGCGAGGCGGTGATCGTGGTTTTCAGCGGCACTTCGTTGCCCTCACTTGGTTCAGCTACGCCCTGGGGTGAGCGGACAATACGTTCGATATGACGCGTTTAGAATACCGTGTGGTCACGCCTCCACGGTGACATCGAGAATCTCGTTGTCAGGCCCGAGATAGACGGCGGGCCAGTAACCCTCGGGGAAGTGCTCGCCGGTCGTGTCGTCAAAGTGCAGCACCAGTCCGCCGCCTTGCGCTGCCGCGAGGGTCTGCAGCGCCAGGCCTCTGGCCGCCTCCTCGCGGTCTGAGTCCGTGGGATCCTCATCGCTGAACTCGGTGACGATCGCGTCGGTGGAGCGCCGCACGAGCGCCGGCAGCTGCGCGAGGGCGGAGGCGAGCCGCTCGGCGAGGGCCTCCACGACCTTCGGATCACTGCTTTCGACGAGCAGTTCGATGGTTGCCCCGGCGACCTCAATCTCGCCGCCGTAGCTGTCCATGAAGTGGACATCGCCGTCGGTGAGCGTGAACGATGAGCGGCTCAGCGTGCCAAGGATCGGGTGGGTGACGTCTGGGTGCGCGGTCATACGGCAAGCGTACCGGCGGTGCACAGCATCCATCGGCCGAGCCCTGAAGCTCCGGCCCCCCGGCACACAGGCCAGTCGACTATTCTCGATAGGTACTCCTTCCGACGCGCGCCGCGTATCGGGCGGCGACGCCCGTGGCGATCGACTGCGTCGGGGGATCCACGCGACTATTGAGGCAGGTATGGCGCATATTCTCGGGGCTGAGGCCCTGCATCTTGAGGTGCCCACGAAGACGGTGTTCGACTCAGTGACGCTTGGCGTCGACGAGGGCGATCGCATCGGCATCGTCGGCCGAAACGGCGACGGTAAATCCTCGCTGCTCATGATGCTCGCCGGGCGGCGCGAGCCAGACTCCGGCCGCGTCACCTACCGCGGCGGCACCACGATCGGCGTGCTCGACCAGGCTGATCAGTTCGACGACGGCGAGACCGTCGGCAACGCGATCGTTGGCGACACCCCCGAGTACGAGTGGGCTGGCGACCCAAAGGTGCGAGACGTCATCGCCGGCCTCGTCGCCGATCTCTCGTGGGGTGCGGAGCTCGAATCGCTCTCGGGCGGCCAGCGCCGCCGCGTCGCCCTCGCGCGCCTGCTCGTCGGCGACTGGGACGTATTGTTTCTCGACGAACCGACGAACCACCTCGATGTCGAGGCGGTGGCGTGGCTCGCCGAGCACCTGAAGCGGCGCTGGCCAGCGAACCAGGGCGCACTGCTCGTCGTGACCCACGACCGCTGGTTTCTCGACGAGGTGTGCACCGCGACCTGGGAGGTGCACGACCGCATCGTCGAGCCGTTCGAGGGCGGCTATGCCGCCTACATTCTGCAGCGCGTCGAGCGCGACCGGCAGGCGGCCGTCATCGAGCAGAAGCGGCAAAACCTCGCCCGCAAGGAGCTCGCCTGGCTGCGTCGCGGCGCACCGGCGCGCACCGCGAAGCCGAAATTTCGCATCGACGCCGCAAACGAGCTCATCGCCGACGTTCCCGAGATTCGCGACAAGGTGTCACTGCAGTCGATGGCGGTCTCCCGGCTCGGCAAGGAAGTCGTGAACATCCTCGACGTCGACGTTTCATACTCCGACCCAGCAACGGGTGAACCGCGAGAGGTGCTCACAGACATCGAATGGCGGCTCGCCCCCGGCGAGCGCACCGGCATTCTCGGAGTGAACGGTGCGGGCAAGTCGACGCTGCTCGGCCTCATCTCGGGGGCGGTCGAGCCGACGAGCGGCACCGTGAAGACCGGCAAGACCGTGAAGGTCGCCCAGCTCACGCAGCGCCTCGACGAGCTCGAACAGCACCTCAACGAGCCGGTGCGCGTCGTCATCGGGCGCCTGCGCACGAGCTTCACCGTCGGCTCAGGTTCGAAGGCGCAGGAGCTCACCCCGGGCCAGCTGCTCGAGCGCATGGGCTTCACGAGCGCGCAGCTCTCGACACCGGTGAAAGACCTGTCTGGCGGGCAGAAGCGCCGCCTACAGCTGCTGTTGATCTTGCTCGATCAGCCGAACGTGCTCATTCTCGACGAGCCAACCAACGACCTCGACACCGATATGCTCGCCGCGATGGAAGACCTGCTCGACTCGTGGCCCGGCACCCTCATCGTCGTCTCGCACGACCGATACTTCCTCGAGCGCGTCACCGACCAGCAGTACGCGATTCTGGGTGGGCGCCTCAGGCACCTGCCAGGGGGCGTCGACGAGTACCTCAAGCTGCGCCAGGCCGAGGAGCGCGCGAAAGAGGCCGCGGTGGCGGGGGGCG
The DNA here is from genome assembly GCF_039528015.1 of Leucobacter albus. Taxonomy (NCBI): domain Bacteria; kingdom Bacillati; phylum Actinomycetota; class Actinomycetes; order Micrococcales; family Microbacteriaceae; genus Leucobacter; species Leucobacter albus. The sequence goes on along the minus strand of NZ_BAAAKZ010000008.1, from coordinate 184,925 downwards.
GATCGGCGGGCGCCGCCGGCGGGGTGCAAGCCTCGAAGGCCGCCCAGCCCGCGCAGCCGAAGCTCTCGGGGCGCGAGCTGCGCGACGCTCAGAAGGAGCTGGCTTCGGTGGAGCGGAAGATCGAGCGCATGCAGCGAGACATCAAGACCGGGCGCGAGGGGCTTGCCACGCTCGACCAGGGCGACTACCAGCTGCTCAACGCCGAAATGGCGAAGATCACCGCGCTCGAGGCAGAGGTCGACGAGCTCGAGCTGCGCTGGCTGGAGCTCTCGGAGCTGCTCGGCTGACACTCGGCCGGCACCCCGTCAGCGGGCCGCGGTCGCCTCGCTGCCGGCGAGCAGGTGCGGCACGAGCACGTCGAAGTTGCGCAGCAGCTGGTCGATGTCTGTTTCGGTGACCGAGACGTAGGTGCCGATGCGAAGCTGGTTCTGCCCCACGCCGCTGTAGCCGTCGATGTCGACGATGCCGCAGCTGCGCAGCATGGCGCTCATGGCCTTCACGTCGACGCGCCTGTCGAACTCGATCACCGCGTTTGTCGGCGAGCGCAGCGCCGGGTTCGCGACGAACGGGAAGGCGTGCTCGCACTGATCGGCCCAGTCATAGATCTTCGTTGCGAGCGAGCGCGTGTGGGAGGCCGCCCAGCCGAGCCCACCCTGCGCGAGCAGCCACTCGAGCTGGCTGTCGAGCAGCATGAGGGTGGCAATTGCCGGCGTGTTCAGCGTCTGCTGCTTGCGTGACTGCTCGATGGCGAGGTGCAGGTTGAGAAACTCGGGGATGAAGCGGCCCGACGCGGCGATGCGCTCCGCCCGCGCGGCTGCTGCCGGCGAGACGAGCGCGACCCAGAGCCCGCCGTCTGAGCCGAGGTTCTTCTGCGGCGCGAAGTAGTAGACATCGGCGTTCGCCGCGTCGAAGCCGATGCCGCCCGCCGCGCTCGTGCCGTCGATGAGCGTGATGGCGCCGTCTGCCTGGCCAACGCGCCAGACCGGTGCGACGACACCAGTGGAGGTCTCGTTGTGGGCCCAAGCGTATGTGTCGATGTCGGGGGCGTGCTCGGCGAGCACGAGCTCGCCGTGCGGCGCGGTGCGCACGTCAGGCGTCGCGAGCCACGGCGCCGCTGCCGCGCGCGCCATGCGGTTGCCGAACACGCCAAAATCGAGGCACTGGGCGCGCTGCTCGATGAGGGAGGCTGCGGCGATGTCCCAGAAAGCCGTGGATCCACCATTTCCCAGCACGATCTCGTACCCGGCTGGGGCGCCGAAGAGCTCGAGCAGGCCGCGTTGAATGCGGCCGACGAGGCGCTTCACGGGCTCCTTTCGGTGCGATGTGCCGAGCACGCCGTCGGGGTCGGCGACGAACCTGTCGAGCTGCTCCCGACGAATCTTGGCCGGCCCGCTGCCGAGTCGACCGTCTTCGAGCGGAAATCTCGGCAGCGTGCGTGGGTAGGGAGTGGTCACGGGCAGCGTCCTTTGCTTGGGTCGGGTGAGCTGAGCCGATGCGACTCCGCGGTAACTTATGTCCTATGACAAAGTGTAGCATTGGCTTGTATGTATTTTGACGGCGCTCTCTGTGGCGCTGAATGGGGGCAGGGCAGATGACATCACCCGGGATATCGGCGACGCACGAGCGCGTGAGCGCGGAGGCTGAGGCGGCCCAGCGCGTGCCCTGGCCGGGTGTGACGGGGCGCGAGGCAGTCGAAGACCCGGCCGCCGCCGGTGACCTCGGCCGAGATTTGGGAGGCCACAGCGCCGACCCGGCGGGTGACATCGCGGGCCCGGTGAGTGACACCGCGGGCGTGCGTGTCGACGCCGCGCCTGCCGACCCGCTCGGGGCATCGGTGACCCACCAGGCCGAAGAGCTGCGCGCGACGCTCCGGGGGCTCAGGCGAGCGTTGCGCGCCGACTGGCTCGGCGCCTACGGTCAGCCGTGCGACCTCGCGAGGCTCAGGGCCGAGCCTGGCTGGCGGCCGCCCGCGACCGAGGCCGCGCGCGAACCCGACGCTGCCGCTGCCGACGCCGCTGCCGCGATCGACTTCGGCGTCGCCTCGCTCTTGGCTGCCGAGGAGCGCTGGCGCGAGCTGCTCGCAGACCCCGGCCACGCTCGGGTGCTCGGTGCCGCCAGCTCTGCCCGTGCGGGGGCGCTGCGAGCGGCGCTCGCCGCGACCGCTCAGCGGGCGGGCGGTGCTGGGAGCCCCGGCGAAGCCTTCGGCGAGGGTTCGCGGTCGCTGGCGCCCGAGGCTCTCGTGCGGCACGCGGCGCGCCAGCGCAGGAGGCTGAGCGCCGCGGAGCAGGTGGCGGTGGTGCCGGGCGCCGACGCACCGGGCGCTTGGGCGCCCGTGGCCGCCCAAACCAACACGCCCAACGTCGCACCCGGCGGGGGCGCCCCGGCCGGCGCGCTCGCGGCGGCGCTCGAGATTCGCGTGCGGCAGGCGAGGCGAGAGCTCGCCTCGGGGCTCATGCTGAGCGAGCCAATGCGGGAGCTCATCGCCGCGACGACTCCGGCGCTGCTCGCGGGCTCACCGGTGCTCTTCATCGGCGAGACTGGCGGGGCCAAGACCGCGCTCGCCGAGCGCCTCGCGGCGGTGGGTGGATCTCCCGACCACGAGTTCGTCTCGGGCTACGGCGACATCACGAGCGCGCAGGTGCTCGGCTCTCACGAACTGCGCGCGGAGCACGGCGCAACCACCACCGCGTTTGAGCCCGGTCCGCTCCTGCGCGCAATGCGGCGGGGCGTGCCCATCATTCTCGATGAAATCAACGCGATGCCGCCCGAGTTCTTGAAGCGGCTCAACCGCATCTTGCAGCTGCGCCCCGGGGCGACGTTTGCGGTGCAGGAGCAGCCGGGCCACTCCGTGACGATTGCCCCCGGGTTCGCCGTCATCGCGACGGCGAACGAGTACGCGCCCGAGCGTTACCGGGGCATCGAACCGCTCAGCGCCGAGCTCGTGAACCGCTTCGGCGCCAACACCTACCGCGTGCACTACCCCGACGCCGGCCTGAGCGCGAGCGACGTGCCTGCAGAGAACCTGCTGCTCGCGGCAGCCGTGGTCGCCGACGAGTCGGGTTCGCTCCCGCCCGGGCTCGGCATCGCCGAGCTCGAACCGCTGGCCCGGGCCGCGTTTATCAGCCAGCAGGTGTTTACGGGCAACCGCGGCGACGGCTTCGCCGACTACATCGGCACCGAGCGCGACCTCGACGACCTGCCGGGGCTGAGCGAAACCGTGATCGCGCCACGCACGCTCGCGGCGCTACTCGACGGGGTGATGCTGCAGGGCGGTGCGAGCGCGCTGCCCGGCGCGCTTGAGCGCTTTGCCGACGGAATCGTGCACGCCGACGACCGGGCCGTGCTGCGCCTGATTCTCTCGAGTCAGGGGCTGCTCGAATGAGGCCCGGCGAGGCGTCGCCTGAGCCCCGGCTTGCAACGCACCTCGCCGCTGCCGGGCGGCTGCTCGGTGTGCGGCTCACACTCGTCGACGGGTGCGAGTGGCAGTTCGAGGCGGGCGGGGTGCGCGTCGGCGCCCACTATTTCGCGAGCCGCGGGCACGACGATCGCGAGGCGACGGCGCTGACGCTGCGCGAGCTGTGGCTGCCGGCGGGCGGCGGAAACTCGCAGGGCCGTGAGCTGCGGCGCTCACGCATTCTTGCGGCGCGGCCCGACCTCGCCACGCTCCTCATCACGGTCGACAGGCTCCAATCGCAGCGGCTGTTGCTTTCGGCGATGCCGGGGCAGCTCGATCCGCTCATCGCGGCGACAGGGCGCGGCATCCCCGCAGACCTGCTGGAGTGGTCGCCGGCCGCGCAGTGGCTCGGGCTCCTGCTGCGCGCCTCGCTTGGTCTCGACACGGTCGCTGCCGCGCCGGTCGCCGAGCAGTTCACGCCCGAGGTGCGGCTGGCGCTCGCGGGCTCAGCTGGCCCCGAGGCGGTGGCGGCCTTCGACAGGCTGCTCGCCGCAGTGCTGCCCGGCTACCTTGCGCTGGCGAGCGGCTCGGGGCTCGCAGAGCAGGGGGCAGCCGGAGCCGCAGCCGGCCCCGAAAACGGCGAGGCAGCGGCGATCGACCTGGGTGCCGGCGACCGCGCCGAGGGCGCGGGGGCTACCGAGGCTGAGGAAGGCGCGGATGCCGACGCCTCGGGCGATGCTGAGGCACCGCGGGAGCCCGAGCTCGGCGGCGACGAGCCTGAGCAGCCCGACATCGAGGCTGCCGCCTCGATCGATGCCGATGCGGCGGTCGAAACTAACTCATCCAAGTTTCCGAGCGTGCTGAGCGACACGCCAGTGCCTGCCGAGCGCCCGCGCGGTGCCGGGCTCTTGGCCGCGCCCTCGCTCGATGCACCGTCGGCCGAGCCGCCGGCCATATCGTCGACCGAGCCCGGCACGAGCGAGGCTCCGACGCGGCGCTGGGCTCCGGCAGACGGCGGTGCGTCGCTCGCGGAGTATCGGTACCGGCTGCGCGGCCACGGTGCGGAGGTGCGTGCGGTGCGAGAGGTGTGGCGCCGCTTGCTCCAGGCGCAGCTGCGCACGCGGCAGCGCGATGCGCGGCGGGCGAGCCCTGAGGCCGGCACGCTGCACACCGAGCGGCTCGCCGCAACGGTCGCCGAGGCGCGCGGCGGGAACCCGCGGCCGCACGCCTACCGGGGCAGACGCGCGGTTGTGCAGCCGGGCCCCGGGCTCGGCCGCACCGATTACCTGCTCGTGCTCGACCGCTCGGGCTCGATGCAGGGCGGTGCGGCGCAGCTGTGCGCCGACGCTGGCATGGTGTTTCTCGAGGCACTCGAGGCGGCAGCGCGAGACATTCGCGACATCGACGCGCGGCACCGCGTGCGCTCTGCGAGCCTCGTGCGCTCTGGGCTCATCGTGTTCGACCGCGAGCCGGCGGTGGTGAAGCGCTGTGCAGAGCGGCTCACCGACGGGCACCGGGCGGCGCTGCGGCACACGGTGAGTGCTGCGGAGGGCGAGACCAATCTGCGGCTCGCGCTCGAGCTCGCGGAGCGGGAGCTGCGGGTGGCGAAGCGCGAGGGTGCTGGCGCCACCGTTCCAGTGCACCGTGCGACCCCGGGGCGCGGCGCGCCGCGGCGGGTGCTGGTGTGCATCAGCGACGGCGGGTTCTCGAGCCAGGCCCACGACGCCGAGGCCACGGCGGCAGCGGCGTCGATCGCTCGGCTGCGGCGTGACGGCGTCGACACCTGGGGCATCGGAATCGGCGGTCTGGGCGGCATGGAGCTGTTTGCGCCGCACGCGCAGTCGATTGCCTCGCTCAGGCAGCTCCCCGACGCGATTGCGCGGCTGCTCGTCGACACGGCGCGGCGCGGGTAGCTGGCCGCCCCTGGGCGGCAGCCGTGGGCACCCGCAGCGCCGCGCCTGCCGCGCGCCGGGCCTATCGCGCGCCGCGCGAACCGACGTGTGCACCGCGGTCGGCGCGCACCCGTGCGCTCAAGCGGATCGCGTCGGTTGCTGCGTCGTACGTGTGGCGCGCCGCGAGCGCCGGGTCGGGCAGTGCGCCGGCAAGCCAGGTAAAGCTGTGCTCATCGACGAGCGGCAGCCCGGCGAACCGCAGCGACGCCTGCAGCGCGAGCATTTCGGGGAGCGATGGCGCGGCGGCGGCCACCTCGGGTGTGAGGGGTTCGCCGAGGCCCCCGGGCGTTGCCGCGGCAGATATCCACCGCAGGGTCCAGGTGACGGGGCCGCGCGCAGCTCGCGCGCGCACCGCACCCACACTCGCCGCGGGAGCGCGATCGAGCGCCGGCAGCCACCTGCGCAGCTCGGTCGCGCACGCGATGGCGGGGAGGAGCGCCGTGTGGGCCGCGGCGCGCTGCCACGCCCGGAGCCCGAGCCCGTGCGGGGCGAGAATCGGCACGAGCTCGCTCGCCGGAGCGCTGCCGGGGCCCTCGGCGGCTCCGCGCGCAAAGAACTCCTCGAGCGCTGGCACTGGGGCGCTGAGCGCGCTGCCGATCGCGCGGGCTGAGGCGTGCGCGGTCGCGAACAGGGCGTTGTGCGCGGGGTGCGGCGTGGTCTGGAACGCTTGCCCCCACTCGCCGCCTCGGAGCCTGGCGAGCCGCTCGGAGGCGGCATCGGCTGCCGGGCTCTCGCCCGCCCCGAGAAATGCGGCCTCCGGCACGAGCGCGCTGGCGGTGTCGCCCAGATCACCAGCACCCGGCACCCGCGGGCGAGCGCTGCGGCTCGATGCGGCGAGGGGTCGGTGAGCGGGCGCGCCGCTCACTGCGCGACCTGGGGGTCGGCCTGGGGCCCGACCAGGGAGCCGGCCTGGGAGCCGCCCCGGGCGGCGGCCTCTCGGTTGCCGAAACCAGCCGTCGCCGCGCCGGGGAGGCGGCCGAGCCAGCCGCGCAGCGCCGCGCGCCCGGCGGTTTGGAGGGCTGGGCCGAAATGCGCGGCCTGGTGTCTGATGGCGTGCGGATCCACCCCCGCGGCACGCAGCTCGACCGCGTGGCCGACGAGCCAGTGCTCGATCGCGGTGTGCTCCGCCTCGAGGTGAAACTGCAGTGCGAGCACGTGTTGACCGTAGCTGAAGGCCTGCACCGGGGTGCGCGAGGAGCGCGCGAGGTGGCGCGCGCCGGGCGGCAGTGAAACGTGCTCGCCGTGCCAGTGCAGCACCGACCTGTTGGCAAGGGGCGCGAGCACGCTCTGCGCGCCCTCGGGAGTCAGGGTGAGGGGCGCATACCCGATTTCTGGCCGACCGAGCTGGGTGACCTGCCCGCCCATGGCCTCGGCGATGAGCTGCGCTCCGAGACAGATGCCGAGCAGCGGCCTGTCGCTGTCGAGCCAGCGGCGAATGAGGCGTTTTTCTTCGTGGAGAAACGGGTAGGTGGCAGTGTCGGTCGCACTGATCGGGCCGCCGAGAATGACGAGCAGGTCGCCGTCGGCCAGATCGCCCGGGTGGAGCGAATCGGTGCCAGCGTCGCGGATCCGCACCTCGTAGCCGAGCTCACGAAGCACGCCGCCGAGGTGACCTGGCCCCTCGAATGAGACGTGGCGAATGAGGTAGGCGACGCCGCGCCGGGGCCGAATCGGGGCGTTGGTGAGCGGCGTGTGCTCGGCGATTTGACTTGTCATAGGACAAACCATAACATGGTCTATGACGCGACCAACGGTCGCCGAGGGAACCCGGTGGGGTGACCGAATGGCTAGGTAGCAGCCCGCAAGGCTGCGCACGCAGGTTCGACTCCTGCCCCCACCTCTCAGCGCGCACGCGGCGAACCCGCTGCGCCAGTGATCAGTGGAGAACGCGATGTCACACCCCCTGCAATATGTGCTTGCGACCCACAACGCCGCGAAGATCGCCGAGTACGCCGACATTGTCGGCCACTATGCCCCGGGGTGGGCTGCGATCGCCCCGAGCGGTGCAGAGCCAGCCGAGACCGGCACGAGCTTCGCCGAGAACGCCCTGATCAAGGCGCGCGCGGCACACGCGGGCGCGGGCGGGCTGTGCCTCGCCGACGACTCCGGAATCTGTGTCGACGTGCTCGGCGGCGCTCCGGGCATTTTTTCTGCCTACTGGGGCGGGCGGGCCAAGGACCCGGCGGTCAACCGGCGGGTGCTGCTCGAACAGCTCGCCGATATCCCCGCGCCGCACCGGGGCGCCCACTTCGCCTCGGCGCTCGCACTCATCGAGCCAGACGGCACCGAGCACATTGCCGAGGCAAAGTGGCACGGCCGGCTTGCCGTTGCGCCCGCGGGCGACGACGGCTTTCCGTACGACTCAATCTTCGTGCCGCTCACACCCGTGGCGCCACCGGGCGCGAAGCTGGCTGGCGCGGGGCTGGCTGGCGGTGCCGCGCGCGGCGGTGACGCCCGCACGGTTGCGCAGTGGGACTCGCGCACCAGGCACCTCGCCTCGCACCGTGCGCTCGCGTTTCGGCGGCTCGTCGGGGTCTTCGCGAAGCAGCGCTCGGAGTGAGCGCGCCCGTCGCCGCGCTGCTTGCGGCCGGCCCGATTCTTGCCGTCGTCATCGGTATCGCGTGCAGGCTGCAGTCGCGCACCGCCGCCCTCATCGGCTTGGCGGTCGCGGCCGCGGTGACAGCGCTGTGGTTCCCGACACCGCCCGCTGCGCTCGCCGCCGCGGCCGCGACCTGGGCACCGACCGCGCTCGCGGTGATGCTCATTCTCGCAGGCGGAATATGTTTCGCCGAGGCAGGCCGGGCGGCCGGAATCCAGGCCGCAATCTCGGGGTGGCTGCAGCGCACCTTCGGGTCGGGCCTCGCCGCCGTGCTTGCGATCGTGCACGGTCTCACCCCGCTGACCGAGAGCCTTACGGGTTACGGAGTTGGGGCGGCCATCGCGATTCCCCTCGTGCTCGCCCTCGGCGTCGACGGCCGGCGGGCCGCTGTCATCGGGTTGTGCGGTCTGTGCACGGTGCCGTGGGGGTCGATGGGGCCGGGCACCCTCATCGCCGCGCAGCTCAGCGGGGTGCCGCTTGGCGCCCTCGGCGTCGCAAGCGCGGTGTTCACCTTCCCCGTGACGATCGCAGCCGGCGTCGCCGCGGCCTGGATCATCGCTGATCGGGGAGGGCGCCTGCGTGCGGCCACGCTCGGCGCGGCGTCGGGGGCGCTGCTGGCCGCGAGCATTCTCGCGGCGAATCTGCTCGTTGGCACGCCGCCGGCCGGTGCGATTGGCGCCATTCTCACGCTGCTGGTGCACGCGGGCGTGCGCGCTGTCGCGGTGGGCCGCGGCGCCGGTGCGAGCCGCGGCGCCGGTGTGGGCCGCGGCGCCGGTGTGGGCCGCGGCGATGAGGGCCGCGACGCGCCGGCCCTCATCGCCGCGGTGGTGCCTTACGCCATCGTGCTCGGCGGCATGCTGGTGGCGACGACCGCGTTCAGGCTCGCCCCGGGAGCCCCGGAGTTGCTTGCAGCGGTGCTCGGCTCACCAGCCTGGTGGCTCGGGTGTGCCATCGCGTACATCTTTCTGACGGCAGAGGTGCCGCGGTGGGAGGTCGTGGCGACCGCGCTGCGCATGTGGGGGCGGGTCGCCCCGCCGACGGCGCTGTTCATGGGCCTCGGCGTGCTTATGAGCACCGCCGGTCTCTCGCACGCGATCGCGGTTGGCCTGGCCTCGCTCGGCATCGGCTACCTCGCGGTGCTCCCGTTTCTCGCGGCGTGCAGTGGCTTTATCGCGGGCTCGAATACGGGAGCGAACGCGCTCGCCGCAGCGTCGCAGGCGGAGGTGGCCCGGGCGCTCGCGCTCGATGTCTCGCTCGCGATGGGGGCGCACAACGCCGCGGCGTCGGCCTCGGTGATGGTTGCCCCCGCGCGCATCGAGCTTGCCGCCCAGCTCGCCCGCGTGCCCGGCGAGCGGAACCGGGTGATGGCGACGATGCTCGCTACCGTCGGGGCGAGCTGCGTCGGAATCGCCGCGCTGAGCTTTGCGCTGCTCGCGCTCGGCGTGCTGTAGCCGCGGCGCTACTCGGGGAGCAGCACCGCCGGGTCGACGTGCACGTGCACGAGCGCGACCTGCCCTGAGGCGACCGCGGCGAGCGCTCGGGTCACCGCCCCCTCAATTTCGTCATCGCTCGAAACCTCCTCTGCGTGCGCACCGTAGGCAGCAGCCAACCCGGCGAAGCTTGGGTTGGTGACCTGAGTGCCAGAGACGCGGCCGGGGTATTCGCGCTCCTGGTGAATGCGAATGGTGCCGAACTGCCCGTTGTCCATGACGACGGCGAGGAAGGCGGCACCCTCTTGCACGGCCGTTGCGAGTTCTTGGCCGTTCATCAGAAACTCGCCGTCACCCGCGAGGGCGAGCACGTTGCGGTGCGGGTGAGCGAGCGCGGCGGCGGTTGCTCCGGGAATCGAGTACCCCATCGACCCGTTGCGCGGGGCGAGCTCCGAGGGCGAACTGGTGGAGTCGAAGAGGGCTCCCCAGGCGCCGTGGTTGCCCGCACCCATTGCGATGATGGGGTCTGGGAATAGATCGGCGATGCGCGCGGTGAGGCGTGTCATGCTTGCGACGCCGGCGGGCGCGCTCGGCGCGAGCACCGCCCGACTCGCGAGGAAGTCGGCGCGGAGCTCGGTGCTCCACGCCGCGCGCGGGGCGGATCCGTTGGCATCGTGCGCCGCTGCGGGTGCCGACGCCTCCGGTGTCGTGCGTGCCGCGAGCTGTGCCAGTGCCTGCACCGCGACCCGGGGTGTGGCAAGCAGGTGCTCGTCGACTCGCCCATGGTGGCCGCGCAGCGCAGCGTCACCGCTGAGCACGACGGTGCGCGAGCCGGGGGCGTGGGCGACGCGGTACGAGTCGGTTGCGGTGTCGGTGAGGCCGCCGCCGACGCACACGACGAGGTCGGCCTCACCGAGCGCCCGCACCGCGTGCGGCGGGCCTCCGAAGGCACTCTGGCCGATGTAGGCCGGCGACGACGTCGCGATACGCCAGGTGGCGTGCCAGTCGGCCATTACCGGGAGCTCGAGGCGCTCGGCGGCCAGTTGTAGCGTGGCGACAGACTCCGCGTCCCACCCCTCGCCCGTCATGAACACTAGCGGGCGTCGCGCCTGTGCGAGCTGCTCCTCGAGCGCCGCGAGCTGATCGGGCGACACGGCGCCCTCGGCGACCGGGTAGGGGTCGACAATGGCACCGGCGAACCCGCTCGCGACGATGTCTTCCGGCAGGCCAACGATCACCGGCCCCTGGCGGCCACTGCGCGCCGCATGGAATGCCTCAGCGACGACCTCGCTCGCTCGCTCGGGGGCGTCGAGCACGAACACGCGCTTCGCTTGGCTGCCGAACCACGCCCTCGGATCGAACTCCTGAAAGGCCTCGCGGTCGCGGTCGGGGGCAGGTATGAGGCCCACGAAGAGCACGAGCGGAGCGGCGTCTTGCCAGGCGGTGTGCACGGCAACGAAGGCGTTTGCTGCGCCAGGGCCGCGGGTGACCATGGCGACACCAACGCTGCCGGTGGCCCGCCCGTATGCGTCTGCCATGTACGCCGCGCCGCCCTCTTGCCTGCACACGACGTTGTGAATCGCTGTGTCGTAGAGCCCGTCGAGCACGGCGAGGTAGCTCTCTCCCGGCACCGTAAAGACGCGGTCGACGCCGTGGCGCTCGAGCGAGCGGGCTATTGCCAGGCCGACGTGTTCGGCCCCGGGTGTGCTCGGTGCGCCACTGCGCTCGGAAATCGGCATTGCTCTTCTTTCGGTCGTTCTCTTGCACGGAGTGCACTGATACGGAGGAGCCTAAAAGCCCACCACCATATCCACAACGACCAGAAAGGTTACCTTCTTATGCGGTTTTGTTATGCCATGGAAACACCTGATTGCGCATGAACTGGGAGAGCTCGGCCGCGATCAGAGCGAGTTGCTCGGCGGCGTAGTGCTCGCGCTGCCAGCACGCATAGAGGCTCATGCGCAGCTCGGCGCCGTCGGCAGTTGTGATCGGGGCTACCCACAGCTGCGCATCCAGCACCGACGTTGTGACAATTACCCCGCGGCCGGCCGCGGCGAGCGCGCGGCTCGTGGTGTCGGAGGATTCGACGACGTGGGGCCCGAGCGGCAGGCCATCTCGGCGATAGGCGCGATCGAGCTCTTGCCGGCTCATGCTGGTGGGTGGCGGCAGAATGAGAAACTCCCGCGCGAGTTCGGAGATCGGAATCGTGCTCGGGCTTCCGGCGGCGATGCGGTGGTCTGGGTGGGCCGCAGCGATCACGGGGAACGAGCCGAGGTGCACTGAGGCGACCAGCTCTGACGGTGGCGCAGGGGTGATCGCGAGGTCGGCTCCCGAGAACAGCGCGCCCTCGACCTCCCCGTGAGCCACCTCTCGGCACAGCACGAGCGGGGCCGCTGAAGGGAGTGATCGGATGAAGGGCGCGAGGAGGCTGTCGGCGGTCGCGCGTGTGGTCGCGCACACGACGCGCTCGAGACTGCCAGCGCGGAGGCTCTGGGTCGCGCGCTCGGCAAGGCTCGCCTGGTCGAGGAGTGTGCGGGCGATAGCCTCGAGCTGGTGCGCGGTCGGCGTTGGGCGCAGCCTGCCGCGCTCGCGATCGAAGAGGTGGAGCCCGAGCTCGTCTTCGAGTGTGCGGATCTGCCGACTGAGCGCCGGCTGTGCCACGTGTAGGGCGTCGGCGGCGGCCATAAGCGTGCCGTTGTCGATAACAGCGAGAAAATAGGTGAGGCGTCGAAGGTGCAGCATAGGTATCGCATTTCGGTATAGCGGGCATGCATAAGTGGTCGTAGACAGTATGGCATCGTCGCGGGATTCTGGTCTGCAGCACTGGCGAGGCCGCCAGCACCCTAGACCCAACGGAGGGACACATGAGTACAGCAGGGCTCACCGCAGACCAGAAACGACGCAGAGCAGTCGTTGGTGCCTTCGTCGGCACCGCTATTGAGTGGTACGACTTCTTCATTTTTGGCACCGCAGCAGCGCTCGTGTTTGGTCCGGTGTTCTTCCCGGTCGCCGACCCGGCGGTCGGAATTCTCGCGAGCTTCGCGACGTTCTGGGTCGGGTTCCTCGCCCGACCGATTGGCGGGGTGCTCTTCGGGCACCTCGGCGACCGAATCGGCCGCAAGAAGGTGCTTGTCGCGACCCTGTTTCTCATGGGCATCGGCACGACTGCCATTGGTTTGCTCCCGACTTACGCGCAGGTCGGCGTGCTCGCTCCGATCCTGCTCATTCTGCTCCGCGCGATGCAGGGCCTAGCTGTCGGCGGCGAGTGGGCTGGGGCGACGGTCATGGCGACCGAGAGCGCGAAGGGTGGCAAGCGCACAGGCGCCGGAATGTGGGTGCAACAGGGCTCGCCAGCCGGCTCAATTCTCGCGACGCTCGTCTTTCTCGCGGTCGGAACGCTGCCCGACGACGCCTTCATGAGCTGGGGCTGGCGCGTGCCGTTCCTGCTGTCGGCAGTGCTGCTCATCGTGGCCCTCGTGATCCGCTCCCGCGTCGAGGAGTCGGAAGACTTCGCGCAGACCAAACAGCAGCAGCAGATCGTCAAGGTGCCCCTCGTCGAGGTGTTCCGAGTGACCCCGGCGATCGTGTTCTTCGGGGTGCTCGCGAGCTCACTCGGCATTTCCGCCGCGTTCTTCCAGAACACCTTCCTGGTGTCGTGGTGGACAAACGAGCTGCAGGGCGACCGGCAACAGATCTTGCTACTCGTGTTCATCATGGCGGTGGGCCAGTTCGTGTGGCAGCCGATCTCTTCCCTTATCGCCGGCAAGATCGGGCGCAACCGGGTGATGTACCTCGGCGTGCTGCTGTCGATTCTTGTCACGGTTCCCTACTTCTTCGCGATTCTCAGCGGCAACATGGTGTTCCTCGTCGTCACGATGTTTGTACTCATGATGGGCGGCGCAGCGTACTACGCGATGCTCGCGAGCTTCCTGTCTTCGATGTTCCCGCCGAACGTGCGCTACACCGGCGTCGCGCTCGCGAACGGGCTCTGTGCCGTGCTCATCGGCGGCTCAACCCCGGTGATCGCGCAGGCCATTCTCACCGCAGCGGGCCCGTGGGGCGTCGCCGCGTTCTACCTGGCGATCTCGGCCCTCACGCTCCTCGGCATTTGGGGGGCGGTTCGCTCCCGTGCGCGCTACTTCGCCCGCACGGGAGAGGTCGACACCGAGGCCGTTGACAGCGAAGCGGTAAACGAGGGCGCGGCTCCGTCTCGCAGCAACTAGCAAAACTCAACCGACAACCGAGAGGAAACTATCGTGCGCGTTGACGCGATTATCGAGAACTGCCGAATCTGGACGGGCGACCCCGGGCGCCCCGAGGTGACTGAACTTGCGGTGCTGCACGGCCGCTTCGTCGGCGTCGGCGACGTGACGGGGCTCGACAGCGAGCATCGTATCGATCTCGGGGGCAGCCGGGTCATACCGGGCCTGCACGACGCCCACCACCATCTCGGCCTCACGGGTCGCCGGCTGTTGAACGTGAACGTTCGGCCGACGGCGGTGCGCTCGCTCGCCGAGCTGTACGAGCGCATCGCCGAGCGGGCCGCGCAGTCGCCCGCGGGTGCCTGGGTGCTCGCGAGCGGGTACGACCAGAACTTCTTGGGCGGGGAGCACCCGACAGCGCAGGGCCTCGACGCGGTTTCTGGCGGTCGCCCCGTGATCGTCGAGCACGTTTCGGGGCACATGATCGTCGCGAATACCGCGGCCTTCGCGCACGCCGGGCACCCGGGGCGGGCGGGCTACCCCGATATCGAGGGCGGCAGGGTGTTTCGCGACGGCGGTGGGCTTGCCGAGGGGCTGCTGCAAGAGACCGCGATGAACCCGATTCGCGATGCTGCCGCAGTCGCCGCGCGCGACCCGCGCGTCGTGTCCGAGGCGTTGCGGCTCGCGAGCGAGCAGGCCGTCAGCTATGGGCTCACCAGCGTTACCGAGCCGGGTGTCGCCATCGACGGCGCGATCGGTGCCGGCACCATCGAGATGGATCATTACCTGCGGGCGGTCGCCGATGGCACCATTCTGCCTCGCATGACGGTCATGCCGTTTCATGCGGCGCTGCACCCCATTGCCGAGGGCCCTGAGGGAGTGAAATCGCTCGACTGGGGCATTCGCACGGGGCTTGGCGACGAACGGCTGCGCATCGGCCCGGTAAAGATCGTCTCCGACGGGTCGCTTATCGGCCGCTCTGCCGCCGTGCACGACTGCTACTGCGGCGAACCAGAAAATTTCGGGGTACTCCAGCTCGGCCCCGAGGAGCTACGCGCGGCGATCTTGGCCTATCACCGCGCGGGGTGGGCGGTCGCGACGCACGCGATTGGTGATCGCGCCATCGACCACGTGCTTGACGCCGTCGAGGCGGCGCAGCGCGAGCTGCCCCGTGAGGTGCGCCACCGGGTTGAGCACTTCGCGATTGCGAGCGACGAGCAGGTCGCGCGCGCGGCGACGCTCGGGCTGATTCCTGTGCCGCAGGGCGTGTTCATCTCTGATTTCGGCGACGGTATTCTCGCGGCGATCGGTGAGGGCAGGTCTGCGGGTACGTATCGCATGCGCTCGTTCCTCGACGCCGGCATGGTCGTGCCAGGGTCGACGGACTCGCCCGTGTCAGACGCCAACCCGTTCGTCTCGATTCACGATCTGGTGAACCGTGTCACGAGCGGGGGCCGGCCGTTCGGTCAGCACGAGCGGGTGAGTGTCGCGGAGGCGGTGTCTGCGTACACCTACGGATCCGCGTATGCGGTGAACGCCGAACACGAGCGGGGGCGCATCGTCGACGGGCAGCTTGCTGACTTCGTCGCGCTCAGCGACGACATTTTTTCGGTCGATTCGATGCGGATCCGCGACATTACCGTCACTCAGACGTTCATCGGCGGGCAGCTCGTGTTTGCCTCGTAGCCGTTGTCGGTTGCGCGCGTTGGGGTGTGCCGCCGCAGCGCGCGCAATCGCGGCTATTGCAGCTCAGGGCACGCGGGTGCGAGGCGTCTGAGCCCCTCGACCATCTCGGCCTGCGTGGCCGAGCCGAACGAGAACCGCAGGAACGGCGCGGGCGGCTCGTCGACGAAGAAGTGCTGGCCGTCGCCGACGATGACGCCGTTCGCGGCTGCGGCCGCCGCTATCGCGGTGGGATCGCTGCCGGCCGGCAGCCGCGCCCACAGGTGCAGCCCGCCACGCGGAATGCTGGGCACGCGCACTCCCGGGAGCGTCGCGCGCAGGGTGTCGAGCATGAGATCTCGGCGGGCGCCGAGCGCCGCGCGCAGCCGTTTGAGGTGTCGCGGCCACGCCGGTGATGTGAGAAGCCCGAGCGCGGTCTCTTGCACGATGGGTGACACGCACAGGTCGTCAGCGACGCGCGCCGTGCGCAGCCGCTCGCCGGCCGGCCCGCGCGCGATGACCGCGCCGAGCCGCAGCCCGGGAGAGGCTGGCTTCGAAAGCGTGAGAAGTGAGACTACGTGGCCGTGCGGGTCTTCGCTGAACAGCGGGTTCGGGGCCTGGCCGTCGAAGCTGAGATGGCGCGCCCAGTCATCTTCGATGATGAACGCTCCGTGGGAGTGGGCGAGTTCGAGGACCTGGGCACGGCGCTCCGCGCTGAGCACGGCCCCCGTCGGGTTCGCATAGCTCGGTTGCAGGTACACCACGCGTGCCCGCGTGCGTGCGAGCTCGTCGGCGAGGCGCTCGACAACGATGCCCCCGCGGTCTGCGGGCACCGCCGCGAGCCTCAGCCCCGCACTCTGCGCTGCGAGAATCGCGCCGGGGTAGCTGGGGCTTTCGGTGATGACCGTCGAGCCCGGTTCTGCGAGCGTGCGCAGCGCGAACACGAGGCCCTGCTGACCGCCCGAGACGATGAGCACGTCGTTGGGGTCGGCGCGATACTCCGCCGCGATGACACGCCGCAGCTCACTCGAGCCAGCTGGAGCGGTCATGGCCCACGCCCTGGTGCTGCGCGCGGCCTGCGCCCCGATGCGGCGCAGGTCTTCGTGCGGCTGGAGCTCGGGGGCGAGGTACCCCCACGAGAGCCGAATGCTGTCGGCGTCGCCGTACATGCCGAGCCGCGAGGCGCGCGCGGCGTCAACCCTGGTGTGGCCGAGCGCCTGCGACTGCCACGAGTAGTCTGGCTCGGCGATTGTCTCGCGCCGTGCGATAAACGTTCCGCGGCCGGGCTCGGCGACCACGAGCCCGAGCGCGGAGAGTTCGGCAAGGGCCGCGGAGATCGTTGCTGCGCTGGCCCGATAGTCTGCGGCAAGATCGCGCACGCCCGGCAGCCTGTCGCCGGGCTGGAGCGCCTCGATGCGCTCGCGGATCGCCGCGGCAACCCGCGCCGACCTGTTACTATTGTTCATGAAGCTAGTCAATAACGTTACTCTTTTTTTCGCAACACCGTTACGCTGTTCGTGCCCGCGCCGAGTGTGGGGGGCCAGCTCATGACCGCCGAGCGAACGTCTGTCTGGGGTGACCTATCGCTCTCGGCAATCGTTGCGGGCTTTTTGTCTGCCCTCATTAACTTCGCCGGGCCGTTTCTCATCGTGCTCGAGGCGACGCGCACCCTCGGGCTGAACGAGGCCCAGACGGCGTCGTGGGTGTGGGCGCTGGCTATCGGTAACGGCGTGTGCAGCATCGCGCTCAGCCTGTTCACCCGAATTCCGGTGATCGTCGCATGGTCAACCCCGGGCGCCGCGCTGCTTATCGCCTCGCTCGGCGGGTTCAGCTTTGCGGAGGCCGTCGGAGCCTTCCTCGTCGCGTCGGTCGCCGCGGCCATCGTCAGCTTTACCGGGCTGTTCGGGTGGCTGCTTGCGAAGGTACCCGCGCCGGTGCTTCAGGCGCTGCTCGCCGGAATTCTCGTGCCGTTCGTTGTGACAGCAGCTGGAGCGTTCGCCAGCGCGCCGCTCATCGCTGGCACTATCGTCGCCACGTTCTTTCTCGGCAAGCGATTCTTTGACAGGTACGCGGTGCTCGGTGCGTTGGTCGCCGGGCTGCTCGTGACCTGGCTCACGGGTTCGTTTCACGAGGTGAGGCCCGCGCTCACGCTTGGCGGCCCCGTGTTCACCGCGCCCGAGTTCACATTTTCGGCCCTCGTGAGCATCGCGCTGCCGCTGTTCATCGTGACGATGGCCTCGCAAAACGCCCCCGGGCTGGCGCTGCTGCAGTCGCAGGGCTATCGACCGAATGACCGGCTGCTCGTGGGCACGATCTCGTCGGTCTCGGCGGTGCTCGCGCCGTTTGGCTGTCACGGCATTAACCTCGGCGCGATTACCGCCGCGATCGCGCTCGGCCCCGAATCGCACAACGACCCGCGCAAACGCTACATCGCTGGCCTCTCAGGCGGGCTGACCTATCTGGTCGTCGGGTCGTTCGGGGGCATCCTCGTGGCGGGGTTCCAGGCTATTCCAGCCGAGACCGTGTCGGTGCTCGCCGCCGTGGCGCTACTCGCCTCGGCGCTCACAGCGCTGAAGGGGGCGATGGGCGGCGACACTCGCACGGGCCTTGCGGCGCTCACGACGTTCGCCGTGACGATGTCGGGAGTCGTGCTGTTCAGCATCGGCTCGGCGTTCTGGGCGCTCATCGCCGGGAGTCTCGTCTATCTCATGCTCGCTCCGCGCCGCGAGCGCGAGCCGGCGGGGGCTGGGAGGCAGCCTCGGGTAGGCTCCGCAGCACAGGGGGAAGGTCGTGGAGCGCGAGTGTGACGTCAGATTGAGACGTATTCGGCCGTGAGTCTCGTTGCTTGAGCGAGTGAGGCCCGCGCCACTGCAACCCTTACACCACATATCTCGGATGGGCCGGGTGGGGAGGAGCAGTGACAACTATGGTGCCAGGGGAGCGCGTTCGTCGCAGCCACACAGACCTCGAGGCGCCCGCCGGGCCGCTGCTGCTCCCGCCTGTGGTGACCAGGTGGGTGAACGAGGTTGCCAGGCGGCCGCTGCTGGCCGATGAACAGCAATCGCTGCGGCTCCAGCGGCGCTACGGCGAGGAGGGTGCCGATGAGTTGTCGCGCAGCGGCTTCGTCGTTGAGCCCTCTGGGTCGCAGCCGTTCGAGGCTGTGACCTGGCGGGTCAACGTGCGCGGCGTGCGTATTGTCGCCTTTCTCGGTTCGCCGGCCCGCTACAGGTTCGCGCCGCTCCACGTCGGCACGACAGAGCTGAGGGTCTATCGATTGCTGTCGGGCGTGATGCAGGTGCAGTACGACGATGAGCGTCGCGTTGAAGACGCCGCAGCGCTCGGCACCATCGACACGACGCAATCGTTCGTTGCGCAAACCTGGGGCACGTTCTCGGCCATCATGGTCTCGCTGCCGTTTCCAGACAGCGGCGACCCCGCGCCGCCCGAACGTGAGATCTCGCGATTGAACGCCGCCGTCGAGCTCGGGCGGGCCTTGCTCGTAGAATCGCTCAGTGGGCGCGAGCTACTCGAACACGACGAGCGCCTCATGCGCGAGCTGTTGGCCGTGCCGTCAGGCTCCCGGCCGCCCTCGCCGCTGCGCGAAAAGGCGATGGCGCTCATCGAGTGGGAGCACAGAAACCCGTGCGTCACCATTGAAACGATGGCGGCGACCCTCAATGTCAGCAGGCGACACCTGTACCGGAGCTTTCAGGGCACCGGGTCGACGGTCGGCGAGGTGCTGCTGCAGCGCCGCATCGCCACCGCGGCCGAGTGGTTGCGGAGTTCGACGGCTGCGTCGGTCGCCGAGATCGCCCGCGAGAGCGGTTTCGGTTCGAGCGACCAGTTTCGTCGCAGCTTCAAGAAGGTGCACGGTGTCTCGCCGACCGAGTACCGCGATGCGACTCTTGGTAGCGCCGAGCCGGAGCGCAACACCCAGCCCTAGCGGGAGCCCTTCGTCGGCAATGTGACGTCCATTTGTGACAGGCCGGCCCGAATTGCTGGCAAATCACAGTGCGCGGCGCTGCATATTTCTAGCCTCTTGTGTAGAGCCGCCCGTGTCTTGGATTCATTCACACAATCACGCAGGGCGGCTCATTGCTGTCTCTGACCAGGGAACGGCGATCTGCGTGAGAGGGGAAATGATGGAGAAGGCTCTGCCACACGGCAGTCAATCGAAGGTACAAGCCGGGGTGCGGCGAATGCTCGGTGCGCTGCTGGCCGCAGTGCTCGGCGTGATGGGGCTCATCGCGCTTCCGGGCGCAGCCACCGCTGCAACGGTCGGAGACATTACCTCCGTCGAATTCACGAACGATGAATTCGCGGGCGGCAGTAGGCAAGAGATCAACGTGACGTGGAGCGTTGCCAACAACCCGACGCCGCCGCTATCGGTGTCGATCGATCTCCCACCAGAGCTACGCGGCTACACCGACAGATTCCCTGCGACGGCAGCAGACGGCAGTGTGGTCGGTGAGTGCACGGTGACCCCGACGAAGATCACCTGCACGATCGATGATGAGTACGTCGCAGCGAACCCGCTAAACATCAGCGGATCCTTCAGGTTTCTCGTCGATATTCGGGTCTACAACACCGTAACCGAGGAGCACACGTGGGAGGTCGGTGGTGTGACGACGCCGCCCGTCACCGTGACTCCGAACCCAGGGGTCTGCGAGAGCGACTGCGAATACAAGGGCACGTGGGGGTGGAAACACGGAAACTACAACAACATCGACGACGTGATCGACTGGACGGTCGGGGTGCGCGCCGAAGACCCGAATGGCCTTGTCGCGGGGAAGAACGTTACGGTGACCGACTTTCTCGACCTGTCGATCTTTGAGGTGATCGGCACCCCCGTGGTGGAAGAAGCCGGCGCAGTGCGTGTCAACCCCCAGACAAACCGTGAAGAGCCCGTGTGGAAGCAGATGCCGGCCGATCTGGTCACCATTGCCCCCGACAATCTCTCGGTGTCGTTCACCTCGCGCGCGGGGGTGTCTGGCGGGGAGCTGCGCCCGGGCGACAAAGAGCTCACCGGCGCCTTCTACGTCGTGAAGTGGAAAACCAAGGTGCTCGACGAGGGCGAGGCCGGCACGTACACGAACGAGGCGGAGTGGGTGATCGAGGGTGTTGACAGCCACACTCACCAGGGCACCGTGGTGCGCCAGAGTGGTTCTGGAACGGTTGTCGGCACGAACCACGGAAAGTTCGCCGTCACCAAGCAACTTGTCGGCAATGCTGACCTGATCGACCCGCCGGCGTTCACGCTCAACTGGGTGGCCTACGCGAGCGATGACGACACGACGGGCACTCCGGGGTCGGCGACGATCAGGGCGGGCGAGACCTTCACGAGCCCCGAGTTCTTCAAGGGCACCCGCGTCGTGCTCACCGAGGTCACTCCCACCGAGCCCGCGAACGTCGCGTGGAGCGCTCCCAAGTTTGTGGCCACCGACGCGCAGGGCAACCCGCTGCCTGGGGCGCAGCCGACAGAGACACTCGACATCACCTTTGCGCGTGCCGCAGGCAACCTCGCGCGGGTGAGCTTCTTCACGCTGACGAACGAGGCAACGCTCGTAGCCGCACCGATTCACGCGAAGAAGGTCGTGGAGAACCCCGATGGGCTCGACCTCAGTGCGATTCCGAGCTACACCCTGAACTACAGCTACCCGGCAGGGGAGCACTGGGCGGCGGGGTCGGGGTCGGTGGCGCTGCCGGCAGATGGCACGGTTGTCGCCACCGAGCTCCTGCCGATTGGTGCGAAGGTCACCTTCGCGGAGGCCGAGCCCGCCGCGATCGCTGGTGGGCACTGGCACGACCCACAGTTCAGCGCGACAACCGTGACCGTGGGTAGCGGTGAGGCGCTCGACGTCTCGGTCACAAACACCATCACGAGGAGCGTTCCGCCCGTAAGCCCGCCAAAGTCGGGCATCGCGCACACCGGTGGCAGCCCGCTGCAGCCGCTTGGCGTCGCGACCGTGGCGCTGCTGATCGCTGCGGGTGCGACCCTCGCGATTCGAGGGGCGCGGCGCGCGGGCGCTGAGCGCTAGCAGCGATCGTCCCGGGCATACCGCCCATCTCGGCTGCGGGGTGGCGTTGCCCGCACGGGGGGCGGCGCAGAAGCGCGCCGCCCCCCGTGGCTGTTCTCACTCCCGCCGCAGTGCGTAGTGCCCGAAGCTGTAGCTATTCACAGGCATTCTCGCCCTAGGGCGGGTCGGCGTGCGAGACTGCACGCAACGTTCGCGAATGTGTCGCGCGCGTGTCAGACTTGCGCTGAACCCACAGCACAAAGGAGTAGCTATGACACTGGCAGGAAAGACGATCCTCATGTCGGGCGGCAGCCGCGGCATCGGGCTCGCGATCGCGTTGCGCGCGGCAGCAGACGGCGCGAACATCGCGATGCTAGCCAAGACCGACACCCCGCACCCGAAGCTCGAGGGGACGATCCACACCGCGGCGGAGGAGATCCGCGCTGCCGGTGGCAACGCGCTTGCGATCGTCGGTGACGTGCGCAGCGATGACGACATTGCATCGGCCGTCGAGCAGACCCGGGCCGAGTTCGGGGGCATCGATATCGTCGTCAACAACGCGAGTGTGATCGACCTGTCGCGCACGCTCGACCTCGAGCCGAAGAAATACGACCTCATGCAAGACGTGAACGTGCGCGGCACGTTTATGCTTTCGCGGGCGGCTCTGCCGCTGCTTCAGCAGGCCGAGAACCCGCACATTCTCTCGCTCTCGCCGCCGCTGAATATCACGCCGAACTGGCTCGGAGCGCACACCGGGTACACGCTCGCCAAGTACGGCATGACGATGGTGACCCTCGGGCTTGCCGCCGAATTCGCCGACTCCGGCGTCGCGGCAAACACGCTCTGGCCCGCAACCACAATCGCGACGGCGGCGGTGCAGAACCTGCTGGGCGGCGACAAGGTGATGGCCGCGAGCCGCACCCCGGCGGTGTACGCCGACGCGGCCTACGCTGTGCTGACGAAGCCGGCCGCGTCGTTTAGCGGGCACACGCTGATCGCCGAAGACGTGCTCGCGGCCGAGGGCGTCACCGATTTCTCGGGGTACGCAGCGGTGCCCGGCACCCCAGATGACCGGCTCTTCCCTGACATCTTCCTGAACTAGGGTGTCGCTTCCGGGGTAGCGGTACTACCGTGAGCACATGGTCAACTATCGCTACCTCGGAAACAGCGGCCTGAAGGTCTCGGAGATCACCTATGGCAACTGGGTGACGCACGGCTCGCAGGTTGACGATGCCGCAGCGGTGCAGACGGTGCACGCCGCGCTCGACGCGGGCATCACGACGTTCGACACCGCCGACACCTATGCCAACCAGGCCGCCGAGGTCGTGCTCGGGCGGGCGCTCTCGGGGCAGCGCCGCGAGGGGCTCGAGATCTTCACGAAGTGTTACTTTCCGGTCGGCGCGAAGGGGCCAAACGACACAGGTCTCAGCCGCAAACACATCTTCGAGTCGATCAACGGGTCGCTCAAGCGGCTCGGAACCGACTACGTCGACCTCTACCAGGCGCACCGGTTCGACTACGAGACACCGCTCGAGGAGACGTTCCAGGCGTTCGCCGACATTGTGCGGCAGGGCAAGGCGCTCTATATCGGGGTTTCGGAGTGGACAGCGGAGCAGCTGCGTGCGGGGCACGCGCTCGCACAAGACCTCGGCGTGCAGCTCATCTCGAACCAACCGCAGTATTCGATGCTCTGGCGCGTGATTGAGGAGCGGGTTGTGCCGACCTCGGAGGAGCTGGGAATCTCGCAGATCGTGTGGTCGCCGATGGCGCAGGGCGTGCTCACCGGGAAGTACCTGCCTGGGCAGCCCGTGCCCGAGGGGTCGCGCGCGACCGATCAGCGCAGCGGTGCCCGGTTCATCCAAGACTTCCTGCGCGACGATCTGCTGACGGCGGTGCAGCGGCTGAAGCCCATCGCCGCTGACGCCGGTCTGACCATGCCGCAGCTCGCGATTGCTTGGGTGCTGCAGAACCCCAACGTCGCCGCGGCGCTCGTTGGCGCATCGCGGCCCGAGCAGCTCGCGGACACGGTGAAGGCCTCGGGTGTGACGCTCGACGCCGACACTCTCGCCGCGATCGATGCCGCGCTCGCTGACACCGTGAACCGAGACCCCGAGCACACCTATACGGTCTCCCCGAAGACGCGCCTGAGCTAGACGGTCGCCGTGCCGAGCGGCACGACCAGCGGGCTCCCGGTCACCGGGTCTGCGATCACCACGCACTCGAGGTCGAAGACCTCGCGCACGAGCTCCGGGGTGATGATGTCGCGGGGAGGCCCCTCGGCGACAACCCTGCCGTCTTTCATCGCGATGATGTGGGTCGCGTAGCGCGCGGCGTGGTTGAGATCGTGGAGCACGGCGACGAGGGTTCGCCCGCTCGCGTGGAGGGTGCGGAAGAGTTCGAGCAGCCCGATCTGATGGGCGATGTCGAGGAAGGTCGTCGGTTCGTCGAGCAGCAGAATCGGCGTCTCCTGCGCGAGCGCCATCGCCACCCAGACGCGCTGCCGCTGGCCGCCCGAGAGCTCGTCGACAAGCCGGGTGGAGAGGCCGGTGGTGCTCGTCGCCGCGAGCGCGTCGGAGACGGCGCGGGCGTCGTCTTTCGACCACTGCCGTACGAGGCCCTGGTGCGGGTAGCGTCCGCGCGAGACGAGGTCAGCGACGACGATACCGTCGGGCGCGAGCGAGGTCTGGGGGAGGAGGCCCACCTCGCGGGCGAA
Organism: Leucobacter albus; assembly: GCF_039528015.1. Taxonomy (NCBI): domain Bacteria; kingdom Bacillati; phylum Actinomycetota; class Actinomycetes; order Micrococcales; family Microbacteriaceae; genus Leucobacter; species Leucobacter albus. The sequence goes on along the minus strand of NZ_BAAAKZ010000008.1, from coordinate 160,956 downwards.
TGCCTTCGCCTTGCGATCGTGGATCGCGCGCCCGTCGAGCACGACCGCTCCCGCGGCGGGCTTCAGGAGCCTGGCGAGCGCGCGCAAGAGCGTTGACTTGCCGCACGCATTCGGCCCGACGATCACCGTGAACGAGTCATCGGGGATTTGCACGCTGAGGTGCTCGGAGATGACCCGGTTGTCGTAGCCGAGTGTGAGGTTGGTCGCGTGCAGGCGTGCGGCGTCTGCGCCCGGCACCGCGCTGGGCGCCGCGTCGGGAACTGTGGTGGGCTGTGGGGAGGGCATAGGTTCTTTCTGCTGAAGCGGTGGGGTTAGCGCCTGCGGGTTTCGCGCACGAGCAGCCAGACGAAGTACAGGCCGCCGACCGAGACCGTGATGATGCCGACCGGCAACTGCATCGGGGCGAACAGCCGCTGGCCGATGAAATCGCTGACGACGAGGAGCAGCGCCCCGGTCGCGCCAGCGGCGATGACACCGACGCCCGCGGATCGGGTGAGCCTGCGCGCGATCTGCGGGGCGACGAGCGCGATAAACGCGATGGGGCCCGCCGATGCGGTGACGAGCGCGACGAGCGCGACGCCGATGAGGATCGCTGCGAGCCGCACCGTGTCGGGTCGGGCGCCGAGGGAACCCGCCGCGTCGTCGCCGAGTTCGAGCACCCTGAGCGCGGGGGAGAGCGCGAGCGCAGGGATGAGGAGCGCGAGGAAGACGATTGCCGCAGGCCCGAGGGTCGCGATCGTGAGGCCGTTGAGTGACCCGCTGCCCCACACCGCCGCAGTGAGCTGCTCGCCCGCGCTCGCTCTGAGCATGAGGTAGGTGTTCACCGCGGCGAGCATCGCCGAGACGCCGATGCCCACGATGATGAGCCGAAACCCCTGCACGCCGCGGCGGTAGGAGAGCGCGAACACGATGAACGCCGTGATGATGCCGCCGGCGAGCGCGCCGCCTGCGACCGCGAAGTAGCCGCCGCCGGTGACGAGCATGACGACGAGGGCGCCGGTGTAGGAGCCCGAGGCAAACCCGATGACGTCGGGGGAGCCGAGTGGGTTGCGGGTGAGCGACTGGAAGATCGCGCCGCTCATGCCGAGGGCGATGCTGAACATCGCTGCGAGCATGGCGCGGGGGAGCCGCCACTCGCGCACGACGAGCACGGTCCCCTCGTCGGCGGTGCCGAGGAGCCCGCCGAACACCTCCGCAAGCGAGAGCGTGTAGGTGCCCGTTGCGACGGAGAGGGTCACCATGGCGAGCGTCAGCGCGGCGACGACTCCGACGACCGTGATGGCCCGGCGCGATGCGTGCAACGACACCCTGGGGTGCTGCACGGCGAGGCCCGGGTACCCGAAATCTACCGGGCTGGTGGCTGCTGAACGAGACGGTGGGTGCGTCACAGTGCGCTCACATTCTTCCGGCGCGCGAGCGCAATGAGCACGGGTGCGCCGATGAACGCGGTGACGATCCCGACCTCGAGTTCTTTCGGGGCGAGCACGACGCGACCGACGACGTCTGATGCGAGCAGTAGCAGGGCTGCGCCGAGGGCCGAGAACGGAATGATCCACCGCTGATCGGGGCCCGTGAACCAGCGCACGACGTGCGGCACCATGAGGCCGACGAACCCGATCGGGCCCGCGGCGGCGGCAGCGGTGCCGGCGAGCAGGGTGACCGCGACGATCACCAGCACGCGGGTGCGCACGACGCCCGCGCCGAGCGACTTCGCCACATCGTCGCCGAGGGCGACCGCGTTGAGGGGGCGGCCCGCGACGAGCGCGAGCGCGAGGCCCACGGCGATCGGGATCCACACCACCTCGAGCGTCGACCAGCCGCGGCCAGCGAGCGAGCCAGCGCTCCAACGCAGGAGGTCGTCGAACGAGTTCGGGTGCAGCATCGTGATCGCTGAGGTAAACCCGGCAAGCAGCGCGCCGAGCGCAACGCCGACGAGCGTGAGTCTCACGGGCGTCGCTCCGAGCGATCCAACCGAGCCGAGCGCGTAGACGACCACCGTCACGGTGACGGCGCCGGTAAAGCTGAACCAGAGGTACTGCGACAGCGAGTTCATGCCGAAGAATGCGACGCCGACGACGACGGCGAAACTGCTGCCAGCGCCGACGCCGAGAATTCCGGTATCGGCGAGCGGGTTGCGGGTGAGCGCCTGAATGAGCGCGCCCGCGACACCCAGGGCTGCGCCGACGAGCAACGCGAGCAGCGCACGCGGCGCGCGCATCTCGGTGACGATGTACGCCTCCTCGCTCCCGTCGGGGTGCCGCATGACACGCCACACCTCGGAGAGATCGATGGTGCGCGCTCCCACCCACATGCTCAGCGCGAGCGTCAGCCCGGTGAGCGCGATGAGCGCGAACAAGAACAGCCAGCGGCGGGCTCCCTGGCTCACAGGCCGAGCTCTTGGAGTTTCAGGTCGTAGCGGTCGCGCTTGAGCTCGTCGTCATCGCCCGCCGCATCCCAGATCGCTGCGAGCGCGGCGAGCGTGTCGTCGCCAAGCGCCTCATAGTGTTCGAGCCACTCCTCCTGCTTGTCGCGCCAGTACCCAATTACCGCGTACTGCTTCGCGTTGAGCCCCCGTTCGTGCCGCAGGTAGCGTCTCGCCTCGCGGAGTTCTCCGGCCTCGCCGGCGACCCAGACATAGCAGTCGTTCGAGATCGGCATCGCGCGCAGCGCCTCGGTCATCGCGCTCGGGCCGACGCCGTTGCCGCGGCCGACGATCCACTTCACCTGCAGGCGATCGCTGCCAAGATCGATGCGATGCGATTCCTCGGCGACCTCGACCGCGGCCACCGCGTGCACGGAGGCGGGCAGCTGCTCGGCGAGCCGTGCGAGCGCGGGAATGCCCGTCGCGTCGGTGACGAACAGCTGGGTGGTCGCGTTCGCCGGCGGCTCGTACAGCCCGCGCGGCGCGTGGAACGAGACGCGCTCGCCGGGCAGCGCGTTGGCCGCCCAGGCCCCGGCCTTGCCGTGTCCGTGCACGACGAAGTCGATCGTCACCTCGCCGGCCTCACGGTCGTGCTTGCGAATCGTGTATGGCTCGATGTGTGAATCGTGTGCTGGCTCGCGCCAGTTGCCGGCTTCGTCGAGGGTGGGCAGGTGGAGCTCGCCGTCCGGCCCAGGGAACCGCACGCGCACGAACTCGTCGCCGACACCGGTCGTCGTGAACTCGCTCAGGCCCGCGCCACCAAAGGTGACGCGCACCATCCCGGGGGTGAGCCGGGAAGTGCGCATCACCTCGGCAAGAAAGAGGTCGCTCATCACGCCTTCGCGTCGATCTTTGCCTGAACCTCACCAAGCACCGCGTCGAGGCCCTCGAGATTCTGCATCGCCCACCCAAACGAGCCCGTCGGGCCGAGGTTGATGTAGTCGACGACCATGCCGTTCTTCACCGCGGGCAGGTTCTGCCAGAGTGTGTTCTGCTCGAGCGCGTCACGCTGCTCCTGCGGGGTGTTGACGAGCAGCATCACGACGTCGGCGTTCGATAGACGGCCGAGCTCCTCGTACGAGAACCACTCGGGGAAGCCGTCTTTCGTCACCTCGTCACTCTGCTGCTCGCGGAACGTCGCGCCGAGGTCGCGCAGAATCGGCGTCATGAAGTGCTTGTCTGAGTAGGTGCCCCACTCCTTTTCCATCGGCGACAGCAGCGTGAACGAGTTCTCGGCGAGTAGATCGGCGTACTTCGTCTTGAGCTCATCGCGGCGCGTGTTGTACTTCTCCTCGAGCGGCGCGACAAGATCCTCCTTGCCCATGATCTTCGCCAGCTCGATCGAGCGCGTGCGCCAGGCCTCACCGTCTCGCGCGTTAAAGGTCACGATGGGGGCGATCTTTTCGATCTCGGTGCGCATGGGGGAATCGAGCGGCAAGAAATCCTGGGTCGCGACGACCAGATCGGGCTTCGCCTGCACGATGGCTTCGAGGTTGAGTTCGTAGTACTCGCCGATCGACTCCACGTCGGCCTCGCGCACCTGCTCGCTGTACTGGAGCGGAATGGCGTCGCCGGTCGTGTCGGTGAAGTAGCTGTTCACCACGCCCACGGGCATGACGCCGACGTCCATGAGCGCGGCCGGGGTGTAGAAATCGACGGAGACGATGCGCTCGATCTTCTCTGGGAGGGTGACGTCGCCGAAGTCGCTCTCATAGACCCGCGTGCCCGACTTCTCATCCGTGGCGCTTGTGGTTGCGCCGCACGCTGTGAGGGCGAGCGCGGCGGTTGCTGCGATGGCGGCGGCGAAGACCCTGCCTGTGGTTCGGGCAGCGGGAAGGGAAAACATGGGGCTCCTGGGAGACAGTGACGGGCCTGGTCACGGCCACATCGGACGATGGTTAGGTTGACCTAAGCAACCGTACTGGCGAAGCGACTCTCATTTGGCGACAAGTTGTACTGTTTTTCGTACTTACGCGCACTCGCTCACTGGCGGGCGACCGCGCGCATACTCCGCTGGCGTCTGACCGGTGAGTGTTCGAAAGTGCTCGATGAACGTCGAGGGGTTGCGATACCCAAGGCGTCGGGAAATTGACACCACGGGCTCGCCGTTGATGAGCTCGCGAATCGCGACCTGTAGCCGAGCGAGGATGCGCCACTGCGTGAACGTGATGCCGGTCTCTGACTCGAACTGCCGGGCGAGTGTGCGTTCGTGCATGCCGAGGGCGCTCGCCCACGAGGCGGTGGTGCGTTTGTCGGCCGGGTCGGCGAGCACCTCGTCGGCGATGACTCGTAGGTGGGTGCTCGCGGGCATGCTGAGATCGAACGAGGTGGTCGGGGCCGGTGCAAGCAGGTCGAGAATGACGCGCTGCAGGCGAAGCCGAGCGGCGGCGGCGATGTTTGCCTGCAGGTTGTGCATGAGCAAGACGCGCAGCGCGTCGCTGATGGCGATGCCGGTCACCTCGGCTGGGAGCAGGCCGAGGTGCTCATCGATCTCACTGAAGTATGTGGCGCGTACCCGCGCCGCGCCAATCGTCGAGGCAGTGTGTGGCACGTCTGCCGGCACCCAGACGCCGAGCGCCGGCGGGATCGACCAGACCCTGCCGCCCGCCTCGAGCGTGACAATGCCGCCCTCTGACCACAGCAGCTCGTGCTGCCGGTGCGCGTGCTCCTCCCACTGTGTCGAGTTTGACACGTTGTAGTCGATCGTCGTGAGCAAGAACCCGGGAGGGACTCGGGGCACGATCATCGTTTCTGGCGGCGGCACGCTGTCGCTTTCTGCGGATTCGGTGGATCACATCAGATGTGAGTGAGGGTGGCCTAAGAAGAGTGCTACCATCTGGCCTATACCAATCATCAGATGAATTCGGTCGCCGCGCAACTTCGGTTCGCGTCGGGAGGTTTTTGGCAGCGTACTGCCGATCAAGGGAGAAACATGATCACGTGTGAGCGACTCACCATTGGGAGGGCCTCTGGCCCCGGGGCCCCTGTGCTGCGCGGTGTGTCGGCCCGGATTGAACACGGGCGGGTTCGCGCCGTCGTTGGCGGTGCTGGGGCGGGGAAAACCGTGCTCGCCACCGCGCTCCGTGGGGCCCTCGGTGAGGGGTTGCTGTGCCGAGCCGGCAGCGTGCGTGTCGGTGAATTCAACCCGTTGGGCGCCTCAGCCGCACCGCACGAGGCGGCCCGCCACGTGGCGTGGCTCGGGCACGACTGTGAGTCACGTCTGTTCCAAGAACCGACGGTGCGGGCGGCGCTCGCCGCTGCCCTCGAGGCGGAGTTTCCCGGAGCGCCAGCAGACGACCTCACGCTCTGTGCTGCGCTCGCGCGCCTCGGGGTGAACGATGCGCGGGTGCTGGGGGAGGATCCGCTGACGCTCCCCGCATCGCTGCGCAGGCGCGTCGCGCTCGCTCAGGCGCTGGTTCGACCGTCAGGCGCGCCGGCGCCGCAGCTGGTGGTGCTCGACGAACCGTTTGATGGGCTTGAGCGGAGCGTCGCGACAGAGGTGATCTCCGCACTTCAGGGCATGCGGCGCGCGCTCCGCTCGACCGTCATCGTGCTGACGCGCGATCTCGAGCTCGCGCAGCGTTTCGCTGATGAAATTTCGGTGCTCGAGGGCGGGCAGCTCATCGAGACGTTCAGCCCGGAGCGGTCTTTTGGGCAACCCCGCCCCTCACTGCGACGAGCAGCCCGGGCCGAATCCCGGGCGCAGCTCCACAGGCAGACGCGCCGCGACCCCGCGGCCCAACACCGCCAGCGAACCGGTGGCGCAGAGCGGCTACCGGCGGCCCTTGAACTGCGCGATTTCTCGGTGCTGCTCCCCGACGGTGGCCAGGCGACGCCACCCATCTCCGTCGCAGTCGAACCGGGCGGCGCGCTGGCAATCACCGGCCCAAGCGGCAGCGGCAAGAGCATGCTCGCCCGCGCGCTGGTCGGTGGGCTCCCGCCTCGATCAGCACTCCGCATCACCGGGGGGCTGTTTGTGCGGGGGGTGCAACAGGCGCCGCGCGCGGCAGCACGCACCCCCGAACAGCGCCGCGCGATCCAGCTCGTGAGCTACGGAGCCGAACGCTCCTCGAGCGAGACCCATACGGTGCGCACCCAGTTGCGGCGCGCGATTCGGCGGGCACGCCCACACGCGACGTCGAGCGCCGTTGGTGCGAGGGTCACCGAGTTGCTCGGGCTCGTCGAACTCAGCACGGGGCTCCTGCTGATGCGCCTGTGCGAGCTCAGCCCAGAGCAGTCGAGGCGGCTCGCGCTCGCGCGGGCCCTGGCGCACGACCCGGGGGTGCTCGTCTGGGAGGGGCTCGGCGGCGAGCCGGGGGCCGAGGGGCCGCTGACGCTGTTCGAGCGTGTGCGCTCTGAGGCAGGGGTCGCCACGCTGCTGGTCACGAGCGACGCTGGGCTCGCGCGTGAGCACTGCGGCAGGGAACTTTACCTCGACCCGCACGCGGGGCTCGAGCTGCGGGACTCCGACGCGCTCGCCGAGCGCTGCGCCGCGTAGGGGGTCGGCCGCGCCGCGGCTGCCCCGTGGCACGCGTGCCGCGCTGCGGCTGCTGACTGCACCCCACTAGACTGCGTATGTTGCGATTTCGGTACATCTTGGTGGGCGACTCGGCGAGTCCGTGACAAACGCCTCCACGCTGTGCCAGCGTTATCCGATACCTAACTGTCAATCTGTCCACGCTTTGCGTGCCCTCACCGCTTGGAGAATTCAATGAAGATGAAGCTTCGCGCTGCCGCCGTTGTGTCAGCATCGGCCCTGCTACTTGCCGGATGCAGTGGCACGGGTGACGGGGGAGACTCCGGCGGTGGCACCGGTGGCCTTGTCGGCACCGGCACCGGCGCCAGCTGCGTCATCGAGAGCCCCGTGAAGATCGGTGCGGCGCTCAGCCTCACCGGCGGCGCCGGCAGCTACGGCGCGTCGCAGCAGCAGGGCCTCGAGCTCGCGCTCGAAGAGCTCAACGCTGCCGACGGCATCGAGTACAAGCTCAGCATCGAAGACGACGCATCGGAGCCTCGCCAGGGCATCAGCGTGATGGAGACCTTCGCGGGCGACGGCACGAGCATCGTGCTCGGCCCGACGCTGTCGAACACTGCCGTCGCGGCGATGCCCATCGCCAACGAGGCGAGCATGCCCGTGATGGGCATTTCGACGACCGCCGGTGGCATCACCGATATCGGCGAGTTCGTCTTCCGCGACTCGCTCACCGAGGCGCAGGTCATTCCGCAGACCATCGACGCCGTGATCGATGAGTACGACCTGAAAAAGGTTGTCGTGATGTACTCGAACGACGACGCGTTCACCGAGTCGGGCTACGAGGTGATGGCAGAGACCCTCGAGGGCACCAACGTTGAGGTGCTCGACACGCTCACCTTCTCGAAGGCAGACACCGACTTCCGCAGCCTCCTCACCGCCGCGAAAGACAAGAACCCAGATGCGATCGTCGTTTCGGCGCTCATCGAGGCCGCCATCCCGCTCGTTACGCAGGCGCGCGAGCTCGGCATCGAGCAGCCGATCGTCGGTGGCAACGGGTTCAACAACCCGAAGCTCATGGCCGACGCCGGTGACGCCGCAGAGGGCGTCGTCGTTGGCGCAGCGTGGAACTCGGCGTCAGACAACGCCGAAAACCAGGCGTTCCTCACGGCCTACGAGGCAAAGTTCGGCGCGCAGCCCGACCAGTTCGCAGCTCAGGCATACGCCGCGCTCTACCTCATCGACAGCGCCGTGCGCTCCGACTGCTCGGCAGAGCGCGCTGACCTGCGCGAGTCGATCGGTTCGCTGAAAGACGTTGCAACGCCGCTCGGCGCGGTCAGCATCAACGCAGACCGCGACGCAGAGCACCCCGCGGTCGTGCAGATCGTCAAGGACGGCAAGTTCGCCGTTCTGCGCTAACCCGCATCACCCGAACGAGGATCACCCATGCAGCAACTGCTTAACGGCCTATTCATAGGCTCGATCTACGCGCTCTTCGCCATCGGCTTTACGCTCGTATTTGGCATTCTTGATCGCCTGAACCTGGCGCACCCCGCCGTGTTCGCAGCGTCGGCTTTTGTCGGCATCGGCCTGGCCGAAGCCTTCGAACTGTCGATCTGGGTGATTCTCGTTCTGGTATTTCTGTTCGGGGCCGTGCTCGGCCTGGTGATTGAGCGGGTGGCGTTCCGCCCGCTCAAGAACCGCCCCGACGCCCACTTCGCCGGCCTCATCGCGTCGATCGCGATGGCCGGAATGATCGTTGCGGTGCTGCAGGCCTTCTTCGGCCCCCAGACCCGGCGCTTCCCAGAGGGCACCGCGCCCGAGGGCAAGGTCGAGATCTTGGGTGCGAGCGCGACCTACGTGCAGCTCGCAATCGTTGTTATTTGCATCGGCCTGGTGATCGCCCTCAACGTGCTCGTGCAGCGCTCCTCGCTCGGCCGCTCCATGCGCGCCGTCGCCGAAAACCCGACGGCGGCGCGCGTGCTCGGCATCAACGTCGATCGCGTCACCGCGATGACATTCTCGATCTCTTCGGCGCTCGGCGCCGTTGCCGGCGTGCTGTTCGCGTTGAACGTGAACAGCGCTCAGCTCGGCATGGGCACAGCCATCGAGCTGAAGGGCCTCGCGGTGATCATTGTTGGCGGCATGGGCTCACTGCCAGGGGCGCTCGTTGGCGGCCTCATTCTCGGCATCGCCGAGGTGTTCGCGATCCAATACATCGGCTCGAGCTGGCGCGACTTCATCGCGTTCGCCCTGCTGTTTGTGATTCTGCTCCTCATGCCACAGGGCATCTTCGGCAAGCGGAAGGTGCGTGAGGTCTAACCCATGTTTACCGAATCAGTTCTCGTCTTTATCGCCCTCAACGGCATCTTCGCGTACTCGTTCTACGCCGTGCTCGTTGCCGGGCAGCTCAGCCTCGGCCAGGCGGGCTTCGCTGGCATTGCCGCCTTCGTCGCGGCGACCCTCGCGCCCACCCCTACCGACTGGGGCCCGATCCCTACGCTCATCGTCGCGATCGTCATCGGCATGGTGGTCGGTTCGCTCGCCGCCGTGATTCTCGGCCTGCCGACGATGCGACTGCGCGGCGTGTTCCTCGCGATCGCGACGCTCGGCTTCGCCGAGGGCATCCGCATCTTTATTCTCAACCAGTCGTGGACCGGCGGCGCGCAGGGCATGTCTGTGCCGAAGATTGTCGGGCCCGAGATCGCCTGGGTGCTGCTCATTGTTGTCGCGTACTGGTTCTGGCGCCAGGGGCGCTCGCGCTACGGGCGTGCCCTTGAAGCCATTCGCGAAGACGAGCTCGCCGCGCGCTCGATCGGCATCGATGTCGGCCGCCACCGCCTGACGGCATTTGTCTCTGCGGGTGCGATTGCTGGCCTCTACGGCGTGCTCTGGGCGTACTTCATGCGCATTATCGCGCCAGAAGACTTCAGCTTCTCAACCGCGATCGACGGCCTGGTGACCGCGGTCGTTGGCGGGTCGACAAACTTCTTCGGCCCGATTCTCGGTAGCGGCTTCCAGACCATGCTGCCCGAGATTCAGCGTGCCGTTGGCATCGAGGCCGGCTGGCTGCGCCCGTTCATCTCGGGCCTGCTGCTACTCATCGTTATTCTGTACTTGCCAGGCGGCATCGCGAGCCTCGTGCCGAGGCGCAAGCAGAAGATCGACGTCGCGGCGCTCGGCCTTGCCGAAGCCTCGGGCGAGTCGGTCGCGATGCGCGAGCACCCGGCAAAGGGCGAGGTCGTCGTGCAGCTCAACGCGCTCGCAAAGGAATACGGGGGAGTGCACGCCGTGCAGGGCGTCGACCTGACCGTGCGCAGCGGCGACGTCGTCGGGCTTATCGGCCCGAATGGCGCGGGCAAGACGACGCTTGTGAACATGATCAGTGGGCTGATTCCACCCTCGAGCGGCTCCGCCACGGTGCTCGGCGTGGAGGTGGGGCGCACCCCCGTACACAAGATCGCGGCGGCCGGCGTCACCCGCACCTTCCAGCACTCCAAGCTGTTCAACCGGCTAAGCGCGCTCGAGAACGTGCTTATCGGCACTCACCTCGTTGCGAAGCCCACGTTCTTGCGGCGCCTGCTGTGGCTGCCGTCAGCGCGGCGAGACGAGCAGGCCGCGCTGGCGCAGGCCGCTCGCTGCCTCGATCGCGTTGGGCTGCTCGAGAAGGCCAACGTCGAGGCCAAGGGGCTGTCGTACGGTGACCAACGGCGCTTGGAGATTGCGCGCGCGCTCGCGGCGGATCCGTCGCTGCTGATTCTCGACGAGCCCGCCGCTGGCATGAACCACGTCGAGGCGGAGGAGCTCTCAGCGCTCATTCGCTCACTGGCGAACGACGGCCTGACGATTATCTTCATCGAGCACAACGTCGGAATGGTGCTCGGCACCTGCGACCACATCGCGGTGCTGAACTTCGGCCAGCTGCTCGCAAGCGGAACCCCGGCCGAGATCGAGGCAGACGAGCGGGTGATCGAGGCCTACCTCGGCGCCGTGCAGGAGGCCGAGGCCGAGACCTCAGCCCCCGTCGTAGCCGACGCCAGCGACGACCCGAACCAGGGGAGGGCATAACCATGACTGAAGCTATCTTGCAGGTGACCGACCTCAGGGTGACCTACGGCAAAGTCGAGGCTGTGCGTGGCGTCTCGTTCGAGGTGCAGCAGGGCTCGCTCGTGACACTCGTCGGGGCGAACGGTGCGGGCAAGTCGTCGATCATCAACGCCATCGCAGGCATCGTGAAGCCCGCCGGCGGCAAGGTGACCTTCCAGGGCCAAGACATCACCCGCACAGGCTCGCACAAGCTCGTTGGGCGCGGGCTCGTGCAGGTGCCCGAGGGCAGGCAGGTGCTCAGCACGCTGACCATCGGCGAGAACCTGCAGCTCGGGGCGCGCAAGCTTCGCGGGGGCGCCGCGTCGGCGATCGACGGCATTTACGAGCGCTTCCCAGTGCTCGGTGAACGCCGGCACCTGCCGGCGGGTTCGCTCTCTGGGGGCGAGCAGCAGATGCTCGCGATCGGCCGCGCGATGCTCGCCGAGCCGCAGCTGATCTTCATGGACGAACCGTCGATGGGCCTGGCGCCGAAGATCGTCGATGAGGTGTTCAAGGTGATCGAGGAGATTCGTGCTGGGGGCACCACCGTCGTGCTTGTCGAGCAGAACGCACGCCGCGCGCTGCAGGCGGCCGACGGGGGGCATATTCTGCAAAACGGTGAGATCGTGCGGTCTGGCACCGGGGCAGAGCTCCTCGCAGACGATGGCATTATTCAGGCATACCTGGGAACTGGTGGTGGCGGTAAGTGAGCACGCGAGCGGGAGACCCTCTCGGAACTCGAAAGATCAAGCGGAAGCTGCCGAAATGGAGCGAGGTTTCCCCGTTTCTCGGCTTCAAGAAGCCGGAGCTCGACCCCGTCGAGCGCAGGCTTCAGAGGGCGCTCACCGTCAAAGACCTCGCTGAGGCTGCGCGGCGGCGCACCCCGAAATCGGTCTTCTACTATGTGCACGGGGCCGCCGAGGGCGAGCTGTCGATCTGGCGTGCGCGCGATGCATTCTCGCGCGTCGAGTTCGAGCCGCGGGTGCTGCACGATGTTGCGAACATCGACACGAGCACGACGATCCTCGGTAAGCCCGCGAGTTTTCCGCTGATTCTCGCGCCGACCGGGTTCACCCGCATGATGCACCACGAGGGCGAAATCGCCGTCGCCCGGTCTGCAGCCAGGGCCGGGGTGCCCTACACGCTGTCGACGATGGGCACGACCGCCCCCGGCGACCTGCAGTCTGCGGTGCCGAGCGGCAACAACTGGTTTCAGCTCTACCTGTGGAAAGACCGCGACGCGACCCGCCAGCTGATCGACCAGGTGCGCGCTGCGGGCTACGACACGCTCGTGCTCACCGTCGACACCCCCGTTGCGGGCAACCGGCTGCGCGATACCCGCAACGGCCTGACGATTCCGCCGTCGCTGAGTGTCAAGACGTTCGTCGATTTCGCGCTCTACCCCAACTGGTGGGCGAATATCTTGACGACCGACCCCATCGAGTTCGCGAGCCTGAAGTCGTTCGACGGCACGGTCGCCGAGCTCGTAGGCCAGATGTTTGACCCGAGCCTGAGCCTCGACGACCTGCAGTGGCTGCGCGACGAGTGGGAGGGGTCGCTTGTCGTCAAGGGCATTCAGTCGGTTGAAGACGCGAAGCGGGTCGTCGAGCTCGGTGTCGACGGCATCGTCGTGTCGAATCACGGCGGGCGGCAGCTCGACCGTGCCCCGACGCCGCTCGAGCTGCTCCCGCGGGTCGCGGAGGCCGTGAACGGCCGCGCCCAGATCTTCCTCGACACCGGCATCCTTTCGGGCGCCGATGTGCTTGCCGCGGTGGGCCTCGGTGCCGACGCCTGCATGGTCGGGCGCGCGTATCTGTACGGGCTCATGGCGGGCGGCGAGCGCGGCGTTGACCGCATGTTCGAGATCATGCGCTCCGAGGCGCTGCGAACGATGCAGCTCACGGGAGTCGACAGCGTGCAGGAGCTGCGCGGCAGGGTCTCGCTTCGCTCGAGCTAGGCCGGGGCCCGGGGTGCGTGCTGGGTTTTCCGGGGCTGGCTGGGTGTTCCGGGGCTGACCTCTGCGCACTGCAGAAGATAGGTAATCTGCGGGCATACGGCCCGAAACCGGCGTTTGCGGCAGATCTTGTGCTTTTCTCCCCTCGGAGCCGCTGCCGAAGCGCAGCCACTTATAGGTGAATGCTGCCCGCGCGCGATGCGTCGCCGCTGCCATCGATGTGAAGCAGCGAGGCGAGTGGCGAGGCATCGCGACGAACCTCGAACTCGAAGCGCGACCGATCGCCCCTGTGATAGGCAACAAAGTGTTCGATCGGCCTGTCCTGCGCATCACGGCTGACGCTGCGGAGCCGCAGCAGGGCCGAGCCGGGGGCAACGCCGAGGTGCTTGGCCTGCTCGGCAGACGCGACCGCCGCCTCAGCCGAGCGAATGCCGCGGGCAGCTACGACACCGTGCTGCGCGAGAAACTGGTAGAGCGAACGCTCGGTGAAGTCTGAGCCGAGGGTGGCCGCGCCGATCTGCTCGGGCATCCACGTCGTGGTGAACGACCAGGGCTCGCCGTCGACGTAGCGCAGCCGCTGCAACACCACAACCGGGTCGCCGACCGAAAGCTCGAGCGCAGCGGCAACATCGCCGGTCGCATGGCTTCGCTCGTGGCGCAGCACGTCGCTTCGCACCTGACCGCCGCGGCGGCTGACGTCTTCGAACAGGCCTACGAGCGTATGAGCCAGGCTTTCGCTGGTGCGCGGGCGCGACACGAAGGTGCCCTTGCCCTTGACTCGCTCGACATAGCCTTCGTGCTCGAGCTGCGCGAGCGCCTGCCGCACGACGGTGCGCGACACGCCGTAGTGTTCGCACAGGCGATGCTCACCGGGGAGGGGGTCTCCCGGGCGCAGGCCGTCGCGCGCGATCGACCCGAGCAGCAGCTGCCGCAACTGCTCGTACATCGGGGCAGCCGAGTGGCGGTCTATTGCGCGCGGCGGGGCTGTCATGGAGCCAGGGTGACGACGGGAGCACCGTTGGTGCCGAGAAAGGCATCGACAGCGGCTCGCACTGGCAGACTGGGCGAAGCGCCGCGCTGTGTCACGGCGAGCGCGCCAGCAGCTGTGGCGAGCTGCACCGCCGCTGCGAGCGAGGAGCCGCTGGCAAGCGCGGCTCCGAGGTAACCCGCGTATGCGTCGCCTGCCGCGGTCGTGTCGACTGCCTCGACCGCGATCGACCCGATGAGTGTTGCCCCGCTTGCGGTGACGACGCACGAGCCCCGCTCGGCCAGCGTGATCACCGCGGCGCCGACGCCGCGATCGAGGAACCACTGACCGGCCAGGGCAGCAGACTCAGCGTCGGTGACGGCTATGCCACTGAGCACGGTAGCCTCGGTCTCGTTGGGAGTAACGATATCGACGTTGCGCCACACTGCGTCTGGCAGGGCAGCAGCTGGGGCAGGGTCGAGAATCGTTGTGATTCCGAGCTCGCGCGCCCGCGCGGTGATGTGGGCAGTGAGGGTGAGCGGGGTTTCGAGCTGGGTGAGCAGCACGGAGGTTGTCGGGGCGAGGGCGGCGAGCGCCAGATCCACCTGCTCGGCATCGAGCCGTGCGTTCGCGAGCGGAACAACGACGATATCGTTCTGCGCAGATGCATCGACCCGAATGTGCGCGATACCCGTTGGGCCGGGCACGGTTCGCAGGTGCGCGATGTTCACCCCGGCGTCGCTGAGACCGGTGACGACGAGCTCATTGAAGAGGTCGTCGCCCACGCAGCCGACGAACGCGGCGTTCGCCCCGGCACGGCCGGCGGCGACGGCCTGATTCGCGCCCTTCCCTCCGAGCCCGAGGGTGAAGTCGTCGCCGAGTATGGTCTCGCCGCCGACGGGCAGGCGCTGCGAAAACGTCGTGAGGTCGGCAGTGACGCTCCCGACGATGACGACGCCAGATCGCGTCGGAGTGTCGCTGGTGGGCATAGTACCCCTGATCTTCGTTGACTTCGCTGACTGGTGATTATTACACTAGCGGAATCTCTGCCTGTAATGACAGGCTCGGCGACAACGGAGGTCCCACGACGATGCTTACCCCCACACGGCCCAGGTTGTATGTCGATAGCGCCGACGTCAACGAAGTGAGCCCGCTTCTGGCTGCCGGGGTGGTGCGCGGGGTGACGACGAACCCCACGATTCTCGCGCGCGGCGGGAGGGCCGCGGTTGACATCCCCGAGCTGTACGACCGGTGGGTCTCTGAGGGCGCTGACGAGGTCTTCTTTCAAACCTGGGGCGGCGACACGGACGCGTACCTGCGAAACGCATCGGGCCTGGCGTCGCTGGGGGAAAAGGTGGCGGTGAAAGTCCCGGCGACGCCTGCCGGGTTCGCCGCGGCGAGCGTGCTCGTGAAACAGGGCACGAGCGTGCTCGTCACCGCCGTGTACTCGGTCGCGCAAGCGCTCACCTGCGCTGCGATGGGCGTGCGCTACATCGCCCCCTATCTCGGGCGCATGCGCGACGCGGGCATGCCGGCCGACGCGCTCATCGCCGATATGCAGGCAGCCTGCGCAGGCAGCGACACCAACGTGCTCGCGGCTAGCCTGCGCTCGGCTGACGACGTTGTGTCGCTCCGGCTTGCCGGTGTGCCCTTTTTTACGGCAGCGCCGGCGGTTATCAGAGAAATGCTGTGGCACGAGGTGAGCGAGAGCTCGGCGGCCGAGTTCGACTCAGAAATGCTCAGGCTGAGCCTGGAACGCAGCGCGTAGCGCGAAGCGCTCAGTGCAGTGCGATCGTTTCGGCGGCGTGCACGGTGTCCCGAATGAACCGGTTCGCGTGGGCTGCGAGGTCGTCGGAATCGTGCCAGAGGTTGCGCCACACACCGAGTGTGTTGCTCAGCTCCGCACTCACCACGGCTGTGGAGAACGATTCGAACACCACTGGGCCGTCGTAGCCGATCTGCGCGAGCGCGCGAAAGAAGCTCCCAAAGTCGACGGATCCGCTGCCGAGGTAGCCGCGATGGCTCTCCCCGATGTGCACGTAGCCGAGCCTGCTTCCCGCTGCGAGCACCGGTGAGAACATGTCTGGCTCCTCGATGTTCATGTGGTAGGTGTCGAGGTGTAACGACACGCGCCCGTCGGCGCCGCCATCGAGCCCGGTAAGCTTCTCGACGCCGTCGAGAAACTGCAGCCCCGATCGGGCGGTGTTGATCACGTTCGACTCGTAGCGATTGACGACCTCGAGTGACAGCTCGACGCCGCGGTCTGCGGCGTAGCGTGAGAGGCGTGAGAGCGCCGCCTGACTGTTGGCGCGGCCACCGGCTGTCGCGGGCTGCACGTATTTCTGCATAGCGGAGTAGATGACTCCGCACAGCCGCGTGCCTCCCAGCGCCTCGACGGTGTCGATGCAGCGTGAGAGCAGCGTCTCGCCGGCAGCGACTACGGCAGAATTCTCGCTGCTGAGGTCGGTGCTTTCCGTGAGCCCGAGCGAGGCGCTCACCTCGAGGCCGTTGTCGTCTACGAGCCTTCGTGCGAGGCCGACATCGAAGTTTTCTAGGTCCATGAGCGGGATTTCGATGAGATCGAACCCCGCCTTTCGGGTGCCCTCGATCGCGGTTTTCAGACCCTCGTGGTCAAATTTTCCGCTAAAAACCAATGCATGCGCGCCTATGAGCATGGTGTTCTCCCTGTGGTGTCGACGGGTGTGATCTGCGTCCGTGACCAAGATGTTATTACAAGCGTTTCGCTTTTCCCCAGCCTTGGGTACATTTAGATACAACTTGCACCGAGGAGTTTGCTCGGGCAGAATTGCTCCGATGTTTGCAGCAAATGCGGGCGTTACGAGAACCTTCAAGGAAGTGGGTGAACGCATGGGGGACCCGATTCTCCGCGTGGCGGGTATCAGCAAGGGCTTTCCCGGGGTGCAGGCCTTAAGCGACGTGAGTCTCGAGGTGCACGCGGGCGAGGTGCTCGTGCTTGTCGGCGAGAACGGCGCCGGGAAGTCGACGCTGATGAAGATCCTCTCCGGTATCTATGCCAGGGACGCCGGTACGATCACGTTCGACGGGGCCGAGGTCGATCTCACCAGCCCGCTCCAGGCGCAACAGCTCGGAATCACGATCATTCACCAGGAGCTCAACCTGATGAGCGACCTCACCGTTGCGCAGAACATCTTCATCGGCCGTGAGCCACACTCCGGGCCACTGCTGTCGGAGCGACGGCTAAACGAACAGACCTCCGAGCTGCTGCAGCGACTGCGCATCAGACTCGACCCGAGGCAGCGCGTCGGCGAGCTGACCGTCGCGGAGCAGCAGATGGTGGAGATCGCCAAGGCGCTGTCGTTCGACGCGAAGGTGCTCATCATGGACGAGCCGACTTCTGCGCTCACCGACACCGAGGTCGAAACGCTGTTTGTGCTCATCGAGCAGCTCCGCGCGAACGGCACCGGCATCGTGTACATCTCCCACCGCATGGACGAACTGCGGCGCCTTGCAGATCGGGTCACGGTGCTTCGAGACGGCGCATACATCGGCTCACTGTCGAAAGACGAGATCGAGATTCCGCGAATTATCGAGATGATGGTCGGTCGGCCCATCGACGAGGGCACGCGGCCGGCACCGCGAAACCACGAGGAGCACCCGGTGGTGTTAGACGTGCAGGGGCTCTCTACGAAGGCTCTCTTGAAGGGCGTCTCGTTCCAGTTGCATCGCGGAGAGATTCTCGGTTTCGCCGGGCTCATGGGCGCGGGCCGCACCGAGACGGCGCGGGCGCTGATCGGGGCCGACCCCAGCGACGGCGGCAGCGTGAGCATTGCGGGCAGGCCCGCGACAATTCGCCAGCCAGCAGACGCGGTGAAGCGCGGAGTCGGTTATCTTTCCGAAGATCGAAAACTGCTCGGCCTCATGCTCGAACAAGACGTGACGTTTAACACGATCCTCGCCTCGCTCGGGTCGTATGCGAACCGTCTGGGGTGGATGGGCGACAGGAGCGCCAGAAACGACACGAAGGGCTACGTCGAGCAGCTTCGGGTGAAGACCCCGTCCGTGAACCAGGTGGTCAAGCTGCTGTCGGGCGGCAACCAACAGAAGATCGTCATCGCGCGCTGGCTCATGCGCGACTGCGATGTGCTGATCTTCGACGAGCCGACTCGGGGCATCGATGTCGGTGCCAAAGAAGAAATCTATCGCCTGATGCGGCAGCTCGCCGACCAGGGCAAGTCCATCATCGTCATCTCATCAGAACTGCCGGAGATTCTCCGTGTTGCCGACCGCATCGCGGTGTTTGCAAACGGAAGAATCACGGGCACCCTTCGAAACGAAGACGCCAGCCAGGAGAAAATTATGCAGCTCGCAGCACACGGGGAGGCCGTCGCATGAGTAGTTCAGAACCCGGGTCAACGACCTCGATCGTGCAGATCGCGGTCGATGAAAACACCGACAGGCGCAGTGCGCGCGACTTCATGAAGAAGCAGGTGCAGCAATCGCTGGCCTTCGGCACCCTGATCGCGCTGTTCGTCTTCTTCTCGCTCGCGAACCCCAACTTTCTCACCTGGAGCAACATCTCGGGCGTGCTGCTGGCAACCGCAGTGATCGCGGTGCTCGCCGTTGGCACGACCTTCGTCATCATTACGGGAGGCATTGACCTGTCGCTCGGCACCGGCATGGCGCTGTGCTCGGTGATGACGGGTGTGTTCATTACGAACCTCGGCATGCCGATCGCGGTCGGTGTGGTGGGCGGCGTGCTCACCGGCGTGCTCATGGGGCTTATCAACGGCCTGAACGTGACATTCTTGCGACTGCCGCCCTTCATCGCGACCCTCGCGATGATGATGATCGCGGGCGGCCTCGCCCTCGTGATCTCTGGCGTCGCGCCGATCTATTTCTCGTCATCGGCGCCGACCTTCAAGCTGCTCGCGACCGGCACGCTCATCCCTGGCCTGCCAAACGCGGTGCTCATCACCCTCGTGCTCGCCGTGCTCGCCTACCTCGTGCTCAATAGGTCTCTGCTCGGCCGCTACACGTTTGCGATCGGCTCGAACGAAGAGGCCGCCCGCCTCTCGGGCGTCAACACGCGTCGCTGGAAGATCTACGTGTACATGCTGTCGGGCGCATTCACCGGGGTCGCCGGAGTGCTCATCGCGGCGAGGCTCGACTCGGCCCAGCCGCAGATTGGCCAGGGCTACGAGCTGCAGGCGATTGCCGCGGTGATTATCGGCGGCACGTCGCTGCTCGGCGGGCGCGGCTCGATTCTCGGCACCGTGATCGGCGCGCTCATCATGGGTGTGCTCGTGAACGGCTTGCGCATCATGTCGATCCAATCGGAGTGGCAGAACATTGTCGTTGGCACCGTCGTGCTCATCGCGGTGTTCTTCGACTCGCTCCGCAACCGCGATCGCACCTAGACCTCGGGCGGCGGTGACGCTCGTGCCCGCCACCGCCCGATCGGCTTCGGCTGAAACCCCGCGGACTCGTCCGCATCGGCACAGCGAATCATGTCTACGAAGCTGGCGAGAGCTGGCTCACTAACAACGGAGTTGTCATGAAATTCGGAAAGAAAACTGCCTTCGCGGCGCTCGTCGCTTCAGCGGCTCTGGTGTTGGCCGGCTGCTCGGGCAACGGTGACGGCGCTGCCGAGGGCGGCGGCGAGGGCGGCGACGAGATGTACATCGCCATGGTCTCGAAGGGCTTCCAGCATCAGTTTTGGCAGGCGGTAAAGACCGGGGCCGAGGAGCGGGCCAAAGAGCTCGGCGTGCGCATCACGTTCGAGGGGCCCGCTGCCGAGACCGAGGTCGACGCCCAGCTGCAGATGCTGCAGACCGCAATCGACAAGCAACCAGACGCGATCGCGTATGCCTCGCTCGACCCAGAGGCGTGCGTGCCCTACCTCGATAAGGCCAAGGCGGCGAACATTCCCGTGGTCTACTTCGACGCGCCGTGTAACGGAGACGTCGGGCTGAGCCTGTCGGCCACCGACAGCAAGGTTGCCGGTGCGCTCGCCGCCGAGAACATGGCCGACCTCATCGGCGGATCGGGCAAAGTCGGCATCGTCGGCCACTCGCAGATCAACTCAACCGGCGTCGAGCGCCGCGATGGGTTTGTCGAGAAGATCGAGTCTGACTACCCAGACATCGAGATCGTCGACATTCAGTACGGCGATGGCGATCACCTGAAGTCGGCCGATATCGCGAAGGCGATGATCACCGCTCACCCCGACCTCAAGGGCATCTATGGCACCAACGAGGGCTCGGCCATCGGCGTCGTGAACGCTGCGAACGAGCTCGGTCTCGAGAACGGCAAGATCACGATCGTCGGTTTCGACTCTGGTGCGGCCCAGGTCAACGCGATCAAGGACGGCCTCATGGCGGGTGCCGTGACGCAGGATCCGATTGGCATCGGCGCGCAGGTCGTTCAGGCAGCCTACGATGCCGCGAACGGCAAGACCGTCGAGAAGTTCTACGACACGGGCTCGATGTGGTACGACAAGACCAACATCGACGACCCGAAGATCGCCGCGGTGCTGTACGAATAAGAGGTGGCCAGGCTGCTCGGCAGCTCGATAACCAGGCGGCTCAGCCCTGCTCGTGCGTCAGCGCGAGCAGGGCTGCTGCGTTGTCGACGAGCATGCGCCGCACCGCGGCATCGCCGACCGTTCGGCGCAGCCGCGGCAGGTAGCGCTCGCCGAGATATGCCATGCCAGGCATGCCGCCGTATGCCACGAAGCGGCTGCTCCTGGCAACGTCACCGCCGAGCAGCACCCGGTCGCCGTACCCAGCGCTCACCAGTTGCTCGGTGAGGTCGAGCAGCTCGGCGTCGCTGCGCGTGCGTTGGCGCGCGACGCCGTCGTAGCCGAGGTAGGCCCCGCGAGCGGCCAGTTCGCCGTGCAGCCCGGCGTCGGGGGAGCGGTCTGCGTGCGCGAGCACGACGCGCTCGGCGCGCACCCCGGCAGCGCCGAGCAGGTCGAGCACCTCGTGGGCCGCGGTGCAGAATTCGAGGTGGATCATCACGGCGGCGCCCGTTGCGGCGTGCGCGATCGCCAGGGCGTCGAGCGTTGCGCGCTCGAACGCGCTGATCTTCCAATAATCGATACCGCCCTTGAGCACCCCCGCGCGCACCGGATTGCCGGCTGGCGAACGGGCAACGCGCGGCGCCTCTGCCGCATCGTCAGCTGGCATGCCCTCGGCGATGTCTGCGACGAAGCCTGCGGAGAGCTCGGCGACCCCGCGCTCGCGCGTCGGGTCGCATGCTGCGTAGTGCGCCTCGCGGTGGCGGCCCGTAGTTGCAACGATCGTGAGGCCGGTAGCCGCGCTGATGCGCGCAACTGCCTCGGGCCTGCGGCCAAGGCCGAAGGGCGTCGCGTCGATCATCGCGGCGAACCCGCTGTCGCGCAGCAGCGCGGCTTCGCGCGCAGAGGCCGTCTCGCTGTCGAGTTCGTCGCCCGGGAGTAGCGGGGTGACCTGGAACAGGTGCTCGTGATAGTTTGTCGCCCCGAGCGCCTCAGGGGCAACGTCGCCGAGCACGGTGCGAATGATCGGGCTCGGCATCACTGCCTCGCGAACTCCGCTGCCGCGGCGAGCTCTTCGAGGGTGTCGGCGGTGAGTTCGAGCTCGAACACGTCGGCGATCACCTGGCTCCAACCGTGAATGAAATAGCGCCAGCCGTCTTCGACGTGCAGACCGAGCCCCGGGGCAGCCGACCGGGCCTGCCCAAGAAACTCGAGCGACCCCCGGTAGTTGAACTCCCAGGCATATGCGCCAGCGGGGAACTCGACGTCGTCGGGCAGTGGGGAGCCCGGGAGATCCTTCCCCAGCCCGGTCGCATTCACGATGAGCGAACCTGGCGCGGCGGCCGCCACGATGCGCGCCGCGTGTGCCGGGCTATCGGTGCGCACGTAGTCGAACAGCCCGTCGGTGGCTCCCTGCGCGAGGTGTACCTCGCGCAACTGGGCGAGCGAGGCATCGTCAAGCGCGGTGATCGTTACCCTGGCCGGGGCATCGTCGCGCTCGGCGAGCGCCCAGCTCAGCGCCGTTCCCGCGCCGCCAGCGCCGAGAATTACGGCCTCAGCTCCCGTGGTCGCGAAGTGCTGCGGTGGCAAGAACTCGTCGAGCGCGAGAGCGGCAGTGATCGGGTCTTTTGCCCGGCCCGAGAGCCGCGAGCCACGCTTGGCGATACTCGAGATCTCGGAGCACGACACCGCGAACGGGTCGAGCTCGTCAAACAGCTCTGCCGCTGCGGCGTAGAGGTTCATTTTGTGCGTCGTGACGAGGGCGCCGCGGTGACGCTCGTCGTCGCGTATCTGGGTGACCAGGGCGCGATACTCTGCCGCGGTCGCATCGAGCGGAAGATCGTGGCCGACGAGCGTGCGGGTGGGCAGCCCGAGAATTTCGGCCCACCGTGGGAAGACGCGCATGATTGAGGAGGCGCCGGTGCTCACCCCCACGAAACCCATGTAGTCGTTGGTCTCGCTCGTCATCGCGTTGTTCCTTCTGTCGGTCTGTTGGTGGCTTGCGCGGCGGGCTGCGCCGGTGGGCGGATCGGGCCGCGCTGGCCGCGCTCGGTCTGCGTCACCCTGTGCGTTGGGGCGCCGCCGCCGAGCACTGCGAGCACCTCGGCGAGGGCCATGCTTCCCATATTGTCGACGGCCTGCGTGGTCTGCGCCCCGAGGTGCGGGGTGACGATGACGCGGTCAGCGAGGGCTGCGTCGAGCAGCGGGCTGCCGCTTGCCGCGGTGTCGCCGGTGAGCGTGTCGGCCGCGTACCCCGAGAGCTGACCGCTGGCGAGCGCGGCAGCGAGTGCCGCCTCGTCGACAAGTTCGGGGCGGGCGGTGTTCACGAGCAGCGCTCCCGGCCTCATTGCGGCGATGCGTGCGGCGTCGACGAGCCGCGACCCGCCGGGCGTGTGGAGCGTGATGACGTCGGCCTCGGCGAACACCTCGTCTGGCCCGGCAGGCTCTGCCCCGAGCTCTCGCACAACCCGGTCGGGCAGGAATGGGTCTGCGGCGAGCAGGCGGCAGCCGAAGCCGCCGAGCCGCCTGGCGACGCCCTGCCCGATGCGCCCGAACCCGATGATGCCGACGGTCGACGCCCCAAGCTCGCGGCCGCGGCGGGTGCTCCAGTCGCCGGTGCGCACCCGCCGATCGCCGTCTGGGATTGCGCGGAGGCTCGCGAGCATGAGCGCGACTGCGTGGTCGGCGACCGCGTCGGAGTTCGCGCCAGGGGTGTTGGTGACGACGACACCGCGGGCCTCTGCCGCTGCGAGGTCGACGGCCTCCGTGCCGACTCCGTACCGCGCGATGACCCGCAGCTGTGGCGCCGCGGCGAGGTGAGCGTCGGTGACCCCGCCCGTGCCAGCGATCCAGCCAACCGCAGTTGCGAGCAGCGGCGCAAGCTCATCGAGCGCGTGATGCGCCGGGCCGCGCACGACGGTGTGTCCCGCAGCGTGCGCCCGGCCGATGAGGTCGAGGTCGCCGCCAGAAAACGATCGACTCGTCACGAGAATTGTCGCCATCAGCCGGCCTCGGTCGCCGCGCCAAACCACGGTGCGAGGGCGGTGTAGGCCTCGGAGAACCTGGTGTGCCGCTTCACGTAGGTATCGTGCGCCCCGGGGTCGGGGGTAAACTCCGCGGTGACCTCGCTCAGGGCCCTGGCCGCACCGAAGTCAGTGAGCCCCAGCCCGACCGAGCCGGTGACGGCGGCGCCGAGGCTGTTCGCCTCCTCGACAATCGTGCGCCGCCTCACGGGAATGCCCCAGACATCGGCGAGAATGCCGAGCCACACGTCGCTCTGCGCGCCGCCCCCGACCGCGTCGATGCGGTCGATGCTCGCCCCCGACTCGCGGAACGCCTGAATGCAGGTCAATAGGTTGAACGCGACTCCCTCGAGCACGGCCCGGGTGAGGTGATTGCGGGTGTGGTGCCGCCCAATGCCGACGAAGGCGCCCCTGGCCGCCGGGTCCCACAGCGGCGCACGCTCGCCGAGCAAATACGGCAGAAAGTACAGCCCGTCGGTGTCGAGATCGCCTCCCGCGTCGGCGGTGAGTGCGGCCGTATCAGGGCGGGCCGGGTCGGGGGAGAGGGCCTCGGTGATCCACTGCAGCGACGCTCCGCCAGCCTGCATCGTTGCCGTCGGCACGAAACTTCCCGGAACAACGTTGTTGAACGTGAACGTGCGAAGCTTCGGGTCGTGCAGGGGCTCCGTGCTCGCGAATGAGATCCACGACGAGGTGCCGAGGCTCACATAGGCGCCGTCCTCGGGCGCGACGATGCCCGAGCCAACGGCGGCGAGCGGCCCATCGCCACCGCCCATCACCACTCGCACTCCGGTGTGCAGCCCGAGCGTTGCCGCCGCGTCGGCGGTCAGCGGGCCAGCGATAGCCGTCGACTCCAAGATCTCGGGAAACAGCGACCGGTCGAGCCGTGCGGCGGTGAGCACGTCGTCAGACCAGTCGCCGGCGAGCTGGTCGTAGGCGTTGGTTCCCGAGGCGTCTGACCGGTCGGTCGCGAGCCTGCCGGTGAGGCGGAGCACGATGTAGTCTTTCGCAACGCAGCACCTGCGCACCCGCGCCCAGGTGTCTGGCTCGTTGTCGCGCACCCACATCACTTTCTCGACCGAGTAGGTCGGGTTCAGGCGGTGCCCGAGAATGCCGTAGGCGCGTTCGGCGCCGAGCGCCAGCTCGAGTTCGCGATGCTGCTCCGTTGCGCGGGTGTCTGCCCAGATGATGGCGGGCCGCACGGGCATGCCGTCAGCATCGAGCAGCACAGCCCCCATCATCTGGCCGCTGACGACGAGCCCCGTGACCGCGTGTGCCGGCGTCTCGGTGCGTGCGAGGAGCTCTCTGGTTGCCTGAGCGACAGCGTTCCACCAGTCGTGCGGATCTTGCTCCGCGACTCCGCCCGCGGCGAAATGAGCCGGGTACGGCACGGTGACCGCGGCGAGCGGCCGCCCGTCGTCGGCGTGGAGTGAGGCCTTGTTCCCGGTCGTGCCGAGGTCGTGGGCGATGATCATGCGCCCGGGCTACTCGGCGAAGGGGCGAAGCAGCGCCGAGCCGTCTGGCCCGCGAAACGCGCGCTTGCCCATGCCGTGTTCGACTACCCAGTCGTAGTCGTGCCCGGCTCCGCCGGGGTAGACCGCGAGAAAAGCGTAGGGCTCGGTGCCCGTGTTGACGGAGCGGTGCGCCCAGCCTGGCGGAATGTAGCCGATCGTGCCAGGCAGCATCTCGAGCCACGAGGTCTGCTCGCCATCGAACATCAAGATGCCACCCCTGCCGGTGATCGCAAGGTAGATTTCGCCCTGGTGGTCTGGGTGCTGGTGGCCCTTCGTCATCCAAAACTCACCGCTCGTCGTGCCGGGCATGATGGTGGTGATCGACTGCGGTAGCTCGCGGTTCGCCTCGGGCACGGGGGAGCTCGTGACGGTGTACACGACTGGGTTCTCACCGGCCGCGGCCGCGGCGCGGGCCGCCTCGTCGCGAAACAGGCCCTCGAGATCGCTCATGCGGCGGGTGAGCGTTGGGCCAGCCGGCGCAAGCGTCAGCTGCTCGTGGTCGAACCGAATCGCCATGGGCATGATCGGTGGTGTGTGAAACTCGGGCATCATTGCTCCTCGGTGAGGCTCGCGTCGTCACGAACCGGCCTGTAATTACAGGAGAGACTACCTGTTATTACAGGTCGCGTCCAGGGCGAGCCGCTCGGCCCCGGTGCGCGGCTGCAGAATCAGGGGCGATCTGCATAGCCAAGGGCGTGGGAGCCGCGGTCTATGCGTGGCTGTGCAGATTACCGATCGAGCGCAGCAGCGCGGCGGCCAGCGGCGCGGCGGCCAGCGGCGCGGCGGCCCAGCAGCCCCGGCGCACCTATTCCGAAGCCACGCCCTGCGGGTCGTAGCCAGCCTCGATGAGGCTCTCGGCGCGCTCGGTGTTGGGTGCGAGGTCGAGCATATCGGCGTGCACGCCGAGGTCGCGGTCTGCGTGCAGGGCCATCGAGTGCGCGGCGTCACGAACATCGCGCTCTTCGATTGCCTTGAGCAGCGCTCCGTGGTCGAGGTGCATGGTGTCGGCTGAGATGCCGAGGAACACTACGCCGCTTGAGACCGCCCGGCCGAGCACTGTCATGACCCCGGTGTAGAGGTCAAGCAGCAGCTTGCTGCCGCTCGCCTCAACGATGAGGCGGTGAAACGAATCTGGTCGCAAGATGTCATTGCAGCGCTCGCAGCCCGACAGGTCGGAGCTCTCGCTGTCGGGGTTCTCGTCGAACAGCAGGCTGCGCTCGTAGCTCGCGCGAAGCGCAGCCAACTGGTCGTCGCTGCGCTTGACCGCCGCGGTCTGGGCAGCTTCGATTTCGAGGGAGCGCCGGTAGATGAGCACCTCTTCGAGATCTTGCTCGGCAAGAAACTCGGTGAGCAGCGAGCTCACGGGTGTGCGGGCGCGCACGAACGTGCCAACGCCCGGCACGGGTTCGAGCATTCCGAGCGTCGTGAGCGAGCGCACGGCCTCACGCACGGTGGATCGCCCGACGCCGATGAGATCCATGAGCTCGGGCTCTTTGGGAATGAGCTGGCCTATGGCCCACTCGCCACTGCTGATACGGGAGCGGAGAAAAACATGAGCCTCGCGCACCTTGTGCGAACCGAGCTGTGTGGAGGACATGCACTGAGTGTACCGAGCGCGCGCCGTCTCGGGGGCGACGCGCACACAGGGAACACTCGGCTAGGCCCCAGCGCCCACCCCCAGCTACTGCAGCGTCGCCACCCACTGCGTCAGCTCGGCGAGGCCGGGCCCCGTCGCCGCGAGCCCGAGCGCCTGCACATCTCGCCCGCTCACGCGCAGCAGCTTGTCATCGGCAGCAGCTGGCACGGTCGCGACCGCGGGGTTTGCGAGCAGCTCGGCGTACATGCGGTCGCCAGTGCCGTTCATATCGATGAGCACGATGCCGTCGGGCGCTGCCTGCACGATCTGCTCAGCGCTGATCGGCCCGGTCGCGGTCATTCCGAGCTCGTCGCTGACACTCACGGCTCCGGCGAGGTTGAGCAGGTGCAGCGGGAAGGCGCTCCCGGCCGTTGCGAACGGGCGGCCCGCCTGATTTGTCAGCACGAGCACGCGGGGCGCGTCGCTCGTGTCGGCGCCGGCGGTGCTCGCGGCGTTGTCAGCAAGACCAGACTCGATCTCGCTGACGAGCGCGGCCGCAGCGGGTTCAGTGCCGGTTGTCTCGCCGATGAGTGCGATGTTCTGCGTGAGCATCGCGGGGTCTGTCCACGAGCTCGGCAGTTGCAGGGTGGTCAGGCCGGCCTGCTCGAGCACGGCGCCGATCGTGTCTTCGGCGCCGTGTCGGGGGCTCATCACGACGAGATCGGGGCCGGTCGAGATGACGGTCTCGGTGTCGAGATTCATGGCGACGGGGAAGGTCGCCGGCACCTGCTCCATCTCGTCGACGTGGCCGCCGAGGGCTGGGTTGAGCACCGCCTCGGGGACGAGCACGAGACGGTCGGCAAGCCCGAGCTCTGCGAGCACCTCCGCGCTCTCGTAATCGAGGGCCGCGATTGCTTGCGGCTCGGCCGCTACGGTCAGGCTGCGCGCTTCGCCGCCGCGGCCGGCGGGAATCTCGACGGTGCGCGGGAAGTCGGCCTCGGCCGTCTTGGCCGGTGCTGCCGCGGGTTCGGGGCTGGCTGCGGGCGAGCACCCAGCGAGCGCAACAAGCGACAGCGCGGCAACCGCACCAGCGGCAACGGCGGTTTTGAAAGACATGGTGTTCCTTTCGCACGGGCGCTTGTCGCGCCCGTGGGCTTAGTCGTCTGCCGCGAGAATGCGGCGCCCCTTCGGGGTGGTATGAATTGTGGTGCGCACGCCGTAGGCGGCGAAGACGCGGTCTGGGCCGAGCACCTCGTGGGGTGCCCCGTTGTGCGAGGAGCCGCCGGGGTCGAGCAGCAGCACCCGCGTACAGGCGTTCAGTGCAAGGCTGAGGTCGTGAATCGCCGCGATGACGATGCGGCCCTGGTTGCCGAGGCCGCGCATAATCTGCTCGACCGCGCGCTGGTGCGAGAGGTCGAGCGCGCTCGTCGGTTCGTCAAGCAGTACGACGGGGGTGTTCTGCGCGAGTACGCGGGCGAGCTGCACCAGCTGGCGCTGACCGCCTGAGAGCTCGCTGTAGCGACGGTCTTGGAGCTCGGCGATACCTGCCCGTGCGAGGGCCGAGGCGACCGCGTCACCGGGATCCGCCCGCCCCGACGCCCACGCGCCCACCCCCACGAGCTCGCTGACGCGAAGCTCGCCCGGCGCTCCGTGATCTTGCGCCATGAGCGACACGAGCTGCGCGCGCCTGCGTGCGCGGGTCGCCGACAGCTCTTCTTCGCCGAACAGTGCACTGCCGTAGCTCGCGATGCCCGAGTGCGCGATCGCGCCGAGCAGCGACGACTTTCCGACCCCGTTTGGCCCCACGATGCCGAGCACGGTGCCGGGCTCGAGGGTCAGTGTGAGGGGGTCGCTCAGCGCCGTGCTGCCCTGAATGGCGCCAAACTCGGTGAGACGGAGCTGGCGCAGCTGCGCGGGTGCCGGGATCATGCGCGCGACTTTCGCAGCAGCAGTGACAGAAACACGGGGGCGCCGACGAGAGCGGCGACGACGCCGGTCTGCACGACCACAGCCCCGAACGCAGTGCGGGCGATCGTGTCGGCGACGATGAGAAACAGCGCACCGCCGAGAGCGGCGAGGGGCAGCAGCCTGGCGTGCGAGGCCCCGACGAGCAGCCGAAGAAAATGGGGAACGACAAGGCCAACGAAGCTGATGATGCCGCTGACGGCGACCGCTGCGCCGGTGACAAGCGCAGCGACGAGCAGCAGCAGCGTGCGTTCGCGCGCGACGTTCACTCCCGAGGTAGCGGCGATCTGCTCACCGAGTGCGAGTGCATCGAGCGAACGAACGCGCGTCGCGAGGATGATGAGCCCGGCGATGATGGGGCCGACGGCAAGCAACACGTGATCCCAGGTGCGTAGCTCGAGGTCGCCTGCCAGCCAGAACATTGCGCTGCGTACGAGCGAGTCGTCTTTGGCATTGGCGATGAGCACGTTGATCAGCGCGCCGGCGAGCGCGCTGATCGAGACGCCAACGAGAATGATCGTGCCGGGCCCAAGATCACGCCTGCTGCGCAGCACGCCGAGCAAGATGAGGGCGACCGTCGCCGCGCCGGCGAAGGCCGCGAGCGGAATGCCCCACTGATTCGTGCCAGAGAACCCAAATGTGATTCCCGCGACCGCTCCGACAGCCGCGCCAGCGGAAACGCCCGTGATGCCCGGTTCGGCGAGAGGGTTTCGCAAGATCGCCTGCATGACCGTGCCGACGACTGCGAGCGCCGCACCGACGAGAGCCGCAACAACGATCCGCGGCAGGCGGATCGACCAGACGACGGTCGAGGCCTGGATGTCGGCCTGGTGCGGCGCAAACAGGGCGGTGAACGTATCGGCTGGAGAGAGGCGTACGATACCTAGCATGAGCGACAGCATGGCGGCGACCGCGAGTGCGAGTACACCGCAGACGGTCGTCCAGAGGACCGGGTGTCGGGTGCGGCTCACGATTCTCCTGCAGCAAAATGGTCGAGGGGCGTCAAGCGGCGCCGGAACCACTCTAGTCATAGATCAGACGTAGTAAGTCAGACCTTTCACATCAGACGTTCAGGTTCGGTCGAATAGCGTACGGAGCGTGACTGAGAATTCGCCTGCCGCGCTTGCGGCTCCTTACGATGCCCTGCTCCTGTGCTCCTTCGGTGGCCCGAACGGCCCAGACGACGTGCTGCCGTTCTTGCGCAACGTCACCGTCGGCAAGAACATCCCGGAGGACCGCCTTGTCGAAGTGGGTGAGCACTACGGTCACTTTGGCGGCAAGAGCCCCATCAACGAGCAGAACCTCGAGCTGCTTGCGGCGCTGCAGGCCGAGCTCGGGCGCCGCGGCATCGACCTGCCCGTGATCTGGGGCAACCGCAACTGGCACCCCTACACCGTCGACGCGCTGCGCGACGCGGCAGCCTTCGGCACGAAGCGGGTGCTCACAATCGTTACGAGCGCCTACGCTTCATACTCGGGCAGCCGGCAGTACCGAGAGCACCTCGCCGCTGCCGTGAGCGAGCTCGGTGACATCGCACCCGAGATTGACATCGTGCGCCCGTTCTTTAACGAACCGGGGTTCGTGCTGGCGAACGCCGACGCGATCGCCGAGGCCGCAGCCAAGCTCGACGGCGGGCTCGCTGGCGCCCATATCGTCTATGTCACCCATTCGATTCCCGACGCAATGCAAGACGCGTCGGCGGTGACTGGCCCCGGCTACCGCGAGCAGCACGAAGACGTACTCGCAACCATCAACGCGCTGCTCGCCGGAGACGTCGCCCCGACCTTCGAGTCGTCTCTTGCCTACTGCTCGCGCTCGGGAGACCCGCGCACGCCGTGGCTCGAGCCCGATGTCAACGACCACCTCGAGGCGCTTGCGCAGGCCGGGGTGCGCAAGGTGGTGATTGCGCCGATCGGGTTTATCTCAGATCACATGGAGGTCGCGTTCGATCTCGACACCGAGGCGCTCGAGACCGCCGCAGAGCACGGCATCGAGGCCGTGCGCGCTGACACGGTTGGGGTGCGCGAGCGCTTCGTGAGCGGTCTCGTCGACCTGGTGCTCGAGCGTGCAGCCCGCGAACGAGGCGAGGAGGCCCCGGCACGCACCGTGGGGGCCTACCCCGCGCTGCCTGACGTCGCTCCGCCAGGGAGCTGCCGCATGCGCCACGGCGAGGTCACGGGTATTCCCGTGATCGCCGGGGCAGAGGACTAACAAGGAGAACGATCGTGACCGAAACCGCACGCCCCGTGATTGATCACAGCGCCATCGCCGAGTCCGTGAACGAGGCGGTGAATTACACGATGTTCGCGGTGTTCCGGGAGGAGCGCGGAGCGGCTGTCGTGGCGGATCCGCGGGCGGCCACGCAGGGCACGCTCCGAGCGCTCGAGGCCATTTCTGGGCTCACCGTTCGCGGCTGGTACGACATCGCCGGTTTCCGGGCAGATGCCGACCTGCTCGTTTGGTTCCATGCTCCAACGACCGAGGCGTTGCAGGCCGCCTACCGCACGGTGCTCGAGGGCGCCGCCGGTCGGCTATCGCCCGTTTGGTCGAACATTGGTGTGCACCGCGCCGCCGAGTTCAACCGCGCGCACATTCCCGCGTTCCTCGCGAACGAGACGCCGGGCGACTACCTGTGCGTGTACCCCTTCGTGCGCAGCCGCGAGTGGTACCTGCTGCCAGACGAGGAGCGCTCGAAGATGCTCCGCGAACATGGCGCGGCCGCCCGCGACTACGGTGACGTACTCGCAAACACCGTCGCCTCGTTTGCGCTCGGCGACTACGAGTGGCTGCTCGCGTTTGAGGCGGCAGACCTCACCCGCATCGTCGACCTCATGCGCGAGCTCCGGGCAACCGAGGCGCGCAACCACGTGATCGAGGAGACGCCGTTCTTCACCGGCCCGCGCGTCGCGCCGGAGGAGCTGTTCGCCCGCCTGATCGGGGGAGTGGCCGCCTAATACGGGCCGCAGCTGCAGCAACGGCCGCAGCGGGCTGCAACGGCAGCAGCAGCAACGGCCCGCAGCGGCACCAACGGCCGCAGTGGCAGCAGCGTGAGCCAGCACGCCGTGGGGGCGAACTGGCTCACGCTGTCGTTGCGCGCGCTGGGTCGCTTAGCTCTGCACGCCGCGACGGCGCTTCCTGCCGAGCGCAACGCCCCCGGCGCCGCCCGCCGCGAGCAGCAGCGCGAGCGCGAGGCCGGCGAGCGCTGGGCCGCCGCCGGTGTCGCCGAGCGGGCCCTTCCCTGATTCATCGGGCTTCGGGCCCTGGCCGCCGCCGCCGGTCACCTTGTTGAGCTGCACGGTCGCCTCGGCTTCCACCATCAGGTCTTTGCCCGCCTGGGGCTCGTAGGCCACGACGAAGACCGCGTTGTTCGCCGACAGGCGCCCGACGTCTTCCGCGGTGAGCGTCGAGGTCATGGGCACCACCGTGGTCTCGTTGACCGCGAGCTCGTCGATCTCGACGGCGTGGTCGCCGTCTTCGTTGTCGGTGTCGCCAAACTCGAACACCGCCCAGACGTCGACGAGGGGCGCATTGCCCGTGTTCTTCACGGTGGCCGACCACTCGACCTCGGCCCCGACCTTCGTGGTCTCGGGGGCGGTGCCCGTCAGCTCAACGGTGAGCGACGGCGCGATCTGCGCCACGTTCACGCCGTCAACGGTCGCGGCGTCGCCGCGCCCCGCCTCGCTGTACGCGGCGACGCGGAAGCTGTGCTCCCCGCCGGGAAGGCCAGTGAGCGACACGCTCGTGTCGAGCGACGGATCCCGCTCCACGGTGTTCCAGCTGGCGCCACCGTCGGTCGACGACTCGATCACGTAGTCGATCACGGGAGCCTGCCCGTACTCGGTGGCGACCTCATCCCAGCTGAGCGTCACGCTCCCCGGCGCCGTGCCGGCCGCCGCCTCGAGGTTTGCGAGCGGGTCGGGGCTCTTCGCGAGCAGCCGAAGCGGCTGCTCCGCTCGCACCGACACGGCGAGCCAGCCCTCTTCGGTGAATGCGACATCTCGGGCGGTGTCGTAGGGCAGGCCGGGCAGTGCCACGTTCTCGATGAAGTCGCCGCTCATGCTCAGCCGCGAGATCTGCCCCGTGCCGGGAATGAGAAACAACCCCTGGCGCGGGTCTACCGCGGTGTTGTAGAGCTGCGTGCCTGGCACGAACACGGCACCCTTGTAGCCGAAGTCGGTGTCGAGCTGCCACGACTCGTTCGCGTCGTCGATCAGCCAGCGCTGCAGGGCGCCACCTTCTGGGCGGCCACTACCGAGGTCTGTCGTGTAGAGGGCCGTGCCGTCTGATGAGACGCCGTAGGCGCCCGCGAGGTCGCCAGGCGACTCGGGGTGTGGCGCGTTAGGGTAGCTGCCTGCGACCTGGCGCTCGCCTGTCAGCCGGTAGAGCGGGGCGCTGTTCTCGCCGCTCGATGGTGTGCTGAACACGCTTACGACGTTGCACAATTCGTATGGGGCGTAGAGCCGGTCGCCGAGCACTGTGAAGTACGGCCCCCACATGAGCTCGCCCGCGGCGAGCTGAGTGCAACCCTGATTGCTCGCGAACCCGGCGTTGCCGATGCGCTTGTGTGCCGAGTCGTAGAACAAGATTGTGCCCTGGGGCGTGTTGGTGTTGCCGTTCGTGTCATTGACAGCGACGCCGCCGCCCGGGAGCGCTTCGATGCCGCGCGGCTCAGCCCATGGCTCGCTGCCGCCCGAGGGCGCTGCCGCGGTGCTGTCGCGATTGGCGTACCGAACTGGGTCGCCCCAGGCAGACGCGAGGTAGCCGCCCCCATCTGCCGCGTAGTTGCCGCCGCCGAGGTAGTCACCCGCGAGCGGATCGAAGGAGCCGCGCGGGTACTCGAAGATGCCGCGCCCGAACCCACCAGCGCCAGGGTTCGCGTACCAAATCGAGCCGTCTGCGGCGACCGTGACGCCGTACAGGCTCGGGAGCGGGGTGGTGTCGCTGCCGATCAGGCCGTATTGGTCGCTGCCGGTCGACTTGCCGAGCGCCTCGAGCTCGCGGTCGCTGGCCGGCCGGCCGTCGACCGACGACGGGGGAGCTTGAGGCGTGGCGGTGACCGGGTCGTCGACGGCCCTCGCCTCAGTCAGTGGTGGCGCGAGTGACGAGACAGCGACCGCAGCAGCGACGAATGCCCCGAATCGGGTGAGTGTAGACATGGCTTCCCTTCGGGTTCGGTGGCATGCCGGCGCGACTAAGTGACACACGTCGCCTACGGCACCGGAAAAAAATACACCCGAGGGGTGTGCTCACACCGCCCACACGGCTATCGGCCGCGTTATTTGGGGGAGCGGCCCCGTTGATTTGAGTAGTCGGCGATGCCTGGTTTTGGTGCTCGTGCTGGCGGCGTGCGACTACTCGCCGAGCCCGGCGAGACGGTACCCCATACCGGGTTCCGTGAGAATGTACACGGGATTGGCCGGGTCTGCCTCGAGCTTCTTCCGCAGCTGCGAGACGTACAGCCTGAGGTAGCCGGAGTCTTCGGCGTGCTCGGTGCCCCAGATGTTCGTGAGCAGGGTCTGCCGGGTCACGAGCTTGCCGGCGTTGCGAATGAGCAGTTCGATGACCTGCCACTCGGTCGGGGTGAGCCTGATCTGGCGGTCGCCCGTCGATTCGCTTCGCACTGCGCTGTGCGAGGCGAGGTCGATCGTGACGTCGCCGAGCCGCGCGACGGGTGTCTCCACCTCGTGCGGTGCGCGCCGGGTGAGGGCACGAATGCGCGCGAGCAGCTCGCCGACCGAGAACGGCTTCGTGACGTAGTCGTCGGCGCCGGCGTCGAGCGCCTCGATCTTGTCGGCTGCGCCGGCCCGGCCCGAGACTACGAGAATGGGCGCGCGCGACCAGCCGCGAATCGCGTGGATCACCTCGAGCCCGTCGAGCTCAGGCATGCCGAGGTCGAGCAGCACGAGGTCTGGCTCGTGGTCGATCGCGAGCGCGATCGCCTCGGTGCCGTTGATCGCGGTGAAGATCTCGTGGCCCTTCGCGGTGAGCGTGATGCGCAGCGCACGGAGGATCTGCGGGTCGTCGTCGGCGATGAGGATCTTCATGCGCGACCGGCTTCGGGGGTGACAGCGAGTGAGACGACCATCGTGAGCCCTCCTCCTGGGGTATCTTCTGGCCTGAGCGTACCGTGCATCGCCTCGACGAAGCCGCGCGAGAGCGCGAGGCCGAGGCCGAGGCCCGTGTCGTTGTCGGTGTCGCCGAGGCGCTGGAACGGCACGAAGATGTCGTCGAACTTCTCCTCGGGCACTCCGGGGCCGTGGTCGATGACGCGCACCTCGAGGGTGCCAGCGAACACGCTTGTCGAGATGACGATTGGAGTGCCTGCGGGGGAGTGCCGCCACGCGTTCGCGAGCAGGTTCACGAGCACCCGCTGCAGCAGCACCGGGTCCGCGGCGGCGCGCGCCTCGCCGTGGCCGAGCGCGAGTCGCACCTCGCCGGGGCCGAGGCCGAGCTCGTCGAGCGCGGGGGCGATCGCCTCGGCGGGGTCTGTCGGCAGCTCGGCGATGCTCATGACGCCGCCCTGGAGCCGGCTCACGTCGAGCAGGTCGGTGAGCAGCGTGCCGAGCGAGGCGAGGCTCTCGTCCGCGGTGTCGAGCAGCTCGACGCGATCCTCCCCGGAGAGGCGGGGGCCCGCGGCGCGTAGCCCGCCGACGGCGGCGGTTGCTGCAGCGAGGGGCCGCCTGAGGTCGTGGCTCAGCGCCGACAGCAGCGCGCCGCGCACCCGGTCGGAGGCGGCGATCGGTTCGATCTCCTTCGCGGTCTGCTCGAGCTCCTGGTGCGCGATCGCCGCGGAGAGCTGCGCGACGACGACGGAGAGCAGCCGCTGCTCGGAGGCCGCGAGCGGCTCGCCGTGCAGTTCGAGCACGGCGTGTTCGCCGAGGCGGATCCGCGTGACTTCGGAGACCGCACCGGAGACAGCACCGGAGCTGGTCTCTGGATCACCGGCCTCCGCGATGACGCGCTCCGGTTGGCGGCTGGAATCGCGGGCGGCGTCGTGGTCTGCGCCATCGACATGGCTCGCGTCAGCCTCGGGGCTCTCGTGCAGCACCCGCACCGCGGCAAGCTGGAACGCCTCGCGGGTGCGATCGGCGAGCGCCTGCGCGGCGTCGTCGCCGCGCAGCACGCTGCCGGCGATCGTCTGAATGAGTTCGGATTCGGCGGCCGAACGCTTCGCCGCCCGCGTGTGGCGCGCAGCGCGGTCGACGATGATGCTCACGAGGCTCGCGATGACGACGTAGAGCGCGAGCGCGAGCAGGTGCAGCGGCTCGTGGATGTGCACCGTGTAGATCGGCTCGATGAAGAAGAAGTCGAGCGTCAGGCCCGAGAGCACCGCGGCAAACAGCGCCGGCCAGATGCCGCCGACGAGCGCGACGACGACGGTGAGGAGCTGATAGCTCAGCACGTCGCTCGTGATCGAATCCGGGCTGCGCGACAGCGACAGCAGATACGTCAGCGCCGGCCCGCCGAGCACTGCGACGACGAAGCCGAGGACGCGCCGCTTAGCGGTGAGCGCGCCCCTGCCGCGCGGCAGCCGAAACCGCCGCGCCGCCGCCGCGTGGTTGACCATGTGCACGTCGATGTCGCCCGACTCGCGCACCACCGTCGCGCCGATCCCCGGCCCCGTCAGCGCCGCCGCAAGCCGGCCGCGACGGCTCGCGCCGAGCACGAGCTGCGTGCCGTTGACCGAGCGGGCGAACTCGACGAGCGCGCTCGGCACGTCCTCGCCGACGACCTGGTGGTAGCTGCCGTTGAGCTTCTCGACGAGCGCCCGCTGCTGGGCGAGCACGTCGGGCCCCGCGGTGCGCAGGCCATCCTGGCTCGTGACGTGCACGGCGAGCAGCTCCCCACCCGAGGTGCGCGCCGCGATGCGCGCCCCTCGACGCAGCAGCGTCTCGCCCTCGGGGCCGCCGGTGAGGGCGACAACGACGCGCTCGCGCGCCTCCCACGTGCCCTCGATGCCGTGCTCGGCGCGGTACCCCTTCAGGGCCTCGTCGACCTCGTCGGCGAGCCACACGAGCGCGAGCTCGCGCAGCGCCGTGAGGTTTCCGAGCCTGAAGTAGTGCGAGAGCGCCGCATCGATCCGCTCGGCGGGGTAGACGAAGCCCTCCGCGAGGCGCACGCGCAAAGACTGCGGGGCGATGTCGACGAGTTCGAGCTCGTCGGCGGCGCGCAAGAAGCTGTCGGGCACCGTCTCCTGCTGCGGCACCCCGGTGATCTGCTCGACGACGTCGTTGAGCGACTCGATGTGCTGCACGTTCAGCGTGGAGATCACGTCGATGCCGTTCGCTAGGAGCTCCTCGACGTCTTGCCAGCGCTTCTCGTGCCGCGACCCTGGCACGTTCGTGTGCGCGAGCTCGTCGACGAGCGCGATGCCGGGGTGCCTGTCGAGCACGGCGTCGAGATCCATCTCGTCGAGCTCAACGCCGCGGTGCGTGAGCGTGGTGCGGGCGAGTTCGGGAAGGCCCGCTGTGAGCGCCGCGGTCTGGGCGCGGCCGTGCGACTCGACGACGGCGATGACGACGTCGCGGCCGTCGCCCAGGAGTCGCTTGCCCTCCTCGAGCATCGAAAACGTCTTGCCGACGCCAGGTGCCGCGCCGAGGAACACGCGCAGCCTTCCGCGTTTTGGCATATTCACCCCCGCAACTGCTCGAGCGCCAGGTTGAGTTCGAGCACGTTCACCCTACTCTCCCCGAGAAAGCCGAGGTCAGGGCCCTGGGTGTGTTCCTCGACAAGCGCAGCTACGTCGCCCTGCGCGAGCCCGCGGGCGGCGGCGACCCTGTCGATCTGGATCGCGGCGTACGCCTCGCTGATGTGCGGGTCGAGGCCCGACGACGAGGCGGTCACCGCGTCGGCCGGTACGCGCGACTCAGGCACGCCGTTGAAGGCGGCGACAGCACGCTTGCGCTCCCCGATCGCGGCGACGAGGTCGGCGTTCTCGGGGCCGAGGTTCGACCCCGAGGAGGCCGCGGCGTCGTAGCCGTCGCCTGCAGCCGAGGGGCGCGGCTGGAAGAACTCGGGGTCGGGCTCGCCCGACGCGGTGAGAAACTGCTGCCCGATGAGGGAGGAGCCGACGGGCTGCCCGCCGGGCGCCGTAGGCGCAGCGAGGAGCGAGCCGTTTGCATGCGCGGGGAGGGCGAGCTGGCCTGCGCCTGTGATGACGAGCGGGTAGGCGACGCCGAGCAGCAGCGTGAACAGCGCCATCGCGCGGATCGCCACCCAGACGGTGCGGCGTGAGGTGCGAGTTGCGGCAGCCATGATGTGAGCTTCTTTCGTGAGGGTGGATCGAGGGTGTGCGGGTGCGGGCTTCGGTTGGCGGTCGATGGCCGCGATTAGAAGCCCGGGATGAGCCTGACGACCTGGTCGATAAGCCAGATGCCGACAAACGGGGTGATGACGCCGCCGAGGCCGTAGACCGCGAGGTTTCGGCCGAGAATCGACGAGGCGCTCCCCGGCCGGTACTTCACCCCGCGCAGCGCGAGCGGAATGAGGAACACGATGACGATCGCGTTGAAGATGATCGCCGACAGCACCGCCGAGGCTGCGGAGCTCAGCCCCATGATGTTCAGCGCTTGGAGGCCGGGGAAGACCCCCATGAACATCGCGGGGATGATCGCGAAGTACTTCGCGATGTCGTTCGCGATGGAGAACGTGGTGAGCGCGCCTCGAGTGATGAGCAGCTGCTTGCCGATGCGCACGATCTCGATGAGCTTCGACGGGTCGGAATCGAGGTCGACCATGTTCCCCGCCTCCTTCGCAGCCGAGGTGCCCGAGTTCATGGCGACACCGACATCGGCCTGCGCGAGCGCCGGGGCATCGTTTGTGCCGTCGCCCGTCATCGCGACGAGATTGCCGCCCTCCTGCTCCCTGCGAATGTAGGCGAGCTTGTCTTCGGGGGTCGCCTCGGCGAGGAAGTCGTCGACACCGGCCTCCCTCGCGATCGCCGCGGCCGTGAGCGCGTTGTCGCCCGTGATCATCACCGTGCGAATGCCCATCGCCCGAAGCTCCGTGAACTTCTCGGTAAGCCCCTCCTTCACGACATCCTTCAGATGCACGACGCCGAGCAGCCGCCTGGCGCCCGGGGTAGCTTGTCCCGACCCGCCGCTCGCGCCGTCGCGGATCGCGACCACGAGCGGCGTGCCGCCCGTCTCCGACACCTCGGCGATGCGCGCCTGCAGTTCGGCCGAACGCTGGGGCGGCAGCGCCCCGTCCTCCTCAAGCCAGGCGATGACCGCCGAGCCCGCGCCCTTCCTGATCTGCGTGCCGTCAGGCAGGTCGAGCCCCGACATGCGCGTCTGCGCCGTGAACGGCACGATCTCGCCAGCCACCTCGCGGTCGAAGTCTGCCCCGAGCCGCTCGGCGAGCTCAACGATCGAGCTGCCCTCGGGCGTCGGGTCGGCGAGCGACGACAGCGCCGCGGCCGACACGAGATCGCGCTCGGGGATGCCGAGGAGCGGAATGAACGCGCTCGCGCGCCGATTGCCGTAGGTGATCGTGCCGGTCTTATCGAGCAGCAGCGTCGTGACATCGCCGGCCGCCTCGACGGCCCGCCCGCTCGTCGCGAGCACGTTGCGCTGCACGAGGCGATCCATCCCCGCGATGCCGACGGCGCTGAGCAGCGCGCCGATGGTCGTCGGAATGAGGCAGACGAGCAGCGCCGTGAGCACCGTGAGGCTCACGGGAGCCGCGGCATACGACGCGATCGGGTTGAGCGTGAGTGCGACCACCACGAACACGATCGACAGGCTCGCGAGCAGAATGTTCAGCGCGATCTCGTTCGGGGTCTTCTGCCTGGCCGCGCCCTCGACGAGTGCGATCATGCGATCGACGAAGGTGTCGCCAGGCTTCGACGTGATCCGCACCACGATCCGATCAGACAGCACCCGGGTGCCGCCGGTCACCGCCGAGCGGTCGCCGCCCGACTCGCGCACGACCGGGGCCGACTCGCCCGTGATCGCCGACTCGTCGACCGAGGCGATACCCCAGATCACGTCGCCGTCGCCGGGAATAAGTTCGCCCTGGGTGACGACCACAACATCGCCGACCCGAAGATCGGCCGACGGTACTTGGGAGGCCGCGGCGCTCGCCGCAGCGGCGTCGTCACCCTCGTCGTACCCATCGATGCGGTGCGCGGTCGTGGTGGTGCGGGTCTGTTTGAGCGACTCGGCCTGCGCCTTGCCGCGGCCCTCGGCGACGGACTCCGCGATGTTCGCGAACAGCACGGTGAGCCACAGCCACCCCGCGATCGCGGCGGTAAACGAGACGGGAACCGCGCTGCCGCCCGAATCGACGGGGCCGCCGAGAAACGGCTCGGTGAACGCGACGGCGGTGGTGAGCACCGCGCCGATCCACACGATGAACATCACCGGGTTGCGCCACTGCTTGCGCGGGTCGAGCTTTCGGAGCGCGCCGGGAAGCGCCGCGCCCAACTGTGCGAGGGAGAACCCGCCGCCGGCGGGTGAGGTGAGCGTTGACATGGTTACACAAGCCCTTCAGCCAGGGGACCCAGCGCGAGAACGGGA
The DNA here is from genome assembly GCF_039528015.1 of Leucobacter albus. Lineage (NCBI taxonomy): Bacteria > Bacillati > Actinomycetota > Actinomycetes > Micrococcales > Microbacteriaceae > Leucobacter > Leucobacter albus. The sequence continues at coordinate 120,960 of NZ_BAAAKZ010000008.1, read as the reverse complement.
AGAAATGCGAGCGCCGACAGCAGGATGGTGACCGTCGCGAGCAGCCCGACAAACAGCGGGCGGTGAGTGGGGAGCGTGCCGGAGGTCGCCGGCACCGCGTCTTGCGCGGCGAAGGAACCCGCGAGCGCGAGCACGAGCATGATCGGCACGAACCGGCCGAGCAGGATCGTCACACCGAGCGCGGTATTCAGCCACGGCGTGTCAGCGGTGAGACCCGCAAAGGCGGAACCGTTGTTGTTCGCGGCCGACGTGAACGCATAGAGCACCTCGGACATGCCGTGCACACCCTCGTTCAAGATCGAGTCGCCCGTGACGCTCTCGCGCACGCCGGGAAGCGCGAAGCTCAGCGCCGTGCCCGCGAGCACGAGCGTCGGCATGACAAGAATGTAGAGCGCCGCGAGCTTGATCTCGCGCGGGCCGATCTTCTTGCCGAGGTACTCTGGCGTGCGGCCGATGAGCAGGCCCGAGATAAACACCGCGATGACCGCGAGCACGAGCAACGCGTAGAGGCCCGAACCAACGCCGCCGGGGGAGACCTCGCCGAGCATCATGTTCAGCATCGGGAAGAAGCCGCCGAGCGCGGTGTACGAGTCGTGCATCGAGTTCACGGCACCCGTAGAGGTGCCGGTGCTCGTCGTCGCGAACAGCGTCGACCCGATGATGCCAAAGCGCTGCTCTTTGCCTTCGAGCGCTGCGCCAGCGAGCTCGGGGGCGGTGCCGCGGCCGGCGAGCTCCACGAGCGTGAGCGCGGTGAACGAGGCAACGTACAGCAGCCCCATCACGCTGAGAATCGCCAGGCCCTGCCTGGTGTCGCCGACCATGCGGCCGAAGGTGCGCGGCAGCGAGAACGGGATCGCGAGCATGAGCACGACCTGCAACAGGTTCGTGAGCGGCGTCGGGTTCTCAAACGGGTGCGATGAGTTCGCATTGAAGAAGCCGCCGCCGTTGGTGCCGAGCAGCTTGATCGCCTCCTGCGAGGCGACCGGCCCGCCAGGAATCGACTGGGCGCCGCCCGCAAGCGTCGTCACATCGGTGAAACCGTTGAAATTCTGCACCACGCCGCTCGCGAGCAGCAGGAGCGCGCTGACCGCCGCGATTGGCAGGAGCAACCGCAAGAGGCCACGGGTGAGGTCGACCCAGAAATTCCCGATCGTGCCACTCTTTCGATACGCGAAGCCGCGCACGAGCGCGATCGCGACGGCGATGCCGACCGCTGCAGACGTGAAGTTCTGCACGGCGAGCCCAGCGATCTGCACCGAGTAACCGAGCGTCGCCTCGGGGGAGTACGATTGCCAGTTCGTGTTGCCAACGAACGAGGCCGCCGTGTTGAACGACAGCGGCTCGCGCGGGGCGGCGAGGCCGAGCGAGTACGGCAGCCACTGCTGCAGCCGCTGCAGACCGTAGACGATGAGCAGCCCGACGGCCGAGAACGCGAGCACACCGCGCAGGTAGGCCTGCCAGCTCTGCTCGGCGCGAGCGTCCACACCGATGAGCCGGTAGATGCCGCGCTCGAGCCGCCAGTCTTTCGCCGAGGTGTAGACCCACGCCATGTAGTCGCCGAGCGGGCGGTAGAGCACCGCGATAACGGCGGCGACAGCCACAAGCGCGAAAAGCGCGGTGGTGAGCGGCATCAGAACTTCTCCGGTCTCGTGAGCGCGACGGCGAGGTAGACGAGGGCAGCGACGGCGAGGATGGCCGCGGCGACGTTGAAGACGATCACAGCTTCTCCACCGCCTTCGCGAGCAGGCCGATGAGCGCGAACAGTGCGATCGCGCCGAGCGCATAGATCACATCAAGCACGATGGACTCCGTTTCGAGTGGTGCGGTGCGGCGGGTGCCGTGACCGGGGCGCCGCGGTGGCGCATGCCCCGATTGAACACCCGCGCACGAGCTCGGTGGGGCGCCCTAACGGAATCCATACGGCCGTCGCACGGTCCCTAACGGGAACCCAACAGGTTGCGGTGCTGCACCGGGATAGTCGTGAACCTTTGGGTGCGCTAATCTCCAGCTATGGGCACATTGCAAGGGGAACCTGAGTCGGAGCAGCGGGCAGAGGTTGCGCAGCTGCGCGAGCGGCTTGACGCGCTCGAGAGCGAGAACAGCGCGTTGCGGGGAGGCCGCGTGCGGCCAGCAGGGGCACGCACCCGCGGGGCCTTCGCCGTCGTGCTCATCTTGCTCGCCGCCCTGCTCGCCCCGGCTGCGGTGGTGAGCACCTGGGTGCGCGCCGAACTCGTCGACACCGACCGGTTTGTGTCGGGGCTCGCGCCGCTCGCCGAGAAGCCTGCGGTGCAAACCTTCATCGCCGACGAGGTTGTGACCGCGATCGAGGCGAACCTCGACATCGAAGCGGTCGTGCACGACGCCATCGTTGGGCTCGGGTCGCTCGATCTGCCGCCACAGGCCTCAGCCGCCTTCGGCATGCTCGAGGGGCCGGCAGTGCACGGCATCAGGTCGATGCTGCGCACCACCGTTGACGGCATGGTGCGGTCTCCCCAGTTCGCGCAGGTCTGGGAGGTTGCGCTGCGCCAGACTCACGCCCGCGCAATAGCGCTGATTCAGGGAGACCCTGCGAGCGCGCTCCAGCTCTCGGGTGAGGGCACCGTATCAATCGAGATCGGCACCGTCATCGCCGAGGCAAAGGCGCTGCTTGTCGCGCAGGGCGTCGAGCTCGCCGCGCTGATCCCAGAGATCGACAGGTCAATTCCACTCGTTACCTCCGACTCGCTGAGCTCGGTGCGCACCTCGTATTCGCTCGCGACGGCGGTTGGGTACTGGCTGCCGTGGGTGGTGCTCGCACTGCTTGCCGGCGGCATCGCTGTCGCTGTCAACCGACCGCGCGCGACGCTCGGCGCAGGGCTCGGGCTGTTGGCTGCATTTCTGCTGTTGATCGCCGGGATAGGCACGGGCAAGATATTCTTCGTGTCGATGATGAGCCCTGCGTTCATGCCGGTGCCGACGGCCGAGGCACTGTTCGGCCAGGTGACGCTGAACATTCACGCGATACTCGTGGCACTGTCGGTGCTCTCGGGTGTGATCGCGGTCGCAGCGTGGCTGTTCGGCCGCTCGCGCCAGGCCACCGCGGTGCGCGCGGCCGCGAACCGCGGGTTTGGGGGGCTGCGCGGCCAGCTCGATCGGATGCACCTCGGCACGGGAGCGTTCGGGGCCTGGGTGGATCGGCTGCGCCCGCTCCTCTGGTTCGTGGCGGTGGCGGCGACCGTGCTGAGCGTCTTTCTCACCCGCCCGATCTCCCTCGGGAGCGTGCTCGGTGCGCTCGCCTGGCTGATCGCCGGGTTGCTGCTGGTGGAGCTGTTGCGCAGGCCGGTGGCCCCTGCGGCCGGGAAACCTGGAGCAACGCAACAAAATGCTTGACGTTGCACCGCGTGGTCGTTCATGCTGGGGTAACTGACTACCCGTAGCTGCGTGCCGAGTGAGGCGCAGGCTGCTCGGGGAGTACTCATCACACCGGTCACCGCGACGACGCGAAGGGAACACGCACATGGAACGCGATATCTACGAAGAAATTCACAATGACTTTCGTGAGTTGGTGAAGGAGTTCGTCAAGCGCTACGTCACCCAGGAGAAGATGCTCGAGTGGGATGAGGCGGGCGAGGTCGATCGCGCGACAATGCTTGCCGCGGCCGAGCAGGGGCTCGTTGGGCTCTCAGTACCCGAGGAGTTCGGCGGCGCCGGCATGCTCGAGGACTACCGGTTCCGCTCCATCGTCAACGAGGAGCTGATTCGCTCGGGCACCGGGGCGGCGCTCGCCGGTGCCCTCGGCATTCAAGACGATCTCGCCGTGCCGTACATCGCGCGCTTCGGCACCGACGCCCAGAAGCAGAAGTGGCTGCCCAAGATGGCAACGTGCGAGGTGCTCGGCGCCCTCGCGATGACCGAGCCTGGCACAGGGTCTGACCTGCGAGGCGTCGCGACGACCGCGAAGAAGACCGATGGGGGCTACATCGTCAACGGTGCCAAGACGTTCATCTCGAGTGGCAAGACCGCCGACATGGTGGTGACGTTTGTGAAGACCGGCGAGGGCAACCGCCCAGACGCTTTCAGCCTCGTGATTATCGAAGACGGCATGGAGGGCTTCGACCACGGCCGCAAGCTGCAGAAGATGGGCGCTCACGGGCACGACACCGCCGAGCTCAGCTTCTCCGATGTGTTCGTGCCAGACGAGAACCTCATCGGCGGTGTCGAGGGCCACGGCTTCGTGCAGCTCATGGAGAACCTGCCGCTCGAGCGGCTCTCGATCGGCGTCGTTGCCGCGGCGATCTCGGAGGCAGCGCTCGAGTGGACGCTCGACTACACGAAGAGCCGCGAGGCATTCGGCAAGCCCGTCGCCGACTTCCAGAACAGTCGCTTCAGGCTCGCCGAGATGGCAACGACCGTTGACGTCATGTGGGCCTACGTCGACCGCGCGATGCGGCTGTTCGAGCAGGGCGAGCTGAGCGCAGACGAGGCCGCAAAGGTGAAGTTCTGGTGCACCGAGCGCGAGTGGGAGATCCTCGACCAGGGCGTGCAGCTCCACGGCGGCTACGGCTACATCACCGAGTACCCGATCGCGCGCGCCTTCCTCGACGCGCGCGTGCACCGCATCTACGGCGGCACCAACGAGGTGATGCGCGAGATCGTTGCCCGCGCGGTCACCGGCCGCAAGTAGCCAGCGAGGCGCACGCGACGCGGTCGCGAACCAGCGCACAGACTCGCGCATGCCCCATTACCATTGGGGCATGCGCGAGTCTTTTGCTCTCATCGAAGCGACAATCTCTGACGTGCTCGGGGCCTATGCGGCGGGCACGATAACGCCGACCGAGCTGACGCGTCAGTATCTCGCCCGAATATCCGAGTTCGACGCGGGCGAGGAGGGCCTCAACGCGATCGTCGTGCACAACCCGGCGGCGCTCGACCAGGCAGCCGAGTCAGACGCGCGCTGGGCCGCAGGCACGCAGCGCGCGCTCGAGGGCGTGCCGTTTACGGTGAAAGACTCGTACATGGTTGCGGGCCTCACGGTCGCGTCTGGCTCGCCGGCGTTCGGGCACCTCATCGCGCAGTGGGACGCGTTCTCGGTCGAGAAACTGCGCGAGGCAGGCGCGGTGCTCCTCGGAAAGACGAACATGCCGCCAATGGCAGACGGTGGCATGCAGCGCGGCGTCTACGGCCGGGCCGAGTCGCCATACAACCGGGGGTATCTCGCGGCCGCCTACGCCTCGGGATCCTCGAACGGCTCAGCCGTCGCGACCGCCGCGAATCTCGCCGTCTTCGGCATGGGGGAGGAGACGGTCTCGAGCGGGCGCAGCCCCGCGTCGAACAACGGCCTCTGCGCGTACACGCCCTCCTGGGGCGTGCTTTCGATTCGCGGCAACTGGCCGCTGTTCCCAGCGCGCGATGTCGTCGTGCCGCACACCCGCTCGATGCCAGACATGCTTCGGCTGCTCGACGTGCTCGTGCAAGACGACGACACGACCCGCGGCGATTTCTGGCGGGCGCAGCAGGTCGTGCAGCTGCCACTGCCAAGCGAGCACCGGCCGGCGTCGTACGCGGCGCTCGCCGCCGGGGCCGATGCCGAAGTCGACCCCGCGCCGCTTGCGGGCAAGCGCTTTGCGGTGCCAAAGATGTATCTCGGCCTCGACCCCGCGTTTCCCATCGCGGTGCGCCCCTCGGTGCTCGCTCGTTGGGAGGTGGCGCGCGCGAGACTCGAGGCACTCGGCGCCGAGGTGATCGTCACCGACTTCCCGCTTATCGAGCAGTACGAGGGCAACCGGCCAGGCCAGGAGAACGTCGGCGCGCTTGGCGTGCTGCCCGATGGCTGGATGGACACCGAGTTCAACCACTTCCTCGCCTTCGGGTGGGACGACTTTCTGCGAGCGAACGGCGACGGGGCGATTCCGAGCCTCGCGGTCGTCGACCCCGACACGATCTTCCCGCAGCCGCCGGGCACGCTGCCTGACCGCTACGAAGAGGTCGAGGATTATGCGAACCGGTACCGTGCCGTCGTCGAGTACGCCCGCGCAGGCATTCCCGACCCGCGCGAGCTGCCCGAGTTCGCCGACGGCCTTCGGGCCCTCGTTCAGCTGCGTGAGCAGCTGTTCGAATCGTGGCTTCGGGCCGAGGGCTACGATGGCGTCGTGTTCCCGGCGAACGCCGACGTCGGGCGTGAGGACGCGGAGCGCGACGTGGCGGCGGCGGATCACGCGTGGTCGAACGGAGTGTTCTTCTCGAACGGCAACTACGCGCTGCGCCACCTCGGCATTCCGACGGTGACGGTGGCGATGGGGGTCATGGAAGACATCGGCATGCCGGTTGGCCTGACGTTCGCTGGTGCGGCCTATGCAGACGTCGAACTGCTCGCGTGGGCTGCCGCGTTTGAGGCCGGGGCCGGTGCCGGTTCGATGCGGGTCGCGCCGAAGTCGTTCGAGGCCTAGACGTCTGGCGTTTCGCCGCTCTCTGAGACCTCGGAGACGGGCTCAAAGCGATCCACACTGTGCGCGAGCTTGCGCAGCAGGGTGGCGAGGCGATCTCGCTCCGGGCGACTCATCGCGCCGAGCAGGCGCTCCTCGGAGTCGGTGAGCCGCGTCATCGCCGCGTCGACAAGCGTCTGGCCGAGCTGCGTCATCTCCACGAGCACGCCGCGGCCGTCGTTCGGGTCTGTGAGTCTGCGCACGAGCTCGCGTTCGACGAGGCGATCGATGCGGTTCGTCATCGTGCCGCTCGACACCATCGTCTGCTGCACGAGCACCTTCGGGCTCTGCCGGTACGGCGAGCCGCTGCGTCGGAGCACGGCCAATACGTCAAACTCCCACGAGGCGAGCCCGGAGCGCTCGAACGCGTGCGAGCGGGCGCGGTCGAGGTGCTTCGCGATGCGGGAGAGCCGCGAAAACACGGTGAGGGGCGCAAAATCGAGGTCGGGGCGCGCGGCGCTCCACGATGCGATGATCCCGTCAACCTCGTCGGTTGCGTCTGGCGTGCGGTCTTCCATCTGCTTATTATCGCGGGTTTAGAACCAATTTTCCCCGTGAACCCGCCGCAGTTGACGCGGTTCTGCCTCAGGAGTGCGAAAGATGCGCCGACGTCTGGCAGACTATATCCGTGCCGGTTTCGGTGCGGTCCGCCTTGGTGTAATGGCAGCACGACAGCCTTTGGAGCTGTTAAGTCTAGGTTCGAATCCTAGGGGCGGAGCTGTCAGGGCGGGGAAAGTCCCGTCATGGCGCGCCGGAAGCGGCGCAGTTCCGCGAAGCGCTTGCGCCCCGCGAACAGGAAAGGTACCCCCCGAAATGACCGAACGCGCACTCGCCGTCGTCATCCTGGCCGCGGGCCAGGGCACCCGAATGAAGTCGACTCTGCCGAAGGTGCTGCACCGCATCGGCGGGCGTTCGCTCATCGAGCACGTGCTCGACACAGCGGCAGCGCTCTCGCCCGAGCGCATCGTCGCGGTCGTGCGGCACGAACGCGAGCGTGTTGCCGCGGCGATCGTCGAGCACGCGCCCGATACGATCATCGTCGACCAAGACGAGGTACCTGGCACTGGCCGCGCGGTCGAGCTCGCGCTCGCGGCGCTGCCGACAGACTTCGACGGCTCGGTTGTGGTGCTGTCGGGCGATGCGCCGCTCGTCGATGGCCCCTCGGTGACCAGCCTGCTCGACGGCCACTTCGCCGAGCGGCGCGACATGACGCTCTTGTCCGCGCTACTCGACAACCCAACGGGGCTCGGGCGCATTCTGCGCGACGAAAACGGCAGCATGACCGGCATCGTTGAAGAGAAAGACGCGAGCGACGAACAGCGTCGCATCACCGAGATCAACGGTGGCATTTACGTGTTTGGCTACCGCGCCCTCGCGCGGGCCCTCGCAGAGATCGACACGAACAACGCGCAGGGCGAGAAGTACCTCACCGACGCCGCCGCGCGCATTCTTGCTGGCGGCGGTGGCGTGGAGGCAGTCGCCACGAGCGACCCGTGGGTGGTTGCGGGGGTGAACGACCGCGCCCAGCTCGCAGACGCGGGCCGGGAGCTCAACGCCCGAATCGTTCGGGCACACCAGCGCGCCGGGGTCACTATTGTCGACCCCGCTACGACCTGGATCGACGCTGACGTCTCGATCGACGCAGACGTCGAGGTGCTGCCAGGCACCTTCCTCCACGGCGCGACGTCGATTGCCACGGGCTCCGTGATTGGCCCTGACACGACGCTCACCGACTGCGAGGTTGGCGAGGGCGTGCGCATTCGTCGTTCTGAGGCCACGCTTGCCGCGTTCCAAGCCGGTGCTGAGGTGGGCCCCTTCGCCTACATTCGCCCCGGCACCGAGCTCGGTGAGGGCGGCAAGATCGGCGCGTTCGTCGAAGCGAAGAACGCGCGAATCGGCGACGGTTCGAAGGTGCCGCACCTCAGCTATGTCGGCGACGTCACCATCGGCCGAGACTCGAACATCGGTGCCGGCACGATCGTCGCGAACTACGACGGCGTGAATAAGCACCAGACCGTGGTCGGCGACGCGGTTCGCATCGGTTCGAAGAATGTGCTCATCGCTCCGGTTACCATTGAAGACGGAACGTACACCGCTGCGGGGACGATTGTGCGTAAGCATGTGCCCGCTGGCGCGCTCGCGATGACCGTCGCACCCCAGCGAAACCTGGAGGGCTGGGTCGCCGCGAACCGCCCGGGCACGAACTCCGCCGCCGCAGCGGAGCGGGCAGCACAGCCCGCAACTGACTCACTCAACGACACACCTCACACAACGTAATCACCGAAGGGCAAGTGGGAAAGCACTGATGAGCAAAATCGAGATGACCGGGCAGAAGAAGCTCGTTCTCATTACCGGCCGAGCCTACCCGGAGCTCGCCGAACAGGTCGCCGCTGAACTCGGCGCCGAACTCGTTCCCACCGACGCTCGCACCTTCGCGAACGGCGAGCTGTACGCACGCTTCGACGAGAGCGTTCGTGGCTCCGACGCCTTCGTCATTCAGTCGCACACGAACCCGATCAATGAGTGGCTCATGGAGCAGCTCATCATGGTCGACGCGCTCAAGCGCGCCTCGGCCAAGCGCATCACCGTTGTCGCGCCGTTCTACCCCTACTCGCGCCAGGACAAGAAGGGCCGCGGCCGCGAGCCCATCTCGGCCCGCCTCGTCGCAGACCTCTTCAAGACCGCCGGCGCAGACCGCATCATGTCGGTCGACCTGCACGCCTCGCAGATTCAGGGCTTCTTCGACGGCCCGGTCGACCACCTGTTTGCCATGCCCGTGCTGCTCGAGCACTTCCAGAAGACCATCGATCGCGACGACCTCGTCGTGGTCTCGCCCGACATGGGCCGCGTGCGCGTCGCCGACGTGTGGAGCGACAAGCTTGGCGCCCCGCTCGCGATCATCCACAAGCGCCGCGACCCGCTCGTGCCGAACCAGGTGAGCGTGCACGAGATCGTCGGTACCGTGAAGGATCGCTGGTGCGTCGTCGTCGACGACATGATCGACACCGGTGGCACGATTGCGAAGGCTGCCGAGGCGCTGAAGGCCAACGGCGCGCGCGGCGTGACAATCGCCTGCACCCACGCGATCTTCTCGGGCCGCGCCACGGAGCATCTCTCGCAAGACTTCATCGACCAGGTCGTCGTCACTGACACCCTGCCGGTGCCCGAAGAGAAGCGCTTCGACAAGCTCACCGTGCTCTCGATCGCCCCGCTGCTTGCGAAGGCGATTCACGAGGTCTTCGAAGACGGCTCAGTGACCTCGCTCTTCGAGGGCGCAGCCTAACTCGAGTTGTCAGCCGTGCGCGTCGTGCGGGTAGCGCTCACCGGAACGGGCGGGATCGGATCCCGCGTCGCGGTGGCGCTGCTCGAACGGCGCGCACAGCTGTTTCAGCGCTTCGGCTGTGACGTGCGCCTCGTCGCCGTCTGCGGTAGTCGGGCTGGGATCGTGCGCGACGACGGGCTTGAAGCGGGCGACGTCACGAACCGCGGCGGGTGGATCGCGGGGCTTGCCGGAGTGCCGCTGTTGGAGGCCGCGCGGCCCGACGTCGTGATCGACGCTGGCCCGAGCGACTACGTCTCGGGCGGGCCCGGGCTCGCGCACCTCGAGTGGGCGGTGAACCATGGCGCGCACGCGATCATGGTGTCAAAGAGCGCCCTCGCCCTGCACGGTGCACGGTTGCTCGCGACGGCGCGGGCGAACGGGTGCCGGGTGCACGCGAGCGGCGCGAGCTCTGCAGCGCTGCCCGTGGTCGATGTTCTGCGACACAACCTCGCCGGCGCCGAGGTGACCCGTGTCGAGGCCGCGCTCACCGGGACGAGTTCTTTCGTGCTCGACGAAATGGTGAGATCGGGGTCGACGCTCGCCGAAGCGATCGCCGAGGCGCAGGCGCGGGGGATCGCCGAGCCCGACCCCGCCTTCGACCTCGACGGCCGCGACACGGCGGCGAAGCTCGTCGTGATCGCGGGGCTTGCGTTCGGGGCGTGGCTCTCGCTCGACGCGGTGCCGCGCGAGAGCGTGCTGTCGGTCACCGACGAGCAACTGCGGGCCTGGCGTGATGCGGGTGAGAAGGCCGCGCTCGTCGGGGTGCTCGAGCGGGGCGCCGCGGGGTACGACGCCCGCGTCGAGCTTCGCGGCTACGGTGCGCACCACCCCTTTTGCGCGGCGCGCGGCAGCACCAAGGCGCTCATGGTGTCGGCCGCCGGCTTCGGCGATTACACCCTCGTGGGCGGCGCATCGAGCCCGGAGGCGACGGTCGCGGCCGTGCTCAAAGACGTCGAACACCTGCTCGCCGCGCTCTGAACTGCCGCGCCGCCGCACTGGGCATTGCCACCGCACCGGGCATTACAGCGGCAGCGTCGCCCGAACCGCGAAGCCGTCGCCGTCTGCGCCTGCCTCGAACGTTCCGCCGAGCGCGGCCACGCGTTCGCCGAGGCCGGCGAGGCCCATCCCTGACCCCGCCGACGGGCCAGCGGGGGCGCTTGCTGCGCCGTTGCGCACCGAGATCGTCACGGCGCTGCCGGACAACTGTGCCGCCACGTCGATCGCCGAACCTGGGGCGTGCCTGATCGCGTTGCTGAGCGCCTCTTGCGCGACCCGGTAGGCGGTGAGCGCGGTCGAGGCTGGCACCGCCGGGCTCGGCGCGGTATCGAACCCGGTCGCCTGATAGGTGATTGTCGCGCCCGACTGCCTGCTGCTCTCGATGAGCGCGGGGAGGTCTGCGAGCGTCGGTTGGGGAGCGAGCGGTGCGGTGCCGTCGCTGTCGCGCAGCGTGGCGAGCAGCCCGCGCATTTCGCCGAGCGCCTGACGCGACGACTGGGCGATGGCTTCGAACTCGGCCTCGGCCTCTGCCCCGAGCCCGGGGATGCGGTACTTCGCGGTGTTCGCTTGAATGCTCACGACCGACATGCTGTGGGCGACGACGTCGTGGAGCTCGCGGGCGACGAGGTTGCGTTCAGAAAGCTCGCGCTGCTTCGCGTCGAGTTCGGCGCTGTGCCGGCGTTCTTCCCGCAGCGCCCCGCGGTCTTCGAGGAGGGCCTGCGCGACGATGCCGACGAGGCCGAGCCCGAGCGAGATCGAGCTGCACACGACCAGGCTGGTGATGGTGCCCGGTGTGAACGCGGCGCCCGCGATGACGACGGCCGCGATGACGGCGAGTTGCGGTAGCGCCCACGCGGCGAGCACCCAACGCCAGTGGCTGCGGAGGCCAAGGAGAAAGACGAGCAGCGCCTGCACGATGAGCATCGTGATCGGCCAGGGCCAGGGGAGACCCGCTGGCGTGGCGGTGACGAGCGCAGCGGCGGCGGGGGTGAGCGCGCCGAGCGCGATCGCCACTGCGGGCTGCCGGAGCGCGAGGGGGAGGATAGTGGCCTGCCCAAGACCGAAGATCATCGAGATCGCGGGGTGCATGCCGTAGAGCGCCGAGAGCAGCGGCCAGGTGACGGCGAGGGTCGCGACCGCGGCGAAGCCGACGAGGATCCACGACCACCCCGTCGGGATCGACTGCGAAGCGGGCTGCTGGCCGTCGGCCGCGCTGGGCACCATCGATGCAGGCGCGGATGCCGTGTGCCCGGTCAGCGGGCCGTGGGGAGCGGCGCCGAGCCCCGCGCGGGTGAGCGCGACGTCGATGACGGCGAGTGCACGCACCACCAGTGGGAGCAGCGCGAGCGCCACCAGGCCAAACGCCGTGTACGTGAGCGCCTCGGCGGTGCGCGAGTAGGCGGCCTCTGCAGGGATCGCGCCGCCGCTCACAGCCTGCAGCATGTTGCCGGGGAAGACGCTGTCGTTCTTCGGCAGCGACCACGACCACAGCATCCAGGTGGTGCCGCCGAGGGCTGCGGAGAGCCAGCCGATTCCGATCGAGAACGTGACGCACCGCACCGGGAACGCGACGAGCGTTTCAAACGCGAGGTCGAGCCAGCGCCTGGGGTCTTGCATGACCCGAGCGAGCCCGCCGAGCCCGGGCGCCTGGGGGCGATAGTTCGGCGTTTGCACGTCGGCGCCCCACCACCTGGCGCGGAGCCTCGAGAGCTCCGCGAACTTCGTTGCGAGGATCAGCGCGAAGGGCAGGATGACGGCGCCGACCCAGATGATGAGGGTGCTCAGGCCGATTGCGGCGAGCGGAATGAGCAGGGCGAACGCGAACAGCGAGATGAAGAAACCGGGGAGCACGTACCCGAGGTCTCGGCCGACCATCGCCGGGGAGGTGAGCCTGGTCCACGCCCCGGAGCGAGGGGCGCTGCCCGAATGCGGCCGTGCCGCGGCCGGTACTGCGTCGGTCGGTGCCGAAATGAATGCCATTGCTGTCCCTATCCTGCTACCCGTTCAGTCACAGCGTACGCAATGCGACCGCTTCGCTCGGGCAGATGTTGTCGATGCTGCCAACTGTAGGTCTGGCGGTGCGGCCTGCGCGTCACCCGTGCGAGTGAACCTCGACCGCTGCTGCGTACCTCCCGAGGGTGAAGTTCGCGCCCGGGCACGGCCTCGCGCGGTTCTGCGCGGCGTCGCGCCATAAGATCGTCCCATGAGTAGCAGCGTGCCAGCAGACACCCCCATTCGCGTCGCGATCGTTGACGACCAAGCGATGGTTCGGCAGGGGTTCGGCGCGCTGCTTGGAGCCCAGCCAGACATCACGGTGGTGGGCGATGGCTCTGACGGCGACGAGGCCGTTGAGCTGGTGAGGCGCACACGGCCTGACGTGATCCTCATGGACATTCGCATGCCGCGCATGAATGGCCTTGACGCGACCCGCGCCGTGCTGTCGCGGCCTGGCGACGACAATCCGCGAATCATCATGCTCACCACCTTCGACGCCGATGAGTATGTGTTCGCCGCGCTGCGCGCCGGGGCGAGCGGCTTTCTGCTGAAGGACGCGAGTGCTGACGACCTCATTAGCGCGGTGCGGATCGTCGCGGGCGGCGAGGCGCTCCTCGCCCCGTCGGTGACCAAACGGCTGATCGCCGACTACGCGGCCCGACCGGAGCGTAAGCAGTCGGCGAGCCTGTCGCAGGTGACCGAGCGGGAGCTTGACGTGATGCGGCTCGTCGCCGCCGGCCACACAAATGCCGAGATCGCCGGGCTGCTGTTTCTCTCTGAGCAGACCGTCAAGACGCACGTATCGCGGCTGCTGAGCAAGCTCGGGCTGCGCGACCGGACGCAGCTCGTCATCACCGCCTACGAATCCGGGTTGGTGACCGCCGGCGAGTAGCGCCAGGGGAGCGGTGTTGGCCGCGGAGCAACGCCCTGAGCGAAGATAGTTGCCCTCGGCAACTGTCGGAGTAGGCTGAGGGTATGCACAGCGGTAACCCTGATGAAGCTTCGCGCGAGCTACTGGGCGCGATTGTCGCACTCATTGCGAACTGGAGCGCCTCGAACACCCAGGGCGCAATCGCGCGAGAGATGGGACTCGACATCGCGGAGAGCGACGTTCGGGCCCTCTACACGATCGGGCAGCGGGCAGACGGGATCCGCCCAGCCGACCTCGCGCACGAACTCCGCCTCAGCAGGCCGACCACAAGCAAAGCGATCGCGCGGCTGACCGCGACTGGCGTGATCGCGAAGGAACCGAGCCCGACCGACCAGCGCTCCGCGCGGCTGTTGCTCACGCCTTCGGGCCAGGCCGCCTACGGCCGACTCGTCGACGCCGGGGTCGCCATGATCGAACGTGCCGTCGAAGGGCTCGCGCCCGAGGAGACCGCCACGGTCGCAGGGGTGGTGCGCAGGCTCATGCGGCCAGTGCCCACCGCCGATCCCGAACGGGCACTCGAAGACTTGGACGGCTGCTCGGCCGCCCGGCGCACCCCACCCAGGGGTGCGAACGCAATAGAAGGGGAACCATCATGACTCGCACATACGTTGTCACCGGCTCAGCCTCGGGCATCGGCGCCACCACCGCCAAGACGCTGCGCGATCGCGGCGACCGCGTCATCGGCATCGACCTGAAAGGCGCAGAGATCGAAGCCGATCTCTCGACCCACGAGGGGCGGATCGCCGCCGCGGCGCAAGCGACCGAGCTCGCCGACGGCGTGATCGACGGCGTGATCGCCTGCGCCGGCATCTCGGCACCGATCGCGAAGACCATCTCGATCAACTACTTCGGAGTGGCAGAACTGCTCGAGGCGCTCAGGCCCGCGCTCGCCGCCTCGGATGCGCCGCGCGCCGCGGTCGTGTCGTCGATGGCATCGCTGCAGCCCAACTCGAAGGAGATGGTCGAGGCGGCACTCTCGGGCGACGAAGCGAAAACGCTGGAGATCGCCGAAGCGATCGTCGCCAACGGGCCAGAGGCAGGTTATGCCGTCTATCCATCATCCAAGCGTGCGATCGCCCGCTGGGTGCGCCGCGAGGCCGTGACCGAGGCGTGGGCCGGAGCCGGGATCGCCCTGAACGCTGTCGCCCCCGGAACCGTTGTGACGCCGATGACCGCGGAGCTTCTCGCCACCGAGGAAGGCCGGGCGATGGTCGACGCGGCCGTGCCGATGCCCCTGAACTCCCACCAGCCAGCGCAATCGATCGCAGACGTGCTCGTGTGGCTGACCGACACAGCGAACACGCACATGGCCGGGCAGGTCATCTACTGCGACGGCGGTGCCGACGCGACGCTGCGCGGCGACGACATCTGGTCGTGGAACGACTAGCCGCGCGCTAAGCCCAGCGTGTGTGCTTCGGGCAGCTCGACGAAATAGTTTCGCCCTCGGGGGCGTTTCACCCCAAGTGGGGAGCGCCCCCGAGGAGAAACGAGGCAGTCATGGCAGCGACAGAGGCACAGACTTCGGCGGGATCCGCCGTTCACGACACGGTTGCTCGCGCAGCGGCCGACGCTGAGGCGCGTGGCCTCGCCGTCGAATTCATCGAGCGCGAGGGCACCGGCCGCCCGACCGCCGCAGACTTCGGCGGAGCACCGATCGTGAAAAGCATCGTCGTGCAGCGCGGCGACTCGTTCGTGTTCGTGCTCACCCCGCTCGACGCCCAGTTCAGCTGGGTGAAGCTTCGCACCCACCTCGGGGTGAACCGACTGTCGCTGCCCGACGCCGACGCCGCCTTCGATGCGACCGGCTACCGACGCGGCACCATCACCCCGCTGGGGGCGTCGACGGCGTGGCCTGTCATCCTTGACGCCAGCCTCACAGGGCAGGCGATCCTCGTCGGCGCTGGCAGCCACGGCATCGGGGCGCGCGTCGACGCCGACGACCTCGTGCGAGCGTACGGAGCAGACGTCGTCGACCTGAGTGGAGAGCCCGCAGCGCACTAGAGCCGCATTCGCGGTTCGAGCAGAGAAAGGTCGCAGCCATGGAAGCATCAATGACCCCGAAGCATTCGTCCCTCACGATCGCAATCGTTGGCGGTCACGGCCAAATCGCGCTGCGTACAACGGCGCTGCTCACAGCTGCCGGGCACCGGGTGCTCAGCGTGATCCGCAACCCCGACCAGGCCGCGGAGATCGAGCGTGCGGGTGGTGAGCCGGTCGTGGTGGACATCGAGCGAGCAACCGATGGCGACCTGGCGGCCGCGGTCGCGGAGGCCGATACGCTGCTGTTTGCTGCCGGTGCCGGCCCCGGATCGGGCCCGGCGCGGAAGGAGACGGTGGATTACCAGGGCGCGCTGACGACGATGGCCGCAGCCGCTCGCCTCGGGGCGCGCGTCGTCCAGATCTCGTATATCGGCGTTGCGAACACTCCGCCAGCGGGGACAAGCCCCGACTTTCTCGCCTACCAGCTTGCGAAGCACCGGGCAGATCTCGCGCTGCAGGCGAGCGGGCTTGACTGGCTCATCGTGCGCCCCGGCACGCTGACGAATGACCCGGAGTCGGGGAGGGTTGAGACTGGGGCGCTCGAGCGGGGGCCGGTGAGCCGCGCCAACGTCGCGCGGGTGCTCGCAGAGGTGCTTCTTCGCCCGGATCTGAACGGATTCGCCTTCGATCTGCTCGACGGCGACACCCCCGTAGCCGACGCGGTTGCCGCGTTGGCCCAGCACTGAAACGGCATAGTGTCCCGATCGACTCGTGTATGATGAGTAGCTGTACTTCGGCGAGGGGTGCGTAAGCACCCGTTATCGACGCGGAACGACCTCCCCTCTAGGGGCATCGCTGCGTCGCACGTTACAAGTGCGAGACACCACGCCGGTGGAGAAATCCACCCGACACGGGGCGAGAGCCCGCAAGGAGAAACATCATGAGCGAGATCGAGAACAAGCTCGACGCTACTGTCCGCGAAAGCTTCGGCAAGGGCGCAGCCCGCAAGCTCCGCGCTGCTGGCAAGACCCCCGCAGTGGTCTACGGCCACGGCACCGACCCCAAGCACGTCACCGTTGAGACCCACCCGCTGAGCCTCATCGTTCGCTACGCGAACCCGCTCGTCGAGATCACGCTCGATGGCAAGAAGGAGCTCGTGCTCGTCAAGGACGTGCAGAAGGATCCGGTACGCCAGATCATCGAGCACGTCGACATGATCATCGTCAAGAAGGGCGAAAAGGTCGAGGCTGAGGTTCCGCTGCACGTCACCGGCACCTCGTTCTCGGGCACCGTTGCGCTCCAGGAGCTCAACACGCTCCGCCTGCTCGTTCCCGCAACCGCGATCCCCGAGTCGGTCGAGGTCAGCGTCGAGGGCGCAGAAGAGGGAACTCAGGTTCTCGCTGGCGACCTGGCACTGCCGAAGGGCGCAGAGCTCATCGACGACGCGGCTCACCTCGTTGTCCAGATCGTTGTGCCGCGCGGCACCTCGACCGAGGACGAGGCAGCAGACGCCGAGGCAGCTGCCGAGTAAGTCTGAGTTGTTCGCAAGACCCGTCGGGCGGTGCCTCACCGCCCGGCGGGTTTTGTGTTGGTGTGCGAGCTGTTCCGCCGAGAGCAATTTCGCACGCTTCAGGCCCGCTGGCCGCATAGGCTTAGGGGGTGTTTGGCCTGCGAAAGAAAAAGGACGAAGTAATCGTGGCGAGTGATAGTTGGCTGATCGTCGGGCTTGGTAACCCCGGGCCGAAGTACGAGACGACCAGGCACAACGTAGGCCAGCTGGCGCTCGATGTGCTCGCCGACCGGCTCGGCGCGAAGTTTTCGCCGCACAAGACGAACTCCCGGGTTGCCGAGGGGCGGCTCGTGCCAGGCGGGCCGAAGCTCATTCTCGCGAAGTCGAACGGCTTCATGAACACCTCCGGCGGCCCGGTGTCGGCGCTCGCGAAGTACTTCGGGGTCGACCCCGAGCGAGTGATCGTGCTGCACGACGAACTCGACCTGCCCTTCGACTCGCTGAAGCTCAAGCAGGGCGGTGGACACGGCGGCCACAACGGCCTGCGCGACATCGCGAAGGCGCTCGGCACCCCCGAGTTTCTGCGCGTGAGAATCGGCATCGGCAGGCCTCCAGGGCAGCAAGACCCGGCAGACTTCGTGCTGAAGCCCTTCGCCTCGGGTGAGCGCGACACGCTGGCCGTGCTCCTCGAAGACGCTGCCGACGCGAGCGAGATGCTCGTCACCGACGGCCTGACCGCCACCCAGCAGCGCTTCCACGGAGGAGCGCGATGAGCCTCGGGGGGCTCGACCGTCACCTTGAGGCCGCGCCGTCGTTTGCCAGGGCGCTCGACTCAGCTCCCAGGGACTCCGAATTCTCGGTCGCCGACGGGCTGCGCGCGCCGCTCATCGCCGGCCTCATCAGGCGCAGGCGCGAGGCTGGAGATCGCGGCGCGTACCTGCTCATCGCGGCGACAAGCCGCGAGGCCGACGCCATTCGCCAGGCGGTAGCCTCGCTCGTTCCGTCGGCGCGCACGACCGAATTCCCGGCGTGGGAGACGCTGCCGCACGAGCGGCTGAGCCCGAGCGCCGAGACGGTGGGGCGCCGCGCCGAGGCGCTCCGAATGCTGCGAGACTACGCTGCTGACCCGGAGCGGGCAGAGGCCGGGCCGCTCGTGATGGTGGCCTCGGTGCGCGCTGCGCTGCAGCCCGTTTCGCCGCACGCTGCACAGGCCGAGCCCGTGGTGTTGCGGGCGGGAGAGGAGCCAAGCGCTGGCGACGGCGGGCGCGGGCTCGAGGCCGTCGCGCGCAGGCTCGTCGACTATGCGTACACGCGCGTCGATATGGTCACGCGGCGCGGCGAGTTCGCCGTGCGCGGCGGCATTCTCGACGTGTTCCCACCCGCAGCCGAGCAGGCCATGCGCGTCGATTTCTTCGGCGACGAGGTCGACCAGATTCGCCGCTTCTCGGTGTCAGACCAGCGCAGCGCCGGCGACCCGGTCGCGGCCCTCGAGCTGTGGCCAGCGAGGGAGCTGCTGCTTACCGACGCGGTGCGGGAGCGAGCCGCGGAGCTGTTGCCGAAGTTCCCGGCGCTGTCGACGATGCTCGAGAAGATGACCGAGGGCATCGCCGTCGAGGGCATGGAGAGCCTGCTGCCGCAGCTCGTGCCGGGGCTCGCGCCGCTCACCGCGCTGCTCCCGGCCGGGGGTGCGGTGCTCGTCGTGTCTCCCGAGCGCGTCGCGGGCCGCGCGGTGAGCCTCGCCGAGACGAACCGCGAGTTTCTCGAGGCCGCGTGGCACGCGGCGACCGTCGGCGCCGAGACCCCAGTTCCCACCGGCGACAGCGGCATGCTCACCGTCGCCGAGCTCAGGCGCGCCTCGCACGGGCGGCCGTGGTGGAGCATGACGGGGTTCGTGCGCGACGCCGACGACACCACCGTGCCGACCGCGACCACCGCAGCCGATCTCGAGGCGGAGCCCCGTGGCCTCACCGTCATCGATGGCGTCGACGACGTGGTCGTCACCGTGCAGGGCGGATCGGTGCGTCGCGGCGCCGGCGAGGGCGACGCGACCGCGCAGGCGCTCGTGTACCTGAGTGGGCGCGTGAGCGAGGGCTGGCGCGCGGTGATTACTGCCCAGGGCGTTGGGCTTGTCGAGCGCGCCCGAGACCTGCTCACCGAGTTCGGGGCGGCCGCGCGCATGGTCGACGAGTTGCCCGAAGAGCTCGAGCGTGGCGTGATCTACCTCGTCACCGGCATCGCGTGGCAGGGCTTCGAGAGCGAAGAGGCAAAGCTGCTCGTCGAGACCGAGGCAGAGTTCTTCGGCCGCACGGTCACGTCGCAGAACCAGACGGGGCAGAAGCTCGCGCGGCGCCGCGGCAAGAACGTCGTCGACCCGCTGAAGCTCGTCGCCGGCGACCACGTCGTGCACGAGACGCACGGCATCGGCCAGTTCGTGGAGCTCACGCAGCGCATGGTGCCGACCGGCATCGGCCGCGACGCAGGTAAGGCGCTGCGCGAGTACCTCGTTATCGAGTATGCCTCGACGAAGCGCGGCATGCCGCGCGACAAGCTCTACGTGCCGACCGACCAGCTCGACCAGCTGTCGCGCTACGTCGGCGGCGAGGCGCCCGCGCTCTCAAAGATGGGCGGCAGCGACTGGGAGGGCGCGAAGAAGAAGGCGCGCAAGGCGGTGCGCGACATCGCGGTCGAACTCGTGAAGCTCTACTCGGCGCGCATGGCGTCGCCCGGCCACGCGTTCTCGATCGACACCCCGTGGCAGCGCGAGCTCGAGGAGGCGTTCCCGTACGCCGAGACGCTCGACCAGCTCACCACGATCGACGAGGTGAAGCGCGACATGGAGCGCCCGGTGCCGATGGACAGGCTGCTCGCGGGCGATGTCGGCTTCGGCAAGACCGAGGTCGCGATTCGGGCAGCGTTCAAGGCCGTGCAAGACGGCAAGCAGGTCGCGATGCTCGTGCCGACGACGCTGCTTGCGAACCAGCACTTCGAGACGTTTCAGAACCGGTTCGCGGGCTTCCCCGTGCAGCTGCGCGCGCTCAGCCGCTTCCAGACAGACAAAGAGGCGAAGGAGACGCTCGAAGGCCTCGCCGCCGGCACCGTCGACGTGGTGATCGGCACGCACCGGCTGCTGGCTGACAACGTCATTTACAAAGATCTCGGGCTACTCATCATCGACGAGGAGCAGCGCTTCGGCGTCGAGCACAAGGACAAGCTCAAGGCGCTGAAGACAGGCGTCGACATTCTCGCGATGAGCGCGACCCCGATTCCGCGCACGCTCGAGATGGCGGTCACCGGCATCCGCGAGATGTCGACGCTCGCGACGCCGCCTGAGGATCGCCACCCGATTCTCACCTTCGTCGGCCCCCGAAGCGACAGGCAGATCTCGGCCGCGATCCGCCGCGAACTCTTGCGCGAGGGCCAGGTGTTCTTCGTGCACAACCGCGTGAGCTCGATCGGCCGCACCGCGGCGAAGATCGCGGAGCTCGTGCCAGAGGCGCGCGTCGCCGTCGCCCACGGCAAGCTGTCTGAGCACCAGCTCGAGCAGGTGGTGCAAGATTTCTGGGAGCGCAAGTTCGACGTGCTCGTCTCGACGACGATCATCGAGACCGGCCTCGATATCGCCAACGCGAACACGATCATCATCGACCAGGCCGACAAGTACGGCCTGAGTCAGTTGCACCAGCTGCGAGGCCGCGTCGGGCGCAGCCGCGAGCGCGCCTACGCCTACTTCCTCTACGACCCAGACAAGCCGCTCACCGAGCACGCGAACGAGCGGCTTGAGACCCTCGCCGCGAACAACGAGCTCGGGTCGGGCATGCAGGTCGCGCTGAAAGACCTCGAGCTGCGCGGGGCTGGCAACCTGCTCGGCGGCGAGCAGTCGGGCCACATCGCCGGCGTCGGCTTCGACCTCTACCTGCGCATGATCGGCGAGGCCGTGAGCACGTTCAAGGGCGAGGACGTGCAGACGAACACCGAGCTCATCCTTGAGCTTCCCGTCGACGCGCACATTCCCGAGGACTACGTCGAGAGCGAGCGGCTGCGCCTCGAGGCCTACCAGAAGTTCTCGGCCGCCTCGCACCCGCAGGCCCCCGCCGAGAACGTCGAGCTCGTGCTTGAGGAGCTCACCGACCGCTACGGCGCGCCGCCGCCGGAGGTTGAGCGCCTCGCGGGAGTTTCGGGGCTGCGCCGCCGTGCCTCGATTCTCGGCCTCACGAAGGTCGTTGCGCTCGGCCCGACGCTCAGACTCGAGCCGGTGACGCTGCTCGATTCGCGCCGCATGCGCATGAACCGCATGTACCCGGGCGGCAAATACACCGAGTCGACGAAGACGCTGCAGATTCCGCTGCCGGGCGGCACGGCTTCGGCCCGCAGCCCGCTTGCTGGGGTGGGGCAGCGCGCAACGCCAGACGACGGCGACATTGTGAAGTGGACGTCGACGGTGATTCAGACGCTGCTCGAGCCAGATGGCGACCCGAAGGCCGGGCAGGGCGCCGAGGGGTAGCGCGCGGCGGTGGATCCGTGAGTGTGGCGGATCCGCCGCCGTCGCGGATCCACCACAGCCGTGGATCCGCACCCCGCCGGCACGCAACCGCGCGAGCCTCGCCGACCACTCGGCGCGGCCTCGGCAGGCTATTTCGCGTTGCAGAGCTGCTGGAGCGCCGAACCGGCGTCGTTCAGGGCCTGAATCTGTGCCGTGATCTCTTGGGCGTAGCCGACGCCCTCGAGCAGGTTTGCGGGCACGGGAATCTCACCGAGCCCGGTGAAAGCGGCCTGCACGTCTTTGAGCGCCGCGAGCACCTCGGGGTCGGTGATGCCCTCGGTGAGCGAGGCGAGGTCGGTCTCGAACGGGGCGAGGAGCGCCGATAGGTCTGGTGCTTCGCCGGCGAGCACCGACTCCTGCACGCTGCCGACCTCGGCGAGCGCCTCGTTCACGAGCGCGGAGACCCGCTCGGAGCTCACCCCGCAGCCGTCTGGCCCGACGCGGTCGGGGAGCTGCGTCTCGGGGGCTGACTGGGGCGTACCCAACGAGAACGTGGCGCAGCCGGTGAGCCCGAGGAGCAGCCCGGCTGCGGCGGCTGCGGCCGCTGCTGAGGAGGCAAGTCGGCGTGTGCGGCGAGTGGTCACGGAGGTCATACGGGCGAGCCTAACGCCGGCGCCACAAGGGGAGCTGTGACTTTGAGCCAGCGGGCCGCCCCCGAGTGTGGCGAGGTGTGGTTTAGCGTTGCTGCACGAGGTGCCGGCCGCCGGCGGAATTCTGCCGCGCGCGAGCTACGAAACTCGCACGATGACGGCCATCGAACTCGTGCGCGACGTTAACCTCGCAATGCTGATGGGCCCCGGGCTTCGATCGCTTGCAGGCCTTCTGCTCGCTTGTGAAGGTAGAGCTACTGCTTGCCTAACCCAGTGCCTGGCTGTTGCGCGAACTCGCGCTCAGTTCGGCGGCGGTGCTGACGCAGCCAGGCGCCGGTCGCGGCACCACTCTTCGCCGACGGGCAGGCACACCCGCTAGGCTCGGGGTATGGATGCTGGCGCCGACAGACCCACCCCGACACCCGCAAGCGAAGCCGTGCAGGGGGTTCTCGACACCGTGCGGCGCCTCGTTGGAGAGGGCGGCTGCGCGTGGCATGCGGCCCAAACGCACGAGTCGCTCGCACCGTTTCTCATCGAAGAGACCTCCGAGTTCATCGACGCGATCGAGCGGGAGCTGCCCCCAGAAGAAATCAGGGGCGAACTCGGCGACGTGCTCTATCAGGTGCTGTTTCACGCGGTGCTCGCGGAGCAGCGCGGCGAGGGTTACGACCTCGCGAGCGTCGCCCGCTCGCTGAACGAGAAACTCATCGCCCGCCACCCGCACGTCTTCGGCGACCGGGGCTACATGAGCGTCGAGGAGCTCAACGCCGAGTGGGAGCAGCTCAAAGAAGACGCGGCGGGGGAAGAGCGCGGCTCGCGCGCGCCTCTCGAGGGCATTCCAGCCGGGATGCCGACGCTCGCCAGGGCCGCGAAGGTCGTCGAACGGCTCAAGCGCGCGAAGCTCGTCGACCCGTCGGCCGCCGAGCGCTCCGCAGAAGACCCGCTCTCGGCGGCGATCGGGCCGGCCGAGGCAGCGATGGCCGAGGTGGGAATCGGCGACGCGATGCTCGCGCTCGTGATCCGCGCGAACGCGGCCGGAGTCGACCCAGATCGGGCGCTCAGGCTCGCCACGAACCGGCTAGCCGCCCGCGTCGCGGTAAACGACGGCTGAATTCTTCGGGGGCTAACCCCGCTCGGCCTGCCGACTCCCCGAGAAGCTCCTATGAACTCTTGACGCGCGCCGCGCGAGGCGAGAGGGTTAGACCGAGGCCGCCTAACGGAGGGCGCCCAGCAGGAGGAGTGATTCTCGATGAAGAAGCTGATCAATGGAGTTGACGACGTTGTCGCGGAGTTTCTGCTGGGGGTCGCGGCCGCGCACCCAGAGCTGCACGTCGACCACGAGCACCGCATCATCGCGCGCGGCGGCGGCGCGAAGCCGGGCAAGGTCGGCATCGTTTCGGGCGGCGGGTCGGGCCACGAGCCGCTGCACGGCGGCTTCGTCGGCACAGGCATGCTCGACGCGGCCGTCGCGGGCCAGGTATTCACCTCGCCAACGCCCGACCAGCTGCTCGAAGCGACGCGGCTCGTCGACGGCGGCGCCGGCGTGCTGCACCTCGTGAAGAATTACACCGGCGACGTCATGAACTTTGAGATGGCCGCCGAGCTCGCCGCCGCCGAGACGGGTGTCGAGGTCGAATCGGTGATCATCGACGACGACGTCGCGGTGCAGGATTCGCTGTACACGGCCGGGCGGCGCGGTGTTGGGCTCACGGTGCTCATCGAGAAGATCGTCGGGGCCGCCGCCGAGGAGGGGCGTGACCTCGCCGCGGTTGCGCAGCTCGCGCGAGACGTGAACGCGAGCGGGCGCTCTATGGGCATGGCCCTCACGAGCTGCACGGTTCCGGCCGCGGGCAAGCCGACGTTCGAGCTCGCAGACGACGAGATGGAGCTCGGCGTCGGCATTCACGGCGAACCCGGCCGCAAGCGCGTCAAGCTCGCCTCGGCGAAAGAGGTGGCGGCGAGCCTCGTCGAGCCGATTCTCGCCGACCTCGATTTCACCGGTGCGCCCGCGATCGTGATGCTCAACGGCATGGGTGGCACGCCGCTTCTCGAGCTCTACCTCATGTACGGCGAGGTCTCGAAGCTGCTCGCCGAGCGCGGCGTCACGGTCGCGCGCTGCCTCGTCGGCAACTACATCACCTCGCTCGAAATGGCGGGCTGCTCGGTGACCGTGCTGCGCGCAAGCGACGACATGCTTGCGCTCTGGGACGCGCCAGTGAACACCCCCGGCCTGCGGTGGGGAGCGTAACGATGACCGATGTGATCACGCTCTCCCAGCTCACCGCGTGGCTGCGGCGCTATTCCGACACCGTCACCGCAGAGCGGCAGTACCTCACCGACCTCGATGCCGCGATCGGCGACGCCGACCACGGCAGCAACATGAGCCGAGGTATGGCGGCGGCGGTAGCGAAGATCGACGAGGCGACGCCGGAGTCGGTTGGCGCGTTTGGCAAGGCCGTCGGCATGACGCTCGTGTCGACCGTCGGCGGCGCGAGCGGCCCGCTCTACGGAACGCTGTTTTTGCGCTTCGGGGCGACCGGGGGCGACGCAACCGAGCTCGACGCCGCCGCGCTCGCGGCCGCCCTGCGGGCGGGCGTCGACGGGGTGATCGCGCGCGGTAAGGCCGAGGCGGGCGACAAGACCATGCTCGACGCGCTGCTGCCGGCGGTCGCGGAGCTTGAGGGTGCAGCCGCGTCTGGGGCCGGCCTCGCCGAGGCGGCCGCTGCTGCTGCTGCCGCCGCCGAGGCCGGCCGAGACGCGACCGCACCGCTCGTCGCCCACAAGGGGCGAGCGAGCTACCTCGGAGAGCGCAGCGCGGGTCACATCGACCCGGGCGCCGCGTCGAGCGCGCTGCTGCTGCGGGCGCTGGCCGACGAGCTCGCGGGCGCCTGACCGTGGTCGGCATCGTCGTCGTCTCGCACAGCGCTCAGCTCGCGGAGGCCGCGCTCGCGCTCGCGCTCGAAATGGTCGCAGGCGCCCCGCCGCGGGTGGTGCTCGCGGCAGGCACGTCAGACGGCGGCTTCGGCACCGACGCGGTGCGGGTCGCCGACGCGATCGCCGAGGCAGACGACGGGCAGGGCGTCGTCGTGCTCACCGACCTCGGCTCGGCGGTGCTTTCGGCCGAGATGGCGCTCGAGTTTTTGTCAGACCCAGACGTCGAGGTGCGTGTTGTGCCGGCTCCGTTCGTCGAGGGGCTGCTCGCCGCGGTCGTGCGCGCGGCCGGCGGTGCGAGCCTCGCCGAGGTAGCGGCGGAGGCCGCCGGCGCGCTCGCGGGGAAGATCGAGCAGCTCGGTGGTCAACCGGGTGACGAGGGTGGAGCAGATACGGGCGCCGGGTCAGCTCCCGGTGAGCACGCGGCGGCCTCGTCGGCGCGCTCCGGTGCCTCCGCGGCGGCTTCCGTGGAGGCCAACGCCGCCGCCCGCGAGGTGCAGATCGTGAACCCTGCTGGCCTGCACGCGCGGCCGGCCGGGCAGCTCGCGGCCGCGGCCGCGGGCTTCGACGCCACTGTGACGGTGACGACCGCCGCGGGCCGCAGCGCGGTTGCCGTGAGCGCGCTCGGCCTCGCCGGCCTCGGCACGCGCGCGGGCGACACTGTCACGCTCACCGGCGAGGGGCCTGAGGCGCAGGCCGCGGTTGCAGCACTTTCAGCCCTCATCGCCGAGGGCTTTGGCGAGGCCGCCGCGGGTCGTGGAGCGGGTGCGCCGGGCGAAGCGCCGCGCTCCGCCACACGCACCGCCGCGTCGGCGGCACCGGGCGCGCAGCCGATCGGCGTGAGCCCCGGCCGGGTCTTCGGGCCCGTGCTGCGCATGCCCGATGCCCTGCCCGAGCCAGACGGGAGCGCGCGCCTACCCGAGGGCGAGCGCGATGCCGCGGTCGCGGCGCTTGAGCGCGCGGTTGCCGCGGTGAGCGCCGGCTATCGCGCCCGCGCCGACGCGGCCGAAACGCCGGCGCCCGCGTCGCGGGGCGGTGCTCTCGCCAGTTCGGGATCCGCACCCGCCAGCGCCGAAGTGCTGCGCGCAACCGCGGCGCTCGCGAGCGACCCCTCGCTCATCGCAGACGCGACCGCGGCGATTCGCGAGCGCGGGCTCACTCCCGAGGCGGCGGCCTGGGAGACGCTCGAGACCGTCGCCGCGCAGTTCGCCGAGGTCGGTGGGTTGCAGGCGGAGCGAGTCACCGATCTGCGCGATATCCGCACGCGCGTTGTCGCTGAGCTCACGGGCGCGCCGCTTCCAGGCATCCCGGAGTCAGCGGAGCCGTTCGTGCTCGTCGCCGACGATCTCGCGCCGGCCGATACGGCCGAGCTCGACCCGGCGCGCTGCATTGCCATTCTCTCTGCCGAGGGCGGCCCCACCTCGCACACCGCGATCTTGGCCCGTGGGCTCGGCATCCCGGCGGTCGTCGCGGCGCCCATCGCGCGCGAGCTCGTTGACGGCGACATCGTGCTCGTCGACGGCACGACCGGTGAGGTGATGCGCGACCCCGATGCGACCCAGCGGGCCAGTGCGACGAGCGAACCCGCGGTAGCGCTCGAGCCCTTCGCCGGGCCAGGCGCGACCGCCGACGGCACTGCGGTCGGCATTCTCGCGAACGTCGGCGGCCCCGCCGATGTCGCGGCGGCTGTCGAGCGCGGCGCCGACGGCGTTGGGCTGTTTCGCACCGAGTTCTGCTTTCTCGGCAGAACGGAGGCCCCCGGCTTTGACGAGCAGGTCGCCGCCTACCGGTCGGTGCTCGAGGGGTTTCGCGGCGGGCACGTCGTGCTGCGCACGCTCGACGCCGGCTCCGACAAGCCGCTGCCGTTTCTCACCCCGGAGCACGAACAAAACCCGGCGCTCGGGGTGCGCGGCTTTCGCACCGCGCGCCTGCACCCCGACGTGCTGACGCTGCAGCTCGAGGCGATTGCGGCTGCTGCCGGGCAGGTGCCAGACACTGCGGCCTGGGTCATGGCGCCCATGATCGCGACGGTGACAGAGGCGGCCGATTTCGCCTCTCAGGCGCGCGCGGCCGGCCTCGACACCGTTGGCGTGATGGTCGAAACCCCGGCCGCGGCGCTCATGAGTGCTGAGCTGTTCGCGCACGTCGACTTCGTGAGCCTCGGCACGAACGATCTCGCGCAATACACCATGGCGGCCGACAGGCTGAGCGGGCCCCTCGCCGAGCTCGGTGACCCGTGGCAGCCCGCCGTGCTGCGGCTCATCGCCGAGTGCGCGACGGGAGCCGCAGGTAGGCCAGTGGGCGTGTGCGGCGAGGCCGCGGCAGACCCGCTGCTCGCCCGCGTGCTCGTGGGGCTCGGGGTGACAAGCCTGTCGATGACGGCCCGCGCGGTGCCTGCCGTTGGAGCGGCTATCGGCGAGACGAGTCTTGCGCAGTGTCGTTCCGCTGCCACTGCAGCGGTGGCGGCGACAACTGCGCGCGAGGCCCGCGCGGCCGCGGCAGCGGTGATCGCAGTCGAGCCTAGGGGATGAGCCCGAACCCGCGCGCGGCGGTGACTGCCGCGTGGCGGGTCGGCGTTTCGAGCTTGTGCATCGCCGTCTTGAGGTAGCCCTTGACGGTGCTCTCAGCGATGCCGAGCGCGGCGGCGATGTGCTGATTCGTGCCGCCGCGTGAGGCCTCGCTGAGCACGTCGAGCTCTCGGGCCGTCAGGCGCACCTCGGTCGCCGGCGGCTCGGCGCGCCCGATGCCGGCGAGGCGCCGCTCTAGGGCCCCCAGCGCCTCCCTCGCGACCGGGTCGGTGGTAGCGGCAGCGATGCGGCGAATTTCAGCGTGGCTGCTCCTGAGCTCCTCGATCACGGTTCCCGGGAGGGCTGCCGGCACAGCGGGCACAGCGGGCACAGCGGATGCGGGTGCGGTTGCGGTTGTGCTGTGCGACTGTCTGTGGTGGGTCGGCGCTGAGACGAACGCGGTTGGTGCCGCAGTGGCCGCTGCTGTCATCGCCGCCGCCGTAGGTGCCGTCGCCGCCTCGGCCCCCGCCGCTGCGGACACCGAGCCGCGGGCGAGGCTCGCCGCCCGGGTCAGATCGTCCGCTCGTAGCCAGCGCGCGAGCTCCTCGCTCACTCCCGCGGCGGCCTGCATGAACGTGGCGTCGGGGGCGGTCTCGCCGCGCGTGCCGCCGTAGAGCACCGCGCGCGTCACCCCGTCGACGACGACTGGCACCGCGACGAGCATGACGATGCGCTCGGCGCCGATTTCGAGGTCGTAGTCGTGGCTAATGGTCTGAGACGACATGTAGTCGCGGGTAAACCGCGGGCGGTGCTCGATCATCGCCTTGCCGCCGAGCCCCCGCCAGTTCGCGACACGCAGCCCCTGCAGGCTGTGGCCCTCCGTGCCCGAGAGCGCCGTCACGGTCGTGACGCCGTTCGACTCGTAGCCGCCGAAGGCGAGCGGAAACCCTGTCGCGCGCGAGAACTCAGTGACGGCTTCCTGCAACATGCGCTGATTCGCCACGTTCATAGCTGGCAACATTGGCACTCCGAACTTCCGAGGGGTAAGTACATACATACCACGATTCGCGCCGCGACAACCGGTTGCGGTGCTGAGTGCTGGGAGCCGACGCGTCGCTACACAATGAGCCCCTGCTGGCGCGCGGCCGCCACCGCCGCGTGCCGAGTCGACGTCTGGAGTTTGCCCATCGCTGTCTTCAGGTAGCTCTTGACGGTGCTGCCGGCGATGCCCAGTGCGAGCCCAATCTGCGCGTTGGTCGCCCCGAGTGCCGCGTGACTCAGCACGTCGAGTTCGCGCGCGGTGAGGCGAACCGTTGCTCGGGCCCGCTCGGGGTGCTCGATGCCGAGCAGACGGTTTTCGAGCTCGGCCAGGCGCTCGCGGGCGACAGGGTCGGTGGTTTCCGCGGCGATTCTGCGCACCTCTGCGTGGCTCCTGCGCAGTTGCTGCAGCGCCGGCCCGGGCAACTGCGTGGCCGAGCCACCAGCCGGTAGCTCGAGCGGGGCGTCTGCGCGGCGGATCTCGTGGGCGAGATCTTCGGTGACGCCCGCGGCTGCGCGCATAAACGACTCATCGGGAGGGGCTTCGCCGCGAGTGCCGCCGTAGAGCATGGCGCGGGTGTCGCCTTCGACGACAACGGGAACGGCGATGAGCATCACGATGCCCTCGCCGCCGATTTCTTTGTCGTAGTCGTGACTGAAATGGGTGGAGGCGAGGTAGTCGCTCGTGAACCTGGCTCGGTGCTCGCTCATGGCCCTGCCGCCGAGCCCGCGGTTGTTCGCAACCCGCAGGCCGTGCAGGCTCGATCCATTGGTTCCGGTGAAGGCCGACACGTTGATGATGCCGTCTCGCTCGTAACCGCCGAAGGCGACGGGAAATTTCGTTTCGCCCGCGAAGGCCGCGACGGCGGCCCTGATGAGTCGCAGTTGCTCCGATGAGTGTGTGTGGGGCATGCTCGCTCCCTACTTTCGGGGGTAGTGCATGCTTATCACGATTTCTAGCATCGGCACCAGACCTCAGTTAGGTGGTCTTCAGGTTTCGGTCGATGTGTAATTAGCTCGCAACTGCTGCTACCGGTGCCGGAGCCTGAACATCTGTGACAGGGCAAGGAGGCCCATATGTCAGAAGACACCGCTCCACCGCAGGTGGACGAAGCGAGCCCGATCGACTATCTGGCCGTGCAAGGGGGCTCGGAGTTTCGGGAGCTGCGGCGCAAGCTGCGACGGTTCGTGTTTCCGCTCGCCGCGGCCTTTCTCGCGTGGTTTTTGCTCTACGTGCTGCTGGGCGCCTACGCGCACGATTTCATGGCCATTCCGCTGCTCGGCATGAATATCGGGCTGTGGTTCGGGCTGCTGCAGTTCGTGTCAACGTTCGCGATCACCACCGCCTACGTCATGTACACGAATCGCAAGATCGACCCGCTCGCCGAGTCGATCCGAGCCGACCTTGAGGCCCAAGCCGCATCACACAACGGAGGTGAAGCATGAACGGAACCCTGAGCGTGCTGGCGCAGCCCGCGACGATCGTGAAGAGTGTCGGGGCGGCCGAGCAGAGCCCGGTGCTCAACATCTCGATCTTCCTCCTCTTCGTCGCGGTGACGATGGTCATCGTCATTCGCGCGAGCAGAAACAGTCGAACGGCTGCCGACTTCTACGCCGGGGGGAGATCGTTCACCGGCAGGCAGAACGGCCTCGCGATCGCGGGCGACTATCTGTCGGCGGCATCTTTTCTCGGCATCTGCGGCGCAATTGCAGTGAACGGCTATGACGGCTTTTTGTATTCGATCGGGTTTCTTGTCGCGTGGCTCGTCGCGCTGCTGCTCGTCGCCGAGCTCATGCGCAACACCGCAAAGTTCACGATGGCCGATGTGCTCTCCTTCCGATTGAAGGAGCGGCCGGTTCGCATGGCTGCCTCGATCACGACGCTCGCCGTGACGTTCTTCTACCTGCTGGCGCAGATGGCGGGAGCCGGTGGGCTAGTGTCGCTGCTGCTGGGCGTTGACGACAGCCTCGGGCAGTCGCTCGTCGTCGCGGTGGTCGGGCTCGTGATGATTCTCTACGTGCTCATCGGCGGCATGAAGGGCACCACCTGGGTGCAGATCATCAAGGCAGCGCTGCTCATTCTCGGGGCGGGGGCGATGACCATCTGGGTGCTCGCGCTCAAGGGGTTCAACTTCGCTGCGGTGCTCGAAGCTGCCGTGAACAACCCCGAGAACACGAACGGCGACGCCATCTTGGTGCCGGGCATTCAGTACGGCGCCATGCCGATCGACTTCGTATCGCTCGCGCTCGCGCTTGTGCTCGGCACCGCAGGGCTGCCTCACGTGCTCATGCGCTTCTACACAGTTCCGACTGCGAAGGCTGCAAGACAGTCGGTAGTGTGGGCGATCTGGCTCATCGGCATCTTCTATCTCTTCACCCTGGTGCTCGGCTATGGCGCCGGCGCCTTCGTTGGCCCCGAAACGATCACCTCGGCGCCCGGCGGTGTGAACTCTGCGGCCCCACTGCTCGCGGCGGAGCTCGGCGGCCCGGTGCTGCTCGGCTTCATCTCAGCGGTCGCGTTTGCGACGATTCTCGCGGTTGTCGCAGGCCTGACGATCACCGCATCGGCCTCGTTCGCTCACGACATTTACACGAACGTGATCAAGAAGGGTCAGGTGACCCAGAAGAAGGAGGTGCGGGTCGCCCGATACACGACAATCGTGATCGGCATCGTCGCGATAGCCGGCGGCATCGGGGTGCAGGGGCAGAACGTCGCCTTCCTCGTGGCGCTGGCGTTCGCGGTCGCTGCGTCGGCGAACCTGCCGACGATTCTGTTCTCGCTGTTCTGGAAGCGCTTCACCACCAGGGGAGCGCTCTGGTCGATGATCGGTGGCCTCATCGCGGCGGTCGGCCTGATCGCCCTGTCGCCCGTGATCTCGGGGCAGCCGAACTCGATGTTCGGCGACGGCGTCGACTTCGCGATCTACCCGCTGTCGAACCCGGGCATCATCTCGATTCCGGTCGGGTTCTTGCTCGCCTGGCTCGGTTCGATCACTGACAAGACCGTCGAGTCGCCGGTGCGCGCCGCAGAAATGGAGGTGCGTGAGCTCACCGGCTACGGCGCCGAGCCGCCGGTGAAGCACTGAGCACGGGGCCCCGGGGCCCTGGGACCCTGGGGCCCTGGGGCCCCGGGCCCCGCTGCGCTCGATAGGTGATCTGCCCAAGACAGGCCACAATCTTGACTCTCGAGCCTATGGTCTGCAGTTTTCGCGGTGAGCGACGGGTGCCCCGGAGGCCCTGGCACCCGTCGCTCACGCAGGCGCGTTGCCCCGCCAGCTGAACTCGGGGGAACGCCCGGCGAGAAACGCGGGCCTGCCCGAGGCGAGATCGGGGTTGGCGGGCATCTCGCGCCACACCTCGCGCCAGGCCGCATCGAGGTCGCCGCCGCCGAGGCCCTCCGCCCCCGTGCCGGCGTCGATGAGCCGCTTTGACGTCTGCACCGAATACTGCGAGTTCGCGGCAACCCTGGCAAGGTACTCGGCGGTCGCGACGTCGAAGTCGCCGGCTGGCAGCAGCGCCGTCACCAGCCCCCAGCGCTCAGCGTCTGCTGGGCTGATGCGCGCGCCGCTGAAGAGGAGGTACTTCGCCCGGTCTGGCCCGACCATGCGCACGAGCCTGGCCACCCCGCGCCGCGGGTAGACGATGCCGAGGAGCGCAGGGGTGATCGCGATGCGGGCGTCGTCTGAGCACAGCACCACATCGCACGCCGAGGCAAGCTGCC
This sequence comes from Leucobacter albus, assembly GCF_039528015.1. Classification (NCBI taxonomy): domain Bacteria; kingdom Bacillati; phylum Actinomycetota; class Actinomycetes; order Micrococcales; family Microbacteriaceae; genus Leucobacter; species Leucobacter albus. Next base: position 88,438 of record NZ_BAAAKZ010000008.1, on the reverse strand, counting down.
AACCGCCGCCCATGCAGATGCCGCGTACGAGCGCCACCGTCGGTTTTTGGGCCGCCCCGAAGGCCTCGTCGGCTGCGGTGAGGTGGTCGAATGACGGCCGTGGATCCGCCCCGCTGGTGCTGCTCGCTGGGCCGAGCGGCGCCCCCGGCGAGCCGGGGCCAGCCTCTGGCGCATCGAATAGCACCCGCGGGAGCTCCGCGATATCGGCGCCGGCCGAGAAATTACCGCCGGCGCCGGTGAGCGCGATCACCCGCACCGCCGGGTCGCGGTCGAGGTCGCGCACGGCGCTCGCGAGGTCATCGCAGAGTTCGGGGGTGAGCGCGTTGCGTTTGGCGGGCCGGTCGATCTCGATGGTGCCGATGCCGTCGCGCACTGCGAGGCGGATCGCGCCGCCGGTCACTTTGCAGCCCCACTGGCTGCGGCGCCAGCCCCGCCGGGGGTGACACTTGCGCTGCCGCCCGGTGCCGCCGACGCGGCGCCCCCAACTACCACCCCGTCCGCGAGGAGTGCCGCGAGCTCGGAATCGGCGATGCCGAGTTCGGCGAGCACCTCAGCCCCGTGCTCGCCAAACCCCGGCGGGGGCAGCCGCACATCGGTCGCCGCGCCGTTGAGGTTCAGCGGGCCCCGAATCACCCTGAGCGCGCTGCCGTCGCCGCGCACGGTGTCTCGAATCATGCCGAGCGCCTCGGTGTGCGGGTGCGCGAGCACCTGCGCGTAGTTCTGAATAGCGCCGCAGGGAATGCCGACGGCGTTGAGCGCCTCGATCCAGGCCTCTGCGCTGTCGCGGGCCAGCAGCTCGGTGAGCAGCGGCCGCAGCTCCTCGCGGTGCTCGGTGCGATCGCGGCTCGTCGCAAACCTAGGGTCGTGCTCGAGCTCTGGCCCACCGATTGCCGCGCAAAAGCTCCGCCAGTGCGCCGCCGTCGTCACGGCCAGCACGATGGGCTCCGTTCCGGTCTCGAAGACACCGTATGGGGTGATGCTCGGGTGGTCGTTGCCCTGCGGGCGCGGCGGCGTGCCGAGAGTGAGCGCGCCCTGCCCCTGGAACACCGACAGGCTGAGCGCCGTCTCGTACAGCGAGGTCGATACCCTGTCGGTCGGCGCCGCCGCGCTGCCGTGCTTCGCGCGGCCGAGGAGCGCCGCGAGCAGGCCGATCGCCGCAGACATGCCGCTCGTGAGGTCGACGATTGGCAGCCCGACACGGTAGCCGCTCGAATCGGCTGGGCCGGTGATCGAAGTGATGCCAGACACCGCCTGAATGACCTGGTCGAGACCCGGGCGGTCGCTGAGCGGCCCCGTGTCGCCGTACCCCGTGACCGAGGCGACGACGAGCTCGGGGTTGAGTTCGCGCAGCCGCTCGTCGGTGTAGCCCATCGCTGCGAGGGTGCCTGGCTTGAAATTCTCGACGAGCGCGTCGGCCCCGGCAATGAGCCTGTCGAGAATCTCGGTGCCGGCGGGGGAGTAGAGGTCGAGCGCGATCGACCGCTTGTTGCGATTCACCGAGTCAAAATACAGGCTGTGAGAGCCCTCGAAGGGGGGCCACGACCTGGCCGGGTCACCGCCGCGGCCCGACTCGACTTTCAAGATGTCGGCGCCGAGGTCTGCGAGCAGCGCCGTGCACAGTGGCCCGGCGAGCGCGCGGCTGAGGTCGATGATGCGGAGGGAGCTCAGGGGAAGCATGGCCGATTCCGTTTCTGATTGGGGTGGAAGGTGGTGTGTGCTGGGTTTTGGCCGGGTGGCGGCCCGGCGCCGGGTGCCGGGTGCCGGGTGCCGGCTGCCCGATCGCCGGCCGGGCGCCGGGCCCGGGCAGCCGCCAGGCGGCGAGTGCCCGCGCCCGGGCCAGCCGGCGCCTAGAACATAGTGGGGAGCACGAGGGTGCCGACGAGCAGCACGGGCCCGACGATGACCATCGAGAGGCCCCAGCGGGTGAGCAAGCGGTTCATGCGCGGGCGCTCCTCCTCGTCGACCGTCGCGACGAGCGTGGCGCCGACCGTAGAGAACGGCGAGACGTCGACGATCGAGGAGCAGACGCCGAGAGCCGCGATAACTGCCCACCCCGCGATGTCGCCCGATGAGACGAGCGGAATGGCGAGCGGCACGAGCGCGGCGAGCATGCCGGTGGTCGATGCGAAGGCTGAGATGAGCCCGCCGATGAGGCAGATCACGAACGCCGCGGCGAGCGGCGTGCCAACGTTGCTAGCCGCCTCGCCGAGCAGGTCGACGGCGCCCATGTGCTCGAGCACGCCGACGAACGTGATGATGCCGCCGACCATGAGCACGGTCGACCAGTCGATCTTCGACACCGCGGTCTTGCCGGTGCTCGGGTCGATGAGGGTGAGCACGGTGCCGAACGCGAAGCACAGCACGCCAATGTCGGGGCTCATGCCGAGCGCCGCGAGCACGATGACACTCGCGATGAGGCCGAGCATGCAGAGCACGGTCGCGACCTGCACGCCAGACATGCGGGGGAGCGCGGGTTCGCGCAGCTGCGGATCCTCGAGTGTCTGAATGCCCGACGTGACCGCGTGGCGGCTCTGGTAGGCGTGGCCCTCGCGCTCGAACGGGTGCTGCGGGGCGGGCTTCGCCGCGCTGAGCGCAGGAAGGTCTTCGGGAACGAGGCCGCCGCGACCGGCGGTGCCCACACCGTTGCCGGCGCCGTTGCGGCGGAACAGGGCGAACCCGCCGAACATGAAGTACGCGGCCGCGAGCAACAGCAGGTTTGCTCCGACGGCCACAGCGAAGAGCACGAGCGGGTTGAGGTCGATGTTCACGGAGTGGGCGGTGCCGTAGGTGACGATGCCGAAGAGGCTCGTGGGCGCGAACGCGCCCGCGCTCAGGCCCGACCCGATGGCGAGACCCATGAGCATGCGGTCGATTCCGTATTTCTTGGCGAGCGGCATGCCTACCGGTGCCATCACGAGACCTGCGAGCGGCGAGCCCATTGCGCTGATGCCCGCCGTCAGCACAAAGAACGCGAGCGGCAGGAGAGCCGCTCGGTCGCCAACGAGCCGAATGGCGCGTTCGATGATGCGGTCAACCGTGCCGTTTGCCTGCGCGATGCCGAAGAAGTAGGTCACCCCCACGAGGAGCACGAGCAGCGAGACGGGGAAGCCGCCGATGACCTCGGGGAGGGTCATACCGGCGAGGCCGAGCCCGACGCCAGCGGCGGCGGCAAACATGATGACGCCGAGGTGTACCTTGCGCAACGTTGCGAGGGCGAACACTCCGACGAACAACAGCAGTGCGATGATTTGGGCCGTCATTGGCCAACCTTTCACTCGAAGTTCGAAAACCAAAATCCCACATCGGTTCGCTAGTTGAACCGCTGGTTCATTTCTTGGTTTTCTCTAAGGTATGGGTAGCGGCGCTTTCCGTCAAGGGCCAGAAGGCGCAATGATGGAGCCATGAGTACGCAAAGTGTGGTGACCGCCGTCCGAGTGATCGAGGCGGTCTCAGAATCGCAGCCCGTCGGGCTCTCTGACCTCGCGCGCACGCTCGACGCGTCGAAGGCAACCGTGCTGCGGGTGCTCAACACGCTCGCCGAGCTGCGCTGGGTGCAGCAGAGTGAGTTGGCAAAGCTGTGGTCGCTCACCCCGCACGCCTACGCTGTCGCCGTGCGCAGCGGGCCGATGAGCTCGCTTCGCGACATCGCGATCGGGCACATGAACACGCTGCAGCTCGCGACGACGGAGACCGTGCACCTCGCGATCCCAGACGGCGACATCCTCATTCTCGCGGAGCGCCTGGACACCCCGCACGTGCTCCGCGCATTCTTGCCCCTCGGCAGCAAGATTCCGCTGCATGCCTCGGCGACCGGAATCGCCTTCCTCGCGGCCTCTGAAGACTCCTTCATTGCCGAATACCTCGCCTCGGCGCTCGACAGCGTCACCGAGCGCACGCTCACCGACCGTGACGTGCTGCTCGCCGAGATTTCCGCGGTGCGCGCCCGTGGGTACTCCATCAACGAGGAGGGGCTCAGCAGTGGCATCACCTCGCTCGGCGCCGCGATCTTGGGGCCGGGGGGCGACCCGCTCGGGAGCGTCTCGGTGTCTGGCCCGTCGAGCCGCATCGTGCCCGAGCGCTACACCGAGTACGGCCAGGCGGTGCACGCCGCGGCGCGCTCGATCGGCCGCTCGGCGGCGCAGGCGGGCACCCGACTCTAGCAGGCGCCCTGCTCAGGGCTAGCAGGGCGCGGTGCTCGACTCGAGCGGGCCGCTGCGCTGGCTGGCTGCGCTGCGCTGCATAGGTGATCGGCCCAAGATGTGCCCCAACCTCGGGTTTCGAGCCTAGGGGCTGCAGATTGCCCCTGTGAGCGCAGATGGGCTCCGGCCTGTGTGCCATCGCGGTAGCTGCGCTGCATAGGCGATCAGCCGCAGATATGCCCCAACCTCGGGTTTCGAGCCTAGGGGCTGCAGATTGCCCCTGCGAGCGCGCGGGGCCCGGCGCCCCGAGCCCCGCGCGCCGGGCCCCGCCGAGCACAGCACCCAGCAACAGCACAGCGCCCCGCCGGCCGCCTCCCGAGAGAGGCATGCCCGGCGGGGCACTAGCTCACAGCGACCGCCTAGAACTTGATGACCTTGCCCACATTCATAATCGAGTCGGCCGCGATCACGCCGGCACCGACGAGCGAGAGCTCCTGCTCGCCCTGCTCACCACGCAGCTTCGTCCAGACGATGCGCGCGACCAGTGCGACAAGCACGAGCCAGCCCGCATTCGGGGTAGCAACGAGCAGGCCGGTGGCAAACAACACACCCATTTGGCGCTTCGAGCCGCCGAAGAACTGAATGAGCGCCCCGGGAATCGCCCACAGCGCCATCGTCAGCATGATCTTCGGGTCGGTAACCCCGGCCATGATGGTGTCGGCGAACACCTTCGACGACGGGGGCAGCTTGCCCTCGGCGAAGAGCCCCTGCCACGACACCGCCACCACGCCGATGGCGACGACGATAGCGATGATGGCCGCCTTCAGCTGCTCGCGGCGACCGATGAGCTCGGCGGCCTTCCAAGGCTTGAGCTCGCGCCTGAGAATCCAGCCGGTCTTGTAGTCGTACCCCATATCGGCGAACGCCGGGCCGGTGGCCGAGCAGTAGGCCACGAGCATCACGAGCGGCACGGTCGGAATGTTCAGCATGAGGCCGAAGATGAGGAAGATGAGGGTGACGGCGAACGCGGGGAACCAGCCGGCGTGCATTGCGGCCAGCCCGACGATGAGCTCGTGCACGATCGCGGCGACACCGGCGAACAGCACGAAGCCGATGAGCCCCCACATGGTCAGGTGGTTCATCGCACCGCCGATGAGCGCGATGAGCAGCGCCCCGACAACGAACAGTACGTAGCCAAGCCCGAGCGATTTACCCAACCGTGCACTGTCGATCGTGTACTGCAGCGTCTCGTCTTCGGCGACGGCCTGCAGGCGCGCGGTCTCGGTGAGCTTCGCCTTCTTCGTGCGGGTGCCGAGAATGAGCCAGATCACCTGGAGCAGGGCGACGACGCCCGCGCCGATCATCACGCCGTGCGCGACGTAAATCTCGCCGAGGTTCACGTTCCAGAGCGCGGGCGCGTACTGCGACAGCAGCAGCCCGATGCCGAACATCAACAGCGCCCAGAAATTGCCGATGAGGGCGACGCCGCCCGCGGCCATCGGCAGGGAGAATAGCGAGCCGACAACGCCGACACCGGCGCCGCCGAGCAAAATCAGCGCGCGCTTGCCGCCAGACGCGCCAGCGCGAATGGTCTCGGCCGCGGCGACGCCGGGAGGCCACGGCGCCGAGGCCGGCATGAAGCGCGAGCCGAAGGCGCGGTACAGAATGAACACGTCGATGAGCACGCCGAGCGCGCAGCCGATGAGCATCGGCCACACGAGCTCTGGCATGCCGAGCGCGTACGGAATCGCGATCGGCGCGAGCAGCCCGTTTGCGGCGGCGAAGGTCGCGGTCGAGATCGCGGTCTGCAAGATATTTTGGCGGTGTGGATCGCGGAACTTACTCAAGCCCATGAACGACAAACGCCCGATGAGCATTGCAATCACGGCGCCGATAACGCTTGTGTTTGCCGAGATGCCGAGCGTGGTGATGAGGTGAACGCCGATTACGGCGCCGAGCAGGCTGAGGAGTACCGAAACGACGAGGGTGCCAAGCTCGAACGCTCGGGGATGCGCCGCGGCAACGTTGCCGAGCCGCGCACCGGTGGGTGAAGTCATGATGTGTCTTTTCTCATGGAGGGATGCTCCTGCCGAGCGACGAGGGCGCCACGCGGCAGGAGCATCAGGTTACTGCTGGAAGGAGGTGAGCTCGCCGTACTGCGCGATCAGGGCCGCGTGTTCGGTGACGTCGTAGAACGCGATCTCGCCGCGGGTGAAGCTCTTCGCGGTCTCGACAGCGAAGCGGGTTGCGTCAAGCAGCGGGGTCTCGTAGCTCGCGCCTGTCGAGGAGCCCGGAACGACGGCGCGCGCGGTGAGCGCGACTCCCACGACGGGGGCCTTGGTCGCGATCGTCGGCTGCATGATCGAGTTGAAGTGGCGGTACCCGTTGCCGTATGGCGTGATGTCTTGCTGCGCGAGCGGAAACGTGCGGGCCGGCTCGCCCGTCGCGTACTCGAGCACGGTCACGAGGTCTGGCGACACCGGCAGCAGGTAGCCGGCCTTCGCCGTCGGCGAGATCGCGATGCCGCGGTGGTTGATGAGTCGGTTACCCTTCGAGGTGTCGAACGACAGGATCGCGTCCATGCGCTCGTCGACCTCGAACTCGTTCATGCGCTCCGATGACACGGGAATGCCCATGAAATCGACGGGCTCGCGCGGTGTGATGCTCACGTGCGTCGCGATGTGGGTCGTGACGATCACGTCGCCGCGGAGCTTGGCGCCGGCGGCGGCGAGGCGCAGCAGCCGCAGGGCTGCGGCGATCACGACGATCGATCCGTCGGCATCAGACACGTACCCGATGCGCTCGGGCTGCGCCTGCTGCGCGCCGAGCCTGCCGACGAGGCCGAGCGTCGGGGCGTCGCCGCAGGCGCTGCGGCCCTGTTCGCCGCGGATGATGACCTTGACGAAGTCGCAGTTCTGGCTCGTGTCTTCCGGTGCCTCGTAGGGCACGCTGGTGACGGTGATCTCGGCGCCGGGGGCGGCAGCCGAGCGCAGCAGCTGCGCGATCCGCTCGCCCGAGAGGCGCGGATCGTCCATCTCATCTGAGACCTCGAGAATTTCGCGAATCGACATCAGGCCACCGGCCCCTGAATCTCGGCGAGCTCGAACGATGCGCCTGCCGCGATCGTGCGCACCGGCTTGCTGCCGGAGAACACGAGCGCATCGTTATCGCCGAGAATGGTGCCGCGTGTTCCGGTGACGTGCAGCGCACTGCCCTCAACGAGGCCGAGCACCTCCTCGCCCGGGTTGATCGCGGTGAACTCGGCGAGGCGCTCCTCGCGGCTCTCGCCGTTGTGCCCGGCCGGCTTGCCCGGAATGAAGTGCGGGTTGATCTGGAACGGCACGAGGCCGATCGCACCAAACGACGGCGGTTCGACGATCGGCATGTCGTTGGTCGTGCGAATCGTGGGGGTCGCGACGTTCGTGCCGGCGCTCCAGCCGATGTAGCGGGTGCCGTGGTTGGTCACGCGCTCGCGAATCTCGGCGACGATCTCGGCGCCGTACAGGCGGGTGAGTAGGGCAAAGCTATTGCCACCACCGACGGCGATCACGTCGGCCTCGCGCACGGCCGCGACGGGGTCGTCGAAGCGGTGGATCGAGGTGAGCTGTGCCTCAGCGTTGGTGAACGGGGGAGCCGCGAGCTCCTCGTACGCGTCGTACGAGAACGAGACCGCTGCGTAGGGAACGAAGAGCACCTTGCGGCTCGTGCCCTCGAGAATGGTGTCGAGCTGGCTCGTGGCGTGCTCGAGGTATCCGAGGCTGCCCATTCGTGAGCTGCTCATCAGGAGTGCGGTTGTCATGCGTTGGTTCCTCTCTCGGATTCGATCGCTGCGATGAGGCGATCGATCTCTTCGGTCGTGTTGAAGTAGTGCAGCGAGACCCGCGCCATGCGCTCGACGCCAAACGCGGCGAGAATGGGGGTCGCCATGAAGTGGCCGGCCTCGATGATGATGCCGCGGGCCTCGAGCGCGAGCGTGAGCTTCGCCGGGTCGACGCCCGCGATGTTGAACGGCAAGATGCCCAGGCGGTCAGCGTCGTCTGCGGGCCCGTAGATCTGCGCGCCGTCGAGCTCGCGCAGTTTCGCCGCGGCGTAGGTGGTGAGCTCGCGTACGCGGTCGTGGATCCGCCCGATGCCGAGACCGTGTGCGGTATCGACCGCGGCGCCGAGCGCGAGAATCGCGGGAATGTTCGGCGACCCGGCCTCGAACCTGCGCGCCGTCTCGGGGAACACCACTTCGCCGGCGTCGTCGAAGCTCGCGTTCCACCAGCCAGCGAGCATGGGCGTCATCTCGGCGAGGTGTCGCTCCCGTACCGCGAGCACGCCCGAGCCCTCGATGGCGCGCAGGCCCTTGCGTGTGCACGCCGAGATGAAGTCGCACGGCCACACGTCGAGGCCCACCGGCATCATGCCGAGCGCCTGCGCCGCGTTCACGTGGGTGAGCACGCCGCGCGCGGCGGCCAGCTCGCAGATCTCAGTCACCGGCTGCACGGCGCCCGTCACGTTCGACATCGCTGCGAAGGTGATGAGCCGCGTGCGGTCGGTGATTGCCGCGGCGATGGCCTCGGGGGTGAGCAGGCCGCTCGTGCCGCCCTCGACGGTGACGATCTTCGCGCCGGTCTCGTTCGCGACCATGCGCCAGATCGCGATGTTCGAGAGCATCTCGGTGTCGGGCACGATGATCTCGTCGCCCGGTTCGAAGCGGAGCCCGCGCGCGACGAGGCTGATCGACTCGGTGCCGTTGCGGGTGAACGCGAGCTCAGCAGGCTTCGCGCCCATGAACGCGGCGACCCTCGCGCGGATCTCGTCGAGTTGGGCGTAGATCTCGGCGCGCAGGCTCGGCAGGTAGGGGCCGGTGCGCGCCGTCTTCCACAGGTAGTCGGTTGCGGCCTCGACCGCGGCGACCACCGGGGGAGCTGCCGCTGCCGTGTCGAAGTACAGGTATGTCTCGCCCGACTCGGTGGTCGCGAGTGCTGCGCCGGCGCGATTCGCACGCTCGTGCGCCTGCCAGTCCGTCATTGGATCGCCTCTTTCTGTGATTCGCGCCGCCGCGACGGGGCGCTCCCTAAGAATTGGTCATCGGCCAGCGACGGGCAAGGCTTATGCCGCTATGCGGGATACTTGGGGCATGGCAGAAACCCTTGACAGCGTTGAGCGGGCGCTCTCCGCGCTCCTGCTCTTCGGCGCAGACCGGCGCGAGATCGGGGTGACCGAGCTCGCCGGGCTGCTCGGCTGCTCGACCTCGAGCGCGCAGCGCACGATCCACACCCTGACCAAGATGCAGTTCCTCCGCCGCGACGACGAGCGCCGCGTCTACCGCCTCGGCACCGGCGTGCTCCACCTCTCGCGGGCCTGGCAGCGCACCGCATCGCTCGCGAGCATCGCCCGGCCGGTCGTGACCGAACTCTCGGAGCACACCGGGCTCACCGCCACCTTCGCCATCGCCGACCACGCGCACATGCGCGCCGTCATCTCGGTCGACGGGCCCGAGGGGCCGCTGCGCGACTACCCGATGGCGGGCGAGCTCTTCCCGGCCCACGTCGGCGCGATCTCGAAGGCCTTCTTCGCCCACCTGCCGCGGGCGCAGCGAGACCACTATACGAGCCAGCGGCCGCTCGCCCGGTACACGGCGGTGACGAGTATGAACCCGCGGGAGCTCGAGGCAGAGTTCGCGCGCATTCGGGAGCTCGGCTACTGCGTGACCCGCGGCGAATACGACGAGCAGGTGTCGGCGCTCGCGATGCCCGTGAAACTCGGGCACGAGCCGCTCGGCTCGGTGTCGGTCTCGACGCTCGGGGAGCTGCCTGACACTGCCGTGCTGACCGAGCCGGTTGGGCTCGCCGCGCGCACGATTGGGCAGTTGCTGAGTAGGCGGGGGTGAGGGGTTGGGGTTGGGGTTGGGTTTGGGCTTGGGCTTGGGCTTGGGCCCTCGCCCGTGCCACCAGCGCTCAATAGGTGATCAGACCCCAATAGGCCTCAGACCCGGGGTTGCTGCCTATCGGCTGCCGATCGCCGATTAAGTGCAGCAGGCCGCTGGTTCGCGGCCCAGGCCCCCACTTGCGCTAGATAGGTGATCTGCGCTTGATAGGCCCCGGGTGTGGGGGTTGCTGCCGTGTGGGGGCTGATTGCCTAGTGGGTGCTGAATGCTTGGGGCCCGAGGCCCGGGCCCAGCCTGCGGGCCCAGCCTGCGGGCCCCGGCTGCGAGCCCCGCGCAGCGAGCCCCTCGTGGCATGGAAGAATAGAGCGCATGGCAGCCCCAGTGAATTCCCCCCGCGGTATGCGCGACTTCCTCCCCGCAGACAAGGCGCGCCGCGAGCACGCGCTCGGCGTGATTCGCGGGGTGTATCGCGCCCACGGCTTCGACGAGATCGAGACCCCGGTTGTTGAAGACTATGCGCGCTTGCACGCTGGCCTCGGTGGCGATAACGAGAAGCTCAGCTTCTCCATTCTCAAGCGCGGCATCAAACCAGAGGCGCTCGCCGCAGCCGTCGAGGCTGGCGACCCCGAGCAGCTCGCAGACCTCGGCCTGCGCTTCGACCTGACGGTGCCGCTCGCCCGCTTCTACGCCTCGCATCGCGCGGAGCTGCCCCCGGTCTTCCGCTCGATTCAGATCGGCCCGGTGTGGCGCGCCGAGCGCCCCCAGAAGGGGCGCTATCGCCAGTTCGTGCAGGCTGACATTGACGTGATCGGCGAGTCTGGCATCATCGCCGAGGCCGAGCTCATCACCGCAACGTCGCAGGTGCTCGCCGAGCTCGGGCTGAAAGACTGCGTGATTCGGGTGAACGACCGCCGCATTCTTTTCGGGCTGCTCGAGCACTGCGGATTTGCAGCCGAGGAGCAGGCCGGTGCGCTCATCACCATCGACAAGCTCGACAAGATCGGTGTCGAGGGAGTCGCCGCCGAGCTCGCCGAGACAAACTCGGGCGCCGCTGCCGCAATGCGGGGCATTCTCGAGGGCGTCGACGCCGCGCTTGCTGCCGGTATTCCGGTGACGCGCGAGGCGATTGCCGCCGTGCTCCCCGCTGGGGCGGCAGAGGCGGGCATCGACAGCCTGGTCGCTATTGGCGAGGCTCTCGCCGGGGGCCTGCCCGAGGGCGTCGAGCTGCGCTTCGACCCGACCCTCGTGCGCGGCATGGGCTACTACACCGGCACGATCTTCGAGATCGCGCACCCCGGCTCGGGCTCCTCTGTGGGCGGCGGCGGTCGCTACGACGGCATGATTGGCCGGTTCCTCGGGCAAGACGTTCCGGCGGTCGGGTTCTCGATCGGGTTCGAGCGGGTGGTCGATCTCATTGAGCTCGACGGCTCGACCGGCCCAGAGTCGCTCGCCCTCGTCGTCGATGCCGAGGCCAAGCTCGAAGACCTCATGGCACTCAAGCGCGAGCTCGTCGCCGCAGGCAACCGCGTGCGCATCGAGAAGCGGCAGAAAAACATGAAAACCCTGCTCGCGCGCCTGGTCGAGGAGGGGTTTGCCAAGGTCGCAAACGTGCAGCCGGGCGTGAGCGATCTCAGCGAACTCTCATGGCGCGAACTGGGCGAGTAATGGCGTAATTTCCTCGGGCCCCAAAGCTTCACCCTCTACACTGAGAACTGGCGCGGAATACGCGCCTCACGACGTAACCACAAGGAGTACACGGTGGCATTTATCGACGCGGTGATCGCACGCGAGATTCTGGATTCACGTGGCAACCCGACCGTTGAGGTCGAGGTCGGACTGACTGATGATTCGGTGGGGCGCGCGGCGGTGCCCTCGGGCGCATCGACCGGCGCCTTCGAAGCATACGAACTGCGCGACGGCGACAAGGAGCGCTACCTCGGCAAGGGTGTGCTCAAGGCTGTGGACGCGGTGTTTGACGACCTGGCACCCGCTATCGAGGGCTTCGCCGCAGACGACCAGCGCATCATCGATGCCGTGCTGCGCGAGGTCGATGGCACCGACAACAAGTCGCGCGTCGGCGCGAACTCGATTCTCGGCGTGAGCCTCGCGGTCGCGCACGCCGCCGCGGCCTCCGCTGAGCTGCCGCTGTACCGCTACCTCGGTGGCCCCAACGCCTGCACGCTGCCCGTGCCGCTCATGAACATCATCAACGGCGGCGCTCACGCCGACACCGATGTCGACATTCAGGAGTTCATGGCGGTGCCGCTCGGTGCCGAGAGCTTCTCCGAGGGCCTTCGCTGGGGCGTCGAGGTCTACCACGCGCTCAAGGCGCTGCTGAACGAGCAGGGCCTCTCGACGGGGCTCGGCGACGAGGGCGGCTTCGCGCCAAACCTCGTGAACAACGTCGCCGCACTCGACCTGATCGTCGAGGCGATCAAGCGCGCGGGGTTCGAGCCCGGCCGTGACATCGCGCTCGCGCTCGACGTCGCCTCCTCGGAATTCTTCGAGAACGGCGTGTACAAGTTTGAGGGTCAGGAGCGCACCGCGGCAGAGATGACGGCGTACTACGCCGATCTCGTGGAGCGCTACCCGCTTGTCTCGATTGAGGATCCGCTCGACGAAGACGACTGGGAGGGCTGGAAGCACCTCACCGACGAGCTCGGCGGCAAGGTGCAGCTGGTCGGCGACGACCTGTTCGTCACGAACCCCGAGCGCCTCGCAGACGGCATCAAGCAGGGCGTCGGCAACTCGATTCTCGTGAAGGTGAACCAGATCGGCACCCTCACCGAGACTTTCGACGCCGTGCAGCTGGCGCAGCGCGCCGGCTACACCGCCGTGATGTCGCACCGCTCGGGCGAGACCGAAGACGTCACTATCGCTGACCTCGCGGTCGCAACTGACTGCGGCCAGATCAAGACCGGCGCGCCAGCTCGCTCCGACCGCGTCGCAAAGTACAACCAGCTGCTTCGCATCGAAGAAGAGCTCGGAGGCGCAGCACGCTACGCCGGCCGCGCGGCGTTCCCGCGCTTCCAGGCGTAGGCACGCGCCAGGGCGAGGAGCACACGGTGAAACACTGGGGCGCAGATATTGCGGCGTGGGCCGCGAGTCTGCGCTTCAGTGTGTTTACCGCCGTTGTCGTCGTCTCGGTGATCGCCGGGGCGCTGATTCTCAGCCCGAACATCTCGACCTTCGTGCAGCAGCAGCGAGAGATCGCCCAGCTGCGCGAGAGCGTTAGGCAGCACCGCGAGGCGGTCGAGAACATTGACGCAGAGCGCGCGCGCTGGAAAGACCCCTCGTATGTGAGGGCGCAGGCGCGCGACCGGCTGTCGTATGTGCTGCCGGGGGAGACACAGCTGAGCATTATCTCTGACGTTGTGCTTCCCGTGGAATCGCAGGAGGAGACGAGCGCCGGCCTCACCCAGGTTGAGCGCAACTGGGCGAAAGACCTCGTGTCTTCGGTCATCGCCTCGGGAACCGCGGTCCCAGAAACACCATCAGAAGACGAAGCCGCAAGGAGTACGCAGTGAGCCGGCCCCCATTTCCCGCCCCGACCCCAGAAGACATCGCCGCGGTGAGCGAGCAGCTCGGGCGTGAGGCGCGCGGCGTCGTGGGTATCGCCGCGCGTGCCAAAGACGGCAGCCCAACCGTCGTCGCGACCTCACCGAGGCTGCCCGACGGCTCGCCGTTTCCGACCTTCTACTACCTCTCGCACCCTGAGGTCGTGGCCGCCGCGTCGCGGCTCGAGGCTGTTGGCATGATGGTTGAGTTCAACGAGATGCTCGCCGAAGACGAGGAGTTGCGCGCCGCGTACGCCCGCGCGCACGAGCAGTACATTGCAGATCGTGATTCCGTTGGCGAGGTGCCCGAGCTCGCCGGTATCAGCGCCGGCGGCATGCCGACGCGTGTGAAATGCCTGCACGCGCTTATCGGCCATGCACTCGCTGCTGGCCCCGGCGTGAACCCGATCGGTGACTTGGCCCTCGAGCGTTCTGGTTGGCAAGCTAAATAGCGTACTTTCGGCGCCGCGGATCCTGCATTGCCGAATTAACCTCGGTTTGTGACGGGCAACTCGTCGTTTGTGACGATTTGGGGTTCTTTTGCAGGTAAGGTGGGTTGGGTTGGGTGAACCTTGCCCAGCTGGCTTCCCGCGCGAGAAAGCGGGCGCACCTTGCAGCCTGCAGTTTGTGCATATTTGATCATCAAGGAGATCGCTTCGTGGCGAAGAAGATTCTGATCGTTGGCGGCGGCTACGCCGGCTTCTACACGGCATGGAAGCTCGAGAAGCTCCTCCGTTCGGGCGAGGCGGAGGTCACCATCGTTGACCCGCTTCCCTACATGGCATACCTGCCGTTCCTCCCCGAGGTTGCGGCTGGCTCGATTGAGCCCCGCCACGCGGTTGTGGCGCGCCGCCGTCACCTCAAGAAGACGGCGAACATCTCGGGCAAGGTGACCGGCATTTCGCACGCCACCAAGACCGCGACAATTACGCCGAACGTCGGCGAGGCGTACGACTTTGAGTACGACCAGATCGTCATCACCACCGGCTCGGTCTCGCGTACCTTCCCGATCCCGGGCATCGCTGACAACGCGATCGGCATGAAGACAATCGAAGAGGCAGTCGCCATTCGCGACCGCATGGTCGGCAACTTCGAGCGCGCCGCGTCGCTGCCGAAGGACTCGGCTGAGCGTGCGCGCCTGCTCACCGTCACCGTCGTTGGCGGCGGCTTCGCCGGCATCGAGTCGGTCGCCGAGCTGCGTTCGTTCGCGACCGCGCTGCTGCGCCGCTACCCCGAGATCACGTTCGACGAGACGAAGTTCCACCTCGTTGAGGCGATGGGCCGCATCATGCCCGAGGTTACCGAGGGCCTCGCCGACTGGGTGGTCAAGGATCAGACCCGCCGCGGCGTGAACATTCACCTCGACACGCAGCTTTCGAGCGCCGAGGGTGGCAACATCGAGCTGTCAACCGGCGAGAAGTACGAGTCTGACCTCATCGTCTGGACAGCGGGCGTTATGCCCCGCCCGTTCCTGCGCGGCACCGACCTGCCGATCGGCGCGCGCGGCCACGTCGTTGGCGCGCCGTCGCTGCGGGTTGCAACCGAAGATGGCGACATCGTCGAGGGCGCCTGGACGGCGGGCGACACCTCGCAGGTTCCCGACATCTCATCGACCCCCGGCCCCGGCGGCTTCTGCGTTCCCAACGCACAGCACGCGGTGCGCCAGGGCCGCTTGCTCGCGAAGAACATCGTCGCGTCGCTGCGCGGCGAGGGCGTTGTCGAGTACAACCACAAGAACCAGGGCGCAGTCGCCGGCCTCGGCATGAACACCGGCGTGTTCCGCTCCGGTAACTTCACGCTCAAGGGCTACATCGCGTGGCTCGCACACCGCTTCTACCACGGCCTCGCGATCCCTACGTGGGAGCGTAAGTGGCGCGTGTTTGGCGGCTGGGTTGGGCACTTCTTCCTCGGCCGCGACATCGTGAACATCGAGGCGACGCAGCAGCCCCGCGAGATCTTCGAAGAGTTCGCGTCGCGCCCGCGCCCCGCTGCTAACTAGCTAGCGCGCACGCGACAGGCCGCGGTGATCCAGGTGGATCCCGCGGCCTTTTGCGTTGGCCCGGGGGTTGGTGGGTGGGTGCAGGCTGGCCGGCGTGGCCCGGCGTGGCCCGGCGTGGCCCGGCGTGGGCCGGCGGGGCCCGGCGTGGCCCGGCGGGGCCCTGGTCACTCAGCCGGACGGTTGCCTCCGAGCGCACCCCCTTATCTCGGCAGGCAATGGGGTGTGCTCGGAGGGAAGTGCGGGGTTCGGCTGTGTTGGGCCGGTGGGCCCGACACCCCTCGGTGGGAAAACGCGATGCGTTTTCCTCTAAACCTCGGGTGCATGCTTCGAGAGGAACTCGTACATCGAGGTGTCGTCGACGCCGGGGAAGGTGCCGGTCGGTAGGGGAGACAGCACGTGCTGGTGCATGCGAGCACTCGGCCACGCCTTGCCCTCCCAGCGCTCCCGCAGCGCGGGCGCTGCGGCCCGACAGCAGCTAGGGTCTGGGCAGGTCGAGCGCTTGCGCACCTGCGTATCGCGCCCGCGAAACCAACGCGCATCGTCGAACTGCACCCCACACGCGATCGCGAACGGCCCGAGCTCGGCGTCGCCGGTCTGCACGCTCGACCAGAAGGTGCCGTTCGGGGTGTCGGTGAACTGGTAGAACTCGCTCGTGCGGTTCTGGCGGTTGAACGCCGTGCGCCCGCCCCACTTCGCGCAGAGCAGCTCGCCCTCGATGGCCCCGCCCTCGTCGACCGGGAAGGGGAGGCCGTCGTTCGCGTACCCGCGAACCAGCGTGCCGGCACCGTCGGTGCGGTAGTGGTGCACCCGCAGGTCGAGGTGCCGCGTCGCGAGGTTCGTGAACCGGTGCGCGGCGGCCTCGTGCGTCACGCCGAACGCGTCGCGCAGGTCTTCGATCGCGAGGTTTCGTTCCCGTTTGGCCTGCTGCAGGTACTCGACGGCGCGCTCCTCGGGCAGCAGGCAGGCCGCGGCGAAATAGTTGATCTGCAAGCGCTGTTCGAGAAATTGTGCGTAACTTTGCGGCTCGGAGTGCCCGAGCACGCGATGCGCCATCGCCTGGAGCGCGAGCGAGCGAAGCCCGTGGCCGCCGGGAATCGACGTCGGTGGCAAATAGATGCGCCCGTTCTCGAGATCGGTGATGCTTCGAGTGTTCGACGGCAGGTCGTCGACGAAGATCAGCGTGAAGCCGAGAAGTTCGGCGAGAATTGCCACGTCGCGGTGGGTCACCGCGCCCACGGTGTGGCCGATGCGCTGCATGAGCTCCGACGCAATGAGTTCGATGTCGGGGAGGTAATTGTCGAGCTCCTGCATTTTTAGGCGGATCGACGTGTTCGCCCGACGCGCCTCCTCCGAGGTTGTCGCCGCGGCCCTCGTGCGGCGCGCGAGTTCGCGGTGCAGCCCAATGAGCGCTTCAAGTGTGTCGTCGCTGAGCGCGCGCGGCGAGCGGATCCGCGGCAACCCCAGCTGGTCGTACCCCGGGGTGCTCTGGGCTCGCTCGAGCTCGATCTCGAGCTCGCTGCGCCGGTCAGGTGCTTCGGCGTTGAGCAGGTCGCCAGCGTCGATCTCGAGCGCTCTGGCGATGGCCTGAATCAGCGTGAGCTTTGGCTCGCGCTTCCCGTTCTCGACGAGCGACAACTGGCTGGCCACAACGCCGACCTGCTGCCCGAGCTGTTCGAGCGTGAGCCCGGCCTCGGTGCGAAAGTGTCGGAGCCGTTTGCCGAGTACTAAGCGGTCAATCGTCGCCGCACTGAGCGAAGGCACAGATCCTGTGTTCATAATTTGACTATAAGGCAAAAACGCTGAAAATTGACAGGCTGTTTGGTGAATGTTCACCTGAGACCACAACCACAATAGGAATACAGGCCAACTTCGACGGCACCACTTAGGGAGAATCCGTAGGCATGAGCACCACAACTATCGCATCGATCGCCGATCTCGTTCGCGAGAGCGCAACGACTACCAACCCCGAGATCCTCACCTGGGTCACCGAGGTTGCCGAGCTCACTCGGCCCGATTCGGTCTATTGGTGCGACGGTTCGCAAGACGAGTGGAACCGCATCACCAGCGAGATGGTCGAGGCCGGTTCCCTGATCCCGCTGAACAAGAACCTTCGCCCCGGCAGCTTCCTCGCCCGCTCGAACCCCAGCGACGTCGCGCGCGTCGAAGACCGCACCTTCATCTGCTCCGAGAACGAGGCAGACGCGGGCCCCACGAACAACTGGGTCGCCCCCGACGCAATGCGCGCAGAGCTGCAGCCCTTCTTCGAGGGGTCGATGCGCGGCCGCACGATGTACGTCGTGCCGTTCTCGATGGGCCCCGTCGGCGGCGCGATCACGCAGCTCGGCATCGAGATCACCGACTCGCCCTACGCGGTGCTGAACATGCGCATCATGACCCGCATGGGCCAGGCCGCGCTCGACGGCATTACCCCCGGCAGCGAGTGGGTGCGCACGGTTCACTCGGTCGGTGCGCCACTCGAGGCCGGTGCCGACGACGTCGAGTGGCCCTGCAACGACACGAAGTACATCACCCACTTCCCCGAGACGCTCGAGGTGTGGTCGTTCGGCTCGGGCTACGGCGGCAACGCCCTGCTCTCGAAGAAGTGCTTCGCGCTGCGCATCGCGAGCGTGATGGGCAAGAACGAGGGCTGGCTCGCGGAGCACATGCTGCTGCTCAAGCTCACGAACACCGAGACCGGCAAGGATTACCACCTGTCGGCGGCGTTCCCCTCGGCCTGCGGCAAGACGAACCTGGCGATGCTCCAGCCCACCATTCCTGGTTGGAAGGTCGAGACCATCGGCGACGACATCGCCTGGCTGCGCCCCGGCAAGGACGGTCGCCTGTATGCGATCAACCCCGAGGCCGGTTTCTTCGGCGTCGCCCCCGGCACCGGTGAGACGACGAACCCCGTCGCGATGGAGACCCTCTGGGGCAACACGATCTTCACGAACGTCGCACTGACCGACGACGGCGACGTCTGGTGGGAGGGCAAGACCGATTCGGTGCCCGCGCACCTCGTCGACTGGCAGGGCAACGACTGGAGCCCCGAGTCGGGCCGCCCGGCCGCGCACCCGAACTCGCGCTTTACTGTGCCGATTCAGCAGACTCCGTCGCTCGCCGACGACTGGTTCGAGCAAGACGGTGTGCCGCTTGATGCCATTCTCTTCGGTGGTCGCCGCGCGACCAACGTGCCGCTCGTCGCGCAGTCGCGCTCGTGGAACCACGGCGTGTTCGTCGGTGCGACGATCTCGTCTGAGAAGACAGCGGCCCAGGAGGGCACCGTCGGCGAGCTGCGCCGCGACCCGTTCGCGATGCTGCCGTTCTGCGGCTACAACATGGCCGACTACTGGGGCCACTGGCTCGAGATGGGCGAGACCCTCGGCGAGAACGCCCCGAAGATCTTCCAGGTCAACTGGTTCCGCAAAGACGAAGACGGCAAGTTCATGTGGCCGGGCTTCGGCGACAACTCGCGCGTCATCGACTGGGTGATTCGCCGCGTCGAGGGCGAGCACGAGGGCCAGGAGACCGCCGTCGGCACGATCCCCGCCGCTGGCGAGCTGAACCTCACCGGCATCGAGTCGGTCGAACAAGATCTCGAGAAGATCTTCGCGATCGACCCGACCTCGTGGCTCGCTGAGGCAGACCTCACCGAGGAGTACTTCTCGCAGTTCGGCGACCGCCTCCCGGCAGCGCTTACCGCCGAGCTCGAGGGCCTGCGCGAGCGCCTCGGCAAGTAGCGCGAGCCGCACGCGGCAGGCTAACCGACAAGCCCGGCCCAGGAGCACACCGCCCCTGGGCCGGGCTTGTGTGTATCCCGCGAGGCAACTCGGGAGATCGTGAACTGCGACCGAGATGGAGGCCGATCGGCGTGTACGCGGCAATTGTTCGGCGCAAAGTTCGCCGGGTGTTCGACGAGATCAACGCGGGCAACTATTGGGCGATGGTTGAAAGCCTCGGCGAGCCCTTCGAGTATCACTTCCACGGGGATCACGCGCTCGGCGGCCGCCGCACCTCTGTCGACGCAATGAATCGGTGGTGGGCGCGACTCATGCGTCTCCTACCCGATGCACGTTTCGAGGTGCTCGATGTGCTCGTGCGAGGGTGGCCGTGGCGCACGCGCGTCGCGGTGCGTGCAAGGGTCACGGGCGACCTGCCCGGGGGCGAACGCTACGAAAACACAGTGTTCCAGTCCATGACGCTCGTGGGAGGCAGGGTGACCTCGGTCGATACCGTGTGTGAGCCCGCCCCGCGCCCAAGCTCGCTCGGCACCGCGAACGGCCCCCAACTCGGTGTCAGATTGCCCCAGCGAAACGGTGCTTTCGAGGTGAAATCTGGGGGAAACTGACATCAACTTCGCGCGGATTGGCGACCGACCCCGGCCGCGCTGACAGCAGCGCTCGTTGGCCCGCCCGGCCTACCGTGGCAGCGCCGCGCGGTTGAGCACGGGCGCGACTGCTCGCGCGCCGCGTTCGCTCATCACCACCGTGTAGTGGTTGAGGTCATCGAGCTCAGTGTGCCGCACGTTTGGCAGCGCCGCGAGCAGGGCTGCGAGGTGCTCCGGCGGGTACAGGCCAGGCCGCTCGTCGAGCAGACCGTGCGGTACAGTCACGAGATCTACCTGGCCAGCGAAGCCGGGCAGCGCAGCGAGCGCGCCGCTGAGCGTTGAACCGGTGTTCATGTCGACGGTGTCGTCTGTCGTGGTCGCGAGGCTCGTAGCCGGGCGAAGCGCGTCGCCGTCTGGCACGAGGTCGTATGCAAAGTAGGCCTCGAGCTCCGAGCTCCAGTCGCGCACAAACGCGGGGTGGTCGCGCCAGAAATCGAGGTAGGCATCGACGTTCGCGAAGCGCATCGAGAGCCGCTCTGCGGTCGGCCCGAGAATAGCCTGCACGAGAGCCTCTGCGCTCACCCCTGCGGGAGCGTTCAACGGCAGGCCGCCGTCGATGAGCACAAGCCGTTCGACGCGCTCGGGCGCGAGGTGCGCGAGCGCCACGGCGACGAATGCGCCCATCGAATGCCCGAACACGGGGAGCGCCGCGACTCCGAGGGCGTCGAGCACCGCGACGAGATCCGCCGCGTGCGCGGCCATCCCCGCCTGGCCGTCGACGCCGTTGCTCGCGCCGCGACCGCGCAGATCGGGGGCGATCACTCGCACCCCGGGAAGCTCCGCGACAACGAATGGCCAGGCGAGGTGCGATGCGGTGACACCGTGAATTGCGAGCACCGTCTGCGTGGTCACACCCGCGGGCGCCTGCCCGACGGGGTCCCACACCCCGACGCGCAGCGAGCCGCCGGCAACCGCAACATCGACCGTGCGATAGCTGTGCGTGTTCATCGCGCGCTCCACCCGCCGTCCATCGTGTACGAGGCACCCGTGGCCATGCCGGCCCGATCTGAGGCGAGCCAGCCGACGAGCGAGGCGACCTCAGCGGGCTCCACCAGCCGCTTCACTGCGCTCTCGGTGAGCATCACCCGCTCGACGACCTCTGACTCGGGAATGCCGTGCACCCGTGCCTGGTCGGCAACCTGCCTTTCGACGAGTGGCGTGCGCACATAGCCGGGGTTCACGCAGTTGCTCGTGACGCCGTGCGCGCCGCCCTCGAGAGCGGTCACTTTTGAGAGCCCCTCGAGGCCGTGTTTCGCCGCGACGTACGCCGATTTGAACGGGCTCGCCCTCAGCCCGTGCACGCTCGACAGGTTGATGATGCGGCCCCAGCCGCGCTCGTACATGCCTGGCAGCGCCGCGCGAATCAGCAGAAACGGGGCCTCGAGCATGAGCCGCTGAATGAGTCGAAAGGCCTCGGGGTCGAAGGCCTCGATGGGACTCACCCGCTGCACGCCGGCGTTGTTCACCAGAATATCGACGTCGAGCGCGAGGGTGTCGAGCGCGGCCGTGTCGGCGAGGTCGACGACCCAGGCCTCGGCGCTCCCGGATGCACCAGCGGCGCCACTGCGCTCGGCACCGTTGCGCTCGGCGCCACTGCGCTCGGCACCGTTGCGCTCGGCGCCGTTGTGCGCGACGCCGGCGGGCGCGGAAACGTCAGCGGTCGCGGATCCGCCACGCGCCGTGACCGCCGCGACCGCAGCCGACGCGGCCTCCTCAGACACGTCGGCGACCACGACGTGCGCGCCCCTCCCTGCGAGCTCGTGAACGCAGGCGAGGCCGATGCCGCTGCCGCCGCCGGTAACGAGGGCGCGTCGGCCCTGAAGATCGTGTGTCATGACGTGACTCCGTTGCTCGTCGAGGCGCCGGGGCCGGCCGCTGCCGTGCCGCCCAGCGCATTAGAAATAAACTGCATCATCGCGTCGAGCACCTGCGGGTCGATGCGATCGGGGGCGATGCCAGCGGCATCGCGCTCCCAGAGGATGTAGCGCATGCCAATGAGCTCGCCGAGGCCCATAAGCGCCCACGAGGCGACCTCGGGGTCAAGCCGAGGGTCGATATCGCCTGCAGACTGAGCGGCCTGAAGCCCCGCCGTGTACCCCTCGACAATGCGCTCGTAGTGCAACCGCATCACGTCGGGTGACACGAACTCTGCCTCGCGCACGACCCGGTAGAGGGCCGGGTGTTGTGCGGTGAAGCGGAAGAACCCCTCGAACCCGCCGCGCTCCGCCTCGATGCGGTTCGAGGCGCCGGCCATCGCCTCGGTCATCGACTGCCTGACGCGGTCGTTGAGGTCGATGACGAGCGCCTCGAAAATCGCCTGCTTGCTGTCGAAATAGAGGTAGAACGTGCCGAGGGCGACGCCTGCGTGCTCGGTGACCTTCACAATCGACGCCTCGTGGTACCCGAGCTCCGCGAATACCTCCTCGGCCGCAGTGAGCAGCCGCCGCCGCGTCGCGAGGCCGCGGCTGGTGAGCGGGCGGCCGGTCGCGGGCGAGACGGGGGCGTCGGTCGTATCGATCGCGTCGGTCGTGCCTGCCTGGCTTGCGGCCGGCGCGCCGTGTTCGCTGGTGGGGGTCATGCGATGCCTGTCTGTTGGGTGGTGCCGAGCGTAGCGCTGGCGCGCCTGGCAAGTTCGGTGCGGGCCACTTTCTCGATGGTGGATCGCGGGAGCTCGTCGAGAAACTCGACGTGCGCTGGCAGCTTGAACGCGGCAAGGTGGGAGCGCGCGTGCGCGAGCAGCTCGTCTCGCGAAAGCGGTGCGGTGGTCACGACGAATGCGTAGCCGCGTTCGCCCCACACGGGGTCTGGCACACCGACAACCGCGGCCGCAGCCACGAGCGGATGGGTTGCGAGTACCGCCTCAACCTCGGCCGGAGCAACGTTCTCCCCACCCGAGACGTAGATGTTCTTGAGCCGGTCTACGATGCGGTGAATGCCGTTCGCGTCACGTTCGACGATGTCGCCGGTGCGCAGCCAGTCGCCAGCCAGTGCGCGCTCGGTCGCGGCCTCGTCGTCGAGATACCCAGCGAACAGGCTCGGCCCGCGCACCCAGAGCTCGCCGGTCGCTGCGCCTGAGAGCTGCAACCCCGAGTCGGGGTCGACAACCGCGGTCTCGACGCTCGGGTAGGGGCGGCCAACCGCCCCTGGGTGGGTGCCGAGCTCGCGCGGCTGCAAGTGCAGCACGTTGGGGCCGGCCTCGGTGAGACCGTAGCCCTGCGTGAGCGGTAGGCCGTGCCGCTCTGCCTCGAGCGCGAGCTGCTCGGGAATGGTCGAGCCGCCGACGAGCACCCGGGTCAGTGAGCCGAGGTCTGCTCCCGCGATCTCTGGCTGGTCGAACAGCATGCGGTACTGCGTCGGCACGCCCATCATCGTCGTGACGCGGCGTTCACGAATGAGCTGGAGCACGCGCCCCGGCTGAAACGATCGCTCGAGCACAACAGTCGCTCCCACCCACCACGCGAGCAGGGGCTGCACGTTCCAGGCGGCGACGTGATGCTGGGGCAGAATCGTGAGCACGACGTCGTCGGCGCCCATCGGCGTCGCCCGTGAGAGGGCGAGGTTCGTCCAGAAGCAGGAGCGGTGCGTGAGCACGACGCCCTTGGGGGCAGCCTCGCTGCCGGAGGTGTAGACGACGAGCAGCGGATCCTCGGCCCGCGCCGCTCGTCGCTCGCGCCGGGTACGCGCCGGGGGAGCGGCCAGTTCGACTCCCGCGAGGCCGGGCTCGGCGCTCGGCGGCGGCGTCGCGCCGGCCAGGGCGAGCGCGTTGATCGCCTGCTCGCCGAGCCCCGCGTACTCGTCCTCGATCAGCAGCAGATCGGCCCGCGAGCGCCCGATGAGCTCAGCGAGCTCCGGTGCGGTGAGGCGCCACGAGAGCGGGATGAACGCGATGCCGAGGAGCGCGCACGCGAAGAACACGACGACGTGGTCGGTCGAGTTGCCAGATACCGTCGCGATGCGCCCGCCCGCGCCGTAGCCGGCCTCGCTCAGCCTGTCGGCGAGCGCGCGTGCGCGTGCGTCAAGGGTGCGGTAGCTCGTGAGCACGCCGCGGTCGTCGATCGCGGTGCGCTCGCCATCGATCGCCGCGCGGTCGGCTATCCAGCTGCCAATCGTGTACTCGCTCATGCGCGGCTCTTTCGTGTGCGCTTCTTCCATGCTGAATCGAGGGTACCTGCGATGCCTCCGGGGAGGAACATCACCACAAGAATGAATAGCGTGCCGAGCAAAAACAGCGGCTCCGACAGCGGTATGCGAAGCACATCGGGGAGGCCCTGAATCGCGTCGGCCTTGGCGAGCACAGTGAGGCGCTGATCGAGCAGCGTGTAGAGAAAGCCGCCAACGATCGCTCCCCAGCGGTAGCCGACGCCGCCGAGCACCACCATCACGAGCACGGTGATCGTGAGGTCGGCCGACACCGCGCGGGGCACGGTGCCAGACTGCAGCAGCATGTAGCCGATGCCCGCGAGGCTCGCGAGCACCGCGGCGATCACGAAGATCGTGAGCTTGGCGGTGTAGGGGCTGAGGCCGAGCACCCGCACGCGCTCCGGGTTCTCGCGCGAGGCGCGGGCGAGGTGGCCGAGCCTGCTGCGGTCGACCCACAGCGCGACGAGGTAGACGACGACGAGAATCGCGAGAATCACCCAGTATAGGTTGCGCGTGTTCACGACGCCGACGAGCCAGTCGGGCACCCGCGCGGTGTTCAGGCTCAGGCCCTCCTCGCCGCCGGTCACCTGGGCGTTGCGGCGCACGAGCACCGAACCGGCCTGCGCGAACGCGAGCGTCACCATGGCGAACGGGATGCCCGCGACGCGGTTCGCGACCGAGCCGGTGATGAGCGCGATCGCGAGCCCGCCGACGAGCGCGAGCAGAGTCGCGGTGACAAGCGGCAGCTGCAGCTGTGCGAGGCCGATGCCGAGCAGGTACGCCCCGCCGCCGAAGGAGAGGGCGTGGCCAAAGGAGAGCATGCCGGCGGTGCCGAGCAGCATGTTGTACGACAGTGCGAGCGCGGCGAACACCATGCACAGCGACAGGAGCGCGAGGCTGCCCGGCATGTAGGTCGGGGTGGGGAGAACACCGGGAATCGAGAGATTGAGCAGCGGCAGCACCGCCGCGAACGCGACGAGCGCGGTGCCGAGGGCGATCGGGATCGCGCGGCGAGGGGCACGGTGTGCAGGCTCAGATGCGACTGCTGCCGCGAAGTCAGTGGCCGAGGTGTTGGTTGACATTAGCGTGCCACCTTTCGTCCCATGAGGCCGCGCGGCCGCACGAGGAGCACGACGGCGAGCAAGATCACGACGATGAAGTCGCCCGTGCCACCGAGGTAGAAGTTTGCAAACTGCTGGAGCACGGCGACGACAACCGAGGCGACCGCGGCCCCCGCAAGCGAGCCGAGACCGCCGACGACCGTGACGATGAAGGCGAAGATGAGTAGGGTTTGCCCGAGGTGGGGCGACACGAATGTCATGTAGTGCATCGCGAGCACACCTCCGATGCCGGCAGCCGCGCCGCCGATCGCGAACACCAGGGTGAAGGCGCGGCGCACGTCGATGCCGAGCGCCGTGACCATCTGGCGGTTCTCGACGCCGGCGCGAATGATCATGCCGTAGCGCGTCTTTTTCAAGAAAAGCACGAGCGCGGCGAGCACGATGCCCGCGGTAAGCATAAGCACCCAGTACACGTTCGGAATCTTGGCTCCGAGAACCGCTGTGGTCTGCTTGAGCCAGGCCGGCCCAGCGATGGTAATGGGGTCTGAGCCCCAGATGCCTTCGAAGAGGGCAATCGCGGCGAACGATAGCCCCACCGTGACGAGCACCTGCTCGATGTGGCGCTCGTACAGTGGCCTGATGAGCAGCAGCTCGGTGAGCGTCGCGAACACCGCGCCAACGAGTGCTCCGACGAGCACCGAGACGACGAGCGCGAACCAGCTGTCGGTGCCGAGCGCCTGAGCGGTGCGCCACCCGATGAACGCGGCCAGGGTGAGAAACGCCCCGTGCGCGAAGTTCAGCACGTGCATGAGCCCGTAAATGAGGCTGAGCCCAGAGGCGACGAGAAAGTAGAGTGCGCCGAGGCCGACGCCGGTAATGAGGGTAAGAACGAGTGAGCTCACAGTTGGGCTCCTTCTGCGTGGACGCCGAGCAGCTGTGTGGTGAGCGCCTCGTCGTCAAGAATGTCAGCTGCCTTGCCCACGTAGGCGACGCGGCCGGCCGAGATAACGATCGCGTCGTCTGCGAGCTGCCTGACGACCTCGAGGTTTTGCTCGACGAGCAAGATCGGCACCGTGGCCGCGGCCTCTGCGAGCGCCACGGCAACCTCGTGCACGATCTTCGGTGCGAGGCCCTTCGTGGGCTCGTCAACGAGCAGCAGCTGGTTGTCGTTGATGAGTGCCCGAGCGACCGAGACCATCTGCTGCTGGCCGCCCGACAGCGTGCCGGCTGCCTGGTCGCGGCGGGCGACGAGGTCGGGGAAGAGCTCGGCCACGAACTCACGCCGGGGGTTCTGGCTCCGTTCGGCGAGCGCGAGGTTCTCGGCAACGCTCAGCGAGGCAAACACCTCGCGGTCTTCTGGTACGTAGCCGATGCCGCGCTGCACGAGCTTGTGCGTCGGCAGCGCATCGATTCGTTCGCCCGCGAGGCGCACCTCACCCGCGCGGGTGATGAGGCCCATGATGCCGCGCAGCGTCGATGTCTTGCCGGCGCCGTTGCGGCCGAGCACCGCGGTGATGCCCGTTGCCGGCACCTCAAACGAGACGTCTTCGACGACCTGTTGCCCGGCGATGGTGCACCGCAGGTGCTCGACCGTGAGAATCGGGGCGCTCATACGGCTTTCCCGAGGTAGGCGCTTTGCACGATGGGGTTCTCCATGATGTTGTGAGGGGTGTCGAAGGCGATGATGTTGCCGAAGTACATCACCGCGACGCGGTCGACGAAGCCGAGCAGCACGTCGATGTGGTGCTCGACCATGAGCACCGTGCACTGTTTCTGAGCCTGCATATCGCGAATGTTCTGCACGAGCCCCGCGACATCGCCCGAGGCGACACCGGCCATTGGCTCGTCGAGCAGCACGAGGCTCGCGTCGGTGACGAGCAGCACTGCGATTTCAAGCTTGCGCTTGTCGCCGTGCGAGACATCGCCCGCGAGGGTCTCTGCCTGGTGAGTCAGACCGACGGTTGCGAGTGTTTCGAGTGCCCGCTGGGTCGCGGCGTCTCCGCGCTTCGGGAAGCGCAGCAGCGAGCCGCTGCCGCCGGCGGTCGCCTGGGCCGCGAGCCGCACATTCTCGAGCACGCTCAGACCGGGGAAGTAGCTCGAGGTTTGGAAGGTGCGCCCCAGCCCCGCCCGCGCGCGGGCAGCGACCGAGCTGCGCGTGATCGGTTCGCCGTGCAGCGATACCGTGCCGCTCGTCGGGGCGATGAGCCCGGAGATCACGTTGAACAGGGTGGTCTTGCCCGCGCCGTTCGGGCCGATGACACCGACGATCGAGCCCTGCGGCACGTCGAGGTTGACATCGTCGAGAATCGTGGCGCCGCCGATCTTCAGGCCGAGGCCCGAAACAGACAAAGCAGGCGGGGTCTGGGTGTGCACGCGTTTGCCTACTTTGCTGCGGTGACGGGTGCTGGCGCGACGTCGTCGGCCGCGACCGTTGCGACGAGCTCGGGGGCGAAGCCCTCACCGTCGGCGACGAGCTTCACCTGGTACATCTCTTGGATGAGGGCGTGATCGCTGCCGCGCACGGTCGTCGTGCCCTTGGGGCCCTCGAACGTGAAGTCGCTCAGCGCGGCGATCATCTGGTCGACGTCGCCCCTGCCCTCCTTTACCGCCTGCACAACCATGAGCGCGGCGGTGAACCCGTCTGGGGTGAAGAGGTCGGGGGTGCCGCCGGCCGCCTCGACGGCCTCAACCATTGCGGTGTTCACCGGGTTATCGGGTGCGCCGGCGAAGTAGTGGTTCAAGAAGCTGATCTTCTCTGAGGCCTCGCCGTACGCGCCGAAGGTCGCGGCATCGCCGAGCCCGGTGACGACGGGCATGGCCTCGAAAACACCCTGCTGGCTCATCGACTGCCACATCGCGCCGGTCGTCGCGCCGGCCCAGGCGACGAACACGAGGTCGGCCTTCGTGTCGAGCACCTGCGTGGCAAACGGGGTGAACTCGGTGACATCTTCGGCGACGAGCACCGGGGTGACCGTCGCGCCCTTCGCGCCGAGAATTGCCTCTACGGCGGCGACGTTGCCCTGGCCGAACGCGTTGTTCTGTGCGAGTACCGCGACAGTCTTGCCGCTGATGTCGTCGAGGAACGTGCCCGCGGTTGCGACGTCTTGCGCGCTCTGCCTGCCAGAGCGGAAGGTGTAGTCGTTGATGCCGGTGATGTTGTCGGCGGCGGCGGGGCCAGAAATGAACAGCACCTTGTTCTGCGCTGCCTGCTCGGCGACGACCGCCGCTACGCCAGACGAGGCGCTGCCTGCGAGCAGGTTCACTCCCTGGCCGATGAGGTCTTTCGCGGCGGTGACGGCCTTGTCGGGGTCGCCAGCGTCGTCGACGTACTTGATGTCGAGCTTCGTGCCGTCGACTTCGCCAGTGCCGTCGGTCGCGTAGTCGAGGCCAGCCTTGAAGCCGTCGAGGTACTGCGCGCCGTAGCCCGCGAGCGGGCCGGTCTCGCTCGTGATGATGCCGACGGTGACCGATGCGGGGCCCTCAGCGTCGCCGCCCGAGCCGTCGCCGGGGGCTGTGGCTGCCGGCGCGCACGCCGACAGGGCCAGTGCGGTCGAGGCCACGAGGGCGCCAAACGCGAGTTTTTTTCCGATGCGCATGCGCGTACCTTTCGTCCTTGGAAGGTTGGTTTATGAAACCTGATTCAGGTTGCAATTGCCAACGCTAAGGGACGGTGCATGGCTACGTCAAGGGTGACCTTGCTCGGAAGCCCGCACTTGATGCCACTTTGCCCCAGCAAAGCGGCGGTTTTGGGCCGAAATGCGGGGCAAACTGACGTGGACTCCGCGCGCGGGCTCGAAGCGATGGCCCGGCCGCCGCGAGGAAGCCGCCCGCGCTGTGGGAAGATAGGGGCTGGCCCCCTATAGCCCAACTGGCAGAGGCAGAAGACTTAAAATCTTTTCAGTCAGGGTTCGAATCCCTGTGGGGGGACGGGCGTGCGGCGGCGCGCGGTACATAGCGGCCCACCGCTCGCGTGGCCCGAGGCGCGCCACACACCCGCACCTACCGCCGCGCGAGCCGCTCGGTCAACCGGTGAGCGTGATCAAGCAGCAGCCTGCCAAGCTCTGGGCGGCGCTCCGGCGCGAAGCGGTGCTCGGTGCCCGTGAGGCTGAGCGCCCACCCGGGCTGGCCCGCCGGCGTGAAGACAGCGGCCCCCATGCCCCAGCTGCCCGGCACGATGAGGGCCGGGTTCACGGCGTAGCCGGTGCTTCGCGTCTGCGCGATCCGCCCCCGCAACTGCTCGGCTGCGTGAGCGGCCCCGAACTCCGCCGCCAGGTCGGTCTCGGCAAGGTAGCGCTCGGCGGCTGCGGGGGAGAGGTAAGCGAGAATCGCAAGGCCGGCCGAGGCCACGCCGAGCGGAAAGCGCTTGCCCTCGTGCAGCACGAAGGAGCGAATAGGGAAGCTGCCGTCTTGTCGCAGCAGGCAGACGGTCTCGTTGCCGCGCCGCACCGAGAAGAATGCACTCTCGCCCGTTGCGGCGGCGAGCTCTGCCACGTGCTCGCGCGCGATCTCGGTGACGTCGTAGCGCTCCGCGGCCACTGTTCCCATGAGGTAGAGCTCGGGCCCGAGCAGCCACTTACCCGTGGCGGCTTCGCGATCCACAAACCCCTGCTCGGCGAGCGCCGAGAGCAGCCGGTGCGCGGTCGGCCGAGCGATGCCGGTATCGCGGGCGAGCTCGGTCGTGCTCACCCCCTCGGGCATCGTTGTGCTCAGCGCACGCAGCAGCGCGGCGACGCGGCCGACGACCTGCGCGCCAGCGGTGACCTGTGCGTCCATATACTGAACGTTAGCACGCCAGCGACCCATGAGGTGAGCAGATGCCTCCTCGGGTGCGTGAGCCGCTTGCGTGGCATAGCAACGTTCTTCTACGCTCGCAGCAGGGCGGTGAGAGTGACCGCATTGTGAACGAAGGGTGGCAACGGTGGCATCAAAAACTTGGAACACCGCCGCGGAGGCCGTCGCAGACGTCGCCCGCGACGGCATGACGGTGGCGGTCGGGGGCTTCGGGCTTTCCGGTATTCCGCACAATCTCATCGTCGCGCTGCGCGACACCGGCGTGAAGAACCTCACGGTTGTATCGAACAATATGGGCGTCGACGGCAAGGGCCTCGGGCTGCTGCTCGAGAACCAGCAGGTGTCGAAGGTGCTCGGCTCGTACGTCGGCGAAAACAAGTTGTTCGCCGAGCAATACCTCAGCGGTGCGCTCGAGGTCGAGTTCGTGCCGCAGGGCACGCTCGCGGAGCGGCTGCGGGCCGGCGGGGCTGGTATTCCGGCGTTCTACACGCCGACGGGTGTCGGCACGCCGATCGCCGAGGGCAAGGAAGAGGCGGTCTTCGATGGCAAGCGTGCGATCTTGGAGCGCGGCATCGTCGCCGATCTCGCGCTCGTGCGCGCCCACACCGGCGACGCAGAGGGCAACCTGCGCTACCGCTTCACGTCGCGCAACTTCAACCCGCTCGTCGCGATGTCGGGGAGGGTGACCCTCGCCGAGGTCGAGCACCTCAGCGACGACTTCCTCGACCCCGAGCGCATCGACACGCAGGGCGTCTTCGTGCAGCGCGTCGTCGTCGCGGCCGACCAAACCAAACACATCGAACAGCGCACCGTGCGCACCCGAGAGGCGGCCTAACCATGTGGACACGTGATGAAATGGCCGCGATCGCAGCCTCCGAGCTAGAGGACGGGCAGTACGTCAACCTCGGCATCGGCATTCCGACGCTCGTCGCGAACCACCTGCCCGAGGGCGTCAGCGTGATGCTGCAGAGCGAGAACGGCATTCTCGGCATGGGGCCGTTCCCGTACGAGGGTGAGGAAGACGCCGACCTCATCAACGCGGGCAAGCAGACCGTGACGCTCGTGCCGGGCGCATCGATCTTCGACTCGGCGACGTCGTTCGGCATGATTCGCGGGGGCCACGTGCAGACCGCGATTCTCGGCGCGCTGCAGGTCGCGGGTAACGGCGACCTCGCGAACTGGATGATTCCGGGAAAGCTCGTCAAGGGAATGGGCGGCGCGATGGATCTCGTCGCGGGCACCCCGCGCGTGATCGTGGTCACCGAGCACGTCGCGAAAGACGGGTCGCCGAAGATCGTCGCCGAGTGCAACCTGCCGCTCACGGGAGTCGGGGTGGTGGATCGCATCATCTCTGACCTCGCGGTCTTCGATGTGATTGATGGGGCGCTCTCGCTGCGGCGCATCGCTCCCGGTCACACGGAGGCTGAGGTGCGAGAGAAGACGGGCGCGGCGTTCGCGGTGGATCTCGAGGGCTAGCTGCGGCTCGGCCCCCGGGTGTGGGGCCGGCGCAGGATCTGTGATCTGCGGTCGATAGCAAGAACTCGGAGCAGGAGGGCATATTGAGCGCAGATCGCATGCCGAGGGGCCGCGCCGCGACGCGCGGGCTACGCTTGACACATGGCCTTCGCGAAAACCCTGCTTGTTGTGCTGATCGTGGCCGCCGTTGTCGGGGGCATCTACACGAGATTTCGCATCTGGCGCCGGGAGCGAGACTCCGCTGGTGAGTAGCGACAACGCCTCGCTCGGGAGCTAGCCGGCGGGGCTAGAATGCACCCATGACCCTCGATCTCGCGGCACCGGAGCTGCGCGCCGCAGCAGAAACGCAGCCCTGGCTCGACCTCGCCGGCTACTGGCAGAGCCTCACTGAGGCGACCAGGGAGCACTCGGCCCCCGTGATCGCGCTGCAGACGGAGGCGCTCGCTGCGAACGCCAACGACATGCTCAGGCGCGCTGGCGGGCTCCCCATCAGGGTCGCCTCGAAGTCGGTGCGGGTGCGCGGCGTGCTCGACGCGGTGCTCGCGCTGCCCGGGTACGCGGGGGTGCTCGGGTACTCGCTCGCCGAGGCGGTGTGGCTGAGCGAGACGATCGACGACATTGTCGTCGCGTACCCGACCGCAGACCGGGCGGCGATCGCGGCGCTCGCCGCAGACCCCCGTGCGGCCGAGCGGGTGACGCTGATGGTTGACAGCCCCGAGCAGCTTGACCTCATCGACTCGGTCGTGGCGCCGACGAAGCGCCCACGCATTCGACTGTGCCTCGACTTCGACGCCTCGTGGCGCAGCCGCGCGCTCGGCCACATCGGGGTGTTTCGCAGCCCGATTCACACCAAAGAGGGGCTGCGCGGGTTTGCCCAGCACATTCTCGGGCGCCAGGGCTTCACGATCGCTGGGGTGATGTCGTACGAGGCGCAGATCGCCGGCGTCGGCGACGCCCCCGTTGGCAAGCCGGTCGCTGGGATCGTGATGCGCGCGATGCAGCGGGCGAGTCGCTCCGAGCTCGTCGAACGCCGGGCAGCGGCCCTTGCGGCGGTGCGCGAGCTCGTGGAGCTCGAGTTCGTCAACGGCGGGGGCACGGGGTCGATCGAGCGCACGGTCGCCGAGGGCGGCATCACCGAGGTCGCGGCAGGCAGCGGGCTGTTTGGGTCGCACCTCTTCGATAACTACCGCTCGTTTTCGCCTGCGCCGGCGGTGGCGTTCGCACTTGACGTGGTGCGCCGCCCGAACGCCGACACGGCGACCCTGCTCGGCGGCGGGTGGATCGCGTCGGGGCCGGCCGGAGCCGATCGGCTGCCGCAACTCGCCTGGCCAACTGGCTTGAGGTATGCGCCGCGAGAGGCTGCGGGTGAGGTGCAGACCCCGGTGGTCGGGCCCGCAGCGCGCGGGCTTCGCCCGGGAGACCGCGTGTGGCTGCGGCACACGAAATCGGGGGAGCCGATGGAGCACGGGAACGTCGTCGTGCCGGTCGCGGGCGGCGTCGCGGGAGAGCCGCTTCCCACGTATCGCGGAGAAGGGAAGTGCTTTCTATGAGCAAGCGCTGGCACAACTGGGCGAGAACAGAGGCTTCGACGCCCGTAACGGAGGTGTCTCCGCGAACCGCGGAGCAGGTCATTGCAGCCGTCGAGCGCGCACGCGACACCGGCCACACAGTGAAGCCGATCGGCGCCTCGCACAGCTTCACCGCGATCGGGGCGACCGACGGCATTCGCCTCCAGCTGAGCCGCATGCGCGGGCTCGTCTCGGCCGATCCTGCCGCGGCAAGGGTGACGCTCTGGGCAGGCACCCACCTCTGGGAGCTGCCCGCGATTCTCGGGCCGCTCGGCCTCGCGCTCGCGAACATGGGCGATATCGACCGGCAGACGATCACGGGCGCAACCCAGACCGGCACCCACGGCACGGGCCTCGCGCTCGGCGGGCTGTCGACCGCCGTCGTCGGCGCGACACTCGTCACCGGAACAGGCGAGCTCATCACCGTATCTGAGACCGAGAACGCCGAGCTGCTGCCGGCCGTTGCGCTCGGGCTTGGCGCGCTCGGCGTGCTCATCACAGTGACCATTCAGTGTGTGCCGCGCTACCTGCTGCGCGCGGTCGAGGCGCCGGATGCGCTCGACGCGGTGCTCGACAAGTTCGTCGAGCGCAACCGGGCAGTTGATCACTTCGAGTTTTACTGGTTTCCGCACACCTCGGGCGCTCGCACGAAAACCAACACCCGCATTCCGGTCGACCCGGCGCTCGGCGCCGCAGGGAGCGGGGCGCGGCCGCTTGGCGTCGTGTCGCGGTATGTCGACGAGGAGATCGTCAACAACACGCTGCTCGGTGCCGTTGTCGGGTTTCAGCGGTGGCTGCCAGCGACGACGCCAGCGGTGAACCGTGCAATTCAGGGCGTGTCGAGCGCGCGTGATTATGTCGACGAGTCGCACAGGGTCTTTGTCACCCAGCGGCGCGTGCACTTTCGCGAAATGGAGTACGCGCTGCCGCTCGAGGCTGTGCCCGACGCGGTGCGCGAGCTGCGCTCGCTCATTGAGCGACGCCGCTTCCGCGTGTCTTTCCCGATCGAGGTGCGCAGCGCGCAGGCCGACGAGCTGATGCTCTCGACCGCGAGCGGGCGAGACAGCGGGTACGTCGCCGTGCACCGCTACTGGCGAGACCGCGAAGACAACTACTTCAGGGAGGCGGAGGCCGTGCTCGCAGCGCACGATGGCCGACCGCACTGGGGCAAAATGCACACGCTCGGGGCGGCAGCACTGCGCGAGCGTTACCCCCGCTTCGACGAGTTCGTGGCCGTGCGAGATCGCCTCGACCCTGATCGCGTGTTCGCGAACCCCTACCTCGAGCGGGTGCTTGGCGCCTAGCCATTGTGCGCGGTTCACAGCGGAATCATGACGTTGCGCGCTAGTATTCAGCTATGTCAACCGGATTGGTCATCACGCTCGTCATCGTAGCCCTCGTGCTCATCGCAGGGATCTACCTCTGGGCCACGTACAACTCGCTCGTCACGCTGCGCGTGCGCGTGGAAGAGGCGTGGAGCGATATTACGGTGCAGCTCAAGCGGCGCGCTGACCTGATTCCGTCGCTTGTCGAGACAGTGAAGGGCTACGCCGCGCACGAGCAGGGTGTGTTCGACTCGGTGACAAAGGCGCGTGCGGAGACGATTTCGGCGCAGAGCCCCGCCGAGGCCTCGGTCGCTGAGAACCACATGCAGTCGGCGCTGAAGAGCATCTTCGCGGTCGCTGAGGCGTACCCACAGCTCCAGGCGAGCCAGAACTTCCTGCAGCTGCAGGCCGAGCTCGTTGACACCGAGAACAAGGTGCAGGCATCGCGCCGCTTCTACAACGGCGGCGTGCGCGAGCTGAACACCAAGATTCAGGTGTTCCCGAACAACCTGCTCGCGGGGCCGTTCGGGTTCACGAAGCGCGACTTCTTCGAGGTCGACGACGCGGCGGCGATCGCAGAGCCCCCGCGCATCCAGTTTTAACGCGTTGAATCGCGGAAGGAGCCCGCGTGTATAGCGCCGTTCGCAAGAACAAGATCAACAGCTTTCTTATCATCCTGCTGTTCCTCGCAATCGTCGGGGGCCTAGGCTGGCTTGCCGCGGCGATCTACCAGTCTCCCGGCATCGTCATCGCGGTCATGGGCTTCGCGGTCGTCTACGCGTTGATTCAGTACTTCATGGCCGGCAAGCAGGCGGTCTCTATGAGCGGCGCCGTGAAGATCAGCCAGGCCGACAACCCCAGGCTGTACCGAGTCGTCGAGAACCTCGCGATCACCACCGGCATGCCAATGCCCGAGGTCTATATCGTTAACGACCCGGCGCCGAACGCCTTCGCAACGGGGCGCGACCCCGAGCACGCGATCGTCGCCGCGACCACGGGCCTGCTCGACATCATGACCGACTCCGAACTCGAGGGCGTGATGGCCCACGAGCTCGGCCACGTGCGCAACTACGACATCCGCGTGTCAATGATCGTCTATGGCCTCACGGTCGCCGTTGGCATGATTGCCGACATGCTCATGCGCATGGCATTCTTCGGGCGCAATAACAACAACAACCCCGCGATCATGATTTTTGGCCTCGTAGCGATGCTCGTTGCCCCGCTCGTCGCGAGCATGGTGCAGCTCGCGGTTTCGCGTCAGCGGGAGTACCTCGCCGATGCGACTGGCGCGCTCACGACGCGGCACCCTGAGGCGCTCGCGAGCGCGCTTCACAAGCTCTCCGAGTACGGGCGCCCGTTGCAGAAACAGCAATCGAGCATGGCCCACCTGTGGATAGCAGACCCGCTGAAACCCGGCATGATGCAGCGCCTCTTCGCGACGCACCCGCCCATTCCCGATCGCATCAGGCGTCTGCTCGATATGGGCGGAAAGATGTAACCGGAACGTAATAGGCGTAGGGTAGAGGCAGCCATAAGGGGGTCGTCTACTCAGTGTCAGGTACGTTTCGCTCCCTCTCCATCCGCAATTACCGGATCTGGTTCTTCGGAGCGTTCGTCTCAAACGTTGGCGCCTGGATGCAGGCAACGACGCAGAACTGGGTCGTGCTCACCGAGCTGACCGACAACAACGCGTCTGCCGTCGGCATCACGATGGCGCTGCAGTTCGGCCCTCAGCTGCTGCTCGTGCCGTTCAGCGGCGCGGTGGCAGACCGCTTTGACCGCCGCAAGGTGCTGCTCGTGACGCAGTCGCTGCTCATGGTGCTTGCCCTCGGGCTCGGCCTGCTGCTGGTGACGGGCGCGGCCGAGCTCTGGCACCTCTACTCGTTCGCGCTGGGCCTCGGCATCGTCAACGCCTTCGACGCGACGTCGCGCCAGGCCTTCGTGTCAGACCTCGTCGGCACCGAGAGCCTGTCGAACGCCGTCGCGCTGAACTCGGCCTCGTTCAACTCCGCGCGGCTCGTCGGGCCGGCAGTCGCTGGCGTGCTCATCGCCGCGATCGGCTCGGGCTGGGTGTTTCTCATTAACGCGGCGTCGTTTCTCGCGATGCTCGGGGCGCTGCTGCTCATCACGACGGTGCACGAGCGGCCGGGCGGCGGAGAAAAGCGGGAGTCGCAGCTCAGGCAGCTCTCCGCAGGCTTTCGCTATGTCATGGGCCGCCACGACATCTTCGTGATCTTCGTGATGGTGTTTCTCGTCGGGGCCTTCAGCATGAACTTCCCGGTGATGTCGTCGACGATGGCGGTCGAGTTCGGCAGAGGGGCCGGCGACTACGGCCTGCTCTCGTCGATTCTCGCGATCGGCTCACTCACCGGCGCGCTGCTCGCGGCTCGGCGGCCGGCTGCGCGGATGCGCGTCGTCGTGATCTCGGTGGGCGGGCTCGGCATCGTCAGCCTGCTCGGCGCGGCGATGCCAACGTTCTGGGCGTTCGCGGCGACGCTCGTGTTCTTCGGGCTCGCGACCTCGACGATGCTCACGACGGCCAACGGCTTCGTGCAAACCACCTCAGACCCTGCCGTGCGCGGCCGCGTGCTCGCGCTCTACATGGCGATTCTTATGGGCGGAACCCCGATCGGGGCGCCGCTCGTCGGGGCGGCTGCAGATGTGCTCGGGCCGCGCTCCACGTTCGTCATCAGCGGGGTCGCTGCACTTGTCGCGTTCGCGATCGGCATGGCCTGGCTGATGAGCGAGCGCAAGCTCAGACTGCGCTGGGACGGTGGGCCGCGTGTCACCCACGCGGGCCGGCCCAACCTGACCGACGACCGATCGCAGCAGGTCGAAACCCTGACGGCTCCGCTCGACGTGCTGCGACGCGAGCCAGAGCTCGAGGATCCGCTGAAAACCCACTGGGACTCCGCGCCACAGGAGGGGCCGCCGACAACGGGCATCATTCCGCTCCCAAAGCCAAAGATTCCGCCGGAGACTGAGGAACCGGGCGGCCACGGAGGGTAGGCTAGGAGGCGATGTGCGGGCGTGCCCGCGGAACCCCTCAACCACTGGAGCGAGATACTCGTGAGTGACTTCATGTCTGCCCAAACCCGAACCGAAACGGATTCGATCGGCAGCGTCGAAATACCCGCATCTGCCTACTGGGGCGTGCACACCGCGCGCGCTCATGAAAACTTTCCGATCGCCCGCAGGCCGATCTCGGTCTACCCCGATTTCATTCGCGCCTTCGCGTGCGTGAAGCAGGCCGCGGCGCGCGCCAACCTCGAGATCGGCGCGCTCGACGAGCAGCGCGCGACCCTCATTGACCGCGCCTGTGAGGAAATCAAGACCGGCATGCTGCACGACCAGTTCGTCGTCGGCGTCGTGCAGGGCGGTGCTGGCACCTCGAGCAACATGAACGCGAACGAGGTCATCACGAACCGCGCGCTCGAGCTCGCTGGTCACGCCAAGGGTGACTACTCCTACATCAACCCCAACGACCACACGAACCACAGCCAGTCGACGAACGACACGTACCCGACCGCGATTAAGATCGCGCTCGCGTTCTCGCTCGGGAGCCTGCTCGAGGAGCTCAGCCTGCTCGCCGAGTCGTTCGCGGCGAAGGGCCGCGAGTTCTCGCACATCATCAAGGTGGGGCGCACCCAGCTGCAAGACGCGGTGCCGATGACGCTCGGCCAGGAGTTCAATGCCTTCGCGGTAACGCTCCGCGAAGACGTTGAGCGGCTGCAGGAGGCCGTGTCGCTGTTGCGCGAGGTGAACATGGGGGCCACAGCGATCGGCACCGGCATCAACGCGCCGCGCGGGTACAAAGAATCCGTGATCCGCCACCTGCGCGACATCACCGACCTCGATCTGGTGACCGCGGGCGACCTCGTTGAGTCAACGAGCGACACGGGCGTCTTCGTGACCTTCTCGGGCGCGCTCAAGCGCTCGGCGCTGAAGCTCTCGAAGATCTCAAACGACCTGCGCCTGCTCTCCTCTGGCCCGCAGGCCGGGTTCGGCGAGATCAACCTCCCGGCGCGCCAGGCAGGCTCCTCGATTATGCCCGGAAAGGTGAACCCCGTCATTCCCGAGGCCGTGTCGCAGGTGGCCTACTCGGTTGCCGGCGCAGACGTCACCGTCTCGATGGCGGTCGAGGCGGGCCAGCTGCAGCTCAACGCGTTCGAGCCGATCATCGCGCACTCGCTGTTCCAGTCGATCACCTGGCTCGAGCGCGCCTGCCAGACGCTTCGCGTGAACTGCGTCGACGGCATCACCGCCAACGAAGATCGCCTCGAAGACATGGTCGCCCGCTCGGTCACCGTCATCACCGCGCTCGCGCCGGTGATCGGTTACGCCGAGGCCGCGAAGCTCGCGAAGGAGGCGCTCGCGACGAACGCGAAGGTTTCCGAGCTCGTCGTCTCGCGCGGGCTGCTCGACCAGGCCGAGCTCGACTACATTCTGCAGCCGGCGAAGCTCGCGGGTCTCGCGCCCGAGACCGGCGCGATCCCGGTGATCGAGCGCGACGCGATCGAGACCGATGTCGCATCGGGCGACGCGGGGGATCCGCAGCCAGAGGCGTAGGCATGCGGCCGGGCCTCTCCGGCCACGCGCGAAGCGTGTAAAGCGGCCCACCGGGAGAAACCCCGGTGGGCCGCTTTGCGTTGACCCGGTCGACGCTGGCGCGGTCTGGTTAGACCGCGACGCAGTGCGCGGTGACCGCGCCGATCTTCTCGATCGTGACGGTGACCTCGGTGCCATCGGTGAGGTACAGCGGTGGCTTGCGCGACCGACCGGCGCCACCGGGGGAGCCCGTCGAGATGACGGTACCGGGCAGAATGGTGAGAGACTGCGAGATCGACGAGATCAGTTCGGCTACCGATCGAATCATGAACCCTGTCGTGGAGTCTTGCACGCGCAGCCCGTTGACATCTGTGGTGATGTGCAACGCCTGCGGGTCGGGGATCTCGTCAGCGGTCACGACGACCGGGCCGATCGGGGTGAACCCGTCGAACGACTTGCAGCGCGACCACTGCGGCTCGGCGAACTGAATGTTGCGCGCCGTGATGTCGTTGATGGTCGTATAACCGAAGACGTAGTCGAGCGCCTCCTCAGGCGTGACGTTCTTTGCGGGTCGGCCGATGATCACGCCGAGCTCGCCCTCGTAATCGACTTCTTCGCTGATGCGCGTCGGGAGCTCGACGGTGCCGCCGTGGCCGTTGAGGGAGTTCGGGAAGAGGGTGAACAACACCGGGCCGGAGTCGTTGTCGAGCGCGAGCTCGCTCGCGTGCTCGTCGTAGTTCAGCCCGACCGCGAGCACCACGGGCGGGTTGAGCACCGCCGGGGCGTAGCGCACGCCCTCCGCGCTGATGCCCGCCGTGTCGGGGAGCTCTGCGAGTGACGCGGTCAGCCGCTCGAGGGCATCGGGGCCAGCGTCGATGACGTCTTGTAGCGTCGAGAACGATTCACCGAGGTCACGCACGGCAACGAATCGCTCACCTCGCTCGATGAAGAGTTCAGGGTCGCCGGTGGCTTCGGGGGTCAAGTGCGCAAATCTCACGACTCTAGGCTACCGGGCTTTGCCCGCCAAACCGTTGTTGCGCCCCGCCTAAGATGCTGCCGTTCACCTGTGGGCAACGGTATGGGCGCCAAAACAGTGTTTCCCTCTCAGCGAACCTCATGGTGGGAGCCCCGCAGATCAGTCACAATGGGGCCATGACTGATGCACCGCTCACCAAGCCAGAAATCGATGCGCCCGAGGGCCCCGCGCCCGCTGAACTGGAGATCGTCGATATCGTTGTCGGCGACGGCGCTGAGGCAGCCGCAAGCTCCACCGTCGACGTTCACTACCTCGGCGTCGAGTACGACTCCGGCGAAGAGTTTGACTCCTCGTGGAGCCGTGGGGAGTCCGTGAACTTCCCGCTCAAGGCCCTCATCCCCGGCTGGCAGGTCGGCATCCCCGGCATGAAGGTCGGCGGCCGCCGCAAGCTCGTTGTGCCCCCGGCTCAGGCCTACGGCGAGGCTGGCGGGCACCCGCTCTCGGGCAAGACCCTCATCTTCATCATCGACCTCAAGGGTGTCAGCTAACTCCTCTCAAGGGTGTCATTTCACCACTGAGACACCGCTCAAACGGTACCGCTTTGCGCCGGGGCTCACGCCGCCCCGCGCAAGGTGGTACCGTTTTCCTGTTCAGCAAACACCCAGGAACAGGAGCGGTTCGTGTCAGAGGCCTCACATCAGCAGGTGAAGGAGCGGGGTTTCCTCGACCGCTACTTCGAGATCAGCAAGCGCGGTTCAACGATCGGAACCGAGATACGCGGTGGTCTCGTCACCTTCGTGACGATGGCCTACATCGTCATTCTCAACCCGATCATCCTCTCGGGTAAAGAAGATGTCGCGGGCAACATCCTCGACTTCGGCCAGGTGAGCGCGGTCACCGCCCTTGCCGCCGGTGTCATGACGATCCTCTTCGGCATCGTCTCGCGCCTGCCGTTCGCGTTCGCCGCGGGGCTCGGCATCAACGCGTTCCTCGCGTTCTCCGTTGTGCAGGAGGTCACCTGGCCCGAGGCGATGGCGATCGTCATCATCAACGGTCTGCTCATCGTGCTGCTCGCGGCAACCGGCCTGCGCCGCATGATCTTCGACGCCGTCCCTGTGCAGCTCAAGCTCGCGATCACCGTCGGCATCGGCTTCTTCATCGCGTTCATCGGCTTCGTGAACTCGGGCTTCGTCGACGCGACCGGCCAGTCATCGCCGCCCGTTGGCCTCGGCCCGGCAGGCGTCGGCTTCATCACCACCGTTCCGACTCTGATCTTCGTCGTCACGCTCGCCCTCACCGGCATCCTTGTTGCCAAGAAGGTCAAGGGCGGCATCCTCATCGGGCTCATCTCGGGCACCGTCATCGCGATCATCGTCGAGGCGATCTGGAAGATCGGCCCGAAGTTCGGCC
Source organism: Leucobacter albus (assembly GCF_039528015.1). Classification (NCBI taxonomy): domain Bacteria; kingdom Bacillati; phylum Actinomycetota; class Actinomycetes; order Micrococcales; family Microbacteriaceae; genus Leucobacter; species Leucobacter albus. The sequence continues at coordinate 47,189 of NZ_BAAAKZ010000008.1, read as the reverse complement.
CCGACGGCTCCGTGAACCCCGGCGGCTGGAGCCTCACCGAGCCCGTGCTCGGCGGTAACCCCTTCGCAGTGCCCGACCTGTCGCTCGTCGGCGCAGTGAGCTTCGACTTCGGCAAGGTCGGCCTCGTGACCGTCATCATGCTCGTCTTCACGCTGCTCTTCACGAACTTCTTCGACGCGATGGGCACCATGACGGGCCTGTCGCGCGAGGCCGGCCTCGCAGACGAGAAGGGCAACTTCCCCCGCATCAAGTCGGCGCTCGTTGTTGAGGGCATCGGCGCCGTCGTCGGTGGCGGCACCTCGTCGTCGTCGACGACCGTGTTCGTCGAGTCGGGCGCGGGCATCGGCGAGGGCGCGCGTACCGGTTTCGCGAACGTCGTCACTGGCCTCGTGTTCCTGCTCGCGATGTTCTTCACCCCGCTCACCGAGATCGTGCCGACCGAGGTCGCCGCTGCGGCTCTCGTGATCGTCGGCGCGATGATGATGTCGCAGATCGCGCACATCGATCTCACCGACTTCCGCGTGCTGCTGCCCGTGTTCCTCACCGCAGCAGTCATGCCGCTGAGCTACTCGATCGCCAACGGCATCGGCGCTGGCTTCGTCTCGTGGGTGCTCGTGCACGCATTCACCGGGCGTGCGAAGCAGATCCACTGGCTGCTGTGGATCGTTTCTGCCGGCTTCGTGGTGTTCTTCGCTCGCGGGCCAATCGAGGCGATGCTCGGCGTGTAAGCGCCGCGCGCAATAACAACGGCGGGGGTGGATCGGTTGCGCCGATCCACCCCCGCCGTTGTCGTGCGCGCCGCGGCAGCTCCGCGCAGTCGCCGCGCCCGCGTGCGGCTTAGCGCTTGCGCGCCCACTTGGCCCTGATCGACCGCAGCAGTGCGGTCAGGCCGCGCTCGCGGCGCTCGGCGGATGGGGTGCAGAAATCTGGGTCAAAGCCGTCGGCGAGGTAGTGGTCGGGCTCGTCGTGGGCCGGAGTCGCTGGAACACTTGGAAATGCAGTCATTTGGAGTCCCCTTCTTCGATGACCAGAGACTAAGTTTCCATTATTCGGAAATCTAATTCTATGGTACGGAAAGAGTACGTCGAATTATCCGCCCAGTCAAGGGCCGGAGAGTTCGCTCGGCGCCCGCTTGGAAGCGCTCGGTTGCGCTTGGCTGCGCTTAGAGGCGCTTGGAGGCGCTTGGCTGCGCTTAGCTCGCGAGGCTTGCGGCAGTGGAGATCTCCGCCACCGTGGCACGTAGCGCCGGCACCACCCGCTCGGCGAACGCGTCGTCGACCCGGGTGACCGGCCCAGAGACGGAGACGGCTGTCGGGCTCGGCATATTCGGCACGGACATCGCGTAGCACCGCACGCCGACCTCGTGCTCGCCGTCGTCGAAGGCATACCCGCGCTCGCGAACGGTGCGCAGATCGGCGAGGAGCGCGTCGACGGTGTCGATCGATCGCGGCGTTACCCGGGGCATGCCCGCTCGGGCCACGATGGCGCGCACCTCGTCGTCGGTGAACTGCGCGAGAATTGCCTTGCCCACGCTCGTCGAGTGCAGGTATGCCCTACGGCCCACCTCCGTGAACATGCGCATCGCGTGGGGCGATGGTGCCTGGGAGGTGTAGATCACCCGATCGCCATCGAGGGTCGCGAGGTTGGCGGTCTCGCCGAGCTGAGCCACGAGATCCTTCAGCTGCGGCGTCGCGATCTGGCCGAACTTGCGATTAGCGACCTCGCCGAGGCGCACGAGGCGCGGCCCGAGCGCGTAACGCCGGTTCGCGAGCTGACGCGCGAAGCCCTGCGCCACAAGGGTGCGCAGTAGCCGGTGAATTGTGGGGAGCGGAAGGTCTGCGATCGACGAGAGTTCGCTGAGTGAAATATCGCCGCCGGCGTCGGCGATGATCTCGAGCAGGTCGAGCGCGCGAGCGACTGACTTGACGCTGTCGGTGTTCGTACTTGCCACGTGTGAGCCTCTCGGAGACGGATGAGCCGCACTGTGGTCATCGCTGATCGTCAGATTATCGTATGGGATGCGCGGGATGCGCGGGATGCGCGGGATGCGCGGGATGCGCGGGATGCGCGGGCGGGGCGGGCGGGGCAGGCTGCTCGGGGTGCGCCCGCAACCGCGGAGTTAGTCGCGCGGCGCCTCCAGCCGCCCGTAGGTGCCGGCGATGAGCTGCGCGAGTTCTGCCGCGATTGCGGGGGTGCCCGCGATGAGCATCTCCTCGCCCGGTGCGTTCGTGCCGAGCCCGCGCACGTCGACACCGGCCTCTCGCGCCACGAGGGCGCCAGCGGCGTAATCCCACGGCTGCAGCCCGCGCTCGTAGAAGGCGTCGAGCGCGCCGGCGGCAACGAGACACAGATCGGTCGCGGCCGAGCCCATGCGGCGAATGTCGCGAACGCGGGGTACGACCTCGCGGAGCACCTCAATCTGCTCGGTGCGGCGTTCGACGGTGTAACCGAACCCCGTGCCGAGGAGTGTCGTGGCGAGTTCGGTGTCGGCCGGGCCCTGAAGCCGCACGCCGTTGCGGTAGGCGCCCCCGCCTGCCGAAGCCGTGAACAGCTCGTCGGTGACCGGAACATAGACGGCGCCGGCGATTGCGCGGCGGCCGTCGGACATGGTGCCGGGGGCTCCGTCGGTCACCGTTGCTGCCACACTGACCGCGTACGAGGGGAGATCGTAGAGGTAGTTCACGGTGCCATCGATCGGGTCGACGACCCAGGTGATGCCCGTGGTGCCAGCGATACTCGCGCCCTCTTCTCCGAGAATGCCGTCGTCGGGTCGCAGCTCTGTCAGCCCGGCAGTGAGCAGCCGCTCGGCCTCCCGGTCTGCGGCCGTGACGACGTCGGTGAGGCTCGACTTGGTCGCGGCCACGTCTACGCCGGCGGCGCGCAGCCGGTGAATCTCGCGACCCACTCGGCGGGCGAGCGACCCCGCGATGTCGGCAAGGCTGGCAGGTTCAACCGAAAGCTTCATGCTCCCGAGCCTACCCGCAGACTCGCGCGACAGGGCGGGGTGACGCCTCGCAGCCTGCGCCCGCTACCTATCGCCTGCCGTGTTCTCGAGGGCATACGCCTCCTCGCCGTGCGCCGCAGAATCGATGCCGCGCTCCTCGATCTCAGCCGGCACGCGGAGGCCGGTGAGCGTCTTGACCCCGAATGCGATGACGAGTGAGGCGATGAAGGAGTAACCTGCGACGGCCACGACCGAGAGCACCTGCACGAGCAGCAGGCCGCCGTCGCCGCCGGTGAACAGCCCGTCACCGAACGCGAAAAACCCAAGGTAGACGGTGCCGAGCACGCCGGCGACGAGGTGGAGGCCGACGACGTCGAGGGAGTCGTCGTAGCCGAGCCGAAACTTCCAGTCGATTGCGAACGCGCACGCCGCTCCCGCGAGCAGGCCGAGGAGGAGCGCGAACCCCGGCGCGAGATTCGCGGCGGCCGGGGTGATCGCGACGAGCCCGGCGACCGCGCCAGAGGCCGCGCCGATCACGCCTGGCTTGCGGCCGCGCAGGGCGTCGGTGGCTAGCCAGCCGATGATGGCCGCGGCTGGGGAGCCCAGGGTGTTCACGAGAATGAGCCCGGCTGTGCCGGCATCGGTTGCGAGCCCGGCATTGAAGCCGATCCAGCCAAACCAGAGCAGCGCCGCTCCGATCGTGACGAGCGGGATGGAGTGGGGGCGGTGGGCACCGCGGGCGAAGTCGCGGCGTTTGCCGACGACGAGCGCGAGGGCGAGCGCCGCGGCTCCCGCGTTAATGTGGATCGCGGTTCCGCCAGCGAGATCGATGACGTCGGGGGTGCCGAGCCAGGTGCCGAGGCTCGCGATCCACCCGCCGCCCCACACCCAGGCGGCGACCGGAAAGTACACGAGCGATGCCCAAACACCCGAGAAGAGCACCCAGGAGCCGAGGCCGACGCGGTCGGCGATTGCCCCAGAGATCAGCGCTGTCGTGATCATCGCAAATACCGCCCCGAAGCCGACGCCGATGAATTCACCGGGGTCGGTGGTCGCGAGCCCGAAGTCGCGCAGCGGATTGCCGGCAAACCAGCCATCGCCATCGCCAAGCACGCTCATGCTGTAGCCGAAGAGAATCCACAGCACCCCAACGACGCCCATGGCGCTCAAGCTAAAGAGCATCATGTTCACCACCGAGCGCACGCGCACGAGGCCGCCGTAAAACAGTGCGAGGCCGGGCGTCATGATGAGCACGAGGGCCGCGCTCGTGAGCGTCCAAATATCTGTTGCTTCCATGTGTTGTCCCTTCGTTGCCGCCGGGGAGGGCGGGCCGGCTCGACCGTGAAGCCGGGTGGTGTCAGTCTGCGCGCCCGGAGTTTCCTTGGAGTTTCTCCTCGACTACACCGATGTCACATGTGTGTTTCGCTCGTGTTTCAATCGGCCGGCCGCCGGTGCGCGGAGCCCGTCGGTGGGCACAGCCGTGAATCGGTGCTAAGCTAGGGAGGTTGCCGTTAGATCGGCCGCGGATACAGAGAGCCCAAGCACCCTGCTGAAGGCGCCGCGCAACTGGAGAAAGGGGATCACCTATGTCATTGCCCACAGATGTCAAGCAGGCGATCATCGAAGAGTACGCGACCACCCCCGGTGATACCGGATCCCCTGAGGTTCAGGTGGCACTGCTCTCGCGTCGCATCAAGGATCTGACCGAGCACCTCAAGGAGCACAAGCACGATCACCACTCGCGTCGTGGTCTGCTGCTGCTCGTTGGCCAGCGCCGCCGCCTCCTGGCTTACCTCCAGAAGACCGACATCAGCCGCTACCGTTCGCTCATCGAGCGCCTGGGTCTGCGCCGCTAGCGCAGCGCTGACCTTCGGGTCAGCGCTGGCTGCCCCGAAGTGCTCTGGTGCTCGGGGTCGACGCTCGGGCTCGACGCTCAGGCTGCAGCCGACAGGTTTGGCTCAGCGCATGAGTCCCAGCGACTGATCGCCTGCGACTCTGGAAAGCCCCTCTCCCTCGGGAGAGGGGCTTTCGTGCATTCTGGGCGAATCATGCGAGCGCGCCCGCGTCGCTGCGGGGGCGCGGGCCGCTCGGCGGTAGTGTGAGAGCATGTCTCGAACTCCCGCGGGCCGGCGCGACCGCGCGCTGTACGTCGAGATTTTCATTGCGGCCCCGATGGAGCGCGTTTGGGAACTCACTCAGGATCCCGTGCAGCACGCGCGCTGGGATGGCAGGTTCAGCGCGATCCGCCCGACGCGGCTGCGCGCAGACGGCGCACAGGAGTTTCGCTACGAGCTCGGTCTCGGCGTGCACACGATTCGCGGCACGGGCGTCTCGCTCGGCGAGAAACGTGCGAAGGGTGGATCCCGAACCTCGGCGCTGCTGTTCACGACCGCGGACGCGCTCTCACCGCTCGGCACGGGCCGCGGCTACTGGCGATACCTCCCCGAGCGCGGCGGGGTGCGGTTCATCACGGGTTATGACTATGCCCCGGGGTGGGGGTGGCTCGGCCGAGTGCTCGACCCAATCGTCACGAGGCGGTTCGTGTGGTGGCTCACCGCCTGGAGCTTCGACAGACTGCGCATCTGGGCGGAGTCGGGTATCGAACCCGAGCGCATCGGGTGGTGGCGCGGCTGGCTAGGCGGCACGCGGGCTCGGGCTGCCAACTGCCGTTCGCGGCCCGAGCGAGAGCCGCGCGCACCCGCCGGTGCTGCTCGCGGTCGGGGTGACGGTGGCAGCCACGGTGTCGGGCCGCGGGTGGGCGGCGTTATGGCCGACGCGCCGGCGGCGCTGGCGGGGCTGAGCCTCACGGATCCGCCGCCGACAACGCCACCCCATGCACCGCCGAGCCGCCGAGCGGAACAGCCAACAACGCGACCGAGAACGGGCGATAGTGAAAGATAATTCTTCGCAAGCACAGAGCATCTTCGAAGCCGCGCTCGGCGACGATTTCGCGCGGCTGCAACCGGAGCTGCAGCGCAGATTCGGTGTCGGAACGGCGGCGGGCTACGCGTGCGTCGGGCGCGGTGTGATGCGCGAGATTCGCCGCGGGCCCTGGTGGGTGCGGCCCTTCCTGCTGCTCGGGGCCACGCGCAACATCATGTTTCCCGAGCGCGGCAGCGACGTGCCGTTTCAGATCGACAACTACCCGTACATTGACGGATTCGGGCGCGAGACCGTCACCTTCGTGCGCACGATGGAGGTCGGGCGGGGCAGGCGCCGGCGCTTCGATGCGACGATGGTTTACAGCGAAGCGGCCGGCCGCATCATCGACTACCTCGGCACCCACCAGCACCTCGCCGTCGACCTCGACCTGTCAGTCACCGGCGACGGCGGGTTGCGGCTGGTGTCGGGTGAACAGCGGTTTTACGAGGGGTGGATCGCGTTCCGCTTCCCTGCCTTCTTCACCGGGCGCGCCTATCTCAACGAACACTTTGACCCGGCGCGGCAGCGCTACGTGATCGACCTTGAGGTGCGGCACTCGCGGTTTGGGCTGCTGTTCGGGTATCGGGGAGAGTTTACGTGCACGTTCCCTGCCGTTGGGGATGGCGATGGGGCCAGGGTCGCAGGGGCGCTGAAGCCGTACCGCGAGGAGCGGCGGCTGTGAGCTCGGAGGGTGATGTGTCGGTGCCGGGTGGTGCGCTGCCTGGTGGTGCGCTGTCTGATGGTGCGCTGTCTGATGGTGCGCTGTCTGATGGTGCGCTGTCTGATGGCGCGCCCGTGCCCGGCGGATCGGTGTTTCTCGCGGCGCTCGGCCCCGCCGCTGCGCTCCTGCACCCCGAGGTGCGGCGCTACGCCGCCGGCGCCGGGGTCGTCGGGGGAGCCGTGAGTGTCACGGGGGAGTTCTCGGTCGCCGGGAGCAGGTACCGCTGGCTGAACCTGCTCGCCCGGCCCATCGTGGGGCCGGAGCTGTTTGTAACTGCGCACGAGCGTGGGGTTCCCTTCGCGGTCGTGAACACCGTGGTGCGCGTCGGCGACGGTGCGGGCGTGGGCGACAGTGTGCGCGGGGGCGACGGTGTGCTCGGGAGTGACGGTGTGCGCGAGAACGACGGCGTGCGCGGGGGGTCGGTCGCGGTGTCGCCGCGAAGCGCGCCGGCCGGCTGCCAGGTGGGGCTCCAAGCCGAGCGCGTCTTCGTGTTTCGGCGCGGGGAGCAGCGCTTCGTCGACGTGCTGCTCCCCGGTGAACGACCGGGCACGCTCCGCAACCTATTGGGGCGGGATCGCAGGGTCGAACTCGAACTGCGATGCTCGGTGACCGCCGAAGGGCACCTGCGACTTGTCTCGGAAAGAGCCTGGCTCAGGCTCGGCCGCCTGCGCATGCGGCTGCCCTCGCTCCTGTCGGTGCGCGCCGACGTGAGTGATGGTTTCGACGACGCATCTAATCGCAACACCGTCGCTGCGCGGGTGCGCAGCCCGTTGCTCGGAACCGTGCTCGAGTACCGCGGCAGCTTCACTCACGCTGCGCTCACCGGTGCCGCACCGATCGGCTCACCGGGCAGCGACTGCCCCGAAACTCAGTAGAACGTTCCGACGAACACCCACCCGAGGCGAGAGAGCACCTCGGTGAGAATCGCGAAACCTGCAGCCCCGACGGCGATGAACCCGAGGCTCCGCCACCTCGTCGGGCGGTTGCGTCTGGTCGCGACGAAGCCGAGAATCAGGGCGACGCCGTAGATGAGCGGTGGGAAGAGCGTCTGTGCCCAGCTGAGCACCTCAAACCCCGCACCACCGAACTGAGCGTACAGGTAGTCGGTCATGGTGAAACTCGCGATGCCAGTGAACAGCGATGAGAGCAGCATCGTCATGGCCACCAAGACAAACGCGGTGAGCGCGAGCACGTTAGCGCCATCGCCCGGGCGGTGAGGGCGGCCGCCTTGCTGGCGCTGGGTGTGCTGGGGGTGCTGGGTGTGCTGGGTGTGCTGGGGGTGCTGGGTGTGCTGGGGGAGCACCTGGGATCGCTGCGTGGGCTGGGGATGTTGGGCCGGATGCGGTGGCCAGTGCTGCGTGGCTGGGCTGGCGAAGCGTGCCTGGGGCGGTTGGGGAGCGTGTGGTGTTGGCGATAGGGCAGCGGGTGTCTGCGGCGGCGGGAAGCTCGTGAAATCGGGCGCTGACGAAGTTGTCGGCGCCGTTATCGGCGCTACGGGTCGAGTCGGCATCGGTAGCCGTTTGCCTGGAAACTCACGCCCTGGGAGCTGTTGCCCCGGGGGCTGGTGCCCTGGGGCTTGGCGCGGGGTGCGACCTGGAAAGGAGCCCGTTGCCTGAACCGCCGCCTGCCCGGCAACCGAGCCCGGTGTAGCTGCCATCGGTTGCTCCGGGGGCATAGGGGGCTGGCTGGTAAACCTCGGGCCCGCGGATTCGCTCATGGAGGAAGCTTAACGCCCGCGGCTGCGCGCGCTCTGGGGTCGCCGACGAGCGACGTGCGTGCCCTGCGGGTGGCTCTCGTTGCCGCCGGCGGTCGTAAGAACCCTGCAGATGCCTCCGAGAGCACCTACTTTCGCAGCGCGGCAACGGGGTGATCTCGGAGACTAGTGCAGGGCTGGCCGACAGAGCGCGCGCGGTCGGCAACGGGTGCAGCGTTGTGCTGTGACGACGTGCAAGGCGCGCGGTGTGCGCGGGTGGGGCCGGGCCGGGCGCGCGGTGCGCTCCCGTGGGGCCAGGCCGGGCCAGGTCTGTGGTGCCGCGTTGCCCAGCCGTTGTGCACATCTGCGCTAGGGCGATGTGCGATGGGAAGGCGTGCACATTTTTCGGCGCGGCCCCGCGCTCTCGAGCATGGGCTGCGAGCATCGGGGCATGAACCACTGGGATCGCCTGAGCGAGATTCGCACCCATATGATGAGCCGCGCGCAGCTCCGCGCTGAAGGCGTGCACGACCGTGCCATCGAGCACGCCGTGCGCACGGGAGAGTTGCACCGAGTTGCCCGGGGCCACTATGTTGCCGGAGCTACCTGGGCGGCCTGGCACCCCGATTGGCGCCACCTTGCCCTCGCGAGCGCGGTCGACCTCGACGCGACGAGGCGACGACCGGTGTTCTCGCATCTCACAGCCGCGGCGATCCACGGGGTTGCCTGCTACGGCATCGGCAACGAACGTGTACACGTCACCCTGCGGTCTCGAAACCATCAGCGACGATCGACGCGCATGATTCAGCATGAGGCCCGCGTGGCCGACGACGAACTCACCGAGGTCGACGGGCTGTGGTGCACCTCACTCGGCCGAACTCTCAGGGATGTGGCCAGGTTTGCGCGGCCCGAGCAAGCCGCCGTGGTGCTGGATGCGGGCCTGCGGATGCTGTTCGGCGGCGCCGACGACATCGACGCGGAGAGGGAGTGGAGGGCGAGGCAACTCAGTGAGCTTTCGGCGCTAGCACCCGCACGAGGTGTGCGCGTGGCTCAAGGGCGCTTTGCCCACGCCGACGGCCGGGCAGAGTCTGTTGCTGAGAGTCTGAGTCGCCTGCAGCTCAGGCGGCTCGGCTACGAGGTGCGACTGCAGCCAACGGTTGCAGCTCCGGGCGGCGGTGTCTACCGAATTGATTTCGAGCTACTCGGCGCCGCCACGTTTGGCGAGGTCGACGGTGACGTCAAATACACGAGCTCGGAGATGCTTGGCGGCCGTACTCCAAGAGACGTCGTGCTTGCAGAGAAGCAGCGCGAAGACTGGATCCGCGGCACAACCGGCTTCGGTTTTGTGCGCTGGGATTTTGCTACGAGCCGCTCGGCGAATGCCCTGGCAGAGCGGCTACGAGCCTTTCATGTGCCGCCTCCGCTGCGCCGCACCTGAACCCTAGCGATACCTCCGAGCCGGGTGGATGTTTCGAGAAGTACGGGGGTGAGCTCGGAGGTAAGTGCAGGTCTCGGGGCAGTGCCGGGGTGTGCGCAGTCGGCGGAGCTGGGTGGGGCGTGGTGGGTGGCGCTGGGCGCTGGGCGCGGTGGGTGGCGCCGAGCGCTGGGCGCTGGGCGCTGGGTGGGGCGCTGGGTGGGGCGTGGTGGGTGGCGCTGGGCGCTGCCGGAAATGGCGGAGTGGGCCAGGGGGCTCCCGCTCGCGAACGGGAGGCGCCGTCGCGCGGCGGTCCCAGCGGTGGGGCCCGGGTGAACCCTAGCGATGCCTCCGAGCCGGGTGGATGTTTCGAGAAGTGCGGGGGTGAGCTCGGAGGTAAGTGCAGGTCTCGGGGGCGAGCAGGGGGCGAGCAGGGGGCGAGCAGGGGTGGGCAGGTGGGCGGGGGCGAGCGGGGGCGAGCAGGGGCGAGCAGGGTGGGCAGGTGGGCGGGGGCGAGCAGGG
>NZ_BAAAKZ010000008.1:0-36942 GCF_039528015.1 Leucobacter albus | reverse complement strand
CTTCCCTCGCGCGAGCGAGGGGGCCAACTGGCTGAGCGTGTCAAGCCGTGGGGCCTGTCACGTCGCTAGATCTTCGACGAAGCGTCCTTGAGCACGCTGCGGAGGATGCCACCGATCTCAGCGAACTCAGCCGGACCAATGGTCAGCGGCGGAGCGAGCTGGATAACGGGGTCTCCACGGTCGTCGGCGCGGCAGTAGAGGCCGGCATCCCAGAGTGCGGGCGACAGGTAGTCGCGCAGCAGACGGTTCGACTCTGCCTCGTTGAAGGTCTCCTTGGTCGCCTTGTCCTTGACAAGCTCGATTCCGAAGAAGTAGCCCTCGCCGCGCACGTCACCGACGATGTCGATGTCGAGCAGCTTCTCGAGCTCGGCGCGGAACAGCGGGCTGTTCTCGCGCACGCGGCCGTTGAGGTCCTCTTCCTCGAAGATGTCGAGGTTCTCGAGAGCCGCAGCAGCTGCCGCGGGGTGACCCGCGAAGGTAAAGCCGTGGTAGAAGGTGTTGTCTTCCGAGTTGAAGGGCTCCGACACCTTGTCCGAGACAATCATGGCACCGAGGGGCACGTAGCCCGAGGTGATGCCCTTTGCCGAGGTGATGATGTCGGGCTCGTAGCCGAGTGCCTTCGAAGCGAAGAAGTCGCCGACGCGGCCGTACGCACAGATGACCTCATCGGAGACGAGGAGCACGTCGTACTGGTCGCAGATCTCGCGAACGCGCTTGAAGTAGCCGGGGGGAGGCGGGAAGCAGCCGCCCGAGTTCTGTACGGGCTCGAGGAAGACAGCAGCAACGGTCTCGGGGCCCTCGAAGAGGATCGCCTCTTCGATGCGGTTTGCAGCCCACTGGCCGAATGCCTCGATGTCGTTGGACGGAGCGCCCATCTCCTCGGCGCGGTAGAAGTTCGTGTTTGGAACGCGGTGACCACCCGGGGTCAGCGGCTCGTAGAACTTCTTCATGTCGGGGATGCCGGTGATCGCCAGGGCGCCCTGCGGGGTGCCGTGGTAGGCAACCGAACGCGAGATCACCTTGTGCTTCATCGGCTGGCCCTTGATCTTCCAGAAGTGCTTCGCCAGCTTGAACGCCGACTCAACAGCTTCGCCACCACCGGTGGTGAAGAAGACCTTGTTCATCTCGCCGGGAGCGTACGAAGCGAGGCGCTCCGACAGCTCGACAGCGGCGGGGTGAGCGTACGACCAGATCGGCATGAAGTCGAGCTGCTTCATCTGCTTGGCAGCTGCGTCGACGATGCGCTGACGGCCGTGGCCGGCGTTGACAACGAAGAGGCCAGCGAGGCCATCGATGTATTCCTTGCCAGCTGCGTCGTAGATGTGGTGACCCTCGGCGCGCGTGATGACGGGAATGCCGTCGTTGAGAACCTTGCGGTTGGTGAAGTGCGGCCACATGTGGCGCTTGGCCGAAGCCTGGAGCGCGGCAGTGTCGACCGCAGCAGTCGGATCGAAAGACATGGTTATCTTGTTCCCCAGTCGTATTTTTGTTTGTTGAGTTGGAGGTAGACGAACGTCTCAGTGGCTGAGACGCCATCGATGTCCCTGACTTTTTCATTCAGGAGCTCGATGAGCCCGTCGTCGTCCTCACAGACAACCTCGGCGAGGATGTCGAAGGAGCCAGCGCTCAAAACGACGTAGCTCACTTCGGGCAGTTCAGCGAGGCGGTCGGCGACGACCCGGGTGTCGCCGGATACGCGAATGCCGAGCATTGCTTGTCGGTGGAAACCGAGTCGCATCGGGTCTGTCACGGCAACAATCTGCATGACCCCGGCATCCGTGAGCTTCTGAACCCGCTGCCTGACGGCGGCCTCGCTGAGCCCGACCGCCTTCCCGATTTCAGCGTACGAGCGGCGACCGTCGAGCTGAAGTTGCTCGATGATCGCCTTCGATGTTGAGTCGAGGGCAGGAATAGTTCGTTTGCTGCTCACGCTTCTGATTCTGACAGTTCGATCCGGAAATAGCAAAGGAATCCGTTGTTTGGGTGCCAGTTTTCTGCGCATATCCACGTAGTCGCGTGGAATGACATGGGTAAATGGCGGCTGGGTTCGTGCGTGCACCGCAGCGCGTATTGGTGCCATCGTACGGCTCCGACAGCGTTTCTGCACCGCTCAAGCGCCCCTTTTCGACGGAATGGCTCGCGAATTGGTGGATGCGGCGGGTATCTCGACGGTGATAGCTGGGCAATGTAACTGTTTCGTGAAGAAATTCGCGATTTGACGCCGGAGTGATTGGCAACCGGGGCGACGTGTGGGATATTCATCCATACGACTCAGCGGGTTCAACGACTGCACCTGCTGAAGCTAAATATGAGTCAAAGGAGACTTCTATGGCACGCCGTATCCCCGAAGACCCCATGGTTCGCAGCATTGTGAATATGGTGCGCAGCGCCCAGTTCGATAGGCGCCAGATGCTCAAGGGTGCCGCTGTCGGCGCCGCGGGCCTCGGCGCGCTGACCCTCGCCTCGTGCGCTCCCGGCGGCGGTGGCTCGGGAAGCGGTGGCGACAGCAAGAAGCAGCTCGTGTGGGGCAACTGGACGTACTACCTCGACTACAACGAAGAGACGGGCTCGTACGATTCGCTCGACCTCTTCACCGACGAATCGGGTATCGCCGTCGAGTACATCGAAGACATCGACGACAACAACACCTTCTACGGCAAGATCAAAGATCAGCTAGAGCTCGGCCAGCACACCGGCTACGACGTCATCACCTTCACCGACTGGATGAACGCGCGCCTGATACAGGCGGAGCAGGTGCAGGCGTTCGACTACGCAAACCTGCCCAATGTCACCGCGAATCTCGTGGATGCGCAGCTCAACGCGCTCGACGCAGACCAGGGCCGCAAGTTCACGATTCCGTGGCAGCTGCCCGCGTCGTGTTTGATGTGGGACACGGAAGCCGTGCCTGGCGGCATCAAGACGCTCGACGATTTCATGCAGCCCTCGCTCAAGGGCAAGGTTGGAGTGCTCACGGAGATGCGCGACACCATGGGCATCATTCTCGCGGGGCTCGGCTACGACCCGGCTGGCAGCTGGGGCGACAAGGAGTGGGGCGAGGCGCTGCAGTGGCTCGACGATGGGATTCAGAGCGGCCAGATCAAGAACGTGAAGGGCAACTCGTACACACAAGACCTCGAGCGCGGCGACACGCTCGCAGCGATGGTGTGGACGGGCGACGTTGTGATGATGAACGCTGAGTCGCCAGACGGCCCACGCTGGACGATCGAGGTGCCCGAGGCAGGCGGCATGATCGCGGCAGACTCCTTCACTATTCCGAACGGCACGCCCGCCGAGCAGAAGGGGTTCGCCGAAGAAATGATCAACTTCTACTACGACCCCGAGGTGATGGCGGCGGTCGCCGACTACGTGACGTTCGTGCCCCCGGTAAAGGGCACGCAGGAGGCGATGCGAAAGCTCAACCCCGACAACGCCGACAACCCGCTCATCTTCCCCTCGGAGGAGGACTGGACGCGGCTGCACAGCTTCCGGTCGCTCACGCCGGAGGAAGACAAGCAGTACTCGACCGAGTTTCAGAAGGTGCTGGGGCTGTAACTCATGGCAGCTACCAGCTCGTTCGCTGAGGCGGGTGCAGACCTCGAGCTCGTCGGCATCGAGAAGCGCTTCCCTGGGTTCACCGCGATCGAGGCCCTCGATCTCACGATTCCCGCCGGCTCCTTCTTCGCGCTCCTCGGCCCATCGGGCTGCGGCAAGACAACGACGCTGCGTCTCGTGGCCGGGCTCGAGGAGCCGACGGAGGGCCAAATTCGCATTGGAGGCACCGATGTCACGGCGCTGAAGCCGCACAAGCGCCCGGTGAACACAGTGTTCCAGTCGTACGCGCTGTTTCCGCACATGTCGATTCTCGAAAACGTTGCGTTCGGCCTCAGGAGGCGGCGGATCGGGGACCCGGTGGGGAAGGCCCACGAGGCGCTCCGGCTCGTCGAGCTCGACCACGTCGCCGATCGCAAGCCGGCCCAGCTCTCGGGCGGGCAGCAGCAGCGCGTCGCGCTCGCGCGCGCGGTCGTGAACCGGCCAGCGCTGCTGCTGCTCGACGAGCCGCTCGGCGCGCTCGACCTCAAGCTCAGGCGGCAGATGCAGCACGAGCTCAAGGAGATTCAGCAGGAGGTCGGCCTGACATTCCTCCACGTCACCCACGATCAGGAGGAGGCCATGACCATGGCCGACACCGTCGCGGTGATGAACAAGGGGCGGATCGAGCAGATGGGCGCCCCAGAGGTGCTCTACGAACTCCCGAAGACCGTGTTTGTTGCGAATTTTCTCGGGCAGTCGAACCTGTTCGTCGTGCAGGTAACCGGCGAGAACGAGCAGGCGATCCACACATCGCTGAACGGTGACCAGATCACCGTGCCGCTGCCGCGCACCGAGCGCACCACCGGCACGATCACTGTTGGAGTGCGGCCCGAGAAGATCAGATTGCACGCGAGTGCGCCGGCGACGCAGCCAGGCGTGAACGCGATCGGCCCTGGCCGCATTACCGATGTGTCGTTTAGCGGTGTGAGCACGCAGTACACGGTCGAGGCGCCGGAATTCGGGGCGGTGCAGGTGTTCGCCCAGAACGTCGACGCCGGCCCCGCAGCGCGGCTCGGCGACGAGGTGTGGCTGAGCTGGCTCGTCGAGCACACGTTCGGGCTCGCCGACGACGCGACCGATACGGGGTCGATCACCGCCGAGTTCTCGACCCAGGCCATCGCTGCCCAGGCAGCTCGGGCAGGGTAGGGGAGGGAGCCGCCATGGCGTTTACGGCCTTCTCCGGACACACGAAAGCGGTGGAGCAGCACCCGCGCAAGCGGGGGTGGATCGTGCTGCTCTTGCTCGCACCCGGCATCGCCTACATGCTGCTGTTTTTCGTCGCCCCGTTCATTCAGCTCGCGATCACGGCGCTGCAGGCGCCCGCGGCGACCGGTGGCATTGGCGAGTACGTCGCAGCCCTCGAGTTTCGTAACTACTGGGTGGGGCTCGTCGAGTACTGGCCGCACCTCGTGCGCTCGTTTATCTACGCGCTGACCGCGACCATCATCGGCCTGATCATCAGCTACCCGCTCGCCTACCTCATCGGGGTGAAGGTGCGGCAGCGGCCGATGCTGCAGGGCATTCTGCTGATTCTCGTCGTCGCGCCCTTCTTCATCAGCATGCTGCTGCGCACGCTGGCGTGGAAATCGATTCTGCCGAGCGAGCTCATCGGCACGCACTTTTCGGTGATCTTCGGTCTCGTCTATAACTTCATTCCGTTCATGGTGCTGCCGATGTTCGCCTCGCTGCAGGCGCTCGACCTCAGGCTGCTCGAGGCGGGGAGCGATCTGTACGCGTCGCCGGTCACGACGTTTCGGCGCGTGACGCTCCCGCTGTCGATGCCCGGCATCGTGTCTGGCACGCTCCTCAGCTTCATTCCGATGTCTGGCGACTACGTCGTCGCGTCGCGGGAGTTTTTGGGAGGAACGAGCACCGCGATGATCGGCAACGTCATCGAGTCGAACTTCTTGCAGACGCAGAACTACCCGATGGCAGCCGCGCTCTCGATCATGCTGATGTTCATCATTCTCGTGATCATCGCGACGTACGTGCGCAAGAGCGGGGCGGAGGATCTGCTGTGAAGAAATTCAGCCTCGGGAAGGCCTTCGTTCCCGTCGTCGGGGCGATCGGTCTCATCTACCTGCTGCTGCCCATCGCGCACGTCATACTGTTCTCGTTCAACGAGAAGCGCGGGCGCAACAACATCACGTGGAACGGGTTTTCGCTCGAGAACTGGCAGAACCCCTGCGGGGCGCCGCAGGTGTGCACGGCGTTCTCGAACTCGATCATGGTGGGCCTCGTCTCGACGGTTATCGCGACGGTGCTCGGCACCATGATCGCGATCGCCCTCGTGCGTTACCGGTTCAGGTTCCGCTCGACGATCAGCCTGCTGCTCTTCACGCCGATGGCGACGCCCGAGGTCGTACTCGGTGCTGGCCTCGCCGCGCAGTTTCTGCTCGCCGGCGTCGAGAAGGGGCTCGGCACAGTGATTCTCGCGCACGTGATGTTCTGCATCTCGTACGTGGTCGTGGCGGTGAAGGCCCGGGTCGCGTCGTTGAACCCCGCGATCGAAGAGGCGGGGCGCGACCTCTACGCCTCTCCCGGGCAGGTGTTCTGGCGCATCACGCTGCCGATGCTCATGCCCGGCATCATTGGGGCGGCGCTCCTGAGCTTCGCGCTGTCGTTCGATGACTTTATCATCACGAACTTCAACGCTGGCACCGCAACGACGTTCCCGAAGTTCATCTACGTCTCGGCGCTGAAGGGCGTGCCAGCGCAGGCGAACGTGCTCGCCTCGATCGTGTTCGTGGGGGCGCTGCTGCTCGTCATCATCGTGCAGTCGGTGAATATCAGTAGACAGAAAAAGCTCGCAACGCGGTAGCGGAATCCTCAGTGGTTCCCCAGGGTTTGCAGCGATAGCCCGCCCAGATGCCGAAGATAATTCGGAACACTGGGCGGGCTTTTGCGTGGCACCTCCCGAGGGTGCAAGATGAACTCCTGGCGGAACACCAACCCGCCACAGCAGTTGTCGCACAGGGGCGAAGCAGCCGGTGCGACTCTCAGTATTCAGGAGAGCAGATGACAAAGACGTTCACGCCCGTTGCAAAGCGCGGTGGATCGCTCAAACGAAGTCTCGGGTTGTGGGCCATCGTCGGCCTTGGCCTCGGGTACATGACCCCGACCGTCGTGTTTGACACGTTTGGTCTCGTCGCCCGCGACACCAACAACGTCGTGCCGCTGTCGTACCTCATCGCGCTGATCGTGATGGTGTTCACCGCGGTCAGCTACGGCAAGATGTCGGGCGCGATTCCCAGCGCAGGCTCCGCTTACACGTACGTGCGCGAGTCGATTCACCCGAACGTCGGCTTTATGGTCGGCTGGACGTCGCTCATCGACTACATGCTGCTGCCGATGGTGAACTGCCTCATCATTCGCAGCTACCTCGAAGCCGTGTTCCCCGGCACCCCCGGGTGGATCTGGGTGGTGCTGTACTGCATCCTCGTCACGACCGTCATCTACCTCACGATGCGCGGCACCTCGAACCTGAACATGGTGCTGCTCGTGTTCTCGATCGTCGTCATGGTCGTGTTCGTGGTGATGGTCTGGGCACAGCTCGTCGACGGTGAGGGCACCGGTTCGATTGCGTCGACCCAGCCGTTCTTCCACGAGGGCGTGCAGATGAGCGCGGTGCTCACGGGCGCGACGATCGTCTGCTTCTCGTTCATCGGCTTCGACGCAGTCACGATGTACGCGGAAGAGGCGAAGAGCCCGAAGATCATGCCACGCGCGATTCTGCTCACCGTCGTGCTCGGCGGCGCGATCTTCCTCATCGCCGGCTACTTCACGCAGCTGCGCTTCCCGGGCTGGGAGGAGTTTGCCCCCGGCGGCGACATGCAGTTCGTCGAAGACTCGACGCTGCCGCTCATCGGACAGTTCGTCGGCGGCCCCGTGCTGCAGGCCGTGCTCACCGCCGCGGGCTTCGCGGCGACGCTCGCATCGGGCCTCGCCTCGCACGCGTCGGTGTCGCGAATGCTGCTCGTCATGGGGCGCAATAACGTGCTGCCCAAGAAGTTCTTCGGCTACATCAACCCGAAGACGCACACCCCGACCTTCAATATCGTGCTGACTGGCGCGGTGAGCCTCCTCGCGATCTCGTTCAACCTCGAGATCATCTCGGCGTTCATCAACTACGGCGCGCTCATCGCGTTCACCGCGGTCAATGTCTCGGTGATCGCGTGGTTCGCAATCCGGCAGAAGCGCTACAAGACGCCGAAGGATTTCCTCTCGTACGTCATCATGCCGACGATCGGCATGGTTCTCACCGGGGTGCTGTGGGCGAACCTGCACTTCGATGCGCTCCTCGGCGGCATCGCCTGGACAATTCTCGGCTTCATCTACCTCTTGTTCCTCACGAAGGGCTTCCGCAAGAAGGCGGCGAGCTTCGATGAGATTCAGCCGGTGACGGGCTACAACAAGGTGCCAGAGGGCGCCGAGTAGGTCACCAAAGCGACTCGCTAGCGGCGGGAGGCGGCTTCGGCCGCCTCCCGCCGTCGCGTTTCGAGCGCCTCCCTGCGGGTGACGGGGTCGAACAGCGGCAACGTGATTCCGCAGAGCGGGCCGATGAGCAGCGCGAAGGCGACGGTGCCGAGACCGACGTTGCCGCCGAGGATCCACCCGGCGACGAGAACTGTCAGCTCGACCGCTGTCCGTGCGATCCAAATCGGGGTGCCGAAGCGGTTGTGGATGCCGGTCATGAGCCCGTCGCGGGGGCCGGGGCCGAGGCGCGCGCCAATGTAGATGCCGCTCGCCACAGCGAGCAGCAACATGCCGGTGGTGAAGTAGGCGACGCGCAGCCACATGGGCTCCGGCGCGGGCAGCAGCCAGAGCCCCAGGTCGATGCCTGGCCCGACAAGCAGAATGTTCAGCACAGTGCCGAGCCCGGGGCGCTGGCGCAGCGGAATCCAGAGCAGCAGCACTGCGAGACCGATGATGTTCGTGAGAATTCCGATGCTCAGGCCAGTGTGGTGCGCGACCCCCTGCGCAAACACGGTCCAGGAATCGACGCCGACGGCGGCGCGAATCATGAAGGCGTCGGCTATTCCGTAGAGCAGGAGGCCGGGAATGAGGCGCGCGAGTTTGAACATCATGTGACCAGTCCACTCTGATTTGGCCTGGTCTACAAGCGGCCACTTTGGCTAGAGTGGCATCATGATCGCGCAACGACTCTCGGCGCGGCGCCTCGTTCAGCTCCTCGGCGACTGGCGGGGCGACGGCCACAGCTACCTCGAACTCAGCGACTCGATCGCGCTGCTCGCGCGCGACGGCACCGTGCCGGCCGGCACCGCGCTGCCCGCCGAGCGGCCGCTCGCCGACGCCCTCGGGGTAAGCCGCACGACGGTCAGTGCGAGCTATCAGCGGTTGCGGGAGGGCGGGCTTGCGCACTCGCGGCAGGGGTCGGGAACCGTGATCCGCCCCCAGCGCGCGACCGCCGACCTCGCCGAGACCGCTGGCGCGGGAGATATTGACCTCACAACCGCCTGCCCCGCGCCGTGGCCCGGCCTCGCCGCGCTGAGCGCCCGCGCCTTCGCCGAGCGTGCCGACGCCTTCGAGCTGCTCGGCTTCGATACGATCGGTAGCCCGGAGCTGCGTCGCGCGATCGCAGACCGCTACACGCTGCGGGGCCTACCGACGACGCCAGAGCAGATCATGGTGACGCTCGGCGCGCAGCACGCAAACTTCCTCGTCGCGCGCACGCTGCTGCGCCGCGGCGACCGCAGCCTGATCGAGTCGCCGAGCTACCCGCACGCGCGCGAGGCACTTGCGGCGGCGGGGGCGCTCGTCGCCGAGCTCCCGGTGGCCTCAGACGGGTACGACGCAGCGAGCATTCTCGACATCGCCAGGCGCACCTCGCCCTGCCTCGTGTACCTCATTCCAGACCACCACAACCCGACAGGGCAGAGCATGCCCGAGGAGCTGCGCAGCGAGCTCATCGCGACACTGACCGCGCAGGGCGCGCTCATTCTCGCCGACGAAACGACCGCGGAGCTCACGCTCGGGCAACACCGGCTCGTGCGCCCCTTCGCCGCAGCGGCCGCACACGCGCACCAGCAAGACGCGATCATTACCGTCGGCTCGCTCGGTAAAACGGTGTGGGGTGGGCTGCGCGTTGGGTGGATCAGGGCGACGCCAGAGCTCATCGCCAGGCTCGAGGTCTCGAGGCGCATCGGCGACCTCGGCACGGGCACGTGGGAGCAGGTGATCGCGGAGCTCGCGCTCGAGCGCTACGACGAGATCCTTGCTGAGCGGGCGGTCGCGCACGCGGCGCAGTACCGCACGCTCGCCGAGCAGGCCGCGGTGCACTTCCCCGAGTGGATCGTGCCGCGGGTCGCCGGGGGAGTGAGTACGTGGGTGGATCTGGGTGGCCGACACTCGACTCGGCTCGCGCGGGCGGGGGCCCGGGCCGGCGTGCGGCTCGCTCCCGGCCCGCGGTTCGGTAGCCCGGGCGTATTCGAGCGGTTTATTCGCTTCCCGTTTTCTGCGCCGGCCGACGACCTGCGCGCGAGCCTGGTGCGGCTGCGATCGGGGTGGGATGCTGATCGCGGGGCGGATCGCACCCCCGTTGCCGCGCCCGTGGTGATCTAGGCGCGACGGGGAGTAAGCTGGGGCATCATGCTTGAACAGGATTTCTCCGCACGGATTCGCCAGCTCCGCGCCACCTACGCCGATATCGCCGAGGTTACCGACCTGCCGAAGCTCGACCGCGAGATCGCCGAGCTCGAGCAGCAGGCCTCTGCCCCCGACCTGTGGGACGACCCTGACGCGGCGCAGGTGGTCACGAGCGGCCTGTCGCATCGGCAGGCACGCGTGCGCAAGGTGCGCGGCGTCGAGTCGCGCATCGACGACGTCGAGGTGCTCGCCGAGCTCGCGGAGGAGGCTGACGACGCCGACACCGAGGCCGAGGTGCTCGCCGAGCTCACCGCGATCGAGACGCTGATTCAGGATCTCGAGGTGCAGACGCTGCTCTCCGGCGAGTACGACGCGGAGTCCGCGGTGATGACGATCAGGTCGGGCGCCGGCGGCGACGACGCGACCGATTTCGCCGAGATGCTGCTGCGCATGTACCTGCGCTGGGCAGAGGATCGGGGCTACACGACGAAGGTGCTCGACACCTCCTACGCCGAGGGCGCTGGCATCAAGTCGGCGACGATCGAGATCGATGCGCCGTACGCATTCGGCACGCTGTCGGTCGAGGCTGGCACGCACCGGCTCGCGCGCATCAGCCCGTTCGGGTCTGCAGACAAGCGCCAGACGAGCTTCGCCGCGGTCGAGGTGATTCCGCTGCTCGCGGCCGCGACCGAGGTGGAGATCCCCGAGAACGACATCCGCGTCGACGTGTACCGCTCGAGCGGCCCCGGCGGCCAGTCGGTGAACACGACCGACTCGGCTGTGCGCATCACCCACCTTCCCACCGGCATCGTGATCTCGATGCAGAACGAGAAGAGCCAGATTCAGAACCGCGCCGCCGCGATGCGGCTGCTGCAGGCGCGACTGCTCATCTTGCAAAAGGAAGAAGAGGCGGCGAAGAAGAAGGAGCTCGCGGGCAACATCACCGCGAGCTGGGGTGACCAGATTCGCTCCTACTTTCTCTACGGGCAGCAGCTTGTGAAGGATCTGCGCACCGGGTTCGAGTCGTCGCAGCCCGACGCGGTGTTCGACGGTGACCTCGACGGGTTCATCGCGGCCGGTATTCGCTGGCGTTCGCTGAACAAGTAACCCAAAGCCGGTGGGCCCACAGCGCGTTAGAGGCGGGCTCAAAGGTTGCCGGGAATGCGTGTGACTCGCGCGCGCCTCAGGCGATATCGGTCAAAGGGCGCGTAGTCTCTGTGGCGTTATGATCCTCTTCGAAAACGTCACCAAGAAGTATCGCGGCACGCAAAAGCCCGCGCTCGACGCGATCGATCTTAAAATCGATCGCGGCGAGTTTGTCTTCATCGTGGGTGCCTCGGGCTCGGGCAAGTCGAGCTGCCTGCGCCTTATCCTGCGCGAGGATCGGCCGTCGTCAGGGCAGATCCACGTCGCTGGCCAAGACCTCAGCAAGATCTCGTCGCGAAAGGTGCCATACTTTCGCCGCGGGCTCGGCACGGTCTTCCAGGACTTTCGGCTGCTCGCGAACAAGACGGTGTTCGACAACGTCGCTTTCACCCTGCAGGTGATCGGCAAATCGCGCGGATTCATTCAAGAGGCCGTGCCAGACACCCTCGAGATGGTCGGGCTCGCCGGCAAGGCGAAGCGCTTCCCGCACGAGCTTTCGGGCGGCGAGCAACAGCGCGTTGCGATCGCGCGGGCGATCGTGAACAAGCCTGCCATTCTGCTCGCCGACGAGCCGACGGGCAACCTCGACCCGGCCACGAGCCTGGGCATCATGCAGCTGCTGAAGGCAATCAACGCTTCTGGCACGACCGTCGTGATGGCCACGCACGAGGCAACCTTCGTCGACATCATGCAGCAGCGCGTCGTCGAGCTCTCGCAGGGCGTCGTCGTGCGCGACGATGTCGAGGGCGGCTACGGCCACACCGCGTCGATTCCGATCGCTGAGCTCACCGACACCGGCGCGCGCGTGCTGCGCACGTCGGAGGAGGTCGTGCGGCAGGCGTTGGCTCCCGATGTCGAGCGCATCAGGGAACAGGATGCCGCGGCCGCTGGCGCCCTCGGCAGCGAAGCGGGCTTCATCGATCCGCTCCCATCCGCGGCGGGCGAGCCGCTCGCCGAGGCAATCGAAGACCCGCTCGCCTCGCACCTTGAAGACGCGAGCGACCCGAACCAACCGCCGCCGCCAGACGAGGCGGTGCCCGGAAAGCGCATTCCGACATTCCTCGAGCCAGACGTCGAAAGCACCGTGCAGGTGGCGGAGTCAGGCGGGTTCGCTGAGCGCCTCGGCCTGAGCGACGAACACGAGGGAAATGTGGGGCCGACGCGATGAGGTTCAGGCTTGTGATGGGAGAGGTGTGGAGCGGGCTCCGCCGCAACCTCTCGGTCGTTATTTCGGTGATTCTTGTCACCTTCGTGTCGCTGACCTTCGTCGGCGCCGCGATTCTCATGCAGCAGCAGGTGCAGCAGATGAAGTCGTTCTGGTACGACCGCGCCCAGGTCGCGGTGTACCTCTGCACCTCGTACGACAAGAGCGCGACGTGCGACGGCACCGACGCTGGCGAGGAGCAGATCGGAGCCATCGAGGCTGCACTGAACGACGAGATTCTCGCGCCCTACGTCGAAGACTACTTCTTCCTTGACCACGATCAGGCGTACGAGGAGTTCACGAAGCAGTTCGAGGGCAACCCGATTCTCGACGTGACGAGCGCCGAACAGCTCAACCAGACGTTCTGGGTGAAGCTCAAGGATGCGTCGAAGTCGGAGATTATTACCGAGACCTTCACCGGCATTCCTGGGGTGCAAAGCGTGAAAGATCAGCAGAGCCTGCTCGATCGCATCTTCCTGTTCCTCGGGGTGGCGAGCTACACCGCGATCGGCATCGCCGGGCTGATGCTCATCGCAGCGATGCTGCTCATCTCCACGACGATTCGACTCTCGGCGTTCTCGCGGCGCAGAGAGATCGGCATCATGCGCCTCGTCGGCGCGTCGAACAGGTTCATTCAAACGCCGTTTATTCTCGAGGGCATTATCGCCGCACTCATCGGCGCCGTGCTCGCGGGGGCTGCATCTGTCGCAATCGTGAAGTTCTTCGTGCAGGGTTTCTTGGTCAAAGAGGTGCCGTTTACGAGTTACATCACGGTCGAGCAATCGCTGATCGTGCCGCCGATTCTCATCGCCCTTGGCGTGATCCTTTCGGCCATCGCCGCGAAGATCGCCATCACGCGCTACCTCAGGGTCTAGCGCCGCGAGCCGCCAGCAGCCGCCCCTACCGCACGGTTTCACCCGAGCTGGTCGGGGCGGCGCTGTCGTTTCTCGCGCGAGTTCGCGCCTAGCGCGGCGGCTCCGATAGGCTAGATCCTTGCGCACCCCCGCAATGCCGCAAGAGAAAGGACGTGGACGTGCCGAAAGAAACCGGTGAGAAGCTCATCGCGTCGAACAAGAAGGCGCGCCACGACTACCTGCTGTTCGACACCTTCGAGGCGGGCCTCGTGCTCACGGGCAGCGAGGTGAAGTCGCTGCGCATGGGGCGCGCGTCGCTCGTCGACGGGTACGTGTTTATCGAGAACGGTGAGGCGTGGCTCGACGCCGCCTACATTCCCGAGTACCTCAACGGGTCGTGGACGAACCACTCGCCGCGCCGCAAGCGCAAGTTGCTGCTGCACCGCAAACAGATCGACAAGCTGCACGACAAGACCCGCGAGGGTGGCATGACGATCGTGCCGCTGCGACTGTACTTCTTGGACGGCCGAGCGAAGGTCGAAATCGCGCTCGCGAAGGGTAAGAAGGAGTACGACAAGCGGCATACGCTGCGCGAGCAGCAAGACAAGCGCGAGGCGGAGCGGGCCATGCGGCAGCGCAACCGCACTGGCGAGTAGGCGTCGCCGTGGCGGATCGCCTGCGGCAGGTCGCCGTCGTCATCTTGGATGGCGCGAAGCCGCTCGACGTTGGAATCCCCGCGCAGGTCTTCACGACGAGGCCGAGCATGCCCTACGAGGTGCGCGTGTGCGGCGTTACGCCGGGGCTGGTGACCGGGGGAGACGGGCTCTCGTACGCGGTCGAGCACGGGCTCGAGGCGCTTGCGAGCGCCGAGCTGATCTTCATCCCGGGGTATCGCTACCCCGACCGTGAGGAGCCGCCGGCTGCCCTCGTGCGCGCGCTCATCACCGCCCACGAGCGCGGTGCGCGCATCGCGGCGATCTCGACGGGGGCCTTCGCGCTCGCGGCGACCGGGCTGCTCGACGGCAAGCGGGCGACAACCCACTGGCACTACTCCCGAATCTTCGCCGAGCGCTTCCCGCAGATTCAGGTCAACGAGAGCGTCTTGTTCGTCGACGAGGGCTCCGTGCTCACCTCGGCGGGGGCGGCCTCTGGAATCGACCTGTGCCTGCACATTCTCAGGGGAGATCTCGGCATGGCGTCGGCGAACCACGCGGCCAGGCGCCTGGTCGCTGCCCCGTACCGCAGCGGCGGGCAAGCGCAGTACGTGCGCAGGAGCGTGCCGCCAACGATCGGCGAGCGGTTCTCGACGACGCGCGAGTGGGCGCTCACGCACCTCGACGAGCAGCTCACGATCGAGTCGCTGTCGCGCCACGCGAATGTGTCTCCGCGCACGTTCTCCCGCCGGTTCCGCGAGGAGACGGGGTACACGCCCATGCAGTGGGTGATGCGCGCGCGCATCGATCTGGCCCGCGAACTGCTCGAGAACACCGACTTCGGCATCGACGAGATTGCGCTCACTGTCGGGCTCGGCTCCGGCGCGAACTTGCGCCAGTTCTTTCGCCGGGTGCTTGGCACGACTCCGAGCGAATACCGCCGCACCTTCACGCAGGGGGAGTAGCCACTTTCGGCTGTGGCGTAATCCTTTCAGGAGGAGGCATTATTGCCACTTTCCCGTTCCGTGTTTTGCCGTGAGAATGGTTGGAGTACCCCAAGAAGTTCGAGAAAGATGGACAAATGACCTCTCGCATCGCAATCAATGGTTTCGGTAGGATCGGCCGCGGGCTCCTCCGCGCGATCCTCGAACGGGGCAGCGGGCTCGACGTCGTCGCGGTGAACGACCTTGGCGACGGAAACGCGCTCGCGCAGCTCTTCAACTTCGACTCGGTCTACGGCCGCGCGAAGGAGCGGATGAGCTTCGAAGACGGCTACCTCGTCGTCGGCGATCGCCGCATTCAGATTCTCGCGGAGCGCGAGCCGGCAAAGCTTCCATGGGGCGAGCTTGAGATCGATGTTGTTGTCGAGTCGACCGGGCGCTTCACGGCAGCGAAAGACGCCGGAATGCACCTCGAGGCAGGCGCCAAGCGCGTGCTCGTGAGTGCGCCGTCGAAGGGCGCAGACGTGACCCTCGCCTACGGCGTGAACACCGAGGCCTACGACCCCGAGCAGCACCGCATCATCTCGAACGCCTCGTGCACCACGAACGCGCTCGCGCCGGTCGCGCAGGTACTCAACAATCTCGCGGGTATTGAGCAGGGCTTCATGATGACGGCGCACGCCTACACCGGAGACCAGAGCCTCGTCGACGGCCCGCACAAGGACCCGCGTCGCGCGCGGGCGGCGGCGCTGAACATCGTGCCATCGTCGACCGGCGCCGCAAAGGCGATCGGCCTCGTGCTGCCCGAGCTCGATGGCAAGCTGCAGGGCGATTCGCTGCGCGTGCCGGTGCCCGTGGGCTCCATCGTCGAGCTGACCGCCGTCGTGAGTCGCGAGGTCACGCGCGACGAGCTGCTCGCGGCGTTCAAGGAGGCCGCCGAGGGGCGCCTGAAGGGCGTGCTCGCCTATTCAGAGGATCCGCTGGTGTCGAGCGATATTGTCGCCGACCCGCACTCCTCGATCTTCGACTCCGAGCTCGCGAAGGTGAGCGGCAAGCTGGTCAAGGTGTCGGCGTGGTACGACAACGAGTGGGGCTTCTCGAACCGCGTCGCACAGACGCTCGAGTTCCTCACGAAGTAGTCAGCTGCGCGATGCGCGGGGCGGGTCGGCAGTCGCCGATCCGCCCCGCGTCTGTTAACACGCAGGCCACTCAGCCGCCGCGAATTGAGCGGCCGGGGTATCGGCTTGTGCGGCCGGTTGCGACGGTTGACGCTCGGTCGAAAAGTAGCCGCTCAGGCGTGAAGCCGGGCACGCGGCGCCGAGCGAACCATCGTCGTCACCACTCCACCACTCGAGCGAGCGGTATCGAAGTGTGCTGCCCGCGCCGCGTTTGCTGTCGATAAGGCTCATGTGCCTGCCGTCGGGGTGGTCGGCCCAGAAGGTGTTGGGGCCGTCGGAGAGCGCCGCATTGACGACGCGCCACCCCCGCTCGGTGAGATGAGCGGTGGCCGCCCCGGCCGCGTCGGGGGTCGCTTGGCGGTCGAGCTCCCAGTCGAGGTGGAAGCCGTACGACTCGGCGCCAGTGCGATCAGCGCTCTGCGCCCGATTGATGAACGGGCTATTGCTCGCCCAACGGCTCTCGGGCTCGATGAGCTCGCGCACCTCAGAGACGTCGTGCTGCGCTGCGTCGTAGCGCTGCTGTGTGAGCGCTATTCGCTCGCCGTCGGTGTATCGCTTCGCTGCCCGCACGGAGTCACCTGCGGCGTCGCGCTG
Source organism: Leucobacter albus (assembly GCF_039528015.1). Classification (NCBI taxonomy): domain Bacteria; kingdom Bacillati; phylum Actinomycetota; class Actinomycetes; order Micrococcales; family Microbacteriaceae; genus Leucobacter; species Leucobacter albus. Next base: position 20,175 of record NZ_BAAAKZ010000008.1, on the reverse strand, counting down.
CGACTCGATCGTGAACTGCGTGGCAACCGAACCCGCCGCGAGCAGCGCAGGGACAAGGAATGCAACCACTGCGCTCGGGCGCCGCCACCGCAGGGCGTCGTTGAGCTGCTCGGTGCGGCGAGCGATCGCGGTGACGAACAACGCTATGAGTGTGCCGAAGTAGGCAGCGAGTGCCCAGCCGACAATAGTGCCCGCCAGGCGCTCATTGAAGGGCGCCCCGAGCGGCTCGAGTAGGGGTATCGCCGAGGTGATTCTCGCCGAGGTGGTCACGTGTAGAAAGAGGAACACCGCCGAGCACCACCAGTGGGCTATGAGCAGCGGGGCCATGCGCCCCGGCAGCGTTGTATGACCCGAACCGCGCAAGATGCGTCGGGGGAGGAGCCCAAGCCCTCCGCCCGCAAGTATCACTGCCGCAATGAGTAGCCCGAGGGCGGGAATTTCTGCGACTGTCCAGAACCAGGTGAGCGCAAGCAGCAGTGCGAGCGTGAGCCCGATGGCATTCCAGTTGTGCCACAGCCAGTCGGTGTACGTCGGGCTGCCGGTGCGCTGTGTCATGCTTCGAGCGTAGTCGGCGCGGTGAAGGCCGTTGGAATGCATGCGGGCCTCGCGCTGCGGTGTGTGCCGTGGTATTCTGGAAGGCCTGGCCAAGCCAGGTTCCTTGAGAACTCAATAGTGTGTGATGTGAATGCCCATGGGTCACGTGTGACCCACCCTACGGGGCCGATCGGTTTCGACACGTCGGTTTGAGACTGTGAGAAGCGGGCCGAGGACGCGGAGTTATCTCGTTAACGCCCTTCGCAACCAATAGGTGCAACTTCTAAGCGCACCGACTTCGCTCTCGCTGCCTAAGCACGAGACCGAGTCCGTCAGGCCGGGTGTGCCTCCGCCCCGGTTTCCTGGCGTCATCTAGGGGGCTTGCTGGTTCGCTGTGTTTCAGGGCGCACCGGGACTTTTACTGAGACTGGGCCTGTCATCCTAGGTGTTCGTGGCAAAGGATGGGGCCGAGTAGAACGTTTTCACGAACTACGCTCGTAGAAGGCATGGAATCGTCGAAGTGGACCGGGGTTCAATTCCCCGCGGCTCCACAGGGCATGCGCATCACGCACTGAGCTTTCGCGCGAGAGGCCGCCCGCTGGGCGGCCTCTTTGTGTTTCTGGGGCTGGGGCTGGGGGCTGCGCTCGGGCTGGGGCTGGGGCTGGGGGCTGCGCTCGGGCTGGGGCTGGGGCTGCGCAGCATACGGCCTCTGCGCTCCCAGGGTCGAAGCCCGCGCCTTGGGCCCTATCTTGGGCAGATTGCCTATCTACCGCAGGGTCGGCGGCGAGCGGGTTGCGCAACCTGGGTTGACAGGCGCGCCTTCGCAACGTAGGTTGACACTATGAACATCGTTGAAGCTTCTCAGGATGCAGTGAACGCCACCGATCCGCGCGTAGGCCTCAGGGCCGTTGTTTCTCTCAGATCGCTCGCCGATGCGTTGGAGATGCGGCACGTCGAAGCAGCCTTGGCTTCTGGCATGAGTTGGCAGACCATTGCCGATGCCCTTGGCGTCAGCCGCCAGGCCGTGCACAAGAAATACGCAAAGCGCGTCGATCAGCGTCACCTGCGGGTCAGGGGCCGGGCATGAGCCGCGTGACGCGCAGCGCCGCGACCTCGTACGCGCTCTCGCTCGCCGCGATGGAAGAGGCCTCGCGGGTGGGCCTCAGACAGGCCGACCTCGAGCATCTCTTCCTCGCGCTCTCGATTTCAGAGGAGCCCGCTGGGCAGGTGCTCCGCGCCGAGGGCGTCACACTGCGGGCCGCCCGCGAGGCCATTGCCGAGCACCACACGGAGCACCTGCGCGCGCTCGGTGTCGATCACGAGCCGCCGGCGCCCGGCCCCATCGTGTTCCACCAGACCGGAGGCTACGAGTGGAGCGAACGCGCCCAGCGCGTGATCACGCTCGCGAACAAACACGGCAGCGGAGATGCGGGGGCCGTGCTGCGCGAGCTACTCGCAGAGCCGAGCGGGTTGGCTGCAGAGCTGCTTGCTCGGCTGGGCACGTCGGCGGCCGCCGTGACGGAGCGGCTCGAAGTCGCCGAGCGGATCCCGACGTTTGGGAGCCGCCGAGCGCAGGCAGGGCCGGGGGCCGAACGCCCTGGGGTGGCGGCTGAGCGCGAGGTGACGTCGCCGGGCGCGAGCCCAGCGCGAAACCAGCTCATGCGAACCGGCACCGCGTTCGTGCCGGCGCCGGTTGCTGAGCTCTGGGAACTCTTGATCGCCGCGGAGCGGATGCCGGAGTGGGACGTGATCGTCGGCGAGGTCGAGCTGCCAGCCGAGCTCCGGGGGCTGCACCCGAAGCTCGGCGACGCGTGGGCAGCGACCGCTCGGAGCGAGGCGCCAGACGGCAAGCCGATGCGGGTGAGGCCCGAGCGGCGCAGCCTGCTCGTCGAGCTTACGCAGCTCGACGAGCATTCGCGCATCGAGTGGCGCATGAGCTTCCCCGATGAGCCGAGCGCAAACACGCGCGTCATTGCCCTGTCGCTGGCACCGGCGGCCGGCGGCACCCAGCTTGGCATTACTTTCGGGTGGCAGCCGCCGGCAGATCGCCCGGCCGCGGGGCCGCTGAGGCGCGCGCAGCGCGTACTCCTCAGGCCGGCGCTGCGGTTCGTGCTCTGGCTGCAGGTCGCGCAGCTGGGGAGCGGAATCAGTCGCGTGTTTCGCTCCGCATAAGCGCGAGGCGGGCGCCCGGGGTGCTGCCTAGGTGGGGAGCGTGTCGTGTCTCACCACCGAGGCCGTGATCTCTTCCATGAACGGTGCCTCGACCGCGCGCGAAATGCGGCAGTCGAGCAGGTAGAGCCCGTCCCCGCCCTCGAGCCACGCCTCGAACGGGGCGAGGTCGGCGAGCTCCGTGATTGTGCTGCCCGCGCCGCCGACCGCCCGTGCTGCCGCGGCAAAGTCGACCTCGTCGATGAGCATCGGGGCGGGGTTGAGGCCCTGCGCGTTGGCGTACTGGAGCACCTCGGCGTTGTAGGCGGCATCGTTCCAGACGAGCACCACGCAGCTGGTGCGCGACCGAGCTAGCGTGTCGAGGTCTGCAAGCGCCATCAGCGACGACCCGTCTCCCATGGCGGCGACGACGAGTTCGCCCCGAGATGCCTCACATGCGCCGATCGCCCCGAGCAGCCCCAGCCCTGTCGACTGGAAAGCCGAGCCCATGAACAGCGGGGGCAACTCCGGGTTCGGGGCGAATCGCTGCGGCGCCCACGAGATGCTGTGCCCGATGTCTTGCACGAGGCGCAGGCGCCGCGGCAGGATCTGGGCCAGGCGGTCTGCGACCGCCCGCGGGTCGAGCCGGCCGTCGCCTGCTCGCTCCGCAATGGGTCGGCGCTCCTGCGACGCGCCGCTCGCAGCGGCCTCGCAGGCAAGCTCGCCCCACGTCGAGGCGGTCACGCCCGCGGGCCCGACCGTCTCGCCGACTCTCTCGCCGAGCACCTCCCGCAGCGCGGGCACGAGCGTCGCGGCATCGCCTGCGATCGACAGCGCGACAGGCGCCTGGGTTGGCCCGGGGTCGAGATCGATGCGCACGACGCTTGCCGAACCGAAGACCCGGCCGAAGCGAGTGCTGAAGGGGTTGAGGCTCGCGCCCACGACGAGCACCGCGTCGGCGGCTTCCAACTGGGCCGCAGCCGCGGGGGCCGCAAACCCTCCGATCACGCCGAGCGACGCGACCCCTTCTCCGAAGGCGCCACGGGCGACCGCGGTGGTGGCGGTCGCGGCGCCGAGCTCCCGCGCGATCGCGGCGAGGTCGGTGATCACCCCGGCGCGGAGCGCACCGGCGCCCGCGACGACAAGCGGCCGTTCGGCTCCCGCGAGCACGCTCGCGGCCTCGGCGACAAGGGAGGCTTCGCTCGGCGTCAGCTCACCGCGGCCGCCCGGTGCGGCAGGGGCGCGTCCCGCCGTCGAAACGCCGGGCGACGCTCCGCGGGCACCTGGCCCGGGCAACGCTGGCCTGGTCGCAATGTCGTAGGGCAACTCGATGACGACGGGGTTGCGGCGGTTGCGCGCGTGACCGACCGCGTCGCGCAGCGCCTCGGCGACCCCCGTCGTGGCGAGCCGCACCACGGCGGCCCCGACGGCGCGGGCGCACGCCGCCTGATCAATATCCCATGGCCTGGGCGTCGCCGGCGGGGCGCCGGTGAGCAGCACCAGCGGTGACTTCGCGGCGACCGCCTCGGCGAGTGGGGTGAGCGCGTTTGTGAACCCGGGGCCGTACGTCGTTGTCGCGAGCGCGAGCGCCCCCGTTGCCCGAGCGAAACCGTCGGCCGCGCCGACCGCGCCTGCTTCGTGCCTGGTTGGGGTGAACGGCACTCCCGCGGCGATGAGGGCGTCGACCACGTGAGCGTTGCCGTTACCGACGACGCCGAAGACGGTGTTGACCGCCCCGGCCAGCTCGGCAGCAACCACCTGCGACACTGTGGGGGAGGCGAGTGCGGTCTGAGTGACGGGGGAGTTCATGCCGCGCCTCCCTGCCAGACGAGGGCACCGTCGACGTAGGTCTGCGCGACGGCGATGCCTCCGATCTCTTCGACCGGAGTGTCGTGCGGGTCGCGGTCGAGCATCACGATGTCGGCCCGCTTGCCCGGGGTGAGCGAACCTGTCCAAGCCTCGGTGCCAGCCGCGTAGGCCGCATCGATGGTGTAGGCGCGCAGGGCCTCGGCGACGCTCAGGCGCTCGGCGTGGGCGAGAGACCTGCCCGTGTTCGAGCGCCGCTCGGTCAGGGCCTGCACAGCCTGCAACGGCGTGCCCGCGTGCGGTCGATCGGTCGAGGCGGCAAGTCGAATTCCGGCATCCAGCAGCGACCTGCCCCGGTAGAGCCTGGCGGTGCGCTCCGCTCCCATGATGTCGGCGAAGTCGTCTCCGCTCGTCTGCAAGAAACAGGGCTGGGACACGACGGTGACGCCGAGGTCGGCGAGCGCGGCGAGCTGGTCGTCTCGAATGTAGGCCCCGTGCTCGAGCCGGGGCCTGGCATGCACGAAGGGCCGGCGCGAGCGGGCGGCCTCGAGCGCGTCGATTGCGGCGTCGATCGCGACGTCACCGATCGCGTGAATCGCGACGCGATAGCCCGACGCGTGTGCCGAGGCGACCTGCGAGATGAGCGCCTCGCGCTCCCCGGCAAGCAGCCCGACGTTGTCGGTGCCGCTGTAGGGCTCCGTGAAAGCGGCGGTGCGCGCCATCATGCCGCCGTCGAACCAAAACTTCACGTGGCCGATGCGCAAGCGCTCGCCGCCGAAGCCCGAGGCGACGGCCAGCCCGAGCCCGACCTCCAGGGTGTCGTCTGGGTGCGCTTCGATCGGTTGCAGCGCGTCGAAGTGCGGCATCAGGGTCGCGCGCACGGGCAGCTCACCTGCCGCCACGAGGTTTTGGAACGCGCGCAGCTCGACCGCCGAGATCGAGGCGAGCCCGGCTCCAATGCCGGCGTCGACGATGCTTGTCACCCCGTCGCGAAGGCACAGCTCAGCGGCGACCCGCACGGCCTGTTCGATGAAGGCCAGCGGGTAGGGGTAGACCTGCGTGCTGACGAGCTCCTGCTCCTCCTCGAGCAGCAGGCCGGCGCGCTCGAGGCAGGCGGCCGCCAGCGCTTGATCGCCTGCGGCCGCGAGCGCGGCTGAGCTCGCGACCGACGCGTGCCCCGAGAAGTGCTTGACCCAGACGGGGCGCCCGCCGCCCGCCTGGTCGAGCTGCGCCGCGGTGAGGTGCGTGCCGCCGATGCGCCGTTGATCGTATCCGGTCACCTCGATCCACTCCGATGCCGCCCGGGTGGCAGCTGCCGCGGCAACCCGGTCGAGCACCGCGGCCGCCGTGGTCTCGGTCGTGACATCGACCGAGAACTCGCGAGTGCCTGTCCACCCGAGGTGGGTGTGAGCGTCAACGAAACCGGGCAGCAGGGTGCGCCCCTCGCAGTCGACGACGTTGTCGCAGTCGACGCCTGCGAGCTGCTCGTCGAGGGCGAGAATTTGGCCGTTCCACACTGCCATCTGGGTGGCTGTGGGGCGCTGCGGATCCATCGTGTGGATGACCGCGTTCTTGAAGATGAGATCGGCGCGCATGCCGCGCTCCTTTCAACGAAACTGACGGTGGATTACTGGCTGACCGCTGGGGCAGGCTCGGCGGCTGCCCGGTTGCGGTCGAGGCGGGCGCGGTCGCGTTCGACGCCAGCCTGAATGTAGGGGGTCTGCATCAGCAGCACACATACGAGCGTGACCAGCATGCCCGCCGCGAGGAACCCAGCGATCGCCCACCAGCTTCCCGTCGCGATGTACAGCCCAGAAACGATAGCTGGAGCGAACCCCGAGAAAATGCCGACGAGGTTGAACCCGAGCGACATTCCCGAGTAGCGAATGCGCTCGTCGAAGAGCTCCGCGAACAGCGTGGGGTAGGCGGCGAAGGGAAGCGAAATGATCGGGAACCAGATGATCATGGCGAGCGTAATCGACCAGGCCTCGTTGATGTTCACGAGCATGAAGAACGGCGTGACGTACAAGATGCCGAGCCCAACCGCCCAATAGATGAGGCTCTTGGGGCGGTATTTCAGCATGATCACAGCGTAGATGGGCAGCACGATGAGCTCTGCCACGCCACCCCAGAGCACCGCGCTGGTGACGTTCGTCGCTTCGCCTCCGAGCGTGGTCGTGACGTAGCCCACCAGGAAGACGGTTGCGACGGTGAACCCGGTGAGCTCGAGGATGCGCGAGCCGGCGACGAGCAGAATGCGGCCCCAGGCAGACACGATCGCCTCTTTGATGGGGAAATCGGTTGAGCCGCCCTCGGCGGTGGCCGAGGTGAAATCTTCGGTTTCTTCGACGGTGCGGCGAATCACGTAGCCGACGACGATGAGCAGCGCGCTCACCAAGAACGGAATGCGCCACCCCCAGCTCAGCATGTCTTCCTCGGGCAGCATCGCGACGAGAATGAAGGCTCCGTTCGCCATGATCGTGCCGACGGGGCTCCCAAGCTGCGGGGCGACCCCGAAGAACGCGCGCCAGCGCAACGGCGCGTTCTCGGTGACGACGAGCACCGACCCGCCCCACTCGCCGCCGACGCCGATGCCCTGGACGATGCGCAGGGCGACAAGAAACACAGCGGCCATGCTGCCGATTTGCGTCGCGTCGGGCAGCAGCCCGACGGCAACGGTCGCCGCGCCCATGATGAGCAGCGACCAGGTGAACGCCACCCGGCGCCCGTAGCGATCACCGATGTGGCCGAAGATCACGGCCCCGAGCGGTCGGGCGAGGAAGCCGACCGCGAAGGTCAAGAGGCTGAAGAGGGTGCCGAGCGCTGGGTCGAGGTCGTGAAAGAAGACCCTGTTGAAGATGAGGGCCGAGGCGGTTCCGTAGATGAAGAAGTCGTACCACTCGATCGAGCTTCCAAGGAACGCCCCCAGCGTTGCCCTCGTGAGATTGCGGTTCATGTTTTCCTTTCTGAGCGCACCATTGCGCCGTTCACCGCGGGGTCGCGGTTAGCTTGGAGTGTGGGGGCACTGCCCCCGCATCATGGAGGAGATTTCGCGGTCGGCGCTGTCGCCGGCCGCGAGCTGTGATGCGACGGTCGCGTTGTCTGCGGCGTCACGGTTTTGCCCGAGCTTGGTTTTGACCTGCAGCTCGGTAACGGGCACCGAGAAGCCGAGCACCCGCGGAAGCAGGCGTTCGAGCCGGGCGTGGGCGTCACCGTCGAGGGCCCAGGCGCGCTCGTCGAGCGAATGCCCTGCCTCGTGGTCGGCCACGAGGTCGAGCAGGTGCTCACGCAGCTCGGCCTCGCCGAGGCGCGTGGCGACTCCCGCGACGTGCACGGGTGCGTAGTTGTAGGTTGGTAGCCCCTCGCTGTGGTACCAGTTCGGCGTGATGTAGCTCGCAGGGCCGGGGAACACGATGGTCACGCGACCGCCTGCTGCGAGCTGTTTGCTCGTCGGGTCGGCGAGGGGCATGTGCCCGATGAGCACCGGGTCGCCCCCGGCGGTTTCGCGCCAGAGGATGGGCATGTGCGCGATTGCGAGCGGGTCTTCGGTGATGACCACCGCGAGCGGGTGGGCGTCTACGAGTGCCTTCGCGGTGCCAAGTGCGTCGTGCGGCGCGTAGGTGGGGTTAATCCACATTGATGTTCCCTAGCTGTATTGGTACAGTTTGTAACTGTGTTAATAGATGATCTGGCGCCGGTAGCGTACACGGATGAGCTCGTCTCCGCAATTGCGGCTCGCATTCGTGACGGCCGACTGCCTCCAGGCACCCAGTTGCCGTCGATTCGAGCCCTCGCCGCGGCGGTCGAATTGAGCCCGGGGAGTGTCGCGACCGCGATGCGCACGCTCGGCTCGCGCGGCCTCATCGTGTCGACGCAGGGTAAGCGAAGCGTCGTCGCAGACCTCGCGCGGCTGCCCGTAAGCTACCTCTCGACCGTGCCGACCGGGCTCGTCGATCTAAGCTCAGTCGAGCCAGACCCAGATCTTCTGCCCGCTGTCGCCTCCTACCTCGATGACTCGCTGTACTCTCCGAGCCTGTACGACGCGACCAACGTGATCGCCGAGCTCGATGAGGTGGTGAGGCGGGGGTTCGAAGCAGACGGCGTGGTTGGCGAACTGACCGCGACGAACGGCGCGCTCGACGCGCTCGAGCGCATTCTCAGCGCGCGGCTGCACCCGGGTGACGTCGTGCTCGTCGAAGACCCGTGCTGGGGGTCGCAGCGCACGCTGCTGCAGGTGCTGGGGTGTGAGGCCGTCGGGGTGGCGATCGACGACGAGGGGTTTGTGCCGGCCGACCTGGCCAAGCGGTTGGCTCAGCGCCGGGTGGCCGCCATCATTCACACGCCGCGCGGGCAAAACCCCACCGGGTCTGCGCTCTCGGCGGAGCGCGAGCGCGAACTTCTGCGCGTGCTCGAGGCTTACCCCGATGTGCTCGTCGTTGAAGACGACCACCTGTCGGGAGTCGCCTCGGCGCCGTTTCGCACGCTCACCGCGGGGCGGTCGGCGTGGGCGGTGGTGCGTTCGTTTAGCAAGACGCTCGGCCCCGACCTGCGCCTGGCCGTGGCGGCGATGGATCGCGACACCACCGACCGGGTGCAGATGCGCCAGCTCATCGGGCCTGGCTGGGTGAGTCACCTGACGCAGCGGCTGGCCGCTCGGGTGCTCAACGACCCGGTTGCGCAAGACCGGATTTCTCGGGCTGCCGCGAGTTACGATGAGCGCCGCGAGCTGCTCATTCAGGTGCTCGCGAGATCAGGGATCGCCGCGCGGGGAGTGTGCGGTTTCACCGTCTGTGTGCCCGTGCCGTTCGAAGCGGAGGTTGTGGCCGCGCTCGCGCGAAAGGGGTGGGCGGTGCAGGCCGGGGAGCCGTATCGGCTCGACAGCCCCCCGTTCATTCGGGTGTGCGTGTCGCCGCTGAACGCCGGGGGTGTGCTCGAATTCGCCACGGCGCTCGTCGGGGTTATGCTCACGCCGAGGCGCGCGCTCAGGCGGTGACTGCGGAGGCGCCGGATGGGCGGGGCATTGCTTGCGCAATTGCGCAATTGAGTGTAGCGTGGAGAGAGTAGCGCTTCGTTCGGCGAGGCTCCTGCGTGAACACAGTCCGCTCATCCCACGACGTCTAGAGACGCCCAGGCTGAGGACAGGCCCTCCCGGATTAAGGGTTGGCCCCAAGCGGATTCCGTGAACCGGATACGTCGCGCAGTGCCAAAGCTCTGACGTGGAGGTGTTCGCGGGAATCGTGGGTTCCGGCCTGCTCGTTGTGTCGAGCGCTGCCGAGCTGAGGAGGTGACCCGTGAGCGGCGACAGTAGTCGATCATTCCAGCCGCGCGGCACACACCACCCAGCAGCGACGCACAGCAGCTGAGCGAGAGCACCGAGACGGGCTCGCCGCGCGGAAGACGAGCAGCCCTCGTTCACCGTCTTCACCCGACGCTGCCCACGCCGTTCGCCGCGGCGCGATCTGGCGTGCGTCTGCACCCGAAGGACCGTTGTTATGAACGCCTCACCCATCGAAACACCACCAACGCCGACGCCACCAGCGTCGGACAAGCCCGGCACTGCGCCAAAGACCAACACCAAGCGCAAGATCAAGGTCGCTGCCCCCGAGGCAGACACGCAGTTGCTCGCCCGGGCAACGCAGGCCACCCCCGAGGGGGCGCTCGGTCTCGTGGAGGCCGACCGCGAGGGCCTTACCCAGCTCGAAGCGGCCGCGCGCCTCGACCGTTTCGGGCCCAACGTCGTGCGCCACCAGCGGCCGCCGTCGCCCGTAATTCAGTACCTGCGTACGCTGCGCAACCCCTTCATCCTCATCCTTATCGGGCTCGTCGCTATCATGTTCGTCACCGATGTGCTGTTCGCCGACCCCGAGGAGGGTGCTGACTGGATCGGCGTCATCACGATCGGCACGATGGTGCTCGTCAGCTCGATCATGCGGTTCTGGCAGGAGTTTCGCTCGAGCAGGGCGGCCGAGCGGCTCGCCGCACTCGTGCGCACGACCGCGGCCGTCACGCGCAGAGTCAACGGCGTGCCCGTGACCGGGGAGCGCCCGATCGAGGAGCTCGTGCCGGGCGATATCGTCGAGCTGGCAGCGGGCGACATGCTGCCTGCCGACGTGCGGCTCATTCGCAGTGTCGACCTGCAGGTGAACCAGGCGATGCTCACGGGCGAGGCGATGCCCGTGGAGAAGCGGGTCGTCGCGCTGACAACCCCGAACGAAGCACTCGAGGCAGAGAACCTCGGCTTCATGGGCACCTCGGTCGTCTCGGGCTCTGGCACCGCGCTCGTCTTGCAGACCGGTGATCGCACCGCGTTCGGCAACCTCGCGGCGTCGATTCAGGGCGCCAGGCCAGAGACCGCGTTCGACAAGGGCATCCAGAAGGTCACGTGGACGCTGATCCGGTTTATGGCGGTCATCGTGCCCGCCGTGTTCATTATCAACGGCTTCACCAAAGACTGGGGGAGCGCGTTCATGTTCGCGGTCGTCACCGCGGTCGGGCTCACCCCAGAGATGCTGCCGCTCGTCGTGACCGCGAACCTTGCGAAGGGCGCGCAGATGATGTCGCGTGCCAGGGTGATCGTGAAACGGCTCGCCGCGATCCAAGACCTCGGCGCGATGGACGTGCTCGCGACCGACAAGACCGGCACGCTCACCGAAGACCGGATCGTGCTCGAGCGCCACCTCGACACGCGCGGTCAGACGAGCGACCGCACGCTCGGCTGGGCGACCGTGAACTCGCACTTCCAGACCGGGCTGCGAAACCTGCTCGACGAGGCCGTGCTCACCGCGGCCGGCGACGACCTCGACCGCTCGGTTACGCAGTTCGAGCTCATCGACGAGATGCCCTTCGATTTCGCGAGGCGGCGCATGTCGGTGGTCGTCGCTGAGGGAGCAGACACCCACGTCGTCGTAACGAAGGGTGCCGTCGAAGAGATCCTGAAGATTTCGGTCTGGGAGATGATCGGCACCGATAAGGTGCTGCTCACCGACGAGCGCCGCGCGGAGATCGAGGCGATCGTTGCCGAGCAGAACGCGCTCGGAATGCGGGCGCTCGGCGTCGCGACCCGCGACATCGCGGTCGCGGGCCCGCTCGCTCGCGAGATCGAGTACGCGGTCGACGACGAGTTTGAGATGACGATCGTCGGGATCCTCACCTTCCTCGACCCGCCCAAGGCCTCGGCGAAGCCCGCGCTCAGGAGCATCGCGTCGCACGGCATCGACGTCAAGGTGATCACGGGCGACAACGCGCTCGTCGCGGCGACGGTGTGCCGTGAGGTTGGTATCGATGCGACCCGCGTCGTGCTGGGCGAGGAAACCGAGGCGCTGTCGCTGCAAGAACTGGGAGAGCTCGCCGAGCGCACCCACGTGTTCGCGAAGACGAACCCGGCGCAGAAGGCTCGCATCATCGAGGCGATGCGCGAGAACGGCCGCACCGTCGGCTACCTCGGCGACGGCATCAACGACGCCCCAGCGCTGCGAACGGCCGACGTCGGCATCTCGGTCGACACTGCCGTTGACATCGCGAAGGAGTCGGCAGACATCATTTTGCTCGAGAAAGACCTGACTGTGCTCGAGGCCGGCGTGATGGAGGGGCGCCGCACCTTCGTGAACACGATGAAGTACGTGAAGATGACAGCGTCATCGAACTTCGGCAATGTGTTCTCGGTGCTCGTGGCGAGCGCGATGCTGCCATTCCTGCCGATGATCCCGATCGTCGTGCTCATTCAGAACCTCGCCTACGACCTGTCGATGCTCACGCTCCCGTGGGACAGGGTCGACGACGAGCAGGTGCGCAGGCCCAGGCGATGGGAGTCGAAGACGCTCACCAGATTCATGATTCGCATCGGGCCACTGTCGTCGATCTTCGACATCACCACGTTCATGCTCATGTGGTTCGTGTTCGCGGCCAACACCGTCGACCAGGCGGCGTTCTTCCAGTCCGGCTGGTTCATCGAGTCGATCATCTCGCAGACGCTCATCGTGCACCTGCTGCGCACGCGCAAGCTGCCGTTCATCCAGTCGCGTGCGAGCGCGCCGCTGCTCATAGCGACCTCCATCGTGTGCGTGTTCGGGCTGATTCTGCCGTTCACGGGCTTCGGTGCGGCGGTCGGGCTTGTGCCGCTGCCGTGGAGCTACTTCCCGTGGCTCATCGGCACACTCGCCACCTATTGCATCGTCGTGCAGTTCGCGAAGACGCGCTACGTGCGCCGCTTCGGCGATTGGATCTAACGCAACACCTCTGCTGAGCCCGGGCGGCCCGGGCGCGAGGAACCCGCCTCGTGCCAATGGCCACCCGGGCTCAGTGGCGTAGCAGAGCAAGTATAGAAAGGCGGCATGTCATGGAACTCCTCGACCTTGCCCTCCGCATCACCGTCAGCCTCGTGCTCGGAGCCGCCGTCGGCTTCGAACGCCAGCTGCGCTCCCGCACCGCCGGGCTGCGCACGAACGCGCTCGTGAGCCTGGGCGCCGCGCTGTTCGTGATTATGGGAGCGTTTAGCTTCACCGGGGTTGAGGCCGACCCGACGCGCGTCGCCGCCCAGATCGTCTCGGGCATCGGTTTTCTCGGCGCCGGCGTCATCATGAAGCAGGGCGCCTCGATCTCGGGGCTGAACACGGCAGCGACGCTCTGGGCGTCGGCCGCGGTCGGCGCGCTCGCGGGCGGCGGCATGCTCATCATCGCCGTCGCCGGCACCGCCGCGATCGTGCTGTCGAACATTTTGCTGCGCCCACTCGGGCGGCTGCTCGACAGGGTCGGCGGGTCGGCAACGCGCGAGCCGGTGGCGACCGAGTACGAGTTCGTCGTGCGCTCCGCGGCAGCCGCCGAGGTCGCGGTGCGGTCGCAGGTCGTCGCCGCGCTGCAGCAGCCAGCGTTCACGGTGCACTCGCTCGAGGCGAACGACATCGCCCCCGGCGAGGTCGAGCTCACCGCCCGCCTCGTCGCGTTCGAGCGCAACGACGGCGCGCTCGAGGCCGCGATTGCAGACATCGTGCCTGTGCCAGAGGTCACGAGCGTGCGCTGGCGCGCGAGCGAGTTGCGCGGGGAAGACTGAGCAGCGCCCCGGTGAAGGCTAGGCCGTGCGGCGCCCGCGGATCCGCCGCACGAGCGCGGCGATGAGCCGCCAGCCGACGAGCAACAGGAGCAGGGTGAGCGTCGCAACGATCACGAAGGGGAGCGCGGTGCCCTGCCCGCTGAGCGCCCGGAACAGCATGCCGAGGGCGACCGCGCCGATCCACACGGGAATTCCGGTGCGCAGCGGCGCGGCGGGGCGGCGCCACGCGAGCGAAAGGAGCCACGCGATCGCGAGGCCGGCGACGAACGGCCACGCGGTCTCGAACAGGCCGGCGGCCGTCGCCTCGCGGGCGTGGCTGCCCCTGCCGATCGCGGCGAACACGGTGACGAGCGCCGCGTCGATCGCGAAGGATCCGAGGGCGGCTCCGGCACCGGCACCCTGGCGGGTCTGAACTGTGGTCGACATCTGCGTTAGCCTTCGGCCCCTCGTGCCTTCGCGACAAGCTCGACGACGGCATCGTGCAGCGGCCCGTTCGTCGCGAGCGCGCTCCCGTTCCACGCGGTCTCGTTGCCCTCGATGTCGGTGAAGCGCCCGCCCGCCTCGGTCACGATCGGCACGAGCGCGGCGAGGTCGTACGCCTTAACGTCGAACTCGGCGACGATGTCGACGAGCCCCTCGGCGAGCAGCATGTACGACCACATGTCGCCGTAGGCGCGGTCGCGCCAGGTCGCGCGTTCGAGCGCGAGCAGCGAGTCGAGATAGCCTGCCTCGCGCCACTGTTCGATCGACTGGAAGCTCAGCGAGGCGTGCTCGAGGTCGCTCACGCCTGAGACGCGCAGCTGGCGTGGCTCCTTGCCCTCGTCTTGGCCCCAGGCGCCGCCGCCGATTTCGGCCCACCAGCGCATGCCGAAACTGGGCGCTGAGACGACGCCAACGGTCTGCACGCCGTCGACCTCGAGCGCGATGAGGGTCGCCCAGTTGGGCACGCCGCGCAGAAAATTGGAGGTGCCGTCGATGGGGTCGAGGATCCACCGGCGCGAGCCGCGGTCTGCGCGCCCCGATTCCTCTCCAAAGAAGCCGTCTGCCGGGCGCTCGGCCTCGATGCGGGCGCGCAGCGCGTCTTCGACGGCCCGGTCGGCATCGGTGACGAACGTGCGGTCTGGCTTGGTGTCGACGCGAAGATCTGCCGCGCGAAAGCGGGGGAGCGAGATCGAATCCGCGAGCTCCGCGAGCTCGAGCGCGAACGCGAGATCGGGCGATGGGGTGGTGGGCTGCTCTGGCATGAGACTCCGTGGTTGCTCGGGGTGCCGTACGGCTTGAATACCTGAGCCAAGCCTAGCGCTCGCCGGCGGGCTGCGCGCCGCGGCCGAGTACCCTGGGAGGGCGTCGCCGCTAGGGTGGAGCCATGGCAGTCGCGTTCTCATTCAGTGTCGGCACGCACGAGCGTCACGAGGTGACCGTGCGGGTGCGCGGGGTGCGCAACCGCGTCACGATCGCCGTCGACGGCAAGCCCGTCGTCGACAGCGGGGGCCATCTCGGCATCGTGATGCCGAACGTGTTCGACTTTGAGGTCGGCGAGCGCGAAACGCACATCGTCTCGGTGCGGCTCATCGCGCAGCAGATCATCGACGGTGGCGCCAGCTACATCGACGTGTTTGTTGACGGGCGCTACGCCTTTCGGCAGCCGTGGTGAGAGCGAGCGTGGCGGCGCCGGGGCCGCGCTGCCGTACTGCCGCATTGCCGCTCTGCCGTATTGCCGCTCTGCCGCATTGCCGCTCTGCCGCATTGCCGCTCTGCCGCACTGCGGCGGCGCGGCATTGGTTATTCACCTGATTTCCTTGCTTGGTGCTACCGCAGCGCATAGGTTGGGGTGAGAACTGCGCGTACGCGCGCGATGATAGTTTCGACGAGGAGCGGTAGTGAGCACAGTGAGCCCTGGCCAGAGTTGTTCTCCATTGAGTGGGGGTGTAGGTTCGCGCCCGCTGCAGTGGTCGATAGCAGCCGCGGCGGCACTTGCGCTGGGTGGGGTTGGCGTGGGTGTCGCGCCGCCACCCGCTCACGCGGCCACGACCGAATACGTAGTGACGGTGGCAACCGACGATGGCTTTGACCCCGCCCCTGGAAGCCTGCGGCAAGTTCTCACCGCGGTGGGAGAGGAATCAGCGAACCCTGCCGGAGGGGCGAAAGACTTCGTGGTGCAGATCGCACCGGGCGTCGGAGAGATCAGCCTCGATACCGACCTGTCTGTGGAGCTCGGTGAGTATGCTCGCTCGATCGCGCTCGTTGGCGCAGCCGATTCTGGGGCAAGCATCAACCTGGAGGGCTACAGTATCGACTACGAAGCGGGCGACGGCGTCGAGGAGGTCTCGTTTGCAGATCTGCAGATATCGAACGGGTTGAGCTTTGCCGTGTCTGAGGGCACGACGCTCGCACTGAGCGCTACCAGTGTCGGGTTCGTCGACGTTGAGGCCGTAATTCTCGCCGGAGAGCACACTGCGGCGCTGTCTAACATTCGAGGCACACGAGTGCTCGACACCAAAGTGATCGCAGAGCCGCAGGCAACTCCTGGCGGGGGCATAGCCCTGACGGATGCGGTGTTTGACGATGCTCCAGTAGAGCTCGCGTCGCAGGGCGGGAAAGTAACGGTCAACGCGAGCACGTTCGCCGGGAGTGGCGATGAGACTGCGCTCGAGGTGTGGGGCGGAATTCACACCGACGTGATTGAGCTGTTCAGCATGACGGGGAGCAGGGTTGCAGACAGCACATCCAGCGGCCTGTACGTCGTTGGCGCGAAGCAGGTGTTGCTCGACGGCAACGAGTTTGTGGGTATCGAGGGGGAGTTCGGGGCGGCTATCGAAACCATTCAGATCGATGACGCAGCGACTCAGGCTCTCGTGACGAACTCGGTATTTGCCGACAACGACATGCGCATGGCACCGCTTCAGTTTGCCGGAGCGCAGAAGTCGGTCGCCGTGGTCGGCAACGAGTTCAGGGACAATTACTCAGAGCAGAGCGGTGCCGTGTACTTTGACGCGTGGCTCGCGGAGGTCGCAGACGAACCGCTCATGGACGAGCGCCTGAGCCAGGATACGTTTCGATTTGCGGGCAACACTGTCGCGAACACCGAGAGCGGCTCTCACGGGAGCGTCTCGCTCATCGAATGGGTGCAGCACGAGAACACGCGCGCGGAGTTCGAACAGAACCTCTTCTCTGGCAACTCGTCGATCGCAAGTGGCGGCGATGTGAGCGCAGACAAGCTCGGCGAGGGCCGCGAAGAATCAGATGAGATTCTGAGCTTCATCGGGAACACCTTCGACGGTTCAACGGGCAACCCTGGTGGCGGTCAGGCTGTGTCGATCGGCTGGATCGATGCTGCGCACCTCACCTTCGAAAACAACACGTTCGACCTCTCAGACGGCGACGAGGCGGCCGTTGGTATTCAAGATCTCGGGAGTTTTGGCCAGGTCGACGTTTCGCACAACACGTTCTCTGGCGGAGGAGTCGAGGTCGCGAATTACGACGATGTTGAACCCAGCGCGGTCTTCGTGCGCTCGACCGTCTTTGACACGCCGACTGACCCGTTCTTCGTTGACTGCGAGTGCTCGCCAGCGATTGAGACGACCGACACCGTAGTGCGCAGCGAGTCGGGCGCGCTCCCCGCGGCAGCCCTCGCTACCACTCAGGAGATCGCGCTCGGGGCGCTCGGAGACAACGGTGGGCCGCTGCCGACCAAGCTCCCGGCCGCCGGTTCGGTGCTTCTCGGGGCTGCCCTCAGCGCGCCGACGGTGGCGCACGACCAGCGCGGAGTCGCTCGCCCAGCTGGCAGCGGAGCCGATATTGGAGCGGTTGAGAGCGTTACCGGCACCGTTGCCCTGGTGCAGAGCATCTCTGTGGTCGAGGGCGAAGACGCCGTCATCCCCGTCGTTCGCTCAGCCGAGGCTGGCTGGGGGGCCGAGCTGCCGACCCGGGTCACCCTGACGACCCACGACGGCACCGCGGTTGGCGGTCGCGACTACGAGTCAGCCACCCCGA
The DNA here is from genome assembly GCF_039528015.1 of Leucobacter albus. Lineage (NCBI taxonomy): Bacteria > Bacillati > Actinomycetota > Actinomycetes > Micrococcales > Microbacteriaceae > Leucobacter > Leucobacter albus. The sequence continues at coordinate 2,648 of NZ_BAAAKZ010000008.1, read as the reverse complement.
CGCTCGACTTCCCCGCTGCGCCCGGGGCGTCTCAGCCTCAGCGGAGCGACGTAATCGTGGAGACGAAGCAGCGAAGCGGGGCTCAGGGAGACCGAGCATTTACCGTTGTGCTGGCAGATGCCACGAACGGGGCCAACCTCGGTGAGCCCGTCGAGATTACCGTAACGATCACAGACGCCACCGAGAACACCGGCCCCGGTACGGGCCCCGGCGGTGGCGGCGACGGGGCGGGCGCCGGTCCCGGCGGTGCAGGTGCTGGCCAGGGGGCGCTCCCCGCGACCGGCGGCGGCGCACCCGCTGCTGGGTGGCTTGGTGGGCTGGCGCTGCTGCTCGGTGGTGCCGGCCTGGTGTGGTGGCGGCGACTGAAAACAGTCGCGGGGCGCTAGTCAGCGGGGCCGGGTTCAAAGAGTCTTCTGAGAACCCGGCTCCCGCGACTGTCGCTAGGCAGATCGGCGGCGGGCCTGCCAGCCTGCGGCGGCCGCGCCTGCGAACACCAGTGCTGCAGCAAGCAGCTGCCAGGTGAACGAGCCGCTAGCGCCCGTCTCGACCAGCGCCACCGGTGTGCTTTCTACGGTCGTTCCTTCGGACGCAGTCGCCTTGCGATACGTGAACACGATTGCCGGCTGGTCAGCAGTGAACTTCACGTGCTGGGTTGCCGACTGCGAAGTGAGCGTCCAGTCATCATGCTTGAGCGCCGAGACAGCCTCGGTCGTTCCCCAAGCTCCGGTGCGCGATTCGTTGCCCGCTGTCAGCGATGCGGGCAGTGCCGCGCCGGTTTCGTCGACGTGGCGAACCGGGATGGTGAAGCTCACGGGGAACACGACCTCAGCGGTGGGCAGGTCGATATCTGCGGGGGTCACCTCGATCGCCTCCACAGTGGGGCTCGGGGCTCCCAACGTCGCGTTCGGCGCAGGGTGGGCCGCTGTGGGCGCTGTCACGGCAGGCAGTGTCAGGGCCGTATCGCTCCAGCGAGTTTCTCCGGTCAGCAGGTGCTTGGTCGAACAAAACTCCGCGACCTGGTGTACCTCGGGGGCACCTGAGAGTTGCGCACCATCAACTGAGGAGTAGCGAACTGCTCGCGACACCGAAGTGACACCATGCTCTCGCAAGGCGGTGAACGGAATAACGTCGAACTGATCGGCGCGAATCTTGTCGTAGGGTAGTGCCCCCGATTCGTCACGCCAATCGGGTAGCCGCTTGAGTTCGCGAGTTTCGAGATCGTCAAAAGACGAAAGGTAGTCTTCCGTGAAGTCGTCGAGAAGATGGGGGAACTCGACCGGGACGTCATCGAAGTCCCCAGCGAGCGTGTGAGCTTCGGAGAGTTGGGTCTCTACGACCTCTTGCACCGCGGCCGCGAACTCGTTCGGCGAAACTGTGGCTGGTGTATCCAGTGGGTCTAGCGTCTCTTCGACGACTTCGCGCACATAGGCATGCCCGGTGATCTCCTCGGGAGTTCTGAAGCCCGCCCCTGAGGCATCGAGGCTCGCGAAGAGGAGCTTGTCGTCTACGAGCAGCTGGCTGGGCGCAGACGAGGCGAGGTCTCGGAGGGCCATCGGCCGCGTCGACGCATGGTTGACGGGGGTGGAAAGGACTGCGCCGTTGCTGCCCTCGAGCTCAACGACGTACCCCAGGCCCATTGCTGTGTCGAGGTTCAGGCGCGCCCCAACTTGAAAGGCCTCGAGAGACGTCAGCGTCTGTTGCTCTACCCACGCTGTCATCGCCGCTGTCATCGTTTCTCGGGCCTTCGCCTCTGCCTCGGCGGGGGAGGCTCCGCTGAGCACCCATTCGTCGGTGATCTCGGAAAATGCTGAGCGAATCTCCGCTTGCGAGACTGGGTAGGTGCGGGCGTGCCGGCCAAACGAACCCCCGACATCAGGCTCGAACCCGTAGATCAACCGACCGGTGGCATAGAAGAACTGCCCGACGATGTCGTCCCAGTCTGGGTGTGACGCGTGATCGTAAACGCGATCTGCGTTGAAGGCATCGGCAAAGCCGTTCGTGATAGCGAGTGCGTATGTGTACCGTGCAACGTTGAACTCGCGAATATCTTCGGCGGTGTGGCCCCCGGCCGCTTCGACTCGGTCGGCCAGCTGTTCGAGCGATAGGCGGAATTCTTCAAACGCGGCTTGGACGCCACCGTTAAAGAACTCGACGACCCGCTGCGGCTCTGGAGTAATCATTGAAGCGGCGACAACCCCCTCGGCAGCGAGACCAGGGAGTATGTCGTTGCCGAACCAGTCGGAGCGCTTTGCGAGCTCCTCGCGATCCCAGATCTCACCCATTGCTCGGTTGAAATAGTCCACCCCCTCAACGCCGGTCGCGTGGCAGGGTGCTGTCGGCGCTGCCGAGGCGCTTGCCGCTGTCCCAGCAACGAGTGAGAGCGAGAGGGCCGCTGCAGTTGCGGCGGCATACAGTGGTCGATTCTTCATGAACATCCTTCACCAGGCGCTCGGTTGCGCCCGTCTGTCTTGGCCCCATAGGGGAGCGGCGCTAGGGCCGCCCGTCGAAAGCGGCCCTGTGTCAGTATGTCGAAGTTTCTATGAGTAATCTAGGCGTGAGTCATGCGACGTGATGATCTCGGGGGTATCGGCCAAAACGTGTGGATGGAATCTTGATCTAGCCGCATGATCACGCGCTAAAACAGGGAT
>NZ_BAAAKZ010000007.1:85830-108627 GCF_039528015.1 Leucobacter albus | reverse complement strand
TCCGCAGCGGTTGGGCAGGGAGAGGGTGAGACACGCCCAACGCCATCCACACGTTTTGGCCGATAGCCCATTTTTGGCCGGTAACCCGAGGGCGCGCGTGCCTCGCGCACGAGCAGTGAAATAGCAGAAGCCCCGCCGAACCGGCGGGGCTTCTGCTATTTGTTTGTGGATCCTGGGAGAATCGAACTCCCGACATCCTGCTTGCAAAGCAGGCACTCTACCAACTGAGTTAAGGACCCGTTAGGAATAACACTACCGCTTGGAGCGGATTTCGTGAAATCCAGTGGGGCTACCAGGACTTGAACCTGGGACCTCTTCATTATCAGTGAAGCGCTCTAACCACCTGAGCTATAGCCCCTTGACCACGCAACAACATTACCGGTTTCGACGAAGAATGCGAAATCGAGTTGCTGCGCGTGTCTTAATTGCTCGAAAAACCGAGCTGGAACCCGCCGAGAATGCGCACGAGCAGGTTGTAAATCAGCGAAGCGATGGCGCCGAGAGCGGTGCCAACAATCGTGTTCAGCACACCGACGACGACCGAGAAGAACGCGACCTGCGGGAAGCCGATGTAGTTCATCAGGCTGTTCTCTTCGCCAACGATGTCCATAAACAGCGCGTCGATGCGGCCGAATACGCCAGTCGTTTGCAAAACCACGTAGACCAGGATCGACGTCACGATGCCGATGATGGCAAGGCAGATCGATACCAGGAAGGAGAATTTCACTGCCGACCAGAAGTCAACGTACACGAGCTTCAGGCGAACCTGCTTTGCCGGTGCTTTCTTCCGAGTCTTTTTCGCAAGCCTGTCTGCGACTGTGTTACTCATTCACGTCTTCCTTGTCTACGGAGTTCTCCGCGTCGGACTCCTCCGAGTCCCCATCGTCGATACCGCGTTCGGCGTTTCGGGCGATCCCAATAATACGATCCCCTTCTGGGAAGCGAGCGAACACCACTCCCATGGTGTTACGCCCCTTCGCCGGCACCTCAGCGACGCCTGATCGAACAACCTTACCGCTCGCGAGGACCACGAGAACCTCGTCCCCCTCATCAACGATAAACCCGCCGGCAAGGTCACCGCGATTCTCGTCGAGTTTCGCGACCTTGATGCCATAGCCGCCGCGCTGCTGCACGCGGTACTCGCTGACCGCTGTGCGCTTGGCGTAGCCGCCCTCCGTGACGACGAATACATAGCCTTCGTCGTCGCTCAGGCGTGACGCGGCAAGCAGCGCATCGCCCTCGCGGAAGTTCATTCCGCGAACGCCGCTCGTCGAGCGGCCCATTGGACGAAGTGCCTGATCAGAAGCGGTAAATCGGATCGACATGCCGTGTCGCGAGATCAGCAGAATGTCGTCTTCAGCGCCGGCAATCAGCGCCTGAACGAGCTCGTCGCCCTCCCGCAGCTTGATCGCGATGATGCCGCCGGTGCGGTTCGTGTCGTACTCGGTGAGCGGCGTCTTCTTGACGAGCCCGTCACGGGTTGCGAGCAACAGGTAGCTCGCATCGTCGTACTGTTTCAGGTCGAGAATCTGCGTGACCTGCTCGTCTGGCGCGAGGGCCAGCAGGTTTGCGAGGTGCTGACCCTTCGCGTCGCGGCCCCCCTCGGCGACCTCGTAGGCCTTCGCCCGATACACACGCCCCGTGTTCGTGAAGAACAGGAGCCAGTGGTGGGTGGTGGTCACGAAGAAATGCTCGACAATGTCGTCTGCGCGCAGCTGCGCACCGCGCACACCCTTGCCGCCGCGATGCTGCGAACGATAGTTATCGATGCGTGTGCGCTTAACGTACCCGCCGCGGGTGACGGTGATGACCATTTCCTCTTCGGGAATGAGGTCTTCCATCGACATGTCGCCGTCGTAGCCGTGCATGATCGTGGTGCGACGGTCGTCGCCGTAGCGGCCGACAACCTCATCGAGCTCCTCGACAACGATGCCGCGCTGCTGCTCGGGCGAGGCGAGAATGCCCTCGTACTCCTTGATCTGTGCCTCAAGCTTGGCCGCGAGATCCAAGATCTTCTGGCGCTCGAGCGCTGCGAGCCTGCGCAGCTGCATCGCGAGAATCGCATCTGCCTGAATCTGATCGACGTCGAGCAGTGACATGAGGCCCTCGCGGGCGTCGTCTACTGTTGGAGAACGCCTGATCAGGGCTATAACCTCGTCGAGTGCATCGAGGGCCTTCAGGTATCCGCGCTGAATGTGCGCCTCGGCCTCGGCCTTCTGCAGCCTGAACCGGGTGCGGCGCACAATGACCTCGATCTGGTGCTTCACCCAATAGGTGATGAAGCCGTCGATAGCGAGCGTCCGTGGCACGCCATCGACGATCGCGAGCATGTTTGCGCCGAAATTCTCCTGTAGCTGCGTGTGCTTGTACAGGTTGTTGAGCACGACCTTGGGAATCGCGTCTCGCTTCATCACGATCACGAGTCGCTGACCCGTTCGGCCGCTCGTCTCGTCGCGAATGTCGGCGATGCCCTGAACCTTGCCCTCTTTCACGAGGTCGGCAATCTTCACGGCGAGGTTGTCAGGGTTGACCTGGTAGGGCAGCTCGGTAACAACGAGGCAGGTGCGGCCCTGAATCTCCTCAATGTTCACCACAGCGCGCATCTTGATCGAGCCGCGACCCGTGCGGTATGCGTCTTTGATGCCGCTCGTTCCCAGAATCTGCGCGCCAGTCGGGAAATCGGGCCCGGAAATGCGCTCCATTAGCGCCTCAAACAGCTCCTCGCGGGTCGCATCAGGGTGCTCGAGGTGCCATTTGGCCCCTGCAGCTACCTCGCGAAGGTTGTGAGGAGGAATGTTTGTCGCCATGCCGACAGCGATGCCGACCGATCCGTTGACGAGCAGATTCGGGAATCGGGAGGTCAGTACCGTGGGCTCTTGGGTGCGGCCGTCGTAGTTGTCTTGGAAGTCAACCGTGTCTTCGTCGATATCGCGCACCATTTCCATGGCAAGCGGCGACATTTTCGTCTCGGTGTAACGGTGAGCTGCCGCACCGTCATTGCCCGGGGAGCCGAAATTACCCTGGCCAAGGGCAAGCGGGTAGCGCAGTGACCACGGCTGCACCAGGCGAACGAGCGAGTCGTAGACCGCCGTGTCGCCGTGCGGGTGGAACTGCCCCATGACGTCGCCGATGACACGGGTGCACTTCGAGAACGCTTTATCGGGGCGGTAGCCACCGTCGTACATCGTGTAAATCACGCGCCGGTGCACGGGCTTCAGACCATCGCGCACATCGGGGAGCGCTCGGCCAACGATCACGCTCATCGCGTAGTCGAGATACGAGCGCTGCATCTCGACGTTTAGCTCGACCTGGTCGATCTTGCCGTGATTGGCCTCGATTGGCTCGACCTGATCGAGCTCCTCGGTCGCTTCTTCTGGTGTGGTGTTTTCAGATGTCAAGGAAGCGCACGTCCTTCGCGTTTTGCTGAATAAAGCTGCGGCGGGCCTCTACGTCCTCGCCCATCAGCGTGGAGAAGACCTCATCGGCAATCGCCGCATCGTCCATGGTCACCTGCAGGAGCGTGCGGGTGTCCGGGTTCATCGTGGTGTCCCACAGCTCCTCGTGGTTCATCTCGCCGAGGCCCTTGTAGCGCTGCACGCCACTCTCCTTCTGTAGGCGTCGGCCGGCCGCCGCGCCTGCTTCAAGCCGGGCGTCGCGCTCGGCATCGCTGTACACGTATTCGTGCTCGGCGTTTGTCCACTTGATTCGGTAGAGCGGAGGCTGGGCGAGATACACGTAGCCGAGATCGATCAGCGGTCGCATGTAGCGGAACAGCAGGGTGAGGAGCAGGGTGGTGATGTGCTGGCCGTCAACATCAGCGTCGGCCATCAACACAATCTTGTGGTACCTGACCTTTTCTGGGTCAAATTCCTCTCCAATACCCGCACCGAATGCTGTGATCATCGCCTGCACCTCGGCGTTGCCGAGCGCTCGATCGAGCCGGGCCTTTTCGACATTCAGGATCTTGCCTCGCAGCGGGAGAATCGCCTGGGTCTCGGGGTTGCGGCCTGTCTTGGCCGATCCGCCTGCCGAATCGCCCTCCACGATGAAAATTTCTGAGACCGTTGGGTCCTTGCTTGTGCAGTCGGAGAGCTTGCCCGGCATGCCGCCCGACTCCAGCAGCCCCTTACGTCGCGCTGTTTCCCGTGCCTTGCGGGCTGCGAGTCTTGCGGTCGCTGCCTGAATTGACTTGCGAATGATGTCTTTCGCGGGCCCGGGGTTGCGCTCGAACCAGTCACCGAGCTGGTCGCCGACAACCTTCTGCACGAAGGCCTTCGCCTCGGTGTTACCGAGCTTGGTTTTCGTCTGGCCCTCGAACTGAGGCTCGCCGAGTTTCACCGAAACAACCGCGGTGAGCCCCTCTCTGACGTCTTCGCCAGAGAGATTGTCGTCTTTTTCTCGAAGAATGTTCTTCTCTCTGGCGTACCGGTTGACCAGGGTGGTGAGTGCGGCTCGGAACCCCTCTTCGTGGGTGCCGCCCTCGTGCGTATTGATCGTATTGGCGTAGGTGTGAACGCTCTCTGAATAAGAGGTCGTCCACTGCATAGCGATCTCGGCAGAGATTTTACGCTCGGTGTCTTCGAGTTCGAAGGAAATAATCTCTTCGTTCACGAGCTCCGCGCGCTTCGCGGTGTTCAGGTGCTGAACGTAGTCTTCGATGCCGCGCTCGTACATGAATTCGTCTGACAGCGCTGGCGGCTGAACGAGTTCGCCGCTCTCGTTCTCGATCGGATCTTGCGGGCGCTCGTCGGTCAGGGTGATGCGTAGGCCCTTGTTCAGGAAGGCCATCTGCTGGAAACGAGTGCGCAGGGTCGTGTAGTCGAACTCGACCGTCTCAAAAATCTCAGGGCTCGGCCAGAACGTAATCGTTGTGCCGGTCTCCTCGGAGGGCTCGCCCTGTGCAAGGGGGGCGTCGGGAACCGAGTTAGAAAACGACATGTTCCACGTGAAACCCTGACGCTTCACCGCGACCTCGAAGCGAGTGGAGAGCGCGTTGACGACCGATGAGCCAACACCGTGCAGGCCGCCCGACACCGCGTATCCCCCGCCGCCAAACTTGCCACCGGCGTGCAGCACGGTCAAGACCACCTCGACCGTCGAACGCCCCTCAGTCGGGTGCATGTCGACCGGAATTCCGCGCCCGTTGTCAACAACTCTCACGCCTCCGTCGGCGAGAATTGTCACATTGATCGTGTCACAGTAGCCGGCGAGAGCCTCGTCGACAGAGTTGTCGACGATTTCATACACGAGGTGATGCAAGCCACGGGGCCCCGTCGACCCAATGTACATACCGGGGCGCTTGCGGACGGCGTCGAGGCCTTCAAGGACCTGGATCTCCCCTGCGCCGTATTCTTCAGCCGCTGTCTGTTCTAAAGTCATATTGTGATGCACACTCTCCCGGTTTACCGCGGGCCATTTTTAGCCTAGGCACACTTCTACCTAAGTCTATCAAGAAACGGCCCGCACAGCGGCTTTTGCGCGCGCTGGCGTGCAACTTTTTTGCGGGATCGTCCCCCCGAAAAACGATGATTTCGCGCGCAGTGTGCTGAGGTGCTAGCCGTAGGTATCGCGAGGTCCACGCCCGGGCACTACGCGGGGCCCGTGACGCCAGCTTGGCGCACCGGGCGCGCGGAATCTCATGTCTCGAATCTCCGAGTCGGGATAGTCGGCGAGTAGCCTCGTCAGCATCTCTGCCCGCAAGCGCCGCAGCTCGGTAGCCCAAGTGGTCGAATCGCACTGAATCTCGAGAACTCCGTCGCTGATTCCCATCACTGTGGTGTGCTCAGCCGTCGCTTCGCCGACAAAATTGGGCCAATCCTCAATGATTCTGGCCTGTTCCAACTCAGTCGACCAGCCCATATCGCTGACGATCGTCTCGAGCACGGAGCCGAGCGCGCGCGGGTCGCGGCCTCCCCCAAATGGTCGCGACAGTCCGTTGTCGTCATCGCGCCGCTTTTTCCGTCGCTGAATGCGGCCCCGCCAGACGCCCTTTGCCCGCAGGTACGCCGCGGTGACAAAACTCTCAGTCGGCTCATTCATTGGGCTCGAGCTCCGTGAGCACTCCGGAGTCGACCCCGGTGCGATGCCAGGGCAGGCCAGCCGGAACGTCGCCCGCGACCGCCGCGGTCACAATGACCTGCTCAAAGCCGCCAACGACGCTCATCAGCCGTTCCCGCCGATCACGATCGAGCTCGGCGAAGACATCGTCGAGAATAATGACGGGGTCGCCGGCCGGTGACTCATTACGAATTACGGTAGCGAGGGCGATTTTCAGCGCCAGCACGAACGACCACGACTCCCCGTGGCTCGCATACCCGCGCACGGGCAACTTGTTCAGTGTGAGCTCCAAGTCGTCTCGGTGGGGGCCGACCAGGGTGACCCCGCGATCGAGCTCGCGGCTCCGCACCGAGGTGAGCGCCGCGCGAAAGCTCCCCTCGAGTGTTTCACGTGAAACGGACTCCTCCCCCCTGCCCGAGAGGGTTTCACGTGAAACGCCCTCGAGCGCCTCCCCAACCGATTCACTCAATCGAAGCGCTGGCCCGTGGTCGTCACCAACAAGTGTAGAGTACGCGTCGACAAGTGGCTGCCGAAGGTCTTCAACGAGCTCACGGCGGGCGAGCATAATCCGAACGCCATGCTCAATGAGCTGTTCATCCCAGACTTCGAGCGTTGCATCGAACGCCGAGCTGCCTCGGGCGCCGCTCCTCGCAGATTTCAGTAGCGAGGTGCGCTGTCGCACGACCCGCTCATAGTCAGCAATCACCCCAGAGGCTACTGGGAGTCGCGCGATCAGCGCGTCGTCGAGAAACCTCCGCCGACCAGATGGCTCCCCCCGAACAATGCTCAGGTCTTCCGGCGCAAACATCACAGACGTGAACCATCGGGTGAGCTCCCGTGCGCGAACCGGGTTCCCATTCACCTGAGCACGGTTTGCCCCAGACCTATTGAGCTGTGTCTCCAGCAGCACGTCGCGCTCGCCAGCAGCAACGCGCATACGAATAATCGCGGAGTCGGCTCCCGCCCTCACGAGGGCAGCGTCGCTCGAGACCCGATGCGACCTGAGGGTGGCAAAGTACGAGATCGCCTCGACTAGATTCGTCTTGCCCTGGCCATTGCGGCCGACGATGAGGTTTGGGCCGCTCGACAGGCTGAGCTCGGCTGCGCTGTAGTTTCGAAAGTCGCCAAGCGAAAGGTGCGCGACCCGCATCGCTTACCGAAGCAGCAGATTCGGCTGCAAGAGATAGCGGAAGCTGGCGTCATCAGCTTCATCCTTGCTGCGCTGACTCGTGATGAGCACCGGCCCCGGCTTGCCGGGATTATCCGTTCGCGTAAACGCAATGCGTGCAAACTCAGAATGGGTCGATCGCAGCCCATCAAGCAAAAACTGCGGCTTCAACGAAACGACCATCTCGTCGCCGACCAGGTGCACGTCGACACTCTCAACGGCCTGGGCAGACTCAGTTCCAGCTGCTTCGAGCATCACTGCTCCCTCGGCAAAGGAGAACCGCAGCGCTGCTTCGCGCTCGAGAACAAGCCCAACACGCCCGACTGCCTCTACCAACTCGGCAGTGCTGACGACCGCGTAGTTATCGACATTCTCTGGGAAGAGTCGGCCAACCGGGGGGTAGTTGCCTTTAATGAGCAGGGACGTGACCGTCTTATTTCCGCCAGTGAAGGCGATGAGCTCGCGCTCACCGTCTTTGACAATGGTCACGCGCACTTCGCCGTCGTTCGCAAAAGTCTTTCCGACCTCGGTCACGATCTTTGACGGAACCAGTGCGGTGAGGTTCTCCCCAGCCCCGCGGTCTTCCCAGTCGAGACCGCGTGTCGCGACACGGTAGCGGTCAGTTGCAGTCAGGGTCAATGAGTTCTCAGACACCTCAAACTGCACACCGGTGATCACGGGGGTCACGTCATCTTTTGACGCAGCGAGCGACACTTGGGCAACCGCATCGGCAAAATCTTGCGCCGGAACCGCGCCCGAAACCTCTTCGACGACGGGAACCTGGGGGTACTCCTCGACCGGCATTGCTGGCAGGCTGAACGACGCGCTGCCACAGCGCACCTCAACTCGGCTCTCTAGTAGTGACACCTGAACGTCTGCGTGAGGGAGTCTGTGCGCAATTTCGCCAAGCAAACGACCCGACACGAGTGCCCGGCCTGGGTCATTGACCTCGGCGACGACGCCTGTGCGTGCTGACACCTCATAGTCGAACGACGAAATCGTGAGTTCAGAACCCTCAGCGTGAAGCAACACTCCGCTCAGCAGCGGTTGCGTCGGGCGCTGAGGGAGCAACTTCACCGCGAACGACACTGCGTCGCTGAACACGTCCCGGTTGACGGTGAATCGCATGTTTATTCCCTTCGTAGCCCCACAATCTTTGCACACCTTGGGGTTTGGTGAAACCGGGCGGCGCGGAGCGGAGCGTGATTGAGTCGCGATGAAAATTGTAAAAACTTGTAATAGTAATAAGCCCTGTGGAAACTGTGGATAACTTCTTGCTTTCCATACGGGGCATGAAAACTACACCGTTGTGACTTGTTTGTAAGCCGTGGATAGCTCCGGATCGGCATGAACACGGGGAAGTCACAAAAAGTATCGATTCCACAGGTACCCCGGCACTCTTCCACATATTTGAGAAGTTATCCCCAGTTATCCACAGGCGGCTGTGGGTTGTGGATGATCATCGCCCCGTTTGCCTTACTCTCGTGGTGAGTTCTGTGACCTGGTTGTACACGGAGCGGCGCTCGGTAATGAGCTGGGCGATCTTCTTGTGGGCGTACATTACGGTGGTGTGATCACGCCCACCGAACAGCTGACCGATCTTTGGAAGCGACAGCTGTGTGAGTTCTCTGCACAGGTACATTGCAATCTGCCGAGCAAGCGCAATCTGCTGGGCCCGAGATGGGCCATAGAGCTCGTCGACTGAGAGATCGAAGTACTCAGCGGTTCGGCTAATGATGTCGGTCGGCTGCACCTCGTTGTCGGTGTCGATCGAAATGAGGTCTTTCAGCACGGTCTTGACGAGTGCCATGTCGATGCGCTGCCGGTTGAGGTTTGCGTAGGCAGTGACGCGAATCAGCGTTCCCTCGAGCTCGCGAATATTCGACGAGAACTTCGAAGCGATGAACTCGAGGATCGCGTCATCAACATCGAGGTGCTCTCGCTGTGCCTTCTTACGCAAAATCGCGATGCGGGTTTCAAGGTCGGGTGCCTGGATATCGGTCAGCAGGCCCCACTCAAACCGTGAGGTAATTCGCTCCTCGAAGCCACGCAGCTGCTTCGGCTGCACATCGCTCGTGATGACAACCTGCTTGTTGTGGCTGTGCAGGGTGTTGAACGTGTGGAAGAACGCCTCCTGAGTCTCTGCCTTGCCCTCGAGGAACTGGATGTCGTCGACGAGCAGCACGTCGACGTTGCGGTATCGATCTTGAAACTGCGCACCCTGGTTGTTCGCGATCGAGTTGATGAAGTCGTTTGTGAAATCTTCGGAACTTACGTAGCGAACACGAATCTCGGGGAACAGCTCTTTGGAATAGTGGCCGATCGCGTGCAGCAAGTGTGTTTTACCGAGCCCAGAGTCACCGTAAATAAAAAGCGGGTTGTACGACTGCGCTGGAGACTCCGAAACTGCCAGCGCCGCGGCATGGGCCAGGCGGTTTGATTGACCGATCACAAAAGAATCGAAGTCGTACTTTTCGTTGAGATGCGGGTCTTCATACGGTGCGGCCGCGGCGTGCCGGCTTCGCGGCTCGTGGATGGGGCGCTCGGGCCGGTCAGGCCGCTGTGGCGCCGGAGTTGCAAATTCCGGGCGCTCCATCGCCTCGGGTTCTGGTGCGGGCACCGCGTCTTCATCGACAATCACGACGAAGTTGTTGATGCTCTCCGCTGTATCGATTGCGACGAGCGCAGCCATAATCGGGGGCCGAAGGCGCCCATCGAGGAGCTTCAACGTAAAGTCGGTTTGCACGGCGAGATAGAGCGTTCCCGCCGCGACACCGCGCGGCGTCGCCAATAGGAGCTGGGCGCCGTATACGGGTCCAACGGAAAGATCAGCGTTTACGTGACGCTTTATCTCTTCCCAAAGTTCGTTGAGTTCTTCGTCAGACATCTACTTCTTCTTGGTGCTTCACGGGAGTGAATCGGGCGAGGTTATCCACAGCCAAGTGTAACCATTCGCGCGGATTCCATGCACTCACACGCACATTATCCACAGGTCGGCGATGCCCTGTAAGTAACCCAAGGAGGCCTCGACTTTGACGGGGGCAGAATATCGGCGTAAAGTAAGTACCTTGTATGGGCAGCAGCTCGTTTCACGCTTGCCCAAAAGCCGACTTTCCCTGGGTCACGAACCCTGGGGATTCATACCATAAGTCACGGAGTTCTGAACTATGAGCAAGCGTACCTTCCAGCCAAATAACCGCCGTCGCGCCAAGGTGCACGGCTTCCGCTCGCGTATGCGCACCCGCGCTGGCCGTGCGATCATCACCGCGCGCCGCGGCAAGGGCCGCACCAAGCTTTCAGCGTAGTTCTGGTCTTCGAGTCATCATGCCGGCATGGCATCATCGGGTGACTCGCGGCGATGACTATCGTCGAGTCGTCAGAACTGGGGACCGCGTAGGTGGTGCATACTGCATCACCTACGCGGTCCCTCGTGCTGTCGATGGGCCCGAGCCTCAGCCCGTGCGGTTTGGGTACATCGTGTCCAAAGCCGTCGGCAACGCTGTCACTCGAAACCTCGTGCGTCGGCGCCTGAAATCAATCTCCGATGAGCTGATTGCTGAGGGCCTCGGTGATCTCGATGTGGTGTTCCGTGCTCTGCCCAAAGCGGCGCAGGCCGACTTCACTGAGCTGCGAAGCGAAACGCGCCGCGCTATCGGCCGAGTGCGAAGCCGATCATGAGGCGCCTCCTGATTGAGCTCTGGCTCTCTCCTCGGAATCTCGCGATATTGGTCATGCGGCTCTACCGAAAGCTGATTTCGCCACTGTATGGCGATGTCTGCAGGTATTATCCATCGTGTTCCCGATACTCTATGGAGGCGTATCAGCAGCGCGGAATGCTCTTGGGGGTAGCGCTGACGGTGTGGCGCCTACTGCGCTGCAATCCGTTTACGCGGGGCGGTATCGACGATGTGCCGCAACCCAAGGTCTCACACTTTGACATAAATTCTCGCGGATTTGTCCGCCCCCGTACCCGAAAGGCCTGATCCAGTGAACTTCTTCGAGACCATACTTTGGCCACTGCGGTGGTTGGTCGAGGTCGTGCTCGTCCTCTGGCATCAGCTGTTCACAGCGCTCGGATTGAGCGCCGAGAGCGGCGTCACCTGGGTGCTGTCGATTCTCGGCCTCGTGATTGTCGTGCGCTCCGCGCTCATCCCCGTGACTGTTCGCCAGATCAAGTCGCAGCGCCGGATGATGGACATCCAGCCTGAGATGAAGAAGATTCAGGCCAAGTACAAGAACAAAAAAGACCAGTTCTCGCGCGAGGCAATGAGCCGCGAGACGATGGCCCTGTACAAGAAGCACGGAACCAACCCGTTTTCGTCGTGCCTGCCCATCTTGATTCAGATGCCGGTGTTCTTCTCGCTCTTCTACGTGCTGCGCAAGGCGTCTGAGGGCACCGTCGGCATTGGCCTGATGGATCGGGAACTTACCGACAGCTTCAACGCTGCCTCGATCTTTGGCGCTCCGCTGAAGATGACGTTCACCCAGGGCTGGGAGTCACAGAACTGGGTGGTTGTTGGGCTGCTCGGCGCAATCGTCGTGATGATGATCGCCTCGCAGTTCTTTACTCAGCTGCAGATCATGTCGAAGAACGTCTCCGACGAGACGAAGAACTCCCCCATGTACCGGCAGCAGAAGATCCTGCTCTACATCATTCCGTTCGCGTTCCTCTTCTCTGGCGTTACCTTCCCTCTCGCACTGAACATCTACTGGATGACCTCGAACATCTGGACGATGGCGCAGCAGGGCATCGTCATTAACACGATGCCGAACCCCGGCTCAGAGGCCTGGCGCGCACGCCAGGCACGGCTCAAGGCAAAGGGTAAGCTGACTGATGACGCACCCGAGGCAACTGCGGCAGCTCCGCAGCCCCAGGGGCAGCGCCAGCAGCCAGTGAGCGCCAAACGCGCCAAGAAGAAGAAGTGAGGTCTCCCGTGACTGAAGCGAATGACGTCTCAAGTGTCGAAGAGGAGACCCTCGAGACGCTTGAGGCCGATGGTGACCTCGCTGCCGATTACCTCGAGGGCCTGCTCGATATCGCTGATCTCGACGGCGACCTCGACATCACCGTCGAGAACGGCCGAGCATACGTTTCAGTCACTGGCGGCGGGCACTCCATCGATGGGCTCGCCGGCCCAGATACCGTGCAGGCTCTGCAAGACCTGACGCGGCTCGCTGTTCAGGCGAAGACAGGGCGATTCTCGCGACTGATTATCGATGTCGCCGGCTCGCGGGTGGCGCGCGAGGAGCAGCTCATTGGCCTCGTCGACGCGGCGATCGCGCAGATCGCGGCTGGCCGGGAAGAGGTGCGGCTCGAACCCATGTCGTCTTACGAGCGCAAGCTCGTGCACGATCAGGTCGCGGAGCGCGGGTATTTTTCGGAGTCGCAGGGCGAGGGCAAAGGCCGCCGTCTCGTGATTCGCGCCGCGTAGCGGGGGTTTCACGTGAAACACGAAGCTGACGACGCAGCGACGGGGGCACTGGAAACTGAGCCCGCGGCCGCTGCGATGCTTGCGGGAGACCGCATTGGCGTGTTGCGCGAGTTCGCCGCTGACCTCGCAGCACGTGGAGAGGAACTTGGCCTGATCGGGCCACTCGAACTCCCCCGCTTGTGGACGCGCCACCTGCTCAACAGCGCGGTACTCGCGCCGCTCATTCGAACCGAGACCCGTGTCGCCGACATCGGCACCGGCGGGGGAATGCCCGGGCTTATTCTCGGCATTATTCGGCCAGACGTCGAACTGTTTCTTGTTGAACCGATGGAGCGACGCTGCGCCTGGCTGAATGAGCAGATCGAGCGGCTCGGGCTGACAAACACGCACGTGAAGCGCGGCCGGGCTGAGGAATTCCACGGGGCCTTCGAGGCGGACTACGTCACCGCCCGCGCCGTGACGGCGCTGCGAAAGCTCGTTCCGTTGACCGCACCGCTGCTGCGCGATGGCGGCGAGCTTCTGTTTCTCAAAGGCGCCGCGATCAACGACGAGATCGAGGCCGCGCAAAAGGTGTTGCGCAAATTCAAGCTGCAGGATATCGAGGTCACGGAGCTCGGCACAGATCTGCTTGAAGAGACCACACGCGTCTTCCGAGCTAGAGTTGGTACCCATGGCTGAGAAACCCCTTGTCGCCGATCACCTTGAAGACAAGATCAAGCGACGCAAGCGTCTGCAGAACACGCCATCTCCCCTTCCCAAGGAGACCCGCATCATCACGGTCTCTAACCAGAAGGGTGGGGTTGGCAAGACCACGACGACGGTCAACCTCGCCTCGGCATTGGCGAGACGAGGCGCCAACGTGCTCGTTATTGATCTCGACCCTCAGGGCAACGCCTCGACGGCACTCGGGGTGCCGCATCGCCCGGAGACAACGAGTGTCTACGAGGTGCTCATTGGTGATGCGACCATCGAAGAGGCAATGCAGGTCTCGAGCGATCACGAGCACCTCATGTGTGTTCCCTCGACGATCCATCTCGCTGGCGCAGAGATCGAGCTTGTCTCGATGGTGGCGAGGGAACAGCGTCTGCGCACAGCGCTGACCGCCTTCCTTGATTCTTCAGAGCAGCAGTTCCACTACGTCTTCATCGACTGCCCGCCCTCGCTTGGGCTGCTCACGGTGAACGCTTTTGTTGCCGGCGGCGAGGTGCTGATTCCGATTCAGTGCGAGTACTACGCACTGGAGGGCCTAAGCCAACTACTGGGCAACATCGAGCTGATTCAAAAGCACCTGAACCCGGGTCTGCGGGTCTCGACGATCTTGCTGACGATGTATGACGCGCGCACGAACCTAGCCCAAGAGGTGGCGAACGAGGTTCGGCAGCATTTCCCAGAGCAGACACTCGACGCGGTGATTCCGCGCTCCGTTCGTATCTCGGAGGCACCGAGCTACGGCCAAACTGTTCACGAGTACGACAGCGCATCGATCGGCGCGCTCGCCTACCTTGAGGCGGCCGCTGAGATGGCGGAGCGCGGCGCACGCGCGAATACCAACCATGAGGGAGTCTAGGATGGCAACGAAGAAGCGGAGCGGTCTCGGCCGCGGCATCGGCGCGCTGATTCCACAATCCCCCGCCGACGGAGAACGGCCGGTAGACGTCTTCTTCCCAGCAGCTGGCTCGGCGGCAGCGAGTGCCGCCGCACCGGCCGCCGCAGCAGAACGGCCTGCATCCGCGCGCCGGGCGGCCCGTGACGGCGCTCCTGCCGCCGAGGCCACTGACGCCGACGACCTCATCGAGGTACCGGGCGCCGAGCTGCGTTCGCTCAACGTCGCTGACATCGTTCCGAACCAGTTGCAGCCTCGCACCGAGTTCGACGAAGAGGCGCTGCAAGAGCTGACGCACTCCGTGCGGGAGTTCGGCGTGTTTCAGCCGATCGTGGTGCGCGAGATCGTGCCAAAGCCGCGTTCGGGGGCGCAGTACGAGCTCATTATGGGCGAGCGACGTCTGCGGGCGTCAAAGCGCGCGGGCCTCGACACGATCCCGGCGATCGTGCGCTCGACAGCCGACGAGCACATGCTCCGTGACGCGCTGCTCGAAAACCTGCACCGCGCGCAGCTCAACCCCCTCGAAGAGGCCTCTGCCTACCAGCAACTCCTGGCAGATTTTGGCATTACGCAGGAGCAGCTTGCCGAGCGTATCGGCCGCTCACGCCCGCAGATTTCCAACACCATCCGATTGCTGAAGCTCCCCGAGGCCGTGCAGGCCAGGGTAGCTGCCGGCGTGCTCACCGCGGGCCACGCGCGCGCGATTCTTGCGCTCGACGGCGACGTCCAGGCGATGCAGTCGCTCTCCGATCGCATCGTCAACGAGGGCCTCTCGGTGCGCTCGGCTGAGGCGGTTGCGAGCGAGACTCCCAAACGAAAGTCTCCGAAGGCGCGCCCGGGGGCCGTGCAGGCCCAGCTGGCTGAGATCGCCGAGCGCCTCGGCGATCGGTTCGACACCCGCGTCTCCGTGAAGCTCGGGGCCAAGAAGGGGCAGATCGCGATCGACTTCGCGACGATCGCAGATTTGAAGCGAATTCTCACAGAGCTCGGTGACCCCGGGTTCAACTAGCGCTCCCTGCCGGCGTCGCGGCACGGGCACAATCGGCGCCCGTGGCGCCCGTGCCGCCCAGGGATCCCGTCGGCGACGGGATACTGCCTGCGAGTAGTTCAATCGGCTGTTGAAGCCGACGCCGCTTCGCGCCGGTCGGCGAACCCCCGCGCAGCGGAAATGCACAACGACCGATAGTCAACAGGGGGTCACGGGCTTATTAATTTACTTGACTCCCTCAACTAGATGTCATACCGTCGCTCTTACGTAGGTCACCTCGCGCTCACCGAAGATCGCGGGCCTCAATGAGGAGGAACGATGACGCGACACCGAAAACGACTAAAGCTTGGCATTCTAGGTGCGGTGACCGCGGCCGTTGCGCTCACCGCATGCTCGCCAAGCGGCGACGGGGGCGGCGAGACCACCGAGGCGACTCAGGGCGGCGAGGCAGTGTTCGCAATCGACACGCCCATCATTGGGCTCGACCCGAACGTGACCCCCGCGGCGCAAGATGCGCGCGTGATGCGGCAGGTTTTCGACAACCTTGTCGCCTTCGACGCGAACGGAGAACTCATTCCCTGGCTCGCAACGGGCTGGGAGCTGAGTGACGACGGCCTCGAATACACCTTCACGCTCAGGGACGACGTGACATTCCACGACGACACGCCATTCAACGGCGAGGCCGTCTGCTTCAACCTCGATCGCATCAAAGACCCAGTGACGGCATCGATGTACGCCGCGAGCCTCATTGGCCCGTACGCATCTTGCGTCGCCCCCGACGAGACAACGGCGATCGTGAGGGTTGCAGAGCCGTTCGCGCCCTTCATGGCGACGCTCACCTCACCCTTCCTCTCCCTCGTCTCCCCCACGGCAGCCGCGGCGGTCGACGCCGCCGATTTCAACCTGAAGCCCGTTGGCTCCGGCCCGTATGTGATTGAGAGCTACACACCGCAAGACCGCGTCGAGCTCGTTGCGAACGAGAACTACAACTGGGCGCCGGGGAGCGCTAACCACCAGGGCAGGGCATACCTCGACCGCATCACCTTTCAGATCGTGCCAGATGCGACGGTGCGCCTCGGTTCACTGCGCTCGGGTGGGTTCCAGGCCGTAGGCAATGTGCCTGAAACCGAGGCACAGGGGGTCGAACAAGACCCCGGGCTTGAGTTTGTAGCCCAGTCGCAGTCGGGCGCACCCTTTCAGTATCACTTCAACTCCGAGCACCCACCGTTTGACGACCCCACGGTGCGGGCAGCGCTGCGTCAGGGGTTCGACATCGAGTCGGCAGTGTCGGCGCTCTATCTTGGCGTGTACGAACGGGCCTGGGGCCCGCTCTCCCCGACCACCTACGACTATGACGAGAACCGCGTGAGCGCCTTCGACTTCGACCCCGAGGCCGCCGCCGCTGCTCTCGAGGGTGCCGGCTGGGAGCTCGGGGCAGACGGGATTCGTGAGAAGGCGGGGCAAAAATTGAGCGCTCGCATGCTCGAGCTCACGCCGAACCGCGAGAAGCGGCAAGATCTCGCCGAGTTCTTCAAGGCAAACATGAAAGACATCGGCGTCGACATCCAACTCGAGTTCAAGCAATCGGCCGGGCTGCTGCAGGCAGGGCAAGAGGGCGACTACGACATCTTGACGCTCAGCCTTGTGAACGTTGACCCGAACGTGCTCTACTCGCTGTACGCGCCCGAGCAAATTCCCGTGCCAGAAAGCCCCGGCTTCAACTACACCAGGGTGGCAGAGCCAGAGCTTTCGAGCCTGCTGTTGCGCGCCCAACAGGAGCTTGACCCGGCGACGAGAACGGCGCTGCATGAAGAGATCCAGGCCGATATTGTCGAGAACGCGCGCAGCATCGCGGTCTATGTTCCCACCTACACCATGGCGACCAATGGCATTCAGGGGCTGCGATTCGATGCCGAGGGCTACCCGGTCTGGTACGACGTCTCGATCGCGAACTAACCAGCATCAGAGTCACAGCGCACCGCCCACTGCCCGCACAAGATGAGGAGTCGCTCCCATGGGGTTTGTGATTCTCAAACGCATATTGATTGGCATACCGACGCTCATCGGGGTGACAATAATTCTGTTTCTGACGCTCAGGGTGCTACCGGGTGACCCGGTATCGGTGATGCTCGCCGGCGCACCCTCGACGCCCGAGGTGGTCGCTCAGCTGCGGCTAGATTTCGGGCTCGACCGCCCGGTGCTTGCGCAGTACTGGGATTTCTTCACCAGGGCGCTGCGGCTCGATTTCGGCGAGTCGTACGCAACGCGCCGGCCGGTGAGCACGATGATCGGCGAGCAGGTGCTGCCGACCCTCCAGCTCGCCGTCGCGGCGGCCGCGGTGTCGGCGCTCGTCGGCATCGTGCTGGGCTCGATCTCGGCGATGTACCGCAACCGCTGGGTCGACAGTCTGATTCGCGTGGTGAGCCTCATCAACCTGTCGATGCCCTCGTTCTGGGTCGGGCTCATGCTCATCATTCTGTTCTCGTTCACACTGCGCCTGCTGCCGGCGACGGGCAACGCGGGGTTGGCGAGCCTCGTGCTCCCAGCAGTGACGCTCGGGCTGTCGGCCGCTGGCACGGTCACACGGCTGGTTCGCAACAGTGTGCTCGAGGTGCTCGGTGAAAACTTCGTCACCGCGCTCTACGCGAAGGGGCTCCCGCGGCGCACCGTCGTGGCGAAACACGTGCTGCGCAACGCGATTATTCCGACAGTCACGATTGTCGGATTGCAGCTCGGGGCCCTGATCGCGGGCGCCGTGATCGTCGAGGCGGTGTTTGCACGGCGCGGCATCGGGCAGATGCTCGTGCAGGCGATCGCCGGGCAAGACTTTCCGGTGGTGCAGGGCGTCGTGCTCGTCATCGCGGTGATCTACATCGCGATCAACATCGTCGTCGATGTCTCGTACGCCTACATCGATCCGCGGGTGCGCGACGCGGTGCAGGCATAACTCCAGAACCCACGGCAGTACACGAAGGAGTGTTTCACGTGAAGCTTTACACCGCAGATCGCATGCTGACACAGACGGAATCGGGCGACATCACCAACGGCGCGGCAGTGCTAGTCGCCAAGGGGCGCATCGCCTGGGCTGGGCGCGCGGCCGATTTTCCGGCGAGCAACTACCCGGAGGCGCTCCCCACACGGGAGTTTGGCGATGCGACGCTCCTGCCGGGGCTCATCGACGCGCACGTTCACCTCGGCTTCGACGGAGGGGCGAACCCGGTGCAGCGCATGATGGCAGAGACCGACGCAGAGCAGTTGCTGCTCATGGTGCGCAGCGCCCGTGAACTGCTGAGCGTCGGCGTGACGACGGCGCGCGACCTCGGCGCGCGCAGCTACCTCGACGTGACCGTGCGAGATGCGATTACAGCCGGCGTGCTGCAGGGGCCACGGCTGCTCACCGCTGGCTCCCCCATTACTACGACCGGCGGCCACTGCTGGTTCATGGGAGGCGAGGCAGATGGCGCCCACGAGGTGCGCAAGCTCGTGCGCACGCACCACCGCGCGGGAGTCGACACCCTGAAGATCATGGCGACCGGTGGGTTTATGACCGCCGGCTCCGCCCCGTGGTTCGCGCAGTTCGAGCACGACGCGCTCGCTGCGGCGGTCGACGAGGCGCACCGCCTGAACAAGCAGGTGGCGGCCCACGCGCACGGGGTCGCCGGCATCGAACGCGCTATCGCGGTGGGCGTCGACACGATCGAACACTGCTCGTTCGTGCACGAGGACGGGTCGCACGCGCTCGTGCCAGAGCTCGCCGACAGGCTCGCCGCGGCCCAGGTTGCCGTATCCCCAACGTGCAACTTCCGCACTGTCGCGATGCACGAGGCATCCGGCGGGCAATTCACGCCGCCGGTAGCCGAGCTGCACGATCGCGGCGTAACGATCATTGCGAGCACCGACTCCGGCATCGATCACACCCCACACCACGCGTACGTCGGAGCCCTCGAAGCGATGCACTTCTTCGGCATGAGCCGCGACGCCGTGCTCGCATCCGCGACCTCGGTCGCCGCGAGTGTGCTCGGCCTCTCGCATGAGACGGGCCGCATCGAGGCGGGCCTAGCGGCAGACCTCCTGGCGGTGCGGGGCGACCCCAGGAACGACCTTGCAGACCTCAGGCAGCTCGAGCTCGTGCTCGCGCGGGGCACGGAGTTCGTGCCAGACGCGCTCTCGCCGCTGCCCGAGTTTGACCTCGCGCAGAGCCCCATGGCAGCGCAGTTCGGAGGGGTGCGGTGAGCATCGAGGCGGTGCAGACGGTAGCGATCGCCACCCGGGCGGCGCCGCGGCGCCGCTTCAACGGCCAGCTAACAGTCACGCTGGTCGCCCTCGGGTGGGTCGCGCTCGTGCTCGTCGTCGCCGTCGTGCCAGCCCTGTTCGCGGCGGGAGATCCGACGGCGCTGCAGCCGCAGCGCGCCCTGGCCGCTCCGGGCGAAACTCCGCTCGGCACCGATCAGTTCGGGAGGAGCCTGTGGCTGCTCATCGTGCACGGCGCCAGGCAATCGGTGATTGTTGGCCTCGCGGCGACGGCGCTGGCCGTCGCGCTCGGGTGTGTGCTGGGCCTGTGGGGCGGTTACGCCGGCGGGCTCGCAGACATGATCATCGGCCGCGTCATCGACACCCTGATGTGTTTCCCCGGAGTGCTGCTCGCCCTCATCATCGCCGCGGCGCTCGGGCCGAGCATACCGAACCTCATCATCGCGGTGGGTGTTGCCGCCGTGCCGCAGTTCTCGCGCGTCATGCGGGGGCAGGTGCTCTCGGTGCGCGGCAGGCTGTTTGTCGAGGCGGCGCGCTCGCTCGGATTTCGACAGCTTCGCATCATTCTTCGGCACGTGCTGCCGAACTCGCTCGCGCCGATCGTCGTGCTCGCCACGATTAGCGTCGGCGTTGCGATCGTTTCGGCGGCCTCGCTGAGCTTTCTTGGGCTCGGCCCGCGCACTGATGTGCCCGACTGGGGGCAGCTCCTCGCCTCTGGCCAGCCCTATCTCAGCTCCGCCTGGTGGATCTCCACCTTCCCTGGCATCGCCATCACGCTCACTGTGCTCTCGATCAGCCTGCTGGGCGACTGGCTGCGAGACCGGCTCGATACCGACTGAGCGAGCACACAGTACCGCCCTCCCAGCACACGAGAGACGAGGTAGACACTCATGAGGAACAGCAGCAGCGGCGAGACCCTCTTGCGACTCAACAATCTCGCGGTGAACCTCCACCGGCCAGACCGCACGGTGCCACTCGTGCGCAACGCGACGCTCCGGGTCGCGCGCGGCGAGGTCGTGTGCCTCGTTGGCGAATCGGGGTCGGGTAAGTCTGTCACGGCCCGCACAATCATGGGGCTGATGCAGCTTGACCGCCGCATCGGGGTCACCGGTGGCATCGAGTTCGACGGTGAGGAGCTCAACCGGCGCGGAGACGAGCAGTTTGCCAGGCTGCGGGGCAAAGACATTGCGATGGTGTTTCAGGAGCCGCTGAGCTCGCTCGACCCCGTGTTCACGATCGAGTTGCAGCTTGCTCAGGGCCTGCGCAGGCGGGAGCGGCTGTCGCGGCAGGCGGAGCGTGCGCGATTGTTGGAACTGCTCAACGACGTAGGCATTCGTGACGGAGAGCGGGTGCTGCGGAGCTACCCTCATCAGCTCTCGGGCGGCATGTGCCAGCGAGTGATGATTGCGATGGCGCTCGCGGCGAGGCCACGGCTGCTGCTCGCCGATGAGCCGACGACGGCGCTCGACGTCACGATCCAAGCGCAAATTCTGGAGTTGCTCGACGGCCTGCGGCGGGAGAGCGGAATGAGCGTACTATTGGTGACCCACGACATGGGGGTCGCGGCCGATCTCGCCGACCGAGTGGTCGTGATGTACGCCGGTCGCACCGTGGAAGACGCGCCACCGGAACAGGTGTTTCGGCACGCCGAGCACCCCTACACGGCGGGCCTGCTCGCCTGCATCCCGCCACTCGAGGGCGACCGGCCGGCGGTGCTCCCGGCGATCCCCGGCAGCGTCCCTGACCCGTCGCGGCTGCCGCAGGGCTGCGCGTTTAGCCCACGCTGCCAGCGCGCAACCGACCGGTGTCGGAGTGAGGATCCCCCACTGCTTGAGATCGGAAGCGGCGCGGCAGCCTGCTGGCACCCCACGACGGGCGAGGAACAGCTCGCCGCCCCCGCGGGGGTGAGCCCGTGACCGCGCCGCCACTGCTCGAGCTCACGAATATCTCGAAGCACTATCGGGTCAGAGAAAACAGCGCGAACCCGTTCGCGAAACCGAAAACCCTGCGGGCAAACGACGGCGTCAACATAGCGATCGAACGGGCCGAGACCTTCGCCCTCGTCGGCGAGTCTGGCTCGGGCAAATCGACGCTCGGCCGGGTTGCCCTCAGGCTGCTCGAACCCACGAGCGGCTCAGTCACCTTTCACGGCAGCGATGTCACGGGGGCGAGTGCCTCCGAGTTGCGAGCCATGCGGCGCGAGATGCAGGTCGTGTTTCAAGACCCGCTCGGGTCGCTGAACCCGCGCATGCGCATCGGCGACATTATCGGCGAGCCGCTGCGGGTGCACGAGGGGGTGCGCGGCACGGAGCTCGCCGACAGAGTAGCGGAACTGATGACGTCGGTCGGGCTCGATCCCGGCCGGGCGAGTGCGCGGCCGCGGGCGCTCTCCGGCGGCCAGCGTCAGAGGGTCGGCATCGCCCGCGCGATCTCGCTGCACCCGAAGCTCATCCTCGCAGACGAGGCGGTTTCTGCGCTCGATGTCTCCGTGCAGGCGCAGATCGCGAACCTGCTCGTCGAGCTGCGCGAGCGCCTTGGGTTGACCTACCTGTTCATCGGGCACGGGCTGCCGGTCGTGCGTCAGGTCTCGCAGCGGGTCGGCGTGATGTACATGGGGCGGATCGTGGAGACGGGCGACATCAGGGAGGTGTTTGAGCACCCCGCGCACCCATATACGCGTGCGCTCATCGCTGCGTCACCGACACCCGATCCGACTCAGCGGCGGGAGCGCATCATCTTGCGCGGGGAGCCGCCGAGCCCGCTCGATTTGCCGAGCGGCTGCAGCTTCCGCACGCGCTGCCCCATCGCCAAACCCGTCTGCGCGAGCGAGCGCCCACCGAGCGTGAGCGTTGGGGCGAGCCGCAGCGCCGAGTGCTTCTTTCCCTTGGAAAGCCAGGCACCACGGTGACCGCGCGGCAGAGCAGGGCGGCGGGACGCCGTGATCGTCGGGCTGAAGCAGTGGTTGGGCCGCGATGACAGGGGGTTCGACGCGCACCCTCGCAACGCTCATCGTCAGCCAATTGCTCGCGGGCGTGGGGGTTGCCTCTGGCGTCGCTGTCGGCGGGCTGCTCGCGGGCCAGCTCGGGGGGCAGCGTCACCGTTTCTGGCTTCGCACAGACCTCCTCGGTGCTCGGCGCCGGGCTCTCGGCGATTCCGCTTGCGCAACTCGCGCAGCGCCGCGGCCGCGCCTTCGCGCTCACCACCGGCTATCTGGTCGCGGTCGTCGGTGCAGGGGTGATTCTGCTGTCGCCCCGGCTGGGCATCTACGCCCTGTTCGGTGGGCTTGCGCTGTTCGGCG
>NZ_BAAAKZ010000007.1:0-85735 GCF_039528015.1 Leucobacter albus | reverse complement strand
AACGGTCGGCTCGGTTGCGGGCCCCAACCTGTCACAGCTCGGCAGTGATATCGGCGCGCTGCTCGGCATGGAGCCGCTCTCCGGGCCATTCATGTTCTCGTGTGTTGCCTTCGCCCTGTCGGCTATCCTGCTCTCGGTGTTTCTCGGAGGGCGTCTGCCCGCACCAGAGGCAGGGAACGGGGGCGAGGCCGCGAGTTCAGCCCACGGAAATCGCGTTTCGATGGGCACCGCATTGCGCGCAGCGGTGCGCAACCGCGGCGCTGTGATCGGCCTGCTCGCCGTAGCGAGCTCGCACACGGTGATGGTCGCCGTGATGGTGATGACGCCGGTGCATATGTCGCTCGCCGGTCACGGACTCGACGCGGTAGGCATCGTGATCAGCGTGCATATTCTCGGCATGTACGCAGCGAGCCCCATCTTCGGCTGGCTGACCGACAGGCTTGGCGAGGTGCCCGTCATTCTCATCGGGGTGGCGATATTCGCGGGCGCCGTCGGGCTCGGCATTGCCGCGGCCGCGCTCGGCGACGACATGCTCCTCGTGATGATCGCGCTCGGGTTGCTGGGGTTGGGCTGGTCTGCCGGAATTATTGGCGGCTCAGCCTTGCTCACAAAATCGACCGTACCCGAGCACCGACTGCAGCTGCAGGGGGCGAGCGATTCGCTGATGAACTTCGCAGCCGCTGCCGCCTCAGCCGGCTCGGGGGTGCTGCTCGAAATCGGCGGGTTTGAGCTGCTCAACGCGGCAGCCGGGGCTTTGCTGCTGCCGTTGCTCGTGGTGTCGATTCGGTGGCTGCTGCGCGTGCGCTCGCAGGGAGGCCCCCGGAGCGCACGCGCCTGAGTGCGAGAAACGTCGGGCTAGATGATGCCGGTGAGCTCGTTCTCGATCATCTGCTTGGGCATCGCGCCGATGATCTCGTGCACCTCTTTGCCACCCTGAAACACCTTCATTGCTGGGATGGAGGTGATGCGGTACTGCGCCGCGAGCGTCGGGTTCTCGTCGACGTTGAGCTTCACGATGCGAAGCTTGCCCTCTTGCTCGCTCGCGATCTCGGCGAGCACGGGGGCGACCGCGCGGCACGGGCCGCACCAGGCCGCCCAGAAATCGACAAGCACCGGAATGTCGCTCTGCAACACGACCTTGTCGAAGGTCTGCTCGTCGACGTTGATTGGCTCGTTCATAGTGAAACTCCTTTGCGTGGTGTGTGTTAGCCGGCGACGGCGGCGGGCTGGGCCGCCTCGATCGCGGCGAGGTAGCGCTCGGCGTCGAGGGCAGCGACTGTGCCCGATGCCGCAGCGGTGACCGCCTGGCGGTAGCTCGGGTCGATGACGTCGCCGGCAGCGAAGACCCCGGGCACCGAGGTGATCGAGGTGCGCCCCTCGACGGCGATCGTGCCGTCAGCGGTGATGTCGAGCTTGTCGTGCACGAGGTGGGTGCGCGGGTCGTTGCCGATTGCGACGAAGATGCCCTCGATGGGCAGCTCGCTCAGGGTACCGTCGACGGTGTTGCGCAGGGTCAGGCGATCAGCTGCATCGGCGCCGTGCACCTCGGCGACCTCGGAGTTCCAAATGAACTCGA
The DNA here is from genome assembly GCF_039528015.1 of Leucobacter albus. Classification (NCBI taxonomy): domain Bacteria; kingdom Bacillati; phylum Actinomycetota; class Actinomycetes; order Micrococcales; family Microbacteriaceae; genus Leucobacter; species Leucobacter albus. The sequence goes on along the minus strand of NZ_BAAAKZ010000007.1, from coordinate 84,159 downwards.
TCTTCTCGTTGTCGAAGGCACGCTGCTGCATGATCTTCGAGGCCTTGAGCGAGTCGCGGCGGTGAATGACGTAGACCTTCTTCGCGAAGCGGGTGAGGAAGGTTGCCTCCTCCATCGCGGAGTCGCCGCCGCCGATAACGGCAATCGTCTTGTCGCGGAAGAAGAAGCCGTCGCACGTCGCACACCAAGACACCCCGTGGCCCGAGAGTCGCTCCTCGCCCTCAACACCGAGCTTGCGGTAGGCCGACCCTGTCGCAAAAATCACGGAGCGTGCCTCGTGCACGGTGCCGTTCGTGTCGGTGAGCCGCTTGATCTCGCCAGAGAAGTCAACCTCGACGATGTCGTCGTAGACAACCTCGGTGCCGAAGCGCTCGGCCTGCTCCTGCATCTTTTGCATGAGGTCGGGGCCCTGAATGCCCTCGGGGAAGCCGGGGAAGTTCTCGACGTCGGTCGTGTTCATCAGTTCGCCGCCCATGCTCACCTGGCTCGCGAACATCAGCGGGGAAAGTTCAGCCCGAGCCGCGTAAATCGCCGCGGTGAACCCCGCTGGGCCTGAGCCGATGATGATGACCTCGCGCATGATTCTCCTTTAGCTGTGCCTAGCTGTGCCTGATGGCTGATAGGCGGTACAACCCATCCTAAAGGTGTGCTATTCCCGTGGGCTGAGCGCGCGGCGGCGGCGAACGCTTCGCCAGATGCCGAAGCCGAACAACAGTGCCGCCGCCGAACCGAGGAGGGCGATCGCGACGGTCTCAACGGTGGTGCTGATGCTGACGTCGAGCCGGCCTGTCGCGGCGGTGAACTCGCCGTCGCTGCTCGAGACCGTGAGCAGCAGCGCCGACTCCCCCGACGACACGCGGCTGTTCGCGGGGACGAGTACTCGCTCGCTCGAGTCTTCGGGCAGTTCGATGTTGGTGAAGCTGCGCTCCGGTAGGTTCAGCGCTGCGGAGGTCGGTGCGACTTCGAGGGTGACCTTGGCATCGAACGGCAGCGAGTTTCGCAGCTGAATCGGAATGCGCGTAGAGCCGCCGACGAGCTGAGCGCGCTTCGTGTCGACGAGCCTGACGCCGTCGCGCAGCTCTTGGTCGCGCTTGGCGAACTGCTTCGCAGCGGCAGCGAAGTCTTCGTCGGGAGCGGCAAGGCGCGTGCCGAAGAGCGTCAGGAGTCGCATGCGCTGATAGCTGTCAAGGTACTCGGGCTGCTCGAGCAGCGCCCGCACCTCGCGCACGGCCGGCTCGTTCAGCATCGCCGTTCGGAGCAGCTCGGTTCGCTCTTCGCTGCTGCTGCCAGGTTGCAACTGCGCAGACCCTTCGGGGAGGGCGGTGTGCGCAACGGCGTCGACCCAGCGCGGGGCGGTGAGCTGCGAGAGCACCCGCTCGGGGTGGTCGTGCTCGGCGGCGCCCGCCCGGTCGACCCCGATGACGAGCCCCGTCACGCCCGCGTTGGCAGCGAGGGCGAGTCTGGCCGCGGCCTGCGCCTCGCCAAGCGCGCGGTCTGTCTCGCTGGCACCGGTCAGAGCCAGGCGAACCGCCGCGTCGAGCTCAGAGTCGGTGACGAGCGCCGAGCCGTCGCCGAGCGAAGCCCGCGGGCCGCCGGTCAGCCGCACGTTGGTCGACGAGAGCACGGTGAGGTCGACCCCCGCGCCTCGCAGCAGCGCGATGGTGCGGTGATCAGCCTGCCCGGGGGCGGGCCACCCGCCCGCGAGCCCGTGCGGCCACGCGGAGAGGGCGGCGTCGGTTGGCGCGGCCGCCGGTTGCTCCGGGTCGGCCTCGCCTGGTTCAGGATCCGCGGGCTCCGCTGAATCGGTTGGCTCAGCGTCGGTATCGCCGCCTGTGCCGGGGTTTGTGTCGGTGCTGCCGCCGCTGTCGGTGCTCGCCGCAGCTGTGCTGGCGGTCGCGCTCGTCGCCGCGGCCGCTCCCGCCTCGGTGCCAGCTGGCGCACCGGCAGCCTTCCCCGCGGCCGCGTCGCCGGTTGCCGCCCCGTCGCCCTCGGTCGGCTCCGGTTCGGTCGCCTCCCAGGCGCCAAACCGGGTAATGAACTCAAAGCCGACGGGCTGCAGCAGCGACTCGAACTCGAGCGCGGCCTGCGCCGCCGGGTCAGCGTCGCCGAACTGCAGCAAGAAGCTCGGAATTCCCGTCGATTCGAGCCTGGCCAGGAGCTCAGGCGCCCCGCGCGGTGCCTCTGTGCCGTAGCCGCGAATTGCGACGATGATGCGCGGGTCGATCGCGAGCACGCCGTGCGATGTCACCGCGTAGTCGACGAGCGCGTCGAGTCGCGGCAGTGCCTCGCCCAGCTGCGCGCGGCTCGGCATCGACTGCACGCTCGCGGGCAGCGTGAGGGGCACGATCACCCCGACCGGCACGGAGGCGGTGGGCTCCGGGCCCTCCCACACCACCGGCGCGAACGCGGTGAGCGAGTTGGCGACGCTCGAGTCGCTCGCGGCGTACGTCGCATACAGCGGGTACACGCCGTGCGCCGCCGCGGTGAACAGCGAGATGTCTTTGAGTGCGACGGAAACCGTGATGCGCTGTTCGCTCCCGGGCCGCACGGCGTCGATCTGCGACGTGGCAATGACGGTGCGGGGGGCGGCGGTAGCCTCGGCGGACTCGGCCTCGCCGGAATCGCCGGCAGCGGCGGCCTCCGAGGCCGACTGCCCGGTGAAGCGCTCCCCCAGCGCGAGCTCGATCGAGCCCTCTGGCGCGGTCGCCTCGCTGGTGTTGCGCAGCAGCACCGCAAACTTCGCCTCGGTGTCGGCCTCCGTGAGCACCGGCGCCTCCGGGGCGACGACGAGTTCGAGCCCGCTGACAGTCTCCTCGCCCTCTGGGGTGTCAGCCGGTGCCTCTGGCTGCGGTGTGGCCGAGGCGCCGTGCCACGCGGGCAGCGACGCGAGGCCGGCGAGCAGGGCACCCGCGACGAGCACGGCAGCCCAGGCCCTCGGTCGCCGGAGTATTCGCATGTGTGTAAGTGTAGAGATGTCTGGGCAACGGTACCCTGAGTGGGTGCTTTCTCTCGCAGAATCGATGACCGCGCTCCGCCACATCGCGGAGTCCCCGACCGTGGCTGCCCTCGCCAGGGCGTTCGCAGATGCCGGGCACGAGTTCGCCCTCGTCGGCGGCCCCGTGCGCGATGCGCTGCTCGGGCGGCCGGTGACAGACCTCGATTTCACGACCTCTGCCAGGCCGCACGAGACGCGCGCCGTGCTCGAGTCGCTGACGAAGAACATCTGGGACGTCGGCAGAGACTTCGGCACCATCGCCGCCCAGGTGCACGGCGAGCAGGTCGAGATCACGACCTATCGAGCCGACACGTACCGCGACGACTCGCGCAAGCCAGAGGTGAGCTTCGGAGACACGATCGAGGGCGACCTGGTGCGCCGCGACTTCACGATCAATGCGCTCGCGCTTATGCTCCCCGAGCTCAAGCTCGTCGACGTGGCGAACGGCGTCGAAGACCTCATCGCGGGGCGCATCGTCACCCCCGCATCGCCCGAGGTATCGTTCACCGACGACCCGCTGCGCATGCTGCGCGCGGCCAGGTTCGCCTCGCAGCTCGGGTTCGAGGTCGACGCCGACACCGAGGCCGCGATGGTGCGCTTCGCGGAGCGGCTCGACATCATCTCGGCCGAGCGCATCCGCGACGAGCTCGCGAAACTGTTGCTCACGACCGACCCGGTGCCGGGGATCCGCCTGCTCGTCGACACCGGCCTCGCCGCGCGCTTTCTCCCCGAACTCGTCGACCTCGTTGCGACCCAAGACGACCACGGCCGGCACAAAGACGTCTACGAGCACAGCCTCACCGTGCTGCGCCAGGCGATCGAGCTCGAGCACGCACGCCACCCGGCAGGCGACGGTGAGCCGTTCGCGCCCGACCTCGTGCTCAGGCTCGCGGCGCTGCTGCACGACATCGGCAAGCCAGCGACGCGGCGCTTCGAGGGCGGCGGGGTGACCTTCCACCACCACGACGTCGTCGGCGCGAAGATCGCGCGCAGGCGGCTGCGCGAGCTGCGCTTCGACAACGCCACGGTGAAGCGGGTCGCCAGGCTCGTCGAGCTGCACCTGCGGTTCTTCGGCTACAGCGACCAGCAGTGGACAGACTCGGCCGTGCGCCGCTATGTGCGCGACGCCGGGGGCGAGCTCGAGCAGCTGCACATTCTCACCCGGGCCGATGTCACGACGCGCAACAGGCGCAAGGCCGAACGGCTTGAACACGCCTACGACGACATCGAGCGGCGCATCGCGCTGCTCGCCGAGCAAGAGGAGCTCGCCGCGGTGCGCCCCGAGCTCGACGGCGCCGCGATTATGCGGCTGCTCGAGATCGCGCCGGGGCCGCTCGTCGGCCGCGCCTACGCGTACCTGCTCGAGGTGAGGCTCGACGAGGGCCTCATCGGCGAGGAGGCCGCCACCGAGCGATTGCGCGCGTGGTACCGGGAACAGACCGAGGCGAGCAATGGTTAGAGCAGGTGTGAGTACTACAGCGGTAGCCGACTGGTTCGGCGGTGCGGGGCGCGTGATGTTCGTGCACGCCCACCCAGACGACGAGACGATCACCACGGGCGGAACCCTCGCGGCGCTCGCCGAAGCCGGTCGCGAGCCGCTCGTCGTGACGCTCACGCGCGGCGAACGCGGCGAGGTCGTGCCCGGCCCGCTCGCCCACCTCGAAGGCACCGACGGGCTCGCCCCGCACCGCCAGGCCGAGCTGACCGCCGCGCTCGCGATGCTCGGCGTCGAGCGGCACGCGTTTCTTGGGGTCGCTCCGGCGCGGGCCGAGGGGCTGCCGCCAACGATCTACGAAGACTCCGGCATGCGGTGGCTCGCCGACGGGCTCGCTGGCCCCGGCGCAGACGCGACCGCAGATGCGCTCACCGTGGTGCCGGCGGTCGAGTCGCTCACCGACCTGCTCGCCGCCGCGCACGACGGGCGGGCGGGCGCGATCGTGAGCTACGACGACGGCGGTGGCTACGGCCACCCCGATCACGTTCACGCGCACCGCATTGCGCGCGCGGTCGCCGCGGCGCTGCAGCTGCCGTTCTGGGAAATCGTGGCGGATCCCGAGGGCGCTGACGGCGCTGCGAGCGCCGCGGATCCTGCGCTAGCAACCGGCGCAGCCACCGGGGCCACCGAGGCCCACGACATTACCGCGTGGCTCGGCAGAAAGGTGACCGCGCTGCGCGCCTACGCGACGCAGCTGACGGTCGACGGCGACGATATCGTGCACGTCGGCGGCCAGCGCCAGCCGATCGCAACGACCGAGGTGTTCAGCCTCACAGCTCCCCCGGAGCCGGTCGCATAGCTTCGCCGACTGGCGACGATTAGAGTAGACAGTTGGGCGTTGCCCGACGATGAAGAGAGAAATAGGGGTATCGATGAGTGTGAAGGTTGCCCTCGCGGGGATTGGGAACTGCGTGAGCTCGCTGGTGCAGGGAGTCGAGTACTACCGCGACGCCGCAGACGACACCGAGGTTCCCGGGCTCATGCACGTGCGACTCGGCGGTTACCACGTCTCTGATCTCGAGTTCGTTGCAGCGTTCGACGTTGACGCCGAGAAGGTCGGCAAAGATCTCTCTGAGGCGATCTGGGCGGGGCACAACAACACCATCAAGTTCTCCGACGTGCCGCACATCGGGCTCGAGGTGCTGCGCGCGCCGACGCTCGACGGGCTCGGCGAGTACTACCGAGATATCGTCGTCGAATCCACCGTCACCCCAGTCGACGTCGCGCAGGCGCTGCGCGACTCCGGCGCCGAGGTGCTCGCCTGCTACCTGCCCGTCGGCAGCGAGGAGGCCGTGAAGTTCTACGCCGAGGCCGCGCTCGAGGCCGGCGTCGCGTTCGTGAACGCGATTCCCGTGTTTGTCGCGAGCGACCCGGAGTGGGCCGCGAAGTTCACCGCGGCCGGCCTGCCGATCGTCGGCGACGACATCAAGAGCCAGGTCGGCGCGACGATCACGCACCGCGTGCTCGCGAGGCTGCTCGAGAGCCGCGGCATCGCGCTCGATCACACGTACCAGCTGAACGTCGGCGGCAACATGGACTTCAAGAACATGCTCGAGCGCAGCCGGCTGCACTCGAAGAAGATCTCGAAGACACAGGCAGTCACCTCGAACATCGCCGCAGATCTCGACGCCGAAGACGTGCACGTCGGCCCGAGCGACCACGTGCCGTGGCTCGAAGACCGCAAGTTCGCGTTCGTGCGGCTCGAGGGCCGCGGCTTCGGCGACGTGCCGATGATGCTCGAGTACAAGCTCGAGGTGTGGGATTCGCCGAACTCGGCAGGCACGATGATCGACGCGATTCGCACCGCAAAGGTCGCGCTCGACCGCGGCCACGCCGGCCCCGTCGAGGCCGCCTCGGCCTACTTCATGAAGTCGCCGGCCGTGCAGAAGCCAGACGACGAGGCTCGTGCCGAGCTCGAGGCGTTTATCGCGGGCGCGTAGCCGGCTAGCCTGCTAACCTGCGAGCCGCGCGTAGCAGCGCTCGAGCTGGGCCGCGTGGGCGCGCCAGTCGTGGCGCTCCGCGTGCGCCCGCGCCGACGAACCGAGGCGCGCGCGCCTCGCGCCGTCGCGCAGCAGCTCGGCGATCGCCGCGGCCCAGTTCGCGGGGTCGCGGTCACTGAGGTGCCTCCCGGCGACCCCGTCTGGCACCGCCTCGACGAGGCCCGTGTGCCCCGCGGCGATGACTGGCACGCCGCACGCGGAGGCCTCGAGTGCCGTGAGGCCGAACGTCTCCGAGTGTGACGGGACGAGCACGAGCGAGCTCGAGGCGAGCAGCGCCGCTGCCTCGCGCCTTGACTGGGCCGGGAGAAAGCGGAGACGATCCGCCACGCCGTGCTGCGCCGCGAGCGCGCGGAGGCCAGCGGCGTAGTCTTCGGCCCCCGGGGTCGGCTCCCCCGCGATGACCCATTCCGTGCGGGCGAACAGCTCCGGGTCGCGCCTGGCAAGCTCGATCGCCGCTCGCACCGCGAGATCCTGGCCCTTAAGGGGCTGCACCCTGCCGAGCACGGTGATGCGGTGGGCGGGGCTCTGGTCGGTGGCGCTGTGGTGCGGGGCGGCTCCCGGGTGCGCCGCGGGCGCTCGGGGGCGGAAGAGCTCCGTGTCGACGCCGGGGTGCACGACCGCGCTGCCGAGGGGCGGCTCGCCGTAGCCCTCGATGACGCCGCGCAGCTCGCTCCGGCTGCCGGCGACGACGAAGCTCTCGGCGGCGAGCAGTCGCTCGCCCGCGAGTCGGGTTTCGGGCTCCGGGGCGTCGCCCTCGGCAAGGTTGGCGTTCTTCTGGGCGGCGATGGTGTGGAACGTCACGGCGATCCGCCCACCGCGCTGCGCGAACGCCTCGCGCGCGGCGAGCCCGCTCAGCCAGTAGTGCGCGTGAATCGCATCGAAGCCGCGAGTGCCGGCGAGCGCGCGCAGGCCGCGCGCGAACTCCCGCACGGCGCCGGGAAGCCGCTCCTTGCGCAACCCGGGGTCGCCGGCCTCGAGCGCGACGAGGGTGGGCGACGTGCCGGGCTCAGTCGTGCGGGGCTCGGTCGTGCGGGGCTCGGTCGTGCGGGGGCCCGCGGTGAGCGGGTACTCCCCCGCGGCGGTTTCGCGCGTCGCCCGCGTCACGACGACGACCTCGTGGCCGCGCGCGGCGAGGGCCGCGGCCGCCTCGGCGACGACAACGTTCATGCCGCCTGCGTCGCCCGAGCCCGGAACGGCCGAGGGCGACGTGTGCATCGACACAAGAGCTATCCGCATGGCACCACTCTATGGCTGAAGGTGGTAGGCTACTCAGGTTGTCTGTGTGCGACGCAACCCGCTGATCGCGCAGACACGATGCAATAACACCCTCCTGCCACAGAAATCCTGTGGCCGTGAAGTCCGAAGGAGGTGGGTCAGTAATGCATCCTTACGAACTCATGGTGATCCTCGATCCCGGTATCGATGAGCGCACCGTGGCCCCCAGCATGGAGAAGTTCCTCTCCGTCATTCGCACTGCGAACGGCGAGATCGAGAACGTCGACATCTGGGGCAAGCGTCGTCTTGCGTACGAGATCAACAAGCACGCCGAGGGCATCTACGTCGTGGTGAACTTCACCGCGACTCCCGAGGCTACCGCCGAGCTCGACCGCCAGCTGGGCCTCGCCGAGGTTGTGCTCCGCACCAAGGTGCTCCGCGCAGACGAGCTCATCGCTCAGCGTGCAGCGCAGTCGAAGCGTGACCAGGCCAAGGCAGCTCGCGCTGCTGCGAAGGCGAGCGCATAGCTCATGGCCGGAGAGCCGCTGATCACTGTCGTCGGCAACCTTGTTGCCGATCCCGAGCCTCGCGTGAGTCAGGCCGGTAAGTCGTGGGTGACGTTCCGCATCGCCTCGACCCCGCGCGTGCGCGACCGCCAGTCCGGCGACTGGTCGGACGGCGAAGCGCTGTGGCTCGGCTGCCGCGCTTACGGTGAGTACGCCGATAACATCGCGGCGTCGCTCACGAAGGGCATGCGTGTGATTGTGCAGGGTCGACTGACCCAGCGCAGCTACACCGACAACCAGGGCCAGCAGCGCACCTCACTCGACCTCGAGGTCGAAGAGGTTGGGCCGTCGCTCCGTTTCGCCACCGCACAGGTGACGCGCGGCGCGGCACGCGGCCAGGTTGGCGGCTTTGGTGGCGGCGCCGGTGGCGCTCAGCCCCAGGGCCAGTCGGGCTGGGCACAGCCACAGCAGCCGCAGCAGGACAACCCCTGGACCAACTCGGGTCAGGGCGGGTCCGGCCAGTCGAACACCTCCTCCGGCTTCGGCGGCGGTTTCGACGACGAGCAGCCCTTCTAAGACAGCAATTTTGTTCCGGCTTTCGCCGGGGCGCAGTACGAAAAGAGACCAACATGGCAGGCAAGTCAAGCGGTGCAAGCCGCAAGCCGGCTCGCGGCAAGAACGCGAAGGCGGCAGCACCCGCAAAGAAGCAGACCGTTGGCGTCATTGATTACAAGGACGTCCAGACGCTTCGCAAGTTTATTTCAGAGCGTGGAAAGATCCGCGCCCGCCGCATCACCGGCGTTTCCGTTCAGGAGCAGCGTTTGATCGCTAAGGCAGTGAAGAATGCCCGCGAGATGGCTCTCCTCCCCTACGCCGGTTCCGGCCGCTAAGGAGAGAGCATCATGGCGAAAGTAATTCTCACGCACGAGGTCCGTGGCCTCGGTTCTGCAGGTGACGTTGTCGAGGTCAAGAACGGATACGCCCGTAACTACCTCGTACCCCAGGGCTACGGCGTGCACTGGACCCGCGGTGGCGCGGCCCAGGTCGCACAGCTGCAGGCCGCACGCGACGCTCGCGCGCTCGCATCGGTCGAAGACGCTCAGGCGCTCAAGGCAACCCTCGAGGCGAACAAGATTCGCCTCCACTCGAAGGCTGGAGTTGGCGGTCGCCTCTTCGGTTCGGTGAAGCCGGCTGCGGTCGCAGCGGCAGTGTCCGAGGCAGGCCTCGGCGAGGTCGACAAGCGCAAGATCTCGCTCCCGTCGATTCGTTCGACCGGTGAGTACAAGGCGACGATCCACCTCCACGAGGGTGTCGACGCTGAGGTCACGCTGCAGGTCATCACGCAGCGCTAAGCGATGTCCGCTGCTCAGGCGGGGCAGGTTCCTTTTGGGAACCGGCCCCGCCTTTTGCGTTGGTGTGGGGTGGCGTGGGTGGCGCGGGTGGCGTGGGTGGCGCGGGTGGCGTGGGTGGCGCGGGTGGCGCGCGCTGTGCGGCCCGCTGCTGCGTCAGAATGGTCGGCCCCGCCCAGGTGGTCAGTCGCGCGGCCCTGGTGCCTCAGGGCCGCGCCCAGCGTGCCTGCGGCCAAGGGTGAACCGGGCGTGAACGGGCGGGTGCATTGCTTGGCGCCGGGCGGCCGCCACATCCGCATAGTTGCGCAAGAGTTGTCCACACGCCCGGGGGATCGGCAACCTTCAAGGTGTACTTTAAGGTTGAATAACTATGTTGATGTGGATAATTAAAAAACCAGATCAGACGGCATGTTTGGCAGAAAGGGGAAATTCTCTCCACAAGTTATCCCCACTGCTGTGGACAAGATGTGGCGTTTCCGCGGAGCTTGTGCACATAGTTATCCACAGGTGGAGAACTGCGATGTTTGGGGGAGTTGGGCACTGCCCCTACGGTGAATGTCTGAGGTCTGGTATGTCATCAGAAGGTAACGCCACCGGCCCTCACCGAAGGAGTACACAACGTGTCGATCGCGCACCTAGGCATCGCGTCACCCGACGAAGAGCAGCGGGGGCATGACTACGAGCGAACCCCGCCATATGACCTGCTCGCAGAGCAGAGTGCTATCGGCGGCATGCTGCTCTCGAAAGACGCCGTCGCAGACGTCACGGGCGTGCTCAAGGGCACAGACTTCTACGTGCCGAAACACGAGGTCATCTACGAGTCGGTGCTCTCGCTCTATTCGCAGGGCGAACCGACCGATGTGATCACCGTCACCGACGCGCTCGCGAAGGCCGGAGACCTGCAGCGGGCCGGCGGAGCCGAGTACCTGCACACCCTCACGAGCATTGTGCCGACCGCCGCGAACGCCGGGTTCTATGCTGACATCGTTGGCGAGAAGGCGCTGCTTCGACGCCTGGTCGAGGCAGGCACGCGCATCGCGCAGATGGGCTACGCCGGCGAGGGTGAGGCGCTCGACCTTGTGAACGTCGCCCAGTCAGAAATCTACGGAGTAACGGGCGAGTCGCAGAGCGAAGACTACGTGCCGCTCTCGCTCGCCGTCGACGCGGCGATGGAAGAGATTCACAAGGCGACCTCCCAGCCCGACGGCATGCTCGGCGTGCCGACAGGGTTCAGCGAGCTCGACGCGATGACCAACGGTTTCGCCGGTGGGCAGATGATTATCATCGCTGCGCGACCGGCGATGGGTAAGTCGACGCTCGCGCTCGACGTCGCGCGTTACGCCTCGGTGCACGCGCTCGCTCCCACGGTGTTCTTCTCGCTCGAAATGGGGCGAGCCGAGATCGCGATGCGTCTGCTCGCTGCAGAGGCCTCCATTCCGATGCAGTCGCTGCGTAAGGGCGCGCTCGACAGTCGAGACTTCCAGAAGCTTGCCGCCACTCAGGCCCGCATCTCTGAGTCGCCGCTCTATATCGACGACAGCCCGAACCTTACCCTGGTCGAGATTCGCGCGAAGTGCCGGCGTCTCAAACAGCAGCACGGCCTGAAAATGGTCGTCATTGACTACCTGCAGCTGCTCTCGAGTGGCAAGAAAGTTGAGAGCCGCCAGCAAGAGGTCAGTGAGTTCTCGCGTGCGTTGAAGCTGCTCTCGAAAGAGCTCGACGTGCCAGTTATTGCCCTGTCGCAGCTGAACCGTGCCTCGGAGCAGCGCGCCGACAAGATGCCAGCGATTAGCGACCTGCGTGAGTCGGGCTCGCTCGAGCAAGACGCCGATATGGTCATTCTGCTGCACCGCGAGGCAGCGAGCGACCGAGATCACCCCCGAGCGGGCGAGGCAGACTTCATTCTCGCAAAGCAGAGAAACGGCCCGACCGGCACGGTCACCGTCGCGTTCCAGGGCCACTACTCCCGCTTCCAAGACATGCCTCAGGGCATGTAGGCGGGCGTCCACCACGCCCGCCACGCTGTTTCGCAGGCAGAGGAGATACAATCCTCGGGGCAGGGGAGGAACGATAGATATGGCCGCAGAGGTTCAAGACCGGGTTCAGTCAACGTCGCTTCTTTCGCCTCGGTGGGTGCGCGTGCTTCGCAGCGTAGTGCTGCTGATTGTTGGCCTGGTCATCACGTTTAGCGCAACCTTTCACGAGCAGTTCGGCTTCGACGTGGCGGTTGTGGCCGTTGCCCTCGGCCTGATCGGCGCAGCGCAGGCTGTTGAGGCTGCTCAGCGCCGCAGCGGTGGGAGCGCGCTCATTGCACTCGCGCATGGCGTCGTGTCGATCGCCGCAGCGGTGCTCGTCGTTGCGCTCGGCAGCCAGCTCGCCTTCGCAATCGTGATCGCCGCTTGGGCGCTGATGAGCGCACTGCTCGAATTCGTGGGCATGGCCGTGTACCCGGGGAGCAGGCAAGATGCCGCCCTGGTTGGCGGCGTCGGCATTGCCCTGGCGCTCACTGTACTGCTTGCCCGCGGCGACCTCGTTGCCATCATCGGCTTTTTCGGGGCGTACGCCGTGATTACCGGCGTCTTCCTCGGCATTGCCGCCTTCGACACCCGCCGCGCGAGCGAGCCGCAGGAGCTCGCCGCGACGGCTGCCGCGAATGCCTAGCCAACGCGCCCGCGTGACAGACCTCCCTTAGCCGCCCCGTAGAAAGCGAACGATGACCTCCTCCTCAGACCAGACGCCAACCGAATCGGCCGCCGCAGCGCGCAACGACCGACTCAAACCGCTTGAGTTGGTGGTGATCTCGTGCGTGCTCGCGGTGTTTGCGGGGCTGATCGTGCTGATGTCGTCGCGCTCGCTCATGCTCACGCTGATCTTCGCCGGTATTGCGTTCGTTGTCTCGTTCGCCTTCATGGGGCTGCTCGGCATCGGCAGCAAGCAGAACAAGGAAGGCCACGGCACGGGCAAGCTGTAGCTGCCGCGCGCGCCGGTGCTCATCGCGAGCGCCCGCCCGATACCTCGCAGTCCACTTCGTTGCTGTCGCGGGAGACACCTGGAAACGTTCCGCGGCCCGGCGAAGCGGCCACCCCTGATCAACGACCAACACCGCGAGACGGCGTCTCCCTACTGGGGTGAGGGGTGCGTTAGCGTGGGACATGAAGACCTCCGGATCAGAATGTGTGTGTGGTAACCCACATCCTGCCGGAGGTCTTCACCTATCCCAAGCGTTCACAACGTCCCAAGGAACTACAGCTAGTCTTCGACCGAGTCCGGGTCGTTCGGGTCGAGCGGCCCGTGGTGGTCGAAGTTGGCCTCGCCGCTGCGCCAGTAGCCGCTGATCATGTACTGAGCGCGGGGGAGACCGAGCTCCTCGCGAATCACGCGACGCAGCGGAATGAGGCGGTTCGCATCGCCGGCGGCGAACACGAACGTCGCGTCGGTGATCTCACTGTCGAGCAGCGCCTGGTCGAGCCCACCGAGTGGCTCGCGCACGAGCACGTCGCGCCCGGTACCCTCTCGCAGGTACTCCTCGACCCAGTCGAGGGCGTCGTAATCGACGTCGGCGATCACCTCGATGTCGGTGACGTCGGGCAGCCCGTTGATCCACCGCACCGTCGCGGGTAGCGCGGTCGGGTCCACAATGCAGAGCAGCGCACCAATATCGGTCGGAATGCTCTGCGTGCCGCGCGGCCCGACGACGACGATCTTGTCCCCGATCTTTGCCTGCTCGGCCCATGCCGAGGCCGGGCCCGGGTCCTCGTGCAGGAAGAAGTCGAGGTCGAATACCCGCCCGCCGGCCTCGTCGCGAACGTTGAGCGGCGTGAAGTCGCGGCCGAAGGTCTGGCCGTCTGGCCGCACGATGCCGTCTTCGCCCGGCCCTGTCGCGGTCGGGGCGACCAGCTCACCAGTGAAGGGGTGCGGGAAGAAGATCTTGGCGTGATCGCCGGGCCCGGTCGACTCGAAGTCGGCGAGGTCGGGCCCGGCGAGCGTCACGCGGGCGATCGCCGCAACCGGGCGAGAGATCGCCTGCACCGTGACCTCGCGGGCGGTGAAACGGTACATCGTGCGTTCGCGGTGAAAGCGTGGGGCTTGAGTCATGCCTCAAGCCTGGCGCAGCTGCGGGGCAGCGGCAACCCAAAAACTCACAGGTAGGTGAGCAGCTCGGGTGCGTTGCCGATGTAGGTTGCCGGGGTGAGCTTCAGCAGGCGCTGCTTGGCCTCGTCGCCGATCTCGAGCCCCTCGACGAACTCGACGAGCTCGGCCTGGCCGATGCGGCGGCCGCGCGTGAGCTCCTTGAGCGCCGCGTAGGGGTCGCTGATCGAGGAGCGGCCGGCGGTCACCTCGGCGCGAATCACGGTCTGAATCGCCTCGCCGAGCACCTCCCAGTTCGAGTCGAGATCTGCCGCGAGCACCTCGGGCGCTGCGTCGATCTGCCCGAGGCCCTTGAGTGTGTTGTCGAGCGCGAGCACCGAGTGACCGAGGGCGACACCGATGTTGCGCTGCGCCGACGAGTCGGTGAGATCGCGCTGCCAGCGGCTCGTCACGAGCGTCGCCGCGAGCGAGTCGAGCAGTGCGTTCGAGAGCTCGAGGTTTGCCTCGGCGTTCTCGAAACGGATCGGGTTGACCTTGTGCGGCATCGTCGAGGAGCCCGTGGCGCCTGCGACGGGGGTCTGACGGAAGTAGCCGATCGAGATGTAGCTCCAGATGTCGGTCGCGAGGTTGTGCAGAATGCGGTTCGCGTGTGCGACGCGCGTGTAGAGCTCAGCCTGCCAGTCGTGGGACTCGATCTGCGTGGTGACGGGGTTCCAGGTGAGGCCGAGGCCCTCGACGAACTCGCGCGAGATAGTCGCCCAGTCTGCCGTCGGATCCGCCGCGAGGTGCGCCGCAAACGTGCCGGTCGCGCCCGAGAACTTGCCGAGGTACTCGACGGCGTCGATCTGCCGCAGCTGGCGGCGCAGCCGGTACACGAACACACCGAGCTCCTTGCCGAGCGTCGTCGGCGTAGCGGGCTGACCGTGCGTGCGGCTCATCATGGGCAGCTCGCGGTACAGCTCGGCCTGGCGCTCAAGCTCGTCGATCACCGCGACGAACTTCGGGCGCCACACATCGGCGATCGCCTGCTTGACGGTGAGCGCGTACGAGAGGTTGTTGATGTCTTCGCTCGTGCAGCAGACGTGGGTGAGCTCGGCGAACTGGCCGAGGCCCTGCGTCTCGAGGCGGGCGCGCACGAGGTACTCGACGGCTTTCACGTCGTGCTGGGTGGTCTTCTCGGTCTCCGCGAGCTCGTCGATCTCGGCCTGGCCGAAGTTTGCCGCCCACTCGCGCAGCGACGCGAGCTCCGTGTCGGAGATCGGCGATCCGCCAAGCAGCGAGTGCGAGGTGAGGTAGGCAAGCCACTCGACCTCGACGTGCACGCGCGCCTTGTTGAGGCCGGCCTCGGAGAGCGTGTCGCCGAGCCCTTCAACTGCCTTCCGGTAGCGGCCGTCGAGGGGGCTGATGGGCTGCGGGGGCAGGCTCGTCATGTGAGTCTCCAGTGTGTCGGGGTGTGTCGCGTTCCAACCCCCATTCTTTCACGCTGCGCGGTTGCTCGCTGCCCGGGTGGGCTGGGTGCGAGGGCGCTGCAGCGCGGTGCGTGTTGCGGGGTGCGTGTTGCGGGTGGGGCGGGGCGGCTGCAGAACCGGGGTTGATCGGCGCTCCCACGCACGCAGGGGCCGTGATCGGGCCGTGTGAGTGCAGATTTGCTATCGAGTGCAGGCCCAAGCGCGGGAGCGCAGACTCCGCGCCGCTACTCGTAGCTTTCGCGAACGATATCGAGGTGCATCCACGAATCGACGCGGCCGACTCCGCCAAAAGACCGGATCGTCTCGAGCGTCGCATGCAGCACCTGCAGGCTCGGCCCGGACACGGTGGTGACGATGTCGTAGTGCCCGACTGCAAGCGCAACGAACTCGACCGCGGGGAGCGCGCGAAGCGCTTCAATAAGCGCGCCGTCATTGTCGCGCAGGCGAATACTCACCCCCATCTGAAGTCGGCGAGCGGCACTCGGCTCGCGGAGTTCGCAGGTGACCTGCAGCATGCCGGTACTCATGAGGCGCGCGAGCCTGGCGCGCACCGCCCCGATCGAGAGCCCGACGGCCTCGCCGAGTTCGCGGTAGGGCATCCTCCCGTCTTCGCGCAGCAGCGCAATGATCTGCGCGTCTTGTTCGTCAGGCGCCGGGAAAGAGCCCTCGCTCAGATCGTTCTCGCTCTCGAAACGGCTCTTGAAGATGCGGAGCAGTTGGGAGCTCGCGGTTTCGCGCACACCGTCGATCGCGCGGATCCGCGACAGCAACGCCTCGAGGTGTGCGCGGCTCTCGGCGCTCACTTCGACAACGATGTCGCAGTTTCCCGAGACCGCTGAAATGAGCGTCGTCTCGCGAAGCTCACTGAGGGACGCGAGCACGGGAGCGGCAGGGCCATCCACCCAGATTAAGACGTCGCAAAAGGAATGGATGCCGAGCAGGGCGGGGTGCACGTTGGCTACCACTCGGATGGCGCCGCTGGCGAGCAGCGCCTGCATGCGCTCCTGCACGCGCTGGCGCGGAATGCCGATGCGGCGAGAGAGCTCTGCCACAGGGATTCGCCCGTTCTCGCGAAGCGAATCGATGAGCGCGCCGTCGAAATCCATATGCAATTCACTCCCGTCACTGATTTGTTATAAAGAATCTTCTTGCGGTTTGGTGACAAATTTATCGTTGACTCTACTCGCAAAGGTTGGCGATGTGTCAATACGACGAAAATCGAGGCGAAATTATCAAGGATGCAAAGATTCACCGCATTATTGATGTCGCGATTCTCGGCAATCGACCCTACTGTTAATCCATCACGCCGACCGCGTCGAACCGCAACCGCAACCCAAAGGAGGGCCCGTGAGCACACCAGCAGCAAGTGCGCCGCTGCTTGACGCGCGCAACCTGCACAAGAGCTACGGCGACAAGACAGTGCTGCGCGGAGTTGACCTGTCGATTCGCCCCGGCCAGGTGAAGGCGATGCTTGGCCCGAGTGGTTCGGGGAAATCGACCACCCTTCGGCTCATCAACCTGCTCGAGCGCGCCGACCAGGGCACCATCGAGATCGACGGAACCCAGCTGGGCTACGTCGGTGGGGCCGGCGCCAAGCGCCCGGCGCCGGAGAGAATCCTTGCCAAGCAGCGCCAGAGCGTTGGCATGGTGTTCCAGCACTTCAACCTGTTTCCGCACCTCAACGCAATGCGGAACGTCATGAGCGGCCTCACAACGGTGCGACGCATCTCTCACCGTGAGGCGCAGGAGCGGGCCGTCATGATGCTCGAGCGCGTCGGGCTCGGCGCGCACGTGATGAAGTACCCCTCCGAGCTCTCGGGCGGTCAGCAGCAGCGCGTCGCCATCGCCCGGGCGCTGGTGATGGAGCCGAAGCTCATGCTCTTTGACGAGCCGACGAGCGCGCTCGACCCTGAGCTTGTCGGGGAGGTGCTCCGCGTCATGGAGAGCCTCGCGAGCGAGGGAATGACAATGCTCGTTGTCACCCACGAGACCCGCTTCGCCCGGCGTGTGGCAGATGAGGTCGTGCTCTTTGACGAGGGCGTCATCGTCGAGCAGCAGGAGCCCGAGGGCTTCTTCGAAAACCCGCAGAGCGAACGCACCAAGGAGTTTCTTCGTCATGTCCACTAACCCCCAGATGCATCACATCACCGAGTACGTCACGTGCAGGGCCGACGACCTCGCACGCGCTGGCGCCGAGATTCGGGACCGTGCGGTGCGTGGCGCCGAGGTGTTTATGGCAGACCTCAAGCCTCGAACTGAGCCGCTCACGACGAGCGAAGCGGAGCATGCCGAGCTTGTCGAGCGCCTGCGCGGTGCCGAGGTGCGCCGCGTTCACGCCTCCTACTGGGCCGCGCCGACCCCGTTCGTTGGCAACACGCAGTTCGCAGAACTCGTAGAGCGTTTTGAGGGGCTCGATCGAGTCAAAGAATACTTCGGCGACCTCACCGGGGCGCACATGTTCTCGCGATGGCGCGATGAGTACGCCCTCGCGTCAGAGATCGGCGCAGACGTCTACGTGTTCCACCTCATTGACTACATGCCGGTTGACGGGGCGTGGGCGTTCACCATCGACCGCCAGGCCGTGCTTGACGCCATGATTGTGCTGACGCAGCAGTTCTTGCGTGTGCTGCACGATGCCGACCTCGTGAGCGAATCCTCGCCGCTCATCGAGCTCGAGAACGCCGGCTGGGGGCTCGAGTTCGGGGCGCAGACCGCCGACGACTTTGTGCAGGTGTTCGACAGCGTCTACGACCCAGCGCAGCGACTGCGCATCGGCTGGGACCTCAACCACCTGCTCCACGCCACCGGCACTGCGGCCGGCAAGGGAGTGTTCCTGCTGCCAGACAACGAGGTGACGCCTGCGATGCGCGAGCTCGAGGCAAGCGCAGCGGGCGACATTCGCGCGCTGTCCGCTGCCTGGATTCGCAGCACTGTGCTCGACGAACGCCTCGTCGACCGAGTGTCGGCGATCCACCTCTCTGATTGCCCCGCCAAGGAAGTCGAGTACTTCACCAACGGCGCGCTGCACCCCGACCACGCGGTGGCCGGGGACTGGGAGCAGCAGCAGGACGAGGGGCTGCGGCTCGTGCTCGAGCACTACGACAACCACGTCTGCCTCGGCGACGGCGTGCTCGACCCGGCAGCGACCCTCGAGCTCGTCGAGACGATCGCGAGGCGGCACCCGGTGGCGGTGCTCCACGAGCTCAAGAACGCTGACGACGTCTGGGGTGAACTCGACCGCCAGCGGGAGCGGCTCTGGGCCGCATGGCCACAGGGGGAGCACAGCGACCCCACCACAAGCAGCTAGACATCTACCGAATCGAAGGAGATTGCGATGGGAAATCAACTCAAATCCGTGCTCGGGCTCACCGCGGCGCTAGGCCTCGCCGTCACGCTGAGCGCGTGCAGCCAGGCAGCCCCCGAACCGGGAGCCGCAGACGGCCCGGCGGGGCTGCACGAGGCAGGTACGCTCAACGACTGTGTTGCGCTGAGCTACGAGCCGCTCGAATACTACGAGAACGGCACGAGCGGCGAGGTTATCGGCTGGGACGTTGATGCCGCCCGCGAGGTCGGCAAGCTGCTCGGAGTCGAAACCAAGGTCAACGTGATGGATTTTGACGGGCTCATCCCCGGGCTGCAGTCGGGCAAGTGCGACCTCGTGTGGTCGGGCATGTACGTCAACGAGCAGCGGGTTCAAGTGACCGACGCGGTGCCCGTGCTGCAGACCGGCACCCAGGTCGTGCTGCGCAAGGAGATCGCGGGCAAGGTCACCGAGCAGCTCGACCTCTGCGGGCTGCGCCTCGCGGCGCAAACCGGCAGCGAGGACGAGGCGCACGTCAAGGAGGTCAGCGAGAAATGCGTGGCGGAGGGCAAGCCGGAGCTAGCGATCACGGGCTACCCGGGCTCGGTTGACGCGATCCCCGCGATCCGCAGCGGCAAGCTCGACGGGCTGGCAGACACGAGTGTGCTGGCGGCGACCCTCGCCACGAAGAACGATGACCTGACGGCGGTTGCGGGCCTCTTCCCAGCCGACTACTGGTTCGGTGCCTTCACCGACAAGGGAAGTGAGATCTCTCCCGAGATCGAGAAGGCGATCCACACGCTCATCGAGAACGGGACGCTCGCGAAGCTCGCCGAAGAGTACGGGCTCAACCCCGATGACGTTGCCAAAGTTGACACCAAGGCGTTCTAACCGACCGGTGCCCCGGGCGCAGGCCCGGGGCACCGCCTGAGTGAGGTTGCAATGAGCTTCGATCTAACCATCTTCTGGGACCAGCTGATGTCCCCGGTCTATCTGCAGGGTGCGCTGCTGGCAGTGCTTGTCGCGCTCGGGAGCCTTGTGCTCGCCATCGCGATCGGTCTCGCGATGGCCCTGATGAAGCGATCCGAGAACAAGGTGGCGCTTGCCGCGGCCAACACGTACGTGTGGTTCTTCCGGGCGCTGCCCTCCATGCTGATGCTCGTGATCTGCTGGAACGCGCTGCCGCAGTTGATCCCCGCGTTCCGTGCAGACTGGTACTCTCCGTTCGTTGCGGCGGTCATCGCGCTTGGCGTGAGCGAGGCGGCCTACGTCGCCGAGATGCTCCGCTCGGCGATCATGGCGGTCGACGACGGCCAGCGGCTCGCGGCGCGTGCGCTGGGAATGACCCCGGTGCAGACGTTCTTGAAGGTCGTCGTGCCGCAGGCGACCAGAATCGCGATCCCCTCGCTCGGAAACGAGCTCATCGCGCTCGTGAAACTCACCGCAATCGCCAGCGTCATTTCGCTCCAGGAGCTCATGCGGGTCGCAACGATTGGCGTGCAGGCCACGTTCCGCTACGCCGAATACTACGCGGTCGCGATCATCTACTACCTCGTCATCGTCTCCCTCATCATGATCGTGCAGAGCGTGATCGAGAAGCGATTCCAGTGGACCTCGAAACAGCAGAAAGTGCGTGTGACCAAGTGAATGACACCCCAACTACCCCGGCGCAGCGCCGCAGGTGGGAGACCCTGTTCCCAGCCCCCAAACCAATCCTTGCGATGCTTCACCTCGGCGGCGCTGACGCTTCGGAGCGACTGGAGCGCGCGCGCATCGAGGCGGCCGCGCTGCGCGCCGGCGGCGTCGACGCCGTGATTGTTGAGAACTACTTCGGAGACGCCGACGACGTGCGTCGCGTGCTCGAGGCGCTGACGGTCGGCCAAAGCGACGGCGTGCTCGGGCTCAACGTGCTGCGAAACACCGAGCTGGCGTTCGCGCTCGCCGAGGAGTTTCCGGTCGATTTCATTCAGATCGATTCGGTCGCCGGGCACCTCGACCCTGCCGCTGACGATGAGTTCGCAACGCGGCTCGCCGAGCTGCGCGCCGCGAGCAACGCCCTGGTGTTCGGCGGCGTGCGGTTCAAGTACCAACCCGTGAACTCTGGCCGACCCGAGGCCGAAGATCTCGCGCTTGGAGCCGACCGTTCCGACGCCATCGTGGTCACGGGCGAGGGGACCGGAATGCAAACTGACCTGGAGAAGATTGAGCGATTCCGGCGGGCGCTGCCCGAGACAACCCCGCTGATCGTTGGCGCGGGGGTCACCGACGCAAACGCCGCCGAGCAGCTGCGCGACGCAGACGCGGCCATCGTGGGGAGCTTCTTCAAAGACACCTATCTCGACACCGGAGTCGTGGAACCCGCGCACGTCGAACGGTTGATGCGCGCGGTAGCAGCGATCAGGGCCGAGCTGTGAGCGCGATCGACGGCGTGGAGACGCGCGCGAGCGTCGCTGCCGAATCAGTGACTGCCGAGCCTGTGACCGCTGAGTCGTTTGCACCGTTCGGGCGGGTGCTGCCGATGAGCAATGGCCCACACGAGGCGCTCGTGCTCACGGCCGGGGATGGATGGGACGACGCCTACACGCGCTCGCCGATCACGCGGGAGGTGCCGAGCCTGGGAATGACGAGCGCGCCGGCCGCGCCCTACGCGAGTACGTTCATGGAACGTCACGTCAATATTGAGGAAGCGCTGTTGCCCGCGGGGCACCCAATCGTGCTCGCGGTCGCGAGTACGGGTGAGGGCGAGGCGCCGCGTGCCGAGGATGTGCGCGCATTCGTGATCGAACCGGGCACGGCCGTCGTACTACACCCGGGGGTGTGGCACGACGCCTGTCGCGGCCTCGGTGAGCCCACGAGCTACTACTGGCTGGCGTCTTGCGTTGACGCCGGCTCGTCTCCGTGGACGCCGATTGTTGGCGGCCCAGTGGCAGTGGGGGTGCCAGCGTGAGCCGGCAACCAGGGGCCCCGGCGCTATTCATCGGCGACGTGGCGCTCGATGAGTACTTCGCGACCGATACCTGGGTGATGCCGGGCGACAAAGGTCTGATCGAGACACGCGAGGTGTATGTCGGCGGCAGCATTGCGAACGCCGCCCGCGTGCACGCTGGCTTCGCCGGCAGCGCCGAGTTTGTGTCGCTATTGAATCACGGCGAACTCACGCAACGCCTGCTCGCCGCGCTCGCGGGTGACAGTGTTGGCGTCCAACACATGCTCTACGACGGTACGATCGGCGACCAGCGAAACCTCATCTTCCTCGTGGGCGGCGAGCACATCGTGCTCACACCAGACGTCGATGACCGGCCGATGCGTTTCGAACCAGAGGCGCTCGCGTCGCTTGCGAAGCCCGGGTACGTGTACACGACGCTGAACCGGGCCGAGCGCCTGCGGGCGGGGGATCTCGACGCGGCGGCCGTGCTCCGCGCGCTGCGCGCCGGTGGCAGAAAACTCGTCTTCGACCTCGACGTCGACGGCCTCGCAGACGGCGACAACGAGCTGCTTCGTGGTGCGCACGTCGTCATGATGAACAACCACGGTTTCACCAGGTCGTTCGGTGCTGAAGCGGCAGAGAGCGCAGTACGCGAGTGGATGGCGGAGCTCGATATCGACGTCGTGCTGCGCTCCCGCGCGGCGGCAGGGGTGATGGCCTACACCGCGGCGGAAACGCTGAGAGTGCCCGGTTTCAGTGTGCCGGTCACAGACGTGACGGGTGCCGGAGACACCCTGGGTGGCTCGCTCGTCTACGCCCTCGGTGCCGGCATGCCGCTCGCAGAAGCCGTGGGCTTCGCCGTTGCCGCCGCGTCGCGCTCGGTGATGCACATGGGTCCGAATGGCGGAGTGGCGACTATTGCCGAGGTCGAAGAGTTCGCGGCAAGCTTCGCGACCCAAACAGCGAACTAGCTCGCAGGGAGGCGAATGTGATGGGAATGGAAGACCGATACAGCGACACTGCCGGCCGTGCGGTGCTCGAGACTCTGTTGTCATACGGCGTGACGACGGTCTTTGGCATCCCTGGGACGCATAACCTTGAGCTGTACCGGCCACTCGCGGAGCTCGGCATGCACGCCGTGACGACGCGGCACGAACAGGGTGCCGGGTACGCTGCAGACGGCTGGTCACAGCAGACGGGGCTTCCCGGGGTCGTGATCACGACCTCCGGCCCAGGGTTGCAAAACGTGATGAGCGCGGTCGGAACGGCGTTTTGCGAGTCGCGCCCGATGATCGTGCTGTCGCCAGGCGTCGCGCTTGGTGATGAGTTTGCGGATCGCGGCAGCTTGCACGAAACCAAGCATGCGACGGCCATGGCCGGTGCTGTCGCCGAGTGGTCTCGCCGGGTTGCCAGTGCCACCGAGGCGGTGGCTGCCGTGCACGATGCCTTCAAACTGTTTCGCACGGGCAGGCCCCGGCCAGTGCACATCGAGATACCTCTCGATGTGCTCGAGGCGCCCGCCGCAGTTCCCAGTGCCGATCGTACCGCGCGCGACAACCCGAAGGGCTTCACTGGGACGCCTGATGCGTTGGCGGCTGCGGCCGGGCTCATCGCCTCGGCGGCTCGCCCCGTCATGATCGCCGGGGGAGGAGCGACCGCTGCTGCGAGCGAGGTCACTCACCTCGCAGAGTTGCTCGGTTCGCCCGTGCTCACGACGCTCAATGGCAAGGGGGTGTTTGACGAGCAGCACGAGCTCTCGCTCGGGGCGAGTCTGCGCCTCGCAGCGGCTCGACGGGTAGCGGAGTCGGCGGATGTGCTCGTGGTAGTGGGCTCCAAGCTCGGGGAGGCCGAACTGTGGGTGCCCGAGCTGCAGCCAGCGGGCCGGGTCGTGCGCATTGACATCGCCGAATCACAGCTTCAGAAGAACCTCGCCGCAGACGTGGCAGTGCGCGGCGACGCGGCGGCCGTGTTGGGGGAGTTGCTGGCAATCCTGTCCCCCGCGAAACTGTCTGCAAAGAAGGGAAAACTGGGCTGGGATCTCGGCACCGTGCGAGCGGAGATTGCGCGCCAGCTCGCGGAGGATCTCCCAGAGACCGTCGCGCTGGGGGCCCGCATCGTGCAGGCGCTCCCAGCGAACGCGATCGTCGCGGGTGACTCCTCGCAGATTGTGTACATGGCGATTGCGAACCAGTTGCGGCTCGCCCAGCCGCACTCGCTGCTGTACATGCCAACATACGCGACGCTTGGGTATGGACTGCCCGCTGCCATCGGCGCGCGGATAGCCAATCAGTCGCGGCCCGTCGTCACTGTCATCGGCGACGGGGCCCTGATGTTCTGCGTGAACGAGCTCATGACAGCGGTGGAGCAGCGCCTTGACCTGACGGTCGTGTGCGTCGACAACGGCGGCTATGCCGAGATCAAGCAGAACGAAGTCGATCGCGGGATTCGTCCGGTGGGTGTGGATCTCGCGCAGCCAGATTGGGTCGCGTTAGCGGGAGCATTCGGGGCCGTGGGCAGCGGCGTTGCCGCAAACGGGGATGTTGAAGGTGTTATTGGTGCGGCAGTTAGCGCGGGCGGGGTGCAGCTTGTGCATGTGCGCCAGTAGCTGAAACCCAGGCGCGGGCGGCGGGTGGGGCGGGGCGGCTGCAGAACCGGGGTTGATCGGCGCTCCCACGCACGCAGGAGCTGTGATCGGGCCGTGTGACTGCAGATTTGCTATCGAGTGCAGGCGCGGCCGCCGCGCGCGTAGTGAGGTGAGATCTGGCCATCACGGGTGAGGCGCCCGCGGCCCCGTGCTACCCGAGTGGTGTGCCTCCGCTGAGCTCCGTGCTGATGCCCGCCGAGGCATACAGCGCGAACCCGAGGATGACGAGTAGCGGCGGCACGATCACGGGGGCAACGACGGCGAAGCCCGCAAAGACGAGTGCAACGACGCCGGCCCGCTTCTTCGCCGACTTCCTCAGGCCGATAATCGCGAGCGCGACTCCGCCCGCCGCGAGCAACACTGGCAGCCACAGCGGCACCGTTGGTAGCGCCTGGGTCATGCCACCGCTCGGCAGGTTGCCGAATTCGTCGAGCTCGAGCCGCCAGCCGACCCCGAACACGGGCAGCAGTGCAATGAGCTCGGCGACGAGCGCGATCACCGCGAGGCCAAGGGCGCCCCACACGAACCCCGAGACGTTGGGGAGCGCCGCGGCCGAAGGCACCGCAGCCGCCGCGGGCGCCCAAGCCGCGGAGCCCGCAGAACCTGGATCGGGTGCCGAAACCACCGCGGGTGCCAAAGGTGCCAAAGGTGCCGAGGGCGCCGGCGGCAGGTTCGGCGGTGGTTGCTGCGGCGGCTGCTGCGCGAGTTGCCCCCACGCGTAGCCGTCCCACCACTGGAGTTGCCCATACGGGTTTGTGTACCAGCCCGGGGGAGTCTGTTGCGCCGCCATGTGAGCATTCTCTCACTACGGGTGCGTCAGACGGACAGCCCTAACGCGATGGTATTTGAAATGGTATTCTCGATGGCATGATCACTACCATCGATAAGGCTGGCCGCATCGTGGTACCCAAGCGGCTCCGCGATGCGATGGGCCTCACCCCGAAAACTCCACTGCGCATTGACGTCATAGATGGCCGCCTCATCGTCGAGTTCGCCCCGGCCGCACACACCGTCGAACTGGCCGACGGGTTTCCCATCATTCGAAGCGAACGCGACCCTGGGGCACCGCCGATTACGGACGAGTCCGTGAGAGACGCGCTTGAGGAGGCGCGCGATGAGCGAACCGCTCGTTTCGTGTGACACGAGCGTGCTCGTTGCGGCGCTGCTCCCGGCGCACGAGGCGCACGACGCCTGCCGCGCAGCGGTGCGAGGCGTGAACGCCGTGCCCGGCCACGTGCTGCTCGAGACGTTCCGGGTGTTGACCTCGCTCCCCGGTCGCGATCGCGTGCCGGCTGATCGCGCGGCGGCGGCGCTCGATGCGCTCGCCGGGCTGGGGTGGCGCGTGCTTCAGGCAGGCGGGAGCGATTATTTCCAGCTGGTCGGTGCGCTCGCCCGTGCGGGGCGCACCGGAGGAGCGGTCTACGACGCGCACATCGCAGCGTGCTGTGCCGCGAACGGCGCGACCCTCGTTACACGCGACCGACGGGCAGTGCCAACCTACGAGCTGCTCGGGGCAACGTACCAACTGATCTGAGCCGCCCGCGAGGCCGACGCCCTGCCGCCCGCGAGGCCCCGCCCGCGAGGCCGAGGCCCCGCCGCCCCCGGCGACCCTAGCCGCGCTTCTTCTTGCGATTGGTGCCGAGCAGCCCGTTCATGATGCTCGCGAGCACCGACATGACGATCGCGCCGAGCACGCCCCACCAGAACCCGTCGACGTGCAGGCCGAAGCCTGCGAGGCCCGACAGCCACGCGATGACCGAGATGAGAATGCCGTTCACGATGAGCCCGAACAGGCCGAGCGTCAGAATGTACAGCGGAATCGACACGATGCGCACGATCTTGCCGAGCGTGCCGTTCACGAGCCCGAATACGAGTGCGACCAGCAGCATGGTGATGAGCGGCGAGTACGGGTCGTCGTTGATTGGCTCGACCCAGAACCCGCGCGGGCCCGACCCGCCGACGATGAGCGTTGTGAGCCACAGCGCGAAGGTGCTGACGAGAACTCGCATGATTGAACGCATGCCCCAATTCTTGCACCGAACGCTGTGCGTGAGCTACTAGCGGGCGCCCGATATATCCGCTTCGGAATATGTCCTCTCACTAAGCTTGAACACTATGAGCCAGACCCCACAGCTCGCCGTTAACATGGTGGATCCAGAGCCGATTCGCTTCCTTGACGCCGAAGGTCGGTACTCACCGTCGAGCTCCGCTGCAGACTATGCAGCGGAGCTCGATGGCGTTGGTATCGAAGAGTTTCAGCAGTGGTATCGCGACATGGTTGAGACCCGCGCGTTCGATACCGAGTCCACCCATCTGCAGCGCCAGGGGCAACTCGCGCTCTGGGTACCGAGCATCGGCCAGGAGGGCTGCCAGGTTGGCCTCGCCCACGCAACCGAGCCGCAGGATCACATCTTCCCCGCCTACCGCGAGCACACCGTCGCGAAGGTGCGCGGCGTGAACTTCACGGAGATGCTCAAGCTGTTCCGCGGCTTCACGCACGGCGGCTGGGACGTCACCGACCCGGCGAACGGCAACTTCCACCTCTACACGCTCGTGCTCGCGGCGCAGACGCAGCACGCGAGCGGCTACGCCCTCGGGCAGCTGCTCGACGCGAAGGCGCGCGCGGCGTCCGACACCCTCGACGCTGGCGAGCAGGGCATCGCCACGGGTGAGGCCACGATGGTGTTCTACGGCGACGGCACCTCGAGTCAGGGCGACGCCAACGAGTCGATGATCTTCGCTGCGAGTTACCAGACGCCTGCGGTGTTTGTCGTGCAGAACAACGGCTGGGCGATCTCGGTGCCGGTCGAGCGCCAGAGCCGCACGCCGCTGTACCGTCGCGCGCTCGGGTTCGGCATTCGCGCCGTGCAGATCGACGGCAACGATCCGCTCGCAGCCTACGCCGTCGGGCGCAGGTTCATGCGACTCGCGCGTGAGGGCGCCGGCCCCGGCTACATCGAAGCGCTGACCTACCGCATCGGCGCGCACACCACGAGCGACGACCCCACCCGCTACCGCGAGACGGTTGAGCTCGAGGCGTGGCGCGAGCGCGACCCGATCGCTCGGTTGGAAACGTACCTCCGAGGGCAGGGCGTCGACGATGCCTTCTTCGAGGAGGTCGCGGCCGTAGCCGATCGCAAGGCGAAGCAGGTGCGCGACGAGATTCTCAAAATGCCACCGCCCGACGCCGACTCGATGTTCGCAAACGTCTATTCCGAGACGCACCCGCGTATCGAGGAGCAGCGCGTGTGGCTCGAACGCTACGAATCGTCGTTTGAAGCCGAGGGGGAGACGGTATGAGCGTGAAAACACTCACAGAGCGCACGGTGCTGCCGATGGCCCGCGCCATCAATGAGGGCATGCGCACGGCGATGGCTGCCGACGACAAAGTGTTGCTGATGGGCGAAGATATCGGCCCGCTCGGCGGCGTCTTCCGCGTCACCGACAAGCTGCAGGCAGACTTCGGCACCGCCCGCGTGCTCGACACCCCGCTCGCTGAGGCCGGCATCGTCGGCAACGCGATCGGGCTCGCGATGCGCGGCTACCGCCCGGTCGTCGAGATTCAGTTCGACGGATTCATCTTCCCGGCCTTCAATCAGATCGTCACCCAGCTCGCAAAGATCACAAACCGGCACGACGGCAAGATGCCGATGCCGATCGTGATTCGCGTGCCCTACGGCGGCAACGTCGGCGCGATCGAACACCACCAGGAGAGCCCCGAGGCGTACTTCGCCCACACGCCGGGCCTCCGGGTCGTGGCGCCGTCGACGCCGAACGATGCCTACTGGATGATTCAGCAGGCGATCCAGTCGCAAGACCCGGTGCTGTTCTTCGAGCCGAAGGCGAAATACTGGGCCAAGGGCGAGGTCGACCCGACGGCGCCCGAGGCCGCGCTTCACGAGAGCCGCGTCGCTCGCACCGGCACCGACTGCACGATCGTCGCGTTCGGTGCGATGGTCACCACCGCGCTGCAGGCCGCCGAGGTCGCCCAGCAGGAGGGCACGAGCGTCGAGGTCGTCGACCTCAGGAGCGTCTCGCCCGTCGACTACGCGCCGCTGCTCGAATCCGTGCGCAAGACCGGCCGGCTGGTCGTCGCGCAGGAGGCATCTGGCAACGTTTCGCTTGGCAGCGAGCTCGCGGCGCACGTCGCCGAGCACGCCTTCTACTCGCTGCAGGCCCCCGTGCTTCGGGTGTCTGGCTACGACGTGCCGTTCCCGCCCGCGCGCCTCGAGGGCATGTTCCTGCCCGACGCAGACCGCATTCTCGAGGCCGTCGACCGCACGATGCACTACTAAGCTGCCCAGCGGCGCACCAAACTTACACTTGAACGAAGCAACCCTAAGGAGCCTTCGATGAGCGATATGACGTTCCCACTCCCCGATGTCGGCGAGGGGTTGACCGAGGCCGAGATCGTCACCTGGCAGGTCGCGCCGGGAGACACGGTCGAGCTCAACCAGGTCATTTGCGAGATCGAGACGGCGAAATCACTCGTCGAGCTGCCCTCGCCGTTCACGGGCGTCGTCACCGAGCTGCTCGCCGAGGTGGGCGACACGGTGCCGGTCGGCTCGCCGATCATGCGGGTGCGCGCGGCCGGCGATGCGGACTCCGAACCGCAGGAGCCCGCAAGCTCCGAGCCGGCTGCCGCCCCCACACAGCCAAGCAACGCAGCGCCGAGCGACGCCGCGCCAAACACCGTGGATCCGAGCACCTTGGCGCCGAGCGATGCCGCGCCGACCACCGCCGCTGCGGCCGGGACTCCAGGGGCGCCCGAGCCGACCGAATCAGCCGACGCCGGCGGCGCCGTGCTCGTCGGCTACGGCGCCGCCGGCACGGTGCGCTCGCGCCGGCGCTCGGGCGGGGAACCGCTGCTGTCGGCCCCCGTTATTCCTGTGGCGGCTGCGAGCCCGGTGATTGCGAAGCCGCCGATCCGCAAACTCGCGAAAGACCTGGGGGTGAATCTCGCCGAGGTCACCGGCACCGGAATTGGCGGCGAAGTGCTGCGCGACGACGTCGTGCGGCACGGCTCGCAGGCGAGCCTATTTCGCAACATCACGACGCCCGAGGCGCCCGCGGTGCGCGAGGAGCGGATCCCGCTGAAGGGGATGCGCAAGCAGATCGCGAAGGCGATGGTGACAAGCGCGTTTGAGGCGCCGCACGTTGGCGTTTTTGTCGACGTCGACGCGACGCGCACCATGGAGTTCGTGAAACGGCTGAAGACCTCGACCGACTTCGCCGGCATCAAGGTCTCGCCGCTGCTAATTTTCGCGAAGGCGATGCTGTGGGCGATTCGCCGCAACCCCGAGATCAACTCGACGTTCACCGAAACTGAGATCATTCGGCACCACTTCGTGAACCTCGGCATCGCGGCGGCGACCCCGCGCGGGCTCGTCGTGCCGAACATCAAGGAGGCGCAGGAGCTCAGCCTGCGCGAGCTCGCGCAGGCGATCGAGCAGCTCACTCTCACCGCGCGCGAGGGGCGCACGAAGCCCGAGGAGATGCAGCGGGGCACGATCACGCTGACAAACATCGGCGTGTTCGGCATGGATTTTGGCACCCCGATCTTGAACCCTGGCGAGGTCGCGATCATGGCGATGGGCACGATCAAGGAGAAGCCGTGGGTCGTCGACGGCCAGGTGCGCCCGCGCATGGTGACGACGGTCGGTGGATCGTTCGACCACCGCGTCGTCGACGGCGACGTGATCTCGCGCTTCGTGGCCGACGTCGCCTCGGTGCTCGAGGAGCCAGCGCTGCTGCTCGACTGAGCAACCTGGGCGCGCAACACCCCGGGAAACGTGGCAGCCGGGGTGGCGATGCCCATAGGCTGGCGGTGACGTGCATTCACACTGGCGCGCCTCCCAAGGACGGCGAGGCGCTGACCCCGACGGTCAACGGGCCGAGAGATGAGGATCAATCATGCAGCTTGAAGGAACAACAGCGGTCGTCACCGGCGCGGCATCGGGTCTTGGCGCGGCAACCGCGACGCTGCTTGCGAGCCGCGGCGTGAATGTGGTCGGCCTCGATCTTGCGATGTCGATCGAGAAGGCGGGGGAGCCCGGCGCTGGTATCCGATACGTCGCGGCCGATGTCACGAGCGAGGACGAGGTCGCAGCGGCCCTCAAGCTGAGCGCTGGGGAGCCGCCGATTCGCCTCGTCGTGAACTGCGCTGGCATCGCGCCTGCGAAGCGCGTGCTCTCGGGCAAGGGTGTGCACGATCTCGAGACCTTCCAGCGCACGCTGAACATCAACGTCACGGGAACCTTCAATGTGCTGCGCCTCGCGGCGGAGATCATGGCCGAGCAGGAGCCGGTCGACGAGTCGGGCCAGCGCGGCCTCGTCGTGAACACCGCCTCGGTCGCCGCCTACGAGGGTCAGATTGGGCAGATCGCCTACGCGGCATCGAAGGGCGCGGTCGTCGGCATGGGCATCACGGCCGCTCGCGATCTCGCGCGCAATGGTATTCGCGTGAACACGATCGCTCCGGGTATCGTCGCGACCCCGCTGCTCGAGGCACTCGGCGAAGAGGTCAACGCCTCGCTGTCGGCGTCCGTGCCGTTCCCGGCACGCCTTGCCAGGCCCGACGAGTTCGCGCAGCTCGTCACGATGATCGCCGAGCACGACTACCTCAACGGCGAGACCATTCGCATGGACGGCGCCCTGCGCATGGGGCCCAAGTAGCGTTCACCCAGATTCATCTCTGTTTGTCGGGGGCGGATGCTAGGTTGGGGCACAGTTCCAGCCGGGGTGCGTACGCGCCCGACAATCCAGTGGAGATGGTAACGAGTGATTCGATTCGACGCAGTCACGAAGACCTACGCTGGTGGCGCCCGCGCCGTCGCTGAGTTCTCACTGACGATTCCCTCGCATCACACGACCGTCTTCGTCGGGTCGTCTGGCAGCGGTAAAACCACGCTGCTGCGTATGGTCAACCGCATGGTCGACCCGACGAGCGGGCGGGTGTGGATCGACGACCAAGACGTCGCCCAGGTCGACCCGGTGGGGCTCCGTCGCTCGATCGGGTACGTGCTGCAGCAGGGCGGCCTGCTGCCGCACCGCACCGTGCTCGATAACGTTGCGACCGTCGCGGTCTTGAACGGCACCCCGAAGCCGCGTGCCCGCGCCCTGGCGCTTGAGATGCTCGAGCGCGTCGGCCTCGACCCCGCGCTTTCCGGGCGTTACCCCGCCCAGCTCTCTGGCGGGCAGCAGCAGCGCGTCGGTGTGGCCCGCGCGCTCGCACCAGACCCGAACATTCTGCTCATGGACGAGCCGTTTGGCGCGGTCGACCCGATCGTTCGCCGCGAGCTCCAAGAAGAGCTCCTCAGGCTGCAGCGCGAGCTCGGCAAGACGATCTTGTTCGTCACGCACGACATCGACGAGGCGTTTCGGCTTGGCGACGAGGTCGTTGTGCTGCGCACGGGCGGCGAGGTCGCGCAGTGCGGCACACCCGAGGAAATTCTCGCGCACCCCGCCGATGACTTCGTGCGGCACTTCATCGGCATCGATGCCGCGCACGCGGGAAGCGCCGGCGGCGAGGCGGAGGCGCGGCTGCTCACCACGCGCGACGTTGACGGGCAGCGGATCGTGTTCGACGGCTCAGGCAGGCCGCTCGGGGTGCTCGAGCAGTGAACTGGCTCACGCAGAACTGGCCCCAGGTGATCGACCTCGCCTGGGCGCACCTGCGGCTGAGCCTCCCCGCGATCGCGCTCTCCGTGCTCATCGCGATCCCGATCGGCAGGCTCTCGTTTCGCCACGGCCGGCTCGGGGGAGCGCTCACGAGCGTCTCGACGCTGCTCTACGCTATCCCGGCGCTGCCGATGCTCATCATCATTCCCGCGATTGCGGGAGTGCCGCTGCGCTCCGACGCGAACATGGTGATCGCGCTCACGCTGTACGGCGTCGCACTGCTCGTGCGCAGCGCCGCCGACGGGTTCGCCTCGGTCGATGCGGGTGTGCGCGACTCGTCGATCGCGATGGGTTTTTCGAAGCTCGCGCTGTTCTGGCGCGTCGATCTGCCGCTCGCGTTGCCGGTCATGCTCGCAGGAATTCGCGTTGTCGCCGTTTCGACAATCAGCCTCGTCACTGTCGGGGCGCTCATCGGGGTCTCGAGCCTCGGGACGCTGCTCACCGACGGCTTCCAGCGCGGCATCTTCGGCGAGGTCGCCACGGGCGTCATCGCGACGATCGTGCTCGCGCTGGCGCTCGACGGCCTCCTTTTGTTGCTTGGCCGGCTGCTGACGCCGTGGCGAAGGGCGGCCGCGTGAACCTGTTCGCCGACGCGCTCACCTGGCTCACCGACCCCGCGAATTGGGGCGGGGCGAGCGGCATCCCCGCGCGCATTGGCGAGCACCTTTGGGTGTCTGGCCTCGCCGTCGCAATCGCGGCGGTCATCGCGCTCCCTGCCGGCGTGCTCATCGGGCACACCAGGCGCGGGGTCGGGGCGATCGGCGCATTCACCGGTGCCGCCCGCGCACTGCCGACGCTCGGCGTGCTGACAATCTGCGCGCTGTGGTTCGGGATCGGCCTTGGCGCCCCGCTCGTCGCGCTTGTCGTGCTCGCGATCCCGTCGCTGCTCGCCGGCGCCTACTCGGGCGTGCAGGCGGTGCCGCGGGAGACGGCGGAGGCCGCGCGGGCGATCGGGATGCGCCAGGCTCAGGTGATCTGGCAGGTCGAGGTGCCGCTCGCGCTGCCCGTTATCGTCGGCGGGATCCGCGCGGCGGTGTTGCAGGTCGTCGCCACCGCAACCCTTGCCGCCTACACCGCGAACCTCGGCCTCGGCCGCTACCTCTTCGCCGGCCTGAAGACCCGCGACTATGGCCAGATGCTGGGGGCCGCGATCCTCGTGATCCTGCTCGCGCTGGCGCTCGAGATCGCGCTCGCCGCGATTCAGCGAGCCGTGACCACCAGGCTGACGCCCCGCGCGGCGGCACAACCAACCACAACCGCAACAACCTAACTGGGAGACGAAGATGCACACACCATCACGCACACCACGGAGGATCGGGG
This sequence comes from Leucobacter albus, assembly GCF_039528015.1. Classification (NCBI taxonomy): domain Bacteria; kingdom Bacillati; phylum Actinomycetota; class Actinomycetes; order Micrococcales; family Microbacteriaceae; genus Leucobacter; species Leucobacter albus. The sequence continues at coordinate 51,170 of NZ_BAAAKZ010000007.1, read as the reverse complement.
CGCTCGCCGCGCTGGCGCTCGCGGGGGTGACGCTGCTCACCGCCTGCGGTTCGGCGGACCCGCTCGACGACGGGGGCGGATCGACAGAGGGCGCGAGCGAAACTATCGTCGTCGGCTCGCAGGCGTACTATTCGAACGAGATCGTCGCGGAGCTCTACGCACAGGCGCTTGAGGCCGGCGGCTTCACCGTCGACCGGCAGCTGCAGATCGGACAACGCGAGGTCTACATGCCCGAGCTCGAGGCCGGCAAGATCGACGTGTTCCCCGAATACACGGGCAACCTGCTGCAGTACTTCGACGCCGACACCACCGCGACAACGAGCGACGACGTCTACGCGGCGCTCGCAGAAGCTCTCCCCGAGGGGCTCCGCGTGCTCGACCAGTCGGAGGCTTCCGACCAAGATTCCTACGTCGTCACGAGCGAGTTCGCGAAGCAGCATAACTTGACTGAAATCGGCGACCTCGCGGGCGTCGACGGGCTCCTGCTTGGCGGAAACTCCGAACTCGAGACGCGGCCGTACGGGCCCGTGGGGCTCAAGGAGGCCTACGGCGTTGACGTCTCGTTCACGCCGATCGAGGATTCGGGTGGGCCGCTCACGGTGAAGGCGCTGCGCGACGGCCAGGTGCAGCTTGTGGATCTGTACTCGGCAGACCCGGTGTTCGCCGAGGGTGATCTCGTGGTGCTGAAGGACCCGAAGGGCCTCTTTCTCGCCTCACACGTCGTGCCTGTTGTGTCCGACCGCGTGACCGACGAGGCCGCCGAGATCATCAACAGGGTCTCCGCCGCGCTCACCGCAGAAGATCTGCAGCAGCTCGGCGCGCAGTCAGTGAACGACGAAGCCCCTGCCGCGAAGATCGCAGGGCAGTGGCTGAAGGAGCAGGGCCTGGCGGGCTGATCTCCACGCCACCCGCGGTCATCGCTCACTCCGGTGCGATGACCGCCAATCCGTGTGCGCGGGCAGCTTCGCCGAGCCTGATGTCGTAGGTCAGGATCGCGGAGGCCTCGATGCCGAGCGCGCCGGCGAGATGCAGCGCGTCGAGACTGCGCAAGCCCGCCTGCGGGAACAGTCCCGCCTCGCGAAACTGTTCCCGCGTCAGCGGGATCATGGTCACGCCGTCGAGAACGGCGGTGATCAGCACCTGATCGATTCCGTGGCGCACGCCGATCCGGCGCAACTCGGTCTCCAGGAGATCGCTGGAGACCACGGCCCGACCTTCGTCCAGGTAGCTGCGCAGTCCGTCCGTCTCCTGCTCGTCGCTGATGAGTTTCACCGCCGCCGAGGTGTCGAGATAGACCACCGGCGCAGGCACCGCCGCAGCCGTCACCGGCGATCCTCGCGCTCGTCGTCGATGATCTCGCTCACGGACCGATCGAGCGTGACCTTCGGGAGCTCCGACCAGCCGCCGCGTCGCCGCGCAGCCCGCGATATCGGAAACGGCAGCGGCTGAGTTGCAACAGGGGAGAGGTGTGCGACGACGACGCCGCGGTTGGTTACCTCCATCGCCTCTCCGGCCGCGACACGGCGCAGGACGTCTGCGGAGTTATTGCGGAGCTCGCGGTGCGTGATGGTGGCCATGAACCGAGTGTAGCACGTGGCGTAGCACATGTTGAAGCCCTCGTTATCGCCGAGGTGTCCGCCCCAGCCCGGCGGCGAAGATCGCAGGGGAGTGGCTGAAGAAGCTGGGCCTGGGGGCTGAATGTATGCACAGAGCGCGCAAGAAAGCGAGAAACCTCGCTTTTTGCTCGCATAGTGTATACACTGGGCTTGGGCGGCGGTGAAGCGCCCGAGACCGGAGGTGGATCGTGAGAGCAAGCGACAGGGCATACGCCACGCTGCTTGACGAGATTCAGCGCGGCGATCTCGCCCCGGGAGCGGTGCTCGGCGAGGTCGAGCAGGCAGCGCGCCTCGGCGTGAGCCGCACGCCGGCGCGCGAGGCGATCGGCAGGCTCATCTCGAACGGGCTCGCGGCCCAGCTGTCGCCGCGCGTGACCGTCGTGTCAGACTTTGAGGCCGGCGACATTCGTGCACTGTTCGAGGTGCGTCGGGCGCTCGAGGAGAACGCGGCGCGGCTCGCAGCCCTCAAGGGCGACCCGGCGGTGTTCACGGAGCTCGCGAACGCGTTCGCTGCGGCCCACCCCGAGAGCGGGGAGGTGGCGGCCGACTCGTACTACGAGCTCATCGCCCGCTTCGATGAGGCGCTCGATGCGGCCGTGAACAACCAGTACTTCACGAACTCGCTGCGCACGATCCGCACCCACCTCGCGCGCGCCAGGCGCCTCGCCCGTGACAACCGCGGCAGGCTGCACGCGTCGGTCGCCGAGCACCGGCTCATCGCCGAGGCGATCGCGGCCGGCGACGGCGAGCTCGCAGCCCACGCCACGCACGTGCACCTGCACAACGCGCTCACCGCGATCCTCACCTCGCTCGCGCAGGCCCCGACGACCGGCGCCGTGCCGGTTGTCGCCCCCGCGCTCCCCACAGATTTACTCAGCAACGAACCGACGTCGGAAGGAACACCATGACCGTCATTCACAATGTTCGCGTGTACAAGAGCGAAGAGACGCTCCCGCGCGAAGAGCAGCTCGCCTGGAAGATCGCGGAGGTCGCGACCGACCCCGTCGAGGTCGACGCAGACGTGCTCGACATGATCATCAACCGCATCATCGACAACGCGTCGGTCGCCGCGGCATCGCTCACGCGCGGCCCGATCGTCGCATCGCGCGCGCAGGCGCTCACTCACCCCGTCTCGACCGGCGGCAAGGGTGCCTCGATCTTCGGCCTGAACGCAGAGCGCACGAGCCCCGAGTGGGCTGCGTGGACGAACGGCGTTGCCGTGCGCGAGCTCGACTACCACGACACCTTCCTCGCTGCCGAGTACTCGCACCCCGGCGATAACATCCCGCCGATCCTCGCGGTCGCGCAGCACGTCGGCAAGGATGGCCGCGCGCTCGTTCGCGCGATCGCCACCGGCTACGAGATTCAGATGGATCTCGTGCGCGCGATCTGCCTGCACAAGCACAAGATCGACCACGTCGCGCACATCGGCCCGTCGGCAGCCGCCGGCATCGGCACGCTGCTCGGGCTCGACACCGAGACCATCTACCAGGCCGTCGGCCAGGGGCTGCACACCACGACCGCGACGCGCCAGTCGCGCAAGGGCGAGATCTCGACCTGGAAGGCGCACGCGCCCGCGTTCGCCGGCAAGATGGCGGTCGAGGCTGTGGATCGCGCGATGCGCGGCCAGACCTCGCCGAGCCCGATCTACGAAGGCGAAGACGGCGTGATCGCGTGGATGCTCGACGGGCCCGACGCGAAGTACCAGGTGCCGCTGCCCGCGAAGGGGGAGGCAAAGCGCGCGATCCTCGACAGCTACACGAAGGAGCACTCCGCCGAGTACCAGGCGCAGGCGTGGATCGATCTCGCCCGCAAGCTTCACGGCGAGCACCCCGAGCTGCTCGATGTCGCGAACGTGAAGAGCGTCGTGCTGCACACGAGCCACCACACGCACTACGTGATCGGCTCGGGCGCGAACGACCCGCAGAAGTACGACCCGAATGCTTCACGTGAAACACTCGACCACTCGATCCCGTACATCTTCGCGGTCGCGCTGCAAGACGGCGGGTGGCACCACGTCGACTCCTACACCCCGGAGCGCGCCGGCCGGGCCGACACCGTCGAGCTGTGGAACAAGATCACCACGGCAGAGGACGCTGAGTGGACCCGCCGCTACCACTCGGAAGACCCCGACGAGAAGGCGTTCGGCGGCCGCGTCGAGATCGAGCTCACCGACGGCACGAAGATCGTCGACGAGATCGCCGTCGCCGACGCGCACCCGCTCGGGGCGCGGCCGTTCGCGCGCGACAACTACATCGCGAAGTTCCGCCTGCTCGCAGAGCCCGTGCTCGAGCCAGCCGAGATCGAGCGCTTCCTCGACCTCGTGCAGCGCCTGCCCGAGCTCTCGGCCGACGAGGTGCGTGAGCTGAACATCGTTGCGAAGGCCGGCGTCATCGACCTCGCCTCAGCCCCGAAGGGACTCTTCTAATGCTGTATTCGAAGACCACACCGGCCGACAAGCGTCGGCTGTTCCGCGAGCGGCTCGCCACGGGTGAGCTGCTGCGCTTCCCCGGCGCGTTCAACCCGCTGTCTGCCCGCATGATCGAGCAGAAGGGCTTCGAAGGCGTCTACATCTCGGGCGCCGTGCTCGCGGCAGACCTCGGACTGCCCGACATCGGCCTCACCACCCTCACCGAGGTCGCCGGCCGCGGCAAGCAGATCGCTCGCATGACCGACCTGCCCGCGATCATCGACGCCGACACCGGCTTCGGCGAACCGATGAACGTCGCCCGCACGATCCAGGAGCTCGAAGACGCTGGCCTGGCCGGCGCCCACATCGAGGATCAGATCAACCCGAAGCGCTGCGGCCACCTCGACGGCAAGGCCGTCGTTGACGAGGCGACCGCGACCAAGCGCATCCGCGCGGCCCGCGACGCGCGTCGCGATGAGAACTTCCTCATCATGGCCCGCACCGATATTCGCGCAACGGCAGACGGCCCCCACGGGCTCGACCTCGCGAAAGATCGCGCGAAGGCGCTCGTTGACGCCGGCGCCGACGCGATCTTCCCCGAAGCGATGCGTACGCTCGAAGAGTTCGAGGCGATCCGCAGCGCGGTCGACGTGCCGCTGCTCGCGAACATGACCGAGTTCGGTAAGAGCGAGCTGTTCACCGCCAAGCAGCTCGCCGACGTTGGCATGAACATCGTCATCTGGCCGGTCTCGATGCTGCGCATCTCGATGGGGGCGACGGGCCGCGCGCTCGACACCATCATCGAGCAGGGTACGCTCACCTCAAAGCTTGATGAGATGCAGCACCGTGCCGACCTGTACGAGCTCGTCGATTACGAGGGCTACAACCACTTCGACACGAGCGTGTTCAACTTCGAGGTTGCGCGGTAACCCCGCTCACCTCACACAAATAAGTAGCGAAGGAGCTATCGTGACTGAAATTCACAAGGGCCTCGCGGGCGTTGTCGCAGACAACACGGCGATCTCCAAGGTCAACCCCGACACCAACAGCCTGCTGTACCGGGGCTACCCGGTGCAGGAGCTTGCCGCGACGCAGCCCTTTGAAGCTGTCGCGTACCTCCTGTGGAACGGCGAGCTGCCGACTGCCGAGCAGCTCGCCGAGCTCCGCGCCGAGGAGCGCAAGCACCGTGCCCTCGCCGCGAACGTGAAGGCGGCAATCGACCTGCTGCCGCTCACCGCGCATCCGATGGACGAGGTGCGCACGGCGGTGAGCGTCATCGGCGCGTCAGACGTCAACGGTGGTGGATCGGTGCTCGACGCGGCCGGCACCCCCGAGGAGAACCTGGCGCGGAGCGTGCGCCTGTACGCTGCGCTGCCCGCGATCGTGGCCTACGGCCAGCGGCGTCGCCGCGGCGAGGATCTCATCGAGCCGCGCGACGACCTCGACTACTCGGCGAACTTCCTGTGGATGACCTTCGGCGAGGAGTCGGACCCGGTGGTTGTCGAGGCGTTCAACCGGTCGATGACATTGTACGCGGAGCACTCGTTCAACGCCTCGACGTTCACGGCGCGCGTGATCACCTCGACGCTGTCTGACCTGTACTCGGCTGTCGTCGGGGCGATTGGTGCTCTCAAGGGCCCGCTGCACGGCGGCGCCAACGAGGCAGTGCTGCACATCTTCAACGACATCGGCACGGCAGCAAACGTCGTGCCCTGGCTCGACACCGCGCTCGCCGAGAAGCGCAAGATCATGGGCTTCGGGCACCGCGTCTACAAGCGCGGCGACTCGCGCGTGCCGACAATGAAGGCGGCGCTCGATACGCTCGTCGAGCACTACGACCGACCCGACGTCGCGGAACTCTACGACGCGCTAGAGAGCGAGTTCGTGTCGCGTAAGGGGATCTACCCGAACCTCGACTACCCGTCTGGCCCCGCCTACAACCTCATCGGGTTCGACACGCTCACCTTCACGCCGCTGTTCATCGCATCGCGCGTTACGGGGTGGACGGCGCACATCATGGAGCAGACGGCCGCAAACGCGCTGATCCGCCCACTTTCCGCCTACAACGGCGTCGACGAGCGCCACATCGAGGGCTACGTTCCCGATGCGGGGGCGCTCGCCGCAGCGGAGCGCCCCGAGGAGCAGGCGTAGTCGAAATCGTCAGCCAGACCGGCTGACGGGGTGCCGATTCCGGTGGGTCGCGCAACAATTTCCACTTTGAGGCATTCACTAACGTATGATGCGTTTACGAGGAAAATATGCGCCCCATCGGGCGCGGGGCGGCGCTGCGGCCCGAAAGAGACTCGGGCCGCAGGGTCGAGGTAAGGAGAATCGATGAAGATTGTCGTGCTGGTCAAGGAGGTTCCCGATACGTACGGGGATCGCAAGCTGAACCTTGAGACGGGAATCGCAGACAGGGGAGCCTCAGACACGGTGCTCGACGAGATCGGCGAGCGCGCGCTCGAGGCCGCCCTCGCCCACGCCGACGCGCACGACGGCACCGAGGTCGTCGTGCTCACCGTCGCCCCCGAGGGGGCGAGCGGATCGATCCGCAAGGCGCTCGGCATGGGCGCGCACTCGGCGGTGCACGTCGTCGACGATGCGATGCTCGGCGCCGACCTCGGCCTCACCGCCGAGGTGCTCGCGAAGGCAATCACCCGTGCGGGCTTCGACCTCGTCATCGCAGGCAACTCGTCGACCGATGGCTCAGGCGGCGCCATCCCCGCGATGCTCGCGGAGCACCTGCGGGTGCCGGGTCTCACCGGCCTCAGCGAGGTGACGATCACCGACACGGGTGTGTCGGGCGTGCGCCCGGTCGACGGCGGCGTGCAGCAGGTCTCGGCAGACCTGCCCGCCGTCATCTCCATCACCGAGGCGCTGCCCGAGGCCCGCTTCGCAAACTTCAAGGGCATCATGGCGGCGAAGAAGAAGCCGCTCGAGGTGGTTTCGCTCGCCGACCTCGGCGTCGACGCGGCCGACCCCGCTGCCGCGCGCTCGATCATGGTGACGGTCGCAGAGAAGCCGGCCCGCGAGGCCGGCGTGAAGATCGTTGACGAGGGAGACGCGGGCACGCAGCTCGCGAATTACCTCATCGAAAACCGGCTGGTATAGGGCGAAGGGAACAGATCATGACTGAATTTGCACAGGATTCCATCCTCGTCGTTCTCGAACCCCAGGCCTCTGGCGCGCTCGAAGACGCCGCCGCTGGCCTGCTTGGGGCAGCCTCGCTTGCCGGCACACCCGTGGCCCTCGTGCTCGGGCCCGAGGCGCTCGCCGCTGATGCAGCCGCGCTGGGCGCCGCGCGCGTGCTCGTCGCGCCGCCCGCAGACGACACCGTGCTCGGTACTTTCGCCGTCGACGCGCTGCAGGCAGCGGCTGAGCTCGTGCAGCCCGACGCGATCCTCATCTCAAACTCGCCGAACGGCCGCGACACCGCCGCGCGTTACGCGGCTCGCACCCGCTCGGCGCTCGCCGTCGACGCGATCGGTGTCGCCCGCGACGACCTCGGCGTCGTCGCCCAGCACTCCGTCTACGGCGGCGCATACAACGTGACCTCTGCGCCGACGTTCGGCGCTCCGGTCGTGACGATTCGCCAGGGCGCGGTCGACGCTCGCGCCGCGGCGCAGTCGGCGACGGGTGAGCCGCTCGCCGTCGCTGATTCGGGCGCACCGGCCGGGCGCATCGACTCGTTCGAGGCCGTCACCGAGGTGTCGTCGCGACCCGAGCTGCGCGGCGCCGCCCGCGTCGTCTCGGGTGGCCGCGGGCTCGGCTCCAAGGAGCAGTTCGCGCTCGTCGAGCAGCTCGCCGACGCGCTCGGTGCCGCCATCGGAGCCTCGCGTGCGGCGGTCGACGCCGGCTACGTGCCCGCCTCGTACCAGGTCGGGCAGACGGGCGTCTCGGTGTCGCCGCAGCTCTACATCGCGCTCGGCATCTCGGGCGCGATTCAGCACCGCGCCGGCATGCAGACCGCGAAGAACATTGTCGCGATCAACAAAGACGGCGACGCGCCGATCTTCGACGTCGCCGATTTCGGTGTCGTCGGCGACGTGTTCACGGTCGTGCCGCAGCTGCTCGCGGCCCTCGAAGCAAGGAAGTAGCCGTCATGGCGAGCTACGCGCAAACGATTAGGAGCGGGCTGCCGCGCGTGCCTGGCGGCGAGCCGTGGCCGCCCGAGGGAACGCCGGCAGGCGCGCCCGCGACCGCTCACGTTCCCGTTGCCGCTCCCGCTGCGCCCGCTGAGGCCGCCGCGCCCGCCGCCGCGCCCGCCGCCGAGGCAGCGCCTGCGGCGTCGCAGGCCGCGCCGGTTATCGCGGTGGATCCCGGGGCGTCGACTCCTGGTGCAGCTGCCGGTGCCGCTGGTGCCGCAGCCGGTGCTGCCGGTGCCGCTGGTGCCGCCGCGGGCGCTGCGCCCGCGGGGCTCAGCACCGTTCCGCTGCGTCGCGGTCTGCCGCGCACGGCCGGCGGCGACCCCTGGCCGCCCGAGGGGTTCGCGCCCGCTGGCACGATCGCGCCGGCCGCTGCCGCTGCCGCCGCGGCCGGGGGCGCCGCTGCTGCCGGGAGCACCGCTGGTGCCGGCCCGGCTGCCGCTGAGGCCGCCAGCGCAGCTGCTGCAGGCGCCGCGGCCGCGGCTGCCGCACCCGCATCGGCGCAGGCCGCAGCACCGGCCGTCGACGCGCCACTCGTGTTCGGCACGACGCCGCTGCGACGGGGGCTCCCTCGCGTCGCCGGGGGCGACCCGTGGCCCGCAGAGGGCTTCGCGCCCGAGCGCGCGGCCGCGCCAAGCACCGCGCCCGCCGCTGCCGCTGCGCCCACTGTTGCCACGGACGCTACCGGGGCGGCCACCGCGGCGGCAGCGCCCGCCGCTGCACCCGCAGCAGCATCGGCCGCGGCACCCGCCGCCGCAAGACCCGCAGCAGCCGCGGCGACGACCGTACCCGCGCCGAAACCAGCACCGACAAAGCCCAAGCGCGAACCGAAGATGATCGGCTCGCGCTCGCTCTCGCAGTGGGTGAAGCTCGGCTCGCTCGGCGTCGCGGGCCTCATCGTGCTCGCCGGCGTCATCGTGCTCGCTGCCCGCGGGCTCACGACCCTGCCCGGCGTGCCCGAGTTTGTCGAGCGCTACCCGGGCGAGTACCACCCGGCCGTCGTCGCCGACGAGGGCTTCCCGGCGTGGGCGCGGTGGACGCACTACCTCAACCTGTTCTTCATGGTGCTCATCGTGCGCACGGGCCTGACGGTGCGCCACCAGCAGAAACCCGATGCGTTCTACACCCCGAAGAAGGGTGGCAAGAAGGTCTCCCTGCACCTCTGGCTGCACACGAGCATCGACCTGCTCTGGCTCGCAAACGGCATCATCTTCGTCGTGCTCCTGTTTGTGACCGGGCACTGGGCGAGAATCGTTCCGACGAGCTGGGAAGTGTTCCCGAACGCCGCATCGGCGATGCTGCAGTACCTCACGCTCGACTGGCCGGTTGAGAACGGCTGGGTGAACTACAACGCGCTGCAGCAGCTCATGTACTTCATCATCGTGTTCATCGCGGCCCCGGTCGCGGCGCTCACGGGCGTGCGCATGAGCGAGTGGTGGCCGAAGAACAACGAGAAGCTCGACAGGGTCTTTCCCGCCCAGCTCGCCCGTGCGCTGCACTTCCCGACGATGCTGTTCTTCGTGTTCTTCGTGATCATTCACGTGTTCCTCGTGATGACCACGGGCGCGCTGCGCAACCTGAACCACATGTACGCTGGCAACGACGGAGCCGGCTGGTTCGGCTTCTGGATGTTCGTGGCCGGGCTCGGGGCGATCGCGATCGTGTGGGTGCTCACGCGGCCCATGCTCATCGCCCCCATCGCGAGCCTGTTCGGTAAGGTCAGTAACCGCTAGCAACGCGTGCCGCCCGCCGCGACCCTGTATCGGTCGCGGCGGGCGGCACACCCAAGCATCACACGACACCGGGAGGTGCGGCAGTGGACCCCGTACGACCAACGAGCGACAGCCAGTGGGCAGCGCTGCGGGCAGGCGAATTACCGGCGGTCGAGGAGGTGCGCCCGGGCGTCTATGCGATCGCGCTGAATATGCCGGGCATGCAGCCGCCCTACGCCTTCAGCTACGCGTTCATCGCGGGGGGCGGATCGCGCGCCGTGCACCTCATCGACGCGGGTCTCGACACCGACGAAAACTGGGAGCTGCTCGCGAGCGCGCTCGCCGGGCTGGGCCGCCGGGTTGAGGACATCGCGACGGTGACGATCACGCACCTGCATTTCGACCACACCGGGCTCGCCAATCGCATTCGCGAGGCCGCCGGCGCCCGCGTGCGCATGCACGTCGACGAGGCGGCCGCGATCCGCGCCGGGCTGCAGTTCTCGGCCGGGCTCGACGTCGGCGATCAGCTCGCCGAGTGGGGCGTGCCAGAGGGCGTGCGCGCCGAGCTGTACGAGGTGGCAACCAGCCGGGCCGATTTCGGCTCGGCGGTGATCGTCGACGACGAGCTCGCAGATGGCGACCTGATCGACCTCGGGGAGCACCGGGCCCGGGTGATCCACACCCCCGGCCACACCACCGGGCACGTCTGCCTCGCGCTCGATGGCGAGGCAGCGGTGTTCACCGGAGACCACGTGCTGCCAGTGATTAACCCGGGCATCGCGCTCGGGGGCAGGCGCGCCGCCGATCCGCTTGGCGAGTACTACGCCTCGCTCGATCGCCTCGCGCCGCACGCCACCGACGAGGCGCTGCCGGGCCACGGCTTCAGATTCGCGAGCCTCGGCAGCCGCTGCGCCGAGATTCGCGCCCACCACGAGGCCCGCACCGAGCAGGCCGCCGCACTGCTCGCCGCGACCCCCGATCTCACCGTGTGGGAGCTCGCGAGCGGGCTGACCTGGACGGGCGGCTGGGGCGCTCTGCCGATCGTGTCGCGCGTCTCGGCGCTCGCGCAAACCGACATGCACCGGGCACGCGTGCTCGCGACGGCGCACGGGCTGCGGTAGGGCGCGGGGCGCAGCTTTGGCAGCCTCAGCAGTGCGCCGCGAACCGCGCTAGTCGTGCATCGGGAGCCCGGTGATGAGGTGGCTTTCTGGCTCGAGCTGCAGCGTGGAGTGTTCGAGGTGGAAGTGCTCCATCAGGCAGGCCTTCAGCTCGTCGAGCACGTCGTGATAGCCGCGCTCGCTCCACGAATCGTCGCTGATGGTGACGTGCGCGGAGAACGCGGGCACGCCAGAGGTGATCGTCCAGGCGTGCACATCGTGCACCTCGACGACGCCAGGCACGGCGAGCATGTGCTCGCGCGCGGCGTCGACGTCGAAGCCCTTGGGTGCGGCCTCGAGTAGCACGGTGACGACGTCGCGCAGCAGGCTGTAGGCGCGCGGGGCGATGAGCAGCGCGATCGCGATCGAGGCGATCTGGTCGACCATCATCCAGCCGGTCAGGGCGATGATGATGCCGGCGACGATCACGGCGAGTGAGCCGAGCAGGTCGCCGAGCACCTCGAGGTAGGCGCCGCGCACGTTCAGACTCTCTTGTTGGCCCGAGCGCAGAATGAGCAGCGACACGAGGTTCGCCGTCGCGCCGATGACCGCGGCGATGAGCATCGGGGTCGACTGCACCTCGACCTCAGAGCCAAAGCGCGAGATCGCCTGCACGAAGATAACGACGGCGATCACCCCGAGCACGATGCCGTTTGCCAGTGCCGCGAGCACCTCGACGCGCAGGTACCCGTAGGTGCGCTTCGAGTTTGCGGGCAGCGTCGCGATGATGCTCGCGAGCAGCGCGATCGCGACGCCGGTCGCGTCGGTGAGCATGTGGCCCGAGTCAGCGAGTAGCGACAGCGACTTCGAGATCAGCGCGCCAACGACCTGCACGAGAAACACGCTGAGCGTGATCACGAGCACGAGAATCAGGCGCTTGCGGTGCTTGCCCGTTGCGGTCGTCGCGCCCTCGAGCCCGTGCGAATGCCCGGCGCCGCCTTCGTGGGCGCTTGCCGGGGGCGCTGGGTGGCCTGCGCTGAACTCGGGCTCGCAGTTTGCATCGTCCATGCTTCGCCATGCTACCCGCCCGCGGGGTGGGGTGGGGGTGTATCTCCGGGGTGCCGCTGCAGAAGCGTCGCTGCAGGCGTGCCGCTGCAGGCGTGCTGCTGCAGAAAACGGGGCAATCTGCACAGCCAAGCCCCTCGCCGCACCGACCCGACCTATCGGGTGCAGATCTCCCTGGGAAGCGCAGGGGCCGGGCCTGGCGCAGCGTCGGGCCTTGGCGCAGCGGCCGGGCCTGGCCCAGCCAGCCTCGCAGCAGGGCGCAGCTAGCCGGCGGCCTCGAGCATCGCGCTCGCCGAGCGCAGGTAGCTCGAGAATTGCTCGTTGATCTCGAAGCTGGTGGCCCCGATGCGAGAGCTGCGCTCCGTCAACTCGAGCAGCGCTTTCGCCTCAGGGGTGCCGTCAGCTCCGGTTTCGGCTATGACGGCGGCGGCGGAGTCTGCCATGGCGTCACGCATTTCACCCGTGATGAGGTGGAACGGCAGCGAGACTGTGGCCCACGCCTCGTCGGCGATCGGGGCGGCTATGTCGCGCACAGCGAGAAACGAGGAGAATGCGGCAGCGCGGCGCTCCTTCGCCTCAGCAACGTCCTGTGCCGAGATCGCCCAGAACGAGGGCGTCTGAGGCAGCGGCAGCTCGTCTGGTGGGAGGAACTGGTCAATGCGCGCCGCCAAGAAGGACGAGTCTAATTCGAACTCATCGAGGCTGCCCCCGTTAGCGACGATCGCGGCCTCTACCTGGGTTGCGGCCTCCTCGCACACTGCGGGGTCGAACGTGGCAATGCCCGCGGCAGCCTCCGCCGCTTTGGTGCGGAGCGATTCGGCGAGCTTCTCGGGCAGCACGGGAGGCTGCGTGCGCTCGTAGAACGCAGTCTCGTCGATGCGGCGCTGTGCGGTCGGCAACGAGATGCACGCTGTAGCGAGCTTAATAGTCGCCTTGCGCTCGCGTTCTTGCAGGGTCGTCTCCTGGTGCATCGCTGCCTCGGCCGCGCGGCCGTACTCCGCGAGCAGGGCCTGCTTGGTCAGGAGAAAAAGCCCGGCGACGAGCGTCACCGTAGTGAGCGCACCAAATGTGACCCAGCGGGTTGCGCGCCGCCGCGCTGGCGCATCGCGAACCGTCGCGGCGAACGCAGTGGTCACGACAGCTATCAGCGCGATCCCGGAGGATACGGCAAGTACCGCGGGAATGTTGCTGAGCGCGGTGCCACCAAGACCACCGTGCTGGGCGCGCACGGCCCACAACAGGGCGAGCGCGAACAGCGCTACCCACACGGCGGCGACGCCCCAGCGCTTCGTGCGCGTCGCTTCGGGGCTGTGCACCGCCACGAGCGACACTAGGCCGCCGAGGCAAATCGTCAGCACACCGGCAGTTGGCCCGACGATGACCCACCCGATGTAGAACTCAAGCACGCCACTGAGTTCGCCCCCTCCGGTGGCAAAGAACGGGCCGACAAACGCGATCAGAGTGATTGCGCCCAGAATAAACGTGGCTATGCGGAGTGGTTTCATGGTGGCTGCCAATCGTTCGCTACCGGCAGTGTAGTCGCTGGTGTTTGGCGCGCGCGCGCGTAGCGGCGTCGTCGGAGGCAGCCCACCGGGTGGTCTAGGGCGGCAGCGACCGCACCCTGTCAGCGCAGCAGCAGATAGAGTGCGCCGAGCGCGGTGCCAGCGATCACGGCCCACTCGAAGGCCTGCTGGCGAATGCGCGCGGCGATCCAGCGCCCGATGAACGCGCCGACAACGACGCACGGAATGAGCAACAGGTCGAGTTGCAGCGTAGCGGGGGTGAACAACCCCAGACCGATCGAGATGGGAAGCTTCACGAGATTGATCACGGCGAAGAACCACGCGGCGGTGCCGAGGAATGTCTTCACCGGGAGCCGTGCCGACAGGAAGTACATTGACATCACCGGGCCGCCGGCGTTCGCCACCATGGTGGTGAAGCCGCCAAGCGCACCGAAGCCAGCGCGCCCGGCGACGGCCGCGCGGCTCGAGGCGGGGGCGCTCCCGCGCCCGCGAAATCGCTGCCACAGCGTCACGGCGATGAGGCAGAGCAGAATCGTGCCGATGAGCCGCCTGACCCAGTTGTCTTCGGCGAACGCGAGAAACGCCGCGCCGAGGGCGAGGCCGATCGCCGCGAACGGCACGAGCCGCACGAGCGCCCGCCAGTCGGCCTCGCGGCGATAGCTGATGAGCGCGAACACGTCGCCGACGATGAGGAGCAGCAGGAGCGCCCCGGTCGAGGCTTTCGCCGGGAGGAGCGCGGCGAAAATCGCAATCGAGATCGTGTTGATGCCGGGCAGGGCCGTCTTCGAAATGCCGACGAGCGCGGCCGCCAACCCGAGCAGCACCCACGCGAGCGGCGAAAAGTCGAGGGGCGCAAGGGTCATTGCCTCATCTTACGTATAGCGCTGGCATCGGCGCGCTGCCGGGGTGCCGCGCTTGGTGCCGGCGCATGTGCCGGGCGGCGCGATGAGCGGGTGGCGCGCTTGGCGGGCGCTGCGCGCTGAGCTGCCGGGCGCCGCGCTAGGCGGTGAGCTGCGCCGCGAGGGCAAGCAGCTGCGGTTCGCTCCCCGCCCGCCCGATGAGCTGCACCCCAACCGGCAGCCCGGCCGCGTCGCGCGAGATCGGCACGGCGATCGCCGGCAGCCCCGAGACGTTCACCATCGAGGTGAACGGGGTCCAGCGGCACTGCAGCGCATAGTCGTCGGCCGGGCTCAGTGCCGTGAACTCGCCGATGCGCGGCGGCGCCATCGCGAGCCCTGGGGTGAGCACGATGTCGGTGCGCCCCCACTGCTCACGCGCCGAGCGGGCGAAGGCGTGCATTCTGGCTGCGTTCGCCCGGTGCTGGTCGCGGCTCCGGGCGAGCGCTCTGGCGCGCATCTCGCGGGTGAGGGGCATGAGCTGCTCGGCCCGGCCTGCATCGAGTTCGAGGAGTGAGAGCCCGGCGATCCACCCCTCGGTAAAGAAGTCGAAGTAGCCGGGGTCGTAGCGAAAATCGGCCCCGCCGACGCGGTGCCCGTGCTCGGCGAGCCGATCGGCGGCGAGCTCGAGGGCGCTAAGAGCGGCTGGCGCGAGCGTTACATCGAGCGCCGCGTCGAACGGGGAGGCCGTGCTCACCGCCACCGTCAGGTCGCTGAGTGCGCCGGCCCTGTCTACGGCCGCGCGGTGGGAGCCGCTCGCGGCCGGGTCGGCGAGCGCGTCCATGAGCAGCGCGGCGTCGGCGGCGGATCGGGCGAGCGGCCCCGAGACCGTGAGCACCGGCGCCCCGAAACTGTCGTGCAGCCCGCGGGCGACGTCGCCGGGCACGGCGCCGAGGCCGGGCTTCAGGCCGACGAGCCCGCAGGCGAGCGCGGGGATGCGGATCGACCCGCCCCCGTCGCTGCCCGGCGCGACCGGGAGCAACCCCGCGGCGACGGCGGCAGCGGAGCCGCCGCTCGAGCCGCCGGGGGTGAGGTCGAGGTCGTAGGGGTTGCGCGCTGGCGGCGCGACCCGGTTCTCGGAATAGCTCGTGAGCCCGAACTCGGGCACCTGCGTCTTGCCGAGGGAGACCGTGCCAGCCGCGCGCAGCTGCGCCACCACCGGGTGGTCGGTCGTGGCTGGCCCAGCGGGCACAGCTGCGCTGCCCGACGTCGTGGGGGTGCCGGCGACGTCGACGATGTCTTTGTGCGCTATCGGCAGGCCGAGCAGCGGGGGCAGGGCCCGGTTTGCCTGCCACGCCGCGAGGGCGGCGTCGGCCTCGCTGGCCTCGGTGAGCGCCTGCTCGGCAGTGACAGTGACGAACGCCCCGAGCTGTGGGTTCTCGGCGATGCGCTGCAGGTAGTGCTGCGCCGCCTCGACGGCGCTGAGCTCGCCGGCGTGCAGCGCGCTCTGCAGTGCCGTTGCCGAAGCGAACGGGCCTGTGCTCGGGCTTGGTGCAGCGCAGCCCGGGCTGTGCGCCTCGTTGCCCGAGTGATGGGGTGGGCTCTGGCCCGCGCCCTGTGTTGGGCATTCACCCGGGGGCGGGCTCGTTGGCTGCGGCACCGGCTGTCGCTACTTCGCAGTGAAGGTGTGGTCGTAGCCCTTGTCGCTGCCGGTGCGTCGCACAGTGAGTTCGTAGGAGCGCGTGGATTCGGTGCCGGGCGAGGTCATGTTCAGCCAGGCGGTGCGCTCACCCGGGTCTGAAATCGACATGCCGCCGCCACCGCCGGAGGTGCGCACGCCGATGCCGAGCGCGTCGTTGGTGGTGAGAAACGCGTAGGCGACAACGCCCTCGCTCGTGCGGTCGATAACCTCGAGGGTCGAGGCGTCGACCCTGCCGGTCTCGAGGGGGAGCCCCGTGCTCCAGTACTCCTCCATTTCGGTAAGGATCTGCTCGCGGAGCTCTTCTGAGTCGCGCGGCGGCGCGTCTGCCGCGATCTGCATGATGAACGTGACCAGCAGCGCGAGCGCGCCGAGCAGGGCCAGCACCATCACGGCGCCCGGTGCTGATTTGCGGCGGGTGGAGGTGGGTACAGTCACGGGTGCTCCTTTGAAAACTGGTGGCTCCATCGTAGCCCGCGGGGCTTGGGCGGGGCTTGGGTGGGGCTTGGGCGGGGGCCGATCTGCAGAACTCGGGGTGATCGGCGCCTACAGGCACGGATGCCCCGGGCTGCTGCCTATTGAGTGCAGAACCCCGATCGAAGAGCTGCAGGCTGGAGTTGGGGCCCGCGGGCCGGTCTGCAGAACTCGGGGTGATCTGCGCTCACAGGCACGGATGCCCCGGGCTGCTGCCTATTGAGTGCGGATCACCTATGTAGCGCAGGGGCGGGGCGCCGGGCAGGGGCCGAATTGTTGCTCGGCTTGTTGCGAACGATTCTCAGGAGGCGCTAGAATGAGACTCGTTCTCATTTAGAAAGATGCTCATGTCTGATTCCTACGTGCCACGTCGCGCCGCCCTTATCGTCCCCGCTCTAGCTGCTGTGCTTGCGCTCAGCGCCTGCAGCCCAGCGGCTGAGGGGCCGAGCGGCGACAAGCTCAGCGTTGTGACGACAACGACCCAGCTCGCAGACTTCGCGCACCAGATCGGGGGCGACGATATCGAACTCACGAGCCTGCTCGCCCCTGGCGCCTCGGCCCACCACTTCGACCCCTCGCCGAAGGAGCTTGTTGCGCTGAGCCAGGCCGACGTGCTCATCGTCAACGGGGCAGATCTCGAGGGGTTCATCGACTCGACGATTGAGGCCTCCGGGTTCTCGGGCACCCTGGTTACGGCCGCAGACGGCATCGACCTCGCCGAGGCGAAAGAGATCACGGCCGAGGGCGAGCACGAGGCCGACACCGGCGAGGCCCCAGACCACGCTGGCCACACGCACGCCGACAATGATCACGCTGACGACGATCACGCCGGGCACGAACACGGCGATCATGATCACGATCACGCTGACCACGATCACGCCGGGCACGATCACGCCGATCACGATCACGCAGACCACGACCACGCAGACCACGACCACGCGGATGTGACAGAAACCCACGCCGACGAGCCCGAGGCGCACGGCGATCACGCAGACCACGACGGCCACAGCCACGGCGACACTAACCCGCACCTGTGGACGTCGCCGCGCTACGCGAGCGGCATGGCAGCCGAGGTGGGGCGCGCGCTCGCGCAGGCCGACCCGGGCAACGCGGCCGACTACGAGCGGCGCGCGACAGCCTACGAGGCGCAGCTCGCCGCGCTCGACACCTGGGTCGCCGAGCAGTTCGAGCTGGTGCCAGCAGCCGATCGCGTGCTCGTGAGCGGGCACGACTCGCTCCGCTACTACCTGCACGACTACGGCATCGCCTACGCTGGCGCGATCATGCCGAGCTTCGAAGATAACGCGGAGCCCAGCGCGGCCGAACTCGACGCCCTGAGCGCCAAGATCGCCGAGCGCGGAGTGAAGGCCATCTTCGTTGAGTCGTCGATGAGCCCGAAGCTTGCGCAGGCCATCGCGCGCGAGACCGGCATCACCGTCGTCGACGGCGATGCCCTCTACGCCGACTCGCTCGGCACGAAGGGCAGCGGCGCCGAGACGTTTGTCGCCGCGACCGTGCACAACACGCAGGTTATTCTCGAAGCCTGGGGCGTTACACCGGGCCCCGTGCCGGCAGAGCTCGAAGGGGGCGCATGAGCGACAGGGGTGCGAACGCAGGCGCAAAGGCGAGCGAGAGCGCCCGCGAACAGCACCCTGCCCTCGAGCTCGCGGGCGCGGCGTTCGGCTATGCCGGAGAGACCCGCGTCGAAGACCTCACCCTGCGGGTGCCAGCTGGCGCGGCCGTCGCCCTCATCGGGCCGAACGGCTCGGGCAAGTCGACGCTGCTGCGCGGCATCCTCGGGCTCGCAGACCTCACGGCCGGCTCGGTCGGGGTGCTCGGCACCTCACCGGAGCAGGCGCGGCGCAGCGTCGGCACGCTGCCCCAGTCAGACGCCCGCGACACGAGCCTGCCGATCACGGTGCGCACCGTTGTGAGCATGGGGCTGTACCGAGAGGCTGGCGCCTTCGGGCGCATTGGCAGGGCGGGGCGTGAGGCGATCCGCCGCGCGATTGAACTCGTCGGCCTCGCCCCGTTCGCCGGGCGCCGCTTCGGCGAGCTGTCTGGCGGGCAGCAGCAGCGCGCAATTCTGGCGCGCGCGCTCGTCTCGAACCCGCGGTTGCTGCTGCTTGACGAGCCGTTCAACGGCCTCGACCGCGAGAACCGCGAGATGCTGCTCGAGCTCGTCGCCCGCCAGCGCGACGAGGGGCGCACCGTGATCGTCTCGACCCACGACCTCGAGATCGCGAAGGCGGCGTGCACGCACGTGCTGCTGCTCGCGAGCGGGCACGAACCGGGTGAGCCCGGCCACCCGGCCGCGTTCGGCACGCTGACAGAGGCCCTCACGCTCGACGCGGTGCAGCACGCCTTCCACGACTCGACGGTCGAGCTCGACCAGCACACGGTGACGACGACCCGAGAGGTCGACGCGCCGTGAGCGGCTGGCTCGCCGAGGCGGCGCCGGGGCTCGCGAGCATCTTCGCGCTGCCGTTCATGCGCAACGCACTCGTCGCGATCGCGGTGCTCGCCGTCGCCGCGGCGATCGTTGGCGTCTTCATTAACTTCCGCGAGCTGGAGTTCGTCAGCGACGGCCTCGTGCACGCGGTCTTTCCCGGTCTGGTCATCGGCTCCGTCGTGGGCGGCACCGCCGGGCTACTGCCTGGTGCAGTCGGTGCGGCGGTGATCGCGGCGCTGCTGTTCACGCTGCTCGGGCGGGGTGGCGGCGGCGGTTCGCTCGGCGGCGGGCTGCACGCGGGGAGCGTCTCGGCGCGCGACGCGGGCATCGCGGTCGTGCTCACCGGGCTGTTTAGCCTCGGGATCGTGCTCGTGTCGCGCAGTGAGAGCTATGTGTCGCAGCTGCAGGAGCTGTTGTTCGGGCGCATTCTCACGGTCACGACCGCCCAGCTGTGGCAGATCGCCGCGGTCTCGGTGGTCGCGATCGCAATCGTGCTGGTCACGCGGCGCGCGCAGCTCTACCGAGCCTTCGACCCCGCGGGGTTTGAGGCCGCCGGCTTCAGCGCGTTTCGCACCGATCTCGCGCTGAACGTCGCTGTCGCGCTGCTCGTCGTCGCCGGCGTGCAGGCGCTCGGCGTGCTCATGGTCGTCGCGATTCTCGTCGTGCCTGTCGCGGTCGCGCGGCTCATCACCGGCCGGTTGCTGCTGCTCGCGCCGATCGCGGCCGTTGTCACGCTCGTCGCCGGGGTTGCGGGGCTCTGGGGCTCGTTCGAGTGGTCGCTACGGGGCGGCGTATCGGCCTCGCCCGGCGCGATGATCGTGCTCGCCCTCGTGGCGCTGTACGGCGTCGCCGTCGCGGTGTCGGTCGCGCTCAGTCGGCTGCGGAGTGCGCGCGGCGCGGGGCGCGAAGGCGGCGGGCGGATCGCCGGGGCACGCCCAACCGCGGCTGCTCAGGCGGCCGCGGCGCAGGCGGCAACCAACCCACCGGGCGCAACCCAGGCAACCGCGGCTGCGCAGACACGAGCGGGGGTGTGCCCGTGAGCTACTTCGCACTCGCGGCGCTCGAGCTCGTGCTGCTCGGCCTGCTCGCCGGCGTCGCGGGCACCCTCATCGTGTTTCGCGGCCGGTCGTTCTTCGCGGTCGCGCTCAGCCACGCGACGTTCCCGGGCGGCGTGATCTTCGCGCTCGCCGGGTGGAATCTGCTCGTCGGCCAGGCGCTGTTCGCGGCGCTGCTCGTGCTGCTCATGGGGGTGCTCTCGCGCGTTCCCAGGCAGGGTGGGCAGGTGTCGAGCGGCATTGTGCTCGCGCTCGGCTTCGCCCTCGGGGCGCTGCTGTCGAGCGCGAACCCGGGCCTCGGCGTGCCCGTCGACGCGCTGCTCGTTGGCTCACCGCTCGGGGTCACGACGACCGACGTGGCGGCGACCGGTGCGGTGCTCGCTGCGTCGCTCGTGGCGCTCGCGGTGTTCGGCAGGCGGATCCTATTTCACACCTTCGACCTAGCGGGTTTCACGGCCGCCGGCTTCCGCTCCGGGCCCGTCGAGCTCGTGGTCGTCGGCATTATCGCGGCGTCGGTTGTCGTTGCGATGCCGGCGGTTGGCGCGATCCTCGGCGTCGCGATTCTCATCGCGCCGGCCGCCGCGGCTCGGCTGCTTGCGCCAACGATCGGCTGGGTGCCGCCGCTCGCCGCGCTGCTCGGTGCGGCGAGCGGGCTCGCTGGGCTGTGGGCCTCGCGCGAGTGGAACATCGCGGCCGGCGGCGCGATCGGCCTCGCCGCGACGGCCGTCTACGTGCTCGCGCTGCTCGTGTCGGTGCTGCTGCGGCAGCGCTCGCGCCAAGTCTCCGATACCGTTGAGAGGAAGACTCCAGCTGCAGTGATCACGGGAGGTGAGTGATGCAGCCGAAGCGTAATACCTGGCAGCGCGAAGCGGTGCGCGTCGAACTCGTCGACGCGCCCGGTTTCGTGAGCGCCCAAGAGCTCCACAGGCGCCTGAAAGACGGCGGCTCGACGGTGGGGCTCGCGACCGTCTACCGCGCGCTCGCGCACCTCGCAGAGGTGGGCGACGCCGACTCGCTGCAGTCGCCCGAGGGCGAGACCCTGTTCCGCTCGTGCGAGACGACGGCGCACCACCACCACCTCGTGTGCCGCCGCTGCGGTGAGACGCGCGAGCTCGCCGCGACCGTTGTCGAGGAGTGGGCGGGCCGCGTCGGCGCCGAGCACGGCTTCACCGAGATCGGTCACGTGGTGGATCTGTTCGGGCTCTGCCCGAAGTGCTCGGCCGCGGCGTAGTCGGGGTTCGGGGCCGCGGCTCGGTCTCGGGGCTCAGGCGCGCGGCGCGACCGTGATGAACTCGGGGTATTTGGCGCTGCGACCGTCGCCGCTGGAGCGGCCGGTGAGGCGCCGCCCGATCCACGGGAGCACGTGCTCGCGCGTGTAGCGCAGTTGGTCGCGCGCCGTTGGCGCCGCGCGCTTGGGGGCTGTGGTCACCCAGTCGGCCGGCGCCTCGTGGCCGAGGGTGCGCAGCACGTTGGCGGCGACGCGGTGGTGGCCGACAGGGGGCGAGGTGGAGGCGGTCAAGCGACCAGTACTGGCTGCCGGCAAGCTCGGTGTCGCTCCAATTGTTTGAGAACCGGATGCCGAGGCGGCTCGCGACCTCGCCGGCCGCTCGGGTGAGCTCGGTGCCCTTCTTGCTCACGCTGCCGCCCGAGGGCAGCCCGCCGGTCGGGTTCGCACCAGCGAGCAGCAGCGGCTCGACTCCAGCCTCTTGCATGCGAAGCAGCGCCCCCTCTGTCGCGCGAATGATGGAGGCCATGTCGGTGCCGGGCCGCAGCATGTCGTTGCCGCCCCCGTTGAAGCTGATGAGGGTCGGCCCGAGCGCGATGGCCGGTTCGAGCTGCTCGGCGAGAATCGGGCCGAGGAGCCGCCCGCGGATCGCGAGGTTCGCGTATTCGATCGCCTCGCCTGTCGCGTCTGCGAGCCCCTGGGCGACGAGGTCGGCCCACCCGCGCACGCTGCCGTCGGGCTGCTCATCGCCGACGCCCTCGGTAAAGCTGTCTCCGATTGCGACGTAGCGAATAGTTGCCATGGAACAAGCCTACGCCGCGCGGCCGTGAGGCTGCGTTGTCGCTGCTGCCCGCGCCGCTGCCCGCCGTGCTGCCCACGCGCGAGCGCACCTCGCGCACCGCTTGACCTTGACGTAACGTCAAGTTATATCGTCAACGGCGAGGGAGGAAGGACGCGAGATGGAGTACTCGATCCAAGAGATCGCGAAGGCCGCCGGCACCACGTCGCGCACGCTCAGGCACTATGACAGCCTCGGGCTTGTGCCGCCGTCGCGCGTCGGCCACAACGGCTACCGCTACTACGACGACCGCGCGCTCGTGCGGCTGCAGCGCGTGCTGCTGCTGCGCGAGCTTGGGCTCGGCCTCGACCGCATCGGCGAGGTGCTCGCGGCGCAAGACGCGCAGCGGGAAACCGCCGGGGCGGCAGCTGCGGCAGCGTCGGCAGCGTCGGTTGTGTCGGCCGAGTCGGCGGGGATCGCGGAGTCGCGGATCCTCACCGCGCACCTCGACATGCTCACGCGCGAGCGCGAGCGGATCGAGCGGCAAATCGGCGCGGTCGAGCGCACGATCTCGGCCCTCACCACACCAAACGAAGGGAACGGGCTCATGGCAGCCAACATGTTTGACGGATTTGACCACACGCAGCACCGGGAGGAGGTGACCGAGCGCTGGGGCGCCGAGGCGTACGCCGCGGGAGACCGCTGGTGGAACGCGCTGAGCGCGCGCGACAAGCGCACCTGGCAGGGGCAGGTGCGCGAGCTGAACGCCGACTGGGTTGCCGCGGCGCAGGCCGGAGTAGGCCCCGCCTCCGAGGCCGCGCAGGCGCTCGCGGAGCGCCACATCGCGTGGCTGCAGGGCGTGCCCGGGGCGCCGAGCGGCGACGCGTTCGCGCCGTACGTGCGCGGGCTCGGAGAGATGTACGTCGCCGATGAGCGCTTCGCAGCGAACTATGGCGGCGTCGAAGGTGCCACGCTCGTGCGCGACGCGCTGCGCGTGTACCTGGGGGAGTGAGGCGTCGGACTGGCTCGCGGCGCCGCACACGGGCGTAGCGAGCTGGTGCCGCTTGGTGGCGCTGGTGCCGCCCCGCGAGTCGAGTTAGACGGCGGCGGGGCGACCCTCGCGCACGTCGTCGATGCGCTGCTGCTGCTCGGGGGTGCGCGCGAGCGGCGGCACAACCTCTTGCTGGTCGTTCACGATGACCACGTCGTGATCGACATGGTCGACCATCGCGTGCACCGCGTCGATGAAATCGCGGCGGCGGATCGCGTCGAGCACGCGCTGATGATCGCGCTCCATCTCAGCGCCGGTCGCAACATTTGCGAGGCGACCGCGGTGCTGCGGGGTGCGCAGCTGATCGTTGATGCCGGCGTACAGCGAAGACAGCAACCGGTTCTTCGCGGCGTCGAACACCAGGCGGTGAAAGCGGCTGTCGAAGGCGCCGTCGCCCGAATCGGTCAGGCTGAGCACGGGGCAGCGCGAGCAGCCGACCTCTTCGATGGCGGCCTGCTCGAGCGCGGCAATGTCTTCGTCAGAGCGGTGCAGCGCCGCCTGCTGGGCGGCCTCGACCTCGAGCGCGCGGCGGTAGCTGAGAATCTCTTCGAGCGAGAAATCGGCGAGAAACTCGTCGAGCAGCGAGCTTGTCGGCGTCGACGACCGCACGAAGGTGCCGCGGCCCGGCGCCGTCTCGAGCATGCCCATGCTGGCGAGCGAGCGCACCGCCTCGCGTACGGTCGACCGACCAACGCCCATCTGCTCGGAGAGCTCTGGCTCGATCGGAATGCGCTCGCCGACGGCCCACTCGCCCGTGGAAATCTTGCGCCGAAGGTATGAGAGCGCGCCACGTGCGCGCTCGGAGCCAGTTGTGATCGCCATGCCGCGCTCCAATCTGCATCACTGCTGCGTCGCTGGTAGTGGGCTCAGTCTATCGTGTGGCGGCTGTTCAAACCGGCGTGTTCCCGGGTAGCGTAGCGAGTATGACTAGTCACCCGAGTCGCGGCGCGCTGAACCCGTACGCCGGGATGCCGGAGAAACCAGGGTTCACCCTCACGAGCACCGACATTCAAGACGGCGAGCCGCTGCCCGCCGAGCTCTACGGCGAGGGCTCGGGCGGCGCGAACCGCTCGCCTCAGCTCAGCTGGTCGGGCTTCCCAGCCGAGACCAAGAGCTTCGTCGTCACCTGCTTCGACCCCGATGCGCCGACGGGCTCCGGCTTCTGGCACTGGGCAGTTGCGAACATTCCGGCGAGCGTCACCGAGCTGCCGGCCGGCGCCGGCGCGCTGGGCGGTGCCGACGGCGGGGCTGCTGGCGGGGCTGCCGGCGGGGCGCTGCTACCGGCGGGCGCCATCACGATGCCGAACGAGCAGCGCGAGCCCGCCTTCGTGGGCGCCGGCCCGCCCGAGGGTACGGGGGTGCACCACTACTGGTTCGTCGTGCACGCGCTCGACGTCGAGCACATCGACATCGACCCGCAGGCGACGCCCGCGGTGCTCGGGTTCATGATGCGCGACGCGGTGCTTGCGCGCGCCATCATCGTGGCGACGGGCGAGTTCGGCGGGGCGGCGTAGCGGCGCTCCGCGGCGGCCGCCCGCGGGCGCTGCGGCCGCGGCTTGCCCCCCCCCGTGTATATGACGGTTGTTGTCGCCTGAGGGCGGGTGAAGCGACAACAACCGCCATATAGCCGCGGGGGTACGCCCGGGGGTAGGGCCGGGGGTAGGGCAGCGGGCGCGTAGGATTGACGGAGCCTCTTGGAAAGGGAGTTCCGTCATGTCAGTGTCGATCCGTTCAGGGTTCGAGCGCATCCCCGCGTACCGTGCCGGCAAGCCGGCTCAGCTCGGCCACGATGGGCTGAGCGCGAAGCTGTCGTCGAACGAGAACCCGTACGATCCGCTGCCATCGGTGCTCGAAGCGCTCGCCGCAGCATTGCCGACCGCCGTGAACCGGTACCCGTCGATCGCCGCGCCTGAGCTTACTCAGGCGCTCGCGGAAAGGCTTGACGTCGCGCCAGAGAATCTGGCGTTCGGCGCTGGCTCGGTCGAAGTCGCAACGCAGCTCATCCACGCGCTCGCCGGCGCCGGCGACGAGGTGATGTACGCCTGGCGCTCGTTTGAGGCGTACCCGATTCTCGTGCAGCTCGCAGGCGCGACCCCGGTCGAGGTGCCGCTCGATGCCTCTGGCGGCCACGACCTGCGGGCCATGGCCGACGCGATCACCGAGCGCACGAAGCTCATCTTCGTCTGCAACCCGAACAACCCGACTGGCACCACCGTGAGCCACGCCGCGGTCGAGGAGTTCATGCAGCGGGTGCCCGAGCACGTGCTCGTCGTGCTCGATGAGGCCTACGTGCACTTCAACGTCGACGCTGATTCGGCTGTTGGGCTCGATTTCTTCAAGCGCTACGACAACGTCGCGGTGCTGCACACGTTCTCAAAGGCCTACGGGCTCGCGGGGCTGCGCGTCGGCTACGCGGTCGCGCCCCCCGAGGTCGCCGAGGCGCTACGCAAGGCCGCGATCCCGTTCGCGATGAGCGCCCTCGCGCAGGCCGGCGGGGTCGCCTCGCTCGCTGCTGAGGCGGAGTTGCAGGAGCGGGTCGACGTGCTCGTCGAGGAGCGCGGGCGGATCCTCGAGGGCCTGCGTTCCGCTGGGCTGCCCGTCATCGATTCGCAGGCCAACTTTGTGTGGGTTCCGGCGGGCGCGGCGAGCGACCAGATCGCCGAGGTCTTCGCGGCGCGCGGAATTTCGGTACGCTGCTTCTCAGGCGATGGGATTCGCATCTCCGTCGGTGCGCATCATGAGAATGATGCGGTGATCGAGGTCTCTGCGGCAGCGGCAGCGCTGCTGTAGGGGCTACTCTCGGCTTTCACGCCGGAGCAGACGAGCATTTACACTACACAGCAGGAGGCGCGAAGTGATTGGCGCAATTGAAGTCGGGCTGCTCTATGGCATTTTTGCCCTGGGCGTCTACCTCACGTTCAGGGTATTGAACTTCCCCGACCTCACGGTCGACGGCAGCCTGACGACGGGGGCCGCAACCGCAGCGGCGCTCATTCACGCGGGGCAGAGCCCGCTGCTCGCGACGCTCGCGGGCGGCGCAGCCGGCATGATCGCCGGCGCGATCACCGGCATTCTGCACACGAAGGGCAAAATCGACGGGTTGCTCGCCGGCATTCTCACGATGATTGCGCTGTGGTCGATCAACCTGCGCATCATGGGGAAGTCGAACCTGCCGTTCTTGCGCGAAGAGACGCTCATTAGCCCGCTGCGCGACGCGGGGTGGATGGGCAAGACAGGCATCGTGATTCTCATCTTCCTCGCCGTCGTGCTCGTCATCAAACTGCTCGTCGACTGGTTCCTGTCGACCGACATCGGCCTCGCGATCCAGGCGACCGGCAATAACGAGCAGATGATTCGCTCATTCGGAGTGAACACCGACGGCATGAAGATTCTCACCCTGTCGCTGTCGAACGGCCTCGTCGGCCTCGCTGGCGCGCTCATCGCGCAGTACAACGGCGTCGCCGACATCAGCATGGGCATCGGCGTGATTCTCGTCGGCCTCGCCTCGGTGATTCTCGGGCAGGCGCTGCTCGGCCAGCGGTGGATCTGGCTCGCAACCCTCGCCGTCGTCGTTGGCGCGGTGCTCTACCGCATCATCATCTTCGGTGCACTGCGCGTCGGTTTCAACCAAGACGACATGAAGCTCATGACGGCAGTGCTCGTCGTCGCCGCGCTGTTGCTGCCGCGCTGGGGCTTCCTCAAGCGCATCCCGTCGCTGAGAAACCGCGGCAACAAACGGCCTGGCGAGGCGGCCCTGCCGCCAGTGCCAACGCAGACCGCGGCGAAGGGAGCGTAACCATGCTGAGCATCACCGAAATCTCGAAGACGTTCTTCGCTGGCACCGTGAACGAGCGCCGCGCGCTCGTCGAGCTGAGCCTCGAGCTCGCCGAGGGCGACTTCGTCACCGTTATCGGCTCGAACGGCGCCGGCAAGTCGACGCTGCTGAACACGATCTCGGGGCGCTACCCGATCGACTCTGGCGATATCGCCATCGACGGTCGCTCGGTCGCGAAGCTCAAGGAGTTTCAGCGCGCCCGCTACGTCGGCCGCGTGTTCCAAGACCCGATGGCCGGCACAGCCCCCGACCTCACGATCGAGCAGAACCTCGCGCTCGCACTGCAGCGCGGTAAGCGCCGGGGGCTCGCGCGCGGCATCACGAAGGCGCGCAGGGAGCAGTTCACCCGCGAACTCACATCGCTCGAGCTCGGCCTTGAAGACCGACTGACCGCCAAGGTCGGGCTGCTCTCCGGCGGCCAGCGGCAGGCGCTGTCACTGCTCATGGCTGGGTTCACGCAGCCGCGGATCCTGCTGCTCGACGAGCACACCGCAGCTCTCGACCCGCAGCGCGCTGCACTTGTCACCGACCTCACCGAGCGCATCGTCACCGAGGGCAACCTCACGACGCTCATGGTGACGCACAACATGGAGCAGGCGTTGCGGCTTGGCAACCGGCTCATCATGATGCACGAGGGGCGCATCGTGTTCGAGGCGAACGCTGCGGAGAAGGCGACGCTCACGGTGCCGCTGCTGCTCGCAGAGTTCGCGAAGATCAAGGGCGCGACCTTCGACGACCGGGCGCTGCTCGCGTAGTGGCCCTGGGCTGCTCGCGCGGCTGGCCTGGCGTTGGCCTGGCGCTCACCATGCGCGGCCAGCCGATCTGGCGCGACCAGCCCACCCCGGCCCTGTCTCGTTTGCGTAACTGTTCGGCATCTGTATGCCGAATAGGTGGGGGCTGTGGCGATACGATGCTGGAAACGGCGAAGCCCTCGCCGTTTCCCCCTGCCGTTGCGGTGTTGCAGCGGCACACTCACGAAGGACCGTTTACCTATGCGACTGACCTCGTTGCGCCGCTCGGGCATCGCGCTCGCCGGCCTCGCCGCCGCAGCGCTCACCCTGAGCGCCTGCTCCAGCCCCGCCGCCACCGACTCGAGTGACGAGGCGAAGGCCTCGTACAAGATCGGCGTCAGCCAGTTCGTGCAGCACCCAGCGCTCGACGCGGCGACCGCCGGCTTTAAGCAGGCGTTCGAAGACGCTGGCGTCGCCGTCACCTGGGATGACAAGAACGCGAACGGCGACCAGTCGACCGCGGTCACCATCGCGCAGGGCTTCGCGTCTTCAGACGTCGACCTCGTGCTCGCGGTCGCAACCCCATCGGCGCAGACCGCGGCGCAGGCGATCACCGACAAGCCGATTCTCTTCACCGCAGTCACCGACGCGGTTGAGGGCCAGCTCGTCGAGTCGAACGAGGCCCCGGGCAGCAACGTCACCGGCACGAGCGACCTCGCGCCCTTCGACGAGCAGCTCGCGCTGCTGCAAGAGGTCGTGCCCGGCGCGAAGAAGGTCGGCATCGTCTACGCCTCGGGCGAGGTCAACTCGCAGGTGCAGGTCGACGCGGTCACCGAAGCGGCCGGCCCCCTCGGCCTCGAGGTCGTCACGAAGACCGTCACCACCGCCAACGACATCGCAGCTGCGACCGAGGCGCTCGGCGACGTCGACGCGATCTACGTGCCGACCGACAACATGGTCGTCGCCGGCATCGCATCGCTCGTGCAGGTTGCTGAAGACAAGCAGATCCCGGTCATCGGGGCCGAGGCCGGCACCGTCGAGGGCGGCGCGGTCATCACGCTCGGCATCGACTACACGAAGCTCGGCTACCAGACCGGCGAGATGGCGCTGAAGGTGCTCGAGGGCGCCGACCCCGCGACCATGGCCGTCGAGGTTTCGAAGGAGTTCGCCTACGTCGTGAACGAAGACGC
Organism: Leucobacter albus; assembly: GCF_039528015.1. Classification (NCBI taxonomy): domain Bacteria; kingdom Bacillati; phylum Actinomycetota; class Actinomycetes; order Micrococcales; family Microbacteriaceae; genus Leucobacter; species Leucobacter albus. The sequence goes on along the minus strand of NZ_BAAAKZ010000007.1, from coordinate 22,276 downwards.
TGCGAAGCGCATGGGTGTCACGATTCCCGAGGAGATTCTCGGGAAGGCCGAGAAGGTCGGCTAAGTAGCCGAGCGACACTGCCCGAGCGCCCCGCACACCGAAAGGTGCGCGGGGCGCTCGCGTGTTCACGGGGTTTCGCGAGGCAGCCGCTTTAGAGTGGGGTCATGGGAGACGAGCAGGCGAACGAGGCATCGGTGTGGGCGTCTGTCACGGCTGCCGCCGAGCAGCGCGTGCGCGACTGGGAGGCGGGGCTTGCTGGCGGCGAGGATCCGCACCCCGGCAAGGCACCTGCCGCCGCGAGCGGCGCAGCGACCGCCACCGACGGCAGCACCGGAGCGAGCTCGCCAGGCGGGCTGCTCGGCGACCTCGCCGCGAGCCCCGAGAGCCTCGACTTCACCCGCCAGCTCATCGACGCACTCTTCGGCCCCGCCGACGCCTTTACCGCGGCTATGGGCCTGCGCGGCGTGTCCAAGGGCGAGCTCCCAGACCGCATGCCGGCGCGCGACCGCCTGCTGCTGCGCGCGGGCGGCGTTGCCTCGCTCGGCCTGCCGTGGGTTGTGCGGCCCGCGGCCCGCAAGAACCTGCTCGCGCGGCTGCCAGGCGTGCTGTTCGAGGCGAAGTTGCCCGGTCGGCTCACGGCGCTCACCGAGGCGCTCCGCGGCTACCGCGAGCGCGGTCACACCGTGCTGCTCTCGCTCACCGGCGACCACGTGCACGGCGAGGCCGGGGCCGCCACTGAGGTCGAGCGGCTGCTCGCGCTCATCGCGCACCCAGCGGTGAAGGAGCTCGCCTTCGACCCAGCACGGCTCGTTCCGGGGGCAACGGAGTGGAGCATCGAGGCCGACCTCACCCTCGCCGTTGCCCGCGCGCGGCCAGTGCTCGAGGCGGCGCTCGAACACGGCGTGCGGCTCACGGTAGAGCCGCACGACACGGTGTGGGGCAAGCAGCTCGCCGAGTTTCTCGTGCGGGCCGTTGGGTGCTCCGAGCTCGACAGGCTCGAGATCGGGGCGAGCCTGCTCGCAGAGCTGCCTGAATCGTGGGAGGTCTACGCGACGATCCACCGCTTCGCGCGGCGCCGCGTTGCCGACGGCGGTGCGCCCGTAGAGGTGATTCTCGGGTACGGCGATGTCGCCGCTCACGAGCGTGTTGCAGCGATTCACGCGGGGCTGCCCGTCGCGGTTATCGAAGACCCAACCGCGCGAGCCGCGCAGTTGCTGCGGCTCATCGAGGTGGCGCTGCACCCGAGCCGAGCGGCGGTGCTGCGCCCCGTGATTGCGAGCGAAGACCCGCTCGTGGTGGCGGCGACCACGCTCGCCGCGCGCCGGCTGGGCTCCGAGAAGCTCTTCGCGTTGCAGCTGCGCGGCGGCCTCGCAACCGAGCTCGCCGGGGTGCTCGTTGGGGAGCTGTCGGGCGCCGGCGACGGGGCTGGCTCGGGCGCCGGCTCGGGCGCCGGCTCGGGCTCCGGCGACGGGGCCGGCGACGGGGCTGGCGGCGCTGTGCCGAGTAGCGCGGCGGCGGGCGGATCGGCACCGGGAGGATCAGCGCCGGGCGGATCGGCGCCGGGCGGATCGGCGCCGGGCGGCCAGGCAGCCGGGGGGTTTGCGGCGGGCATCACCCACCCGCCCGTGCGGCTGCGCCTGCCGATTGTGCCGAAGGGCGAGTACGACGAGAGCGCCCGGTACCTCGTCGGGCTGTTGGCAGAGGCCGCCGGGGTCGAGCCGACGCGGCTCAGCCCGGCCGCGTTCCGGGCTGCTGCCGAGCTCGCAGCGCAGCCGGCTGCCCCGAGCCACCGCCAGCAGCAGCGCGCTAGGGAGTGGGATCCGAGCGAGCGAGACAGCGCCCTGTTCTACCGCCCGCCGGCCGAGCCGCAGACCCAAGACACCGGCGGCCTGACCGCCGCAGTGCTGGGCCTCGCCCGCGGCGCGACGGGCGAAGTGAAGCTCGAGGAGGTCGCGCCGGCCCGCACGATCCCGGTGGTCTCGCGCTCCGGGTTCGCGAACGAACCGCCGACAGATGCGAGCCTCCCCGCGAACCGCGAGTGGGCGCGCGGGCTGCTGCGCCGCGCGACCGACATCGCGATGCGCGGCGATCGCCTCGACGAGACGGTCGCGCTCACGGAGGCGGATCTGCACCCGGCCGCGGCCGCCCTCGCCGCGCGCGAGGCCGCTGCCCGCTGGGCCGAGCTGCGGCACGAGGGTCGGGCCGTGCGGCTGCGCAGGGTCGCCCTCGCCACCGCTGCCGCCCGAGACCGGCTCATCAGCGAGCTGGCCGCCGGCACCGGGGCGCCGTTTCGCGAGCTCGACGCCGCCGTGAACCACGTCATCGACTCTGCGCGCTACGCGGCGCAGCTCGCCGACGGCCTGCGCGTCGTGCGCGGTGCGACGTTCGTGCCAGACAGGCTCGTGCTCGTCGTTGCCGACGCGAGCGCCCCGCTCGCCGCCCAGGCTTCGGCGGTGCTCGCAGTGCTCGGAAGCGGCGCCGGCGCGCTCTGGGCGGTCTCGCCGGGCGCGCTCAGGGCCGCCGAGGCGTGCGTCGAGGAGTGGGAGGCCGGCGGCCTCACCCCCGGGGCCGTGCGCACCGTCAGCGTGGTCGGCGAGGAGGCGTTCGCCGCCCTCGGCGCGACCGAGCACGTCGACCGGGCTATCGTGCTCGGCGACCGCGCGCTCGGCCGCGACCTCGCCAGGCGCCGACCAGACCTGCGGGTCGAGGGTCACTTCACGGCCCGCGGCTCGATCGTCGTCACCCCAGCCGCTGAGCGAGGCCGGGCGATCCACGACATCATCGACTCAGCGTTTCGGGGCACCCTTACCGCGCTCGGCAGCACGAACACCGTCATCATGCTCGCGAGCGTCGCCAGGTCGCGTGGCTTTCGCGCGGCGCTCGCCGACGCGGTGAGGAGGCTGCGGGTCGGCGACACCGCGCGCCCGACGGGTGAGGATCCGCTGGCTTTCGACATCGGCCCGCTCCCCGCGCCACCCAGCCAGGCCGGCCTCGCCGCGCTCACCGAGCTCGGGCCGGGCGAGGAGTGGCTCGTGCAGCCCGAACAGCTCGACGACGAGGGGCGGCTGTGGAGCCCAGGCGTGCGGCTTGGCGTCTCGGCAGGCTCCCCGTTCTGGGACGACGCCCGCGGGCTGCCCGTCATCGGCCTCGCATCGACGCAGCTGCTCGGCGACGCCGTCTCGCTGCAGAATGCCGCAGGCAGCGGCGCCTTCGCCGCCATTCAATCGTGGGACGACGACGAGGTGCTCGCTTGGCTCGGCCGCGTCGAGGCCGCCTCGCTCGCCGTCAACCGCCCCATCGGCGCGGCCCGGTTCGGCGCCTCGAGCATCGAGCGGCAGCCCTTCGGTGGCTGGAACGACGCGGTGATGGGGCTCCCGGCGCTCGGCGGTGGGCCGCACTGGCTCGTCGCGCAGGGCTCGTGGGAGCGCCGGCCAGGCCAGCGCAGCGAGACGCTTCACCTGCGGGGCCTCACCCCAGAGGTCGTGCTGCTCATCGAGGCGGCACAGCCGACGCTCTCGTACGAAGAGTTCGACGAGCTGCGCAGGGCCGCGCTCTCAGACCAGCTCACCTGGCAGACCGACCTCGGCGCCGTCGAAGACACGATCGGCCTCGGAGTCGAGCGCAACGCACTGCGCGCCGTCGGAGTCGTGGTGCAGCTGAGGCTCGCCGAGCAGGGGTCGGTTGCCGGGCTGCTGCGCGTGCTCGCCGCGGCGCTGCTCGTGCGGGCCCCGGTTGCCGTGTCGACCGGCGTGGTGCTGCCGCCCGAGGTGCTGTCGTTGCTCGCGTCGCAGGGCATCGAGGTGTCGCTCGAACGCGATGAGGCCTGGCTTGAGCGGCTCGCCGCCGAGGGGCCGACAGGCCCGCGCGGGCTGGTCGCGGAGCGCGTGCGGCTCATCGGTGGTGACCGCGTGCGCGTTGCCGAGTGGATGGGCGGGCTCGACCGGGCGGCGCTGTGGGCCGAGCCGGTGACCATGGCTGGCCCCGTCGAGCTGCTGACCCTCGTTCGCGAGCAGTCGGTGTCGGTGCGGGCCGAGCGGCACGGGCTCGCCGAGGCTGCGCCGGGGCTCGACGCGCTGCTCGACTGAGCGGGGGTGCGCTGGGGGCGTGCGGGGCGCGGGCAGCGCCCCTCGGTAGACTCGGGCTGTGCAGACGTCGCGACCGGAACCCGGCACCCCCATGATCTTTCAGTGGCGCAAGTGGAACGGCTCGCCGCACTGGCGGCACGAGTGCGTGTACCTCGGGTCAGACTCCTGGGGCGACTGGGTCGGCCAGCCGACGGGCTGGGCGAGCGCTCGGCCAGGCCGCGCCTACACCGTCGGCGCACCGAGCGTCACCCTGGTGCCCTCGAGGGGCGATGGCAGCGGGTTCGCGCTGGCCGGCATTGCGCAGCCAGACTTCTCGCTGACGGTAAACCGCGGGCACCGCAAGGGCATGCGCATCTACATCGACCTCGGGTGGGATATTCGCTGGCAGGGTGAAGCCGGCTTTGAGCCCGACGGTGATGGCGAGGGTGCTGGCGGAGGGGCTGGCGGAGGTGCCGGTGCTGGCGTGGCTGGCGGCGCGGCTGGAGCGCCGATCACGCTCGCTCCCGGCCGCGACGACGGGACGGCGCTCGCCGCCGGCTCCGGCGAGGTGCTCGCGACCGGCATCGATATGGATCTCGACGTCGTGCGCGTCGAGGGGCCGCGCGGCACCTGGGTCGACGATCGCGACGAGTGGGCGGAGCACTCGGTGAGATACGGCTACCCTCGCCCGGTGATGGATCAGCTCGAGGCGCTCGCCCTCGACCTCGAGGCTCGGGTGCGCGCTCAGACCGCCCCGTTCGATGACGCGACCGCCGACGCGTGGCTCGACCGGCTCGAGGCACTGGGCCTGGAGCGCTAGCTCCGCGCTGGCTCCGCGCTGGCTCCGCGCTGGCTGGGCGGCTAGCTCCGCTCGCTCGGTGCGGCCCGGGCGCTAGCTCTACGCTCTCTGGGCGGCTAGCTCCGCGCGGCTAGCGGCCGGCGCATCGGGGTGTGAGGAATGCCGTCTTCCACGAACTCGTCGCCATCGACGACGAACCCGAACCTTTCGTACCAGCCGGTGAGGTGTGACTGTGCCTCGAGCACGAGGGGGCCGGAGCCGTACCGTGCGACAGCGGCCTCCATCAGGGCAGCCGCGAGCGCCTTGCCCCGGTGATTCGCGCTGGTGACCACGCGTCCGATCGCGTGGAGGCCCGGCTCCCGTGCGCTCTCGTCGAGCACGCGGAGCGTCGCGGCAACCACCGGCTGTGACGAGCTGGGCGCCGCCCCGCCCGACTCGCCCGCTTGCGGGGGTGCGGCCTGCGCAGGTAGGGGAGCCGCGACCCAAAACTGCTCCGTTGTCGACTCGGTGTCGCGACCATCGAGGTCGAGGTACACGCAGTCTTGCTCAAGCACGAACACTTCCTGGCGCAGTTTGGCAATTTCGTGGAAGGTGCGGGCATTGAGGCTGTCGAGGCCAAGGGCCGAGTGCAGCGTGTAGTTCTCGGGGAGATTGGGCATACAGAGATTCTGACACGCGGCAGGTGGCGTATTCGATTTCCGTTCGGGGCGGTGACCCGGTAATGTTATTCCCTGGTCGTGTTCACACGATCACGGCGGGTTGCCCGAGCGGCCAAAGGGATCTGACTGTAAATCAGACGCGTAAGCTTCGTGGGTTCAAATCCCTCACCCGCCACCCTGAGAAATGCCCGGTCAGACACAGTTCTGGCCGGGCATTTCGGCTTCCCGGCCGCCGCCGCTGCTGCCGCTGCGGGCGCAGCCGTAGCCCCGCTGCCCCAGCCGCCGCCCCCCGCTGCCGCCCCCGCTGCCGCCCCCGCTGCCAGCCGATCCCTGTACTTGCCTCCGAGGGCACCCCGTTGGTTTGCAAAACGTCACCCCCTTCTCGGAGGCAAGGCGAGGGTTGAGGGGCGGCCGCGGCGGTCGGCGTGGCCGCGGCGGTTGGCGTGGCCGCGGCGACGGTGGCGGCCCCGGCGACCTCGGAGGCAAGGCGAGGGTTGAGGGGTGGCCGCGGCGACCTTGCTCCAAACTTGTCCACACGTTATCCCCAACAATGTGGATAACTCATAGCTTAAATTCGAGAGTTGCCAACAAGTTATCCACAGTGGCCTGTGGAATGTGGACTCCTGACCGGGAGAAATCTAAGAATGTAGAACGTAGCTCCGAAAACTACACAAATGTAATTCGAATCAGGTGTTCGGGAGCGTGTGTCACCCAGAAGTGCCCCGCCGCTAGCTGAAAGCCCCCGGCTCATGAGCGCGAGGCCCCGCGGGGCGCCCCCAGGCGGTAAAATCCGAGCATGGCAAAACTGCATTTCCGGTACGCGGCGATGAACGCTGGCAAGAGCGTCGCGCTGCTCCAGGTCGGGCACAACTATGAGTCGCTCGGCAAGCAGATGCTGATCGTGAAGCCGGCCGTCGACTCGAAGGGAGGCGACCGGGTTATCTCGCGCCTCGGTGTCGAGCGCCCCGTCGATTTTCTGTGGGCAGACGGCGACGCGCTCCCCGTGGGCGACGGTGACCTCGACGTGATTCTTGTCGACGAGGCGCAGTTTCTCTCTGAGCGCCAGGCAAATGCGTTGCTCGATGTCGCGGTGCGGGTCGGCGTCACCGTGATCGCCTACGGTCTGCGCACAGATTTTCGGGGCGACAGCTTCCCCGGGGCCGCGAGGCTCCTCAGCATCGCGCATGAGATTGAGGAGATTCGTACACTGTGCCAGTGTGGCTCAAAGGCGACGATGAACCTGCGTAAGGTGAACGGATCGCCGGTGTTTGACGGCGACCAGGTCGCGATCGACGATGGCTCGGTCGAATACGAGTCGGTCTGCGCGGCCTGCCATCAGCGCGAGCGCACCGCTGCCGGCGCAACGTGGGCGTAGCCTTCGGCCAAACCAGGGCCGCTTCGCCCGCGCCGCCGCGCCGCCGCGCAGCACCCGCCGCACGCCACAGCACCCGCCGCACGCCACAGCGCCCGCCGCACGCCACAGCGCCTCACGCTACGCCTCGCCCTACGCCGGCTTGACCGCCCGCAGCGTGTAGCTCAGCGGCGCGACGCCCGAGCGCTCCGTGAGGCGCCACTCGCCGTCGGTGCCGAGGGTCATCTGGCCGGGGAGCGCCTCCCACGGCACGCTCTCGTGTTCGATGAGCAGCTCGATGCGCAGCCCGCTCTCAATGAGCGCGGTGACGATCTCGCCGAGCGAGTGGTTCCACTCGTAGGTCTTTGTGGCGGTGAGCGGTGTCGCCGTCGGCACGTACGTCTCGGTGTCATCCCACTCGAGCGGCTCTGCGTGCTCGAAGTAGGGGTGGCGCAAAAAGAGGTCGTCAGTGAGTGACTCGTCCATTGCCCAGAGAATCGGGTGCGCCTCGCGCAGGTGAAGCGCGCCCCCGGGCGCGAGCAGGTCCGAGACGACCGCAGCCCAGGCGCGTGCGCTGGGGAGCCAGCAGAGCGCGCCGATGCCCGTGTAGACGAGGTCGAAGCTGCCTGCCGGGAGGGCGTCGAGCGCCCGGTGCACGTCAGATTGCACGAACTGCACCGAGTCGCCGGTGTCGCGCGCGAGCTGCGTGGCCTCTGCGATCGAAGCCGCCGAGAAATCGAGCCCGGTGACGTTCGCGCCGAGCCGTGCGAGGGAGATCGTGTCGGTGCCAATGTGGCACTGCAGGTGCACTGCGCTCAGCCCGGCAATGTCGCCAAGCAACTGGCGGTCGAACTCCACGACGTCAGAGAGCGCGGTGCGGTCGTCGATATACCGGCCAACGCCGTAGCCCGAGCCGTCGCGAGCCGCGTGGAGGCCGGCCCGGTCGTTCCAGTTTGCCTCGTTTGCTGCGAGGTAGTTGTCGATGTTCATCGGGCGTTGCTGCTTTCGGTGGGGCCTGCTGGGTGCTCGGGGTCGAGGTTCGCGAGCACCGCGGAGCTCAGTGCGGTGAGCTGCGCGATGCCGCCGCCCGGCAGCTGCTCGAGGCCTGCGAAGACGAGTTCGCGAACGGCGTTAGCGTACAGCACCCGCGAGCGTGCGTGCGTGTCGGTGCCGAGCGAGGTGAGCGCCGCGTTGGTTGCGCGGCCGTCTTCGGGGCAGGTCGAGCGTGTGATGAGGCCCCGCTTTTCGAGACCGGTCGCGACGCGCGAGGTGCGGGGGAGCGTCGCGTTCGTCTGGCGCGCGAGCTCGCTCAGCCGCATCGGCTCCTGCCCGCGGTGGGAGAGCGCATCGAGCAGCGTGTGCTCGAAAGCCGTGACGCCGCCCACCCCGAGCCGCTTGTCGAGCGCGGCTGGCAGGAGCTCGAGCAGCGCGTGCAGGCGAGCAACCGCGACGCTCTCGGCCGGGCTGAGGGGGAGGCTCATGGCACCATCGTAGCAATTTAGTTGCACCTACAAGTTAATGGGGTACGATATTACTTGTAGCAACAACCAAAATCGGTACCCGCGGATCCGCAAGCGAGCCCGCGCCGCACCTCGGAAGGCAACCATGGATCAGTACCCAACTCCGGTCTCCGATCAGACGCTCTCGGCTGGCCTCGCGATGGGGGCCGTGACGCTGCGCGTCGGCGACCTCGAGCTCATGAGCGACTACTACGAGCGGGCGCTCGCGCTCGTGCCGCTCGCGGAGCGCGCCCACGCCGGGCAGGTGCAGCGCGTGCTGGGGCGCGGGGCTGTGCCGATGGTGCGGCTGATCCACACCCCCGATCTTCCCGTGGCGGGCCCCCGCGACGCGGGCCTTTTTCACACCGCCTTTCTCTTCGCCGACGCCGCGAGCCTCGCCGCGACCGTGTACCGCGCCGCGCAAGACCCGCGCAGCCGCTTCGCGGGCTCGAGCGATCACCTCGTGAGCGAGGCCTTCTATTTCACCGACCCCGAGGGCAACGGCATCGAGCTCTACGTCGACCGCCCGCGCGCCGAGTGGCGCTACGACCGCGGCGAGATCCAAATGGATACGCTGCGGCTCGACCCGAACGCGTACCTGCAGGCGCACCTCGACGAGGCGGTGCTCGCCGGCGCAGCCGAGCGGGCCGGGAGCGTCGGTCACGTGCACCTGCAGGTCGGTAACGTCGCCAGGGCGCGCGAGTTCTACGTCGGCGCGCTCGGGTTCGAAGCAACCGCGACCGCGATTCCCTCGGCGCTGTTCGCCTCCGCGGGCGGCTACCACCACCACGTCGCGATGAACGTCTGGAACAGTCAGGGTGCGGGCCCCCGGGCGGCGAGCCTCGGGCTCGCAGACGTCGCGATCACGCTGCCTGGCCGCGAAGATCTCGACGCGCTCGCCGCCAGGCTCAAGGAGCGCGGGCTGGCGTTCGCAGACACGGGGCGGGCGGTTGTCGTGGCGGATCCGTGGGGCACGCAGGTCACGGTCGCACTGCCGGCGCCGACCGCCGACGACCTGCTGTCGGCCTAGCCCGCGGGCGGGCTGGTACCCGAGTGCTTCGACGGGCGTCGCGCACCGCCGTTTTTGCACAGTGAAGTGCTTGCGAGGCGTGCGAATTCGCCCGTGCGGGTGAGCTCATCGAGTTCTACGCTGCTCAACAGGGCTCGCGAGAGCCCAGATCAACGAAGATCAGAAAGGCAAGGCATCGCTATGTCTGCAACCCCACCGGAGTCGCTGCTCGCCGACGACGAGCACCTCCAAGTTCTCGGCTACGAGGGCAAATTCGACCGCTCCATGAGCCTCTGGGCGAACTTCGCGCTCGGCTTCACCTACCTGTCGCCGCTCGTCGGCGTCTACTCGCTGCTCGCGGTCGCGCTCTCGACGGGCGGCCCACCCTCGATCTGGTGGATCGTCATCGTTGCCTGCGGGCAGTTGCTCGTGTCGCTCGTGTTCGGCGAGGTCGTGTCGCAGTACCCGATTCACGGCGGCGTGTACCCGTGGGCCCGCAGGCTCTGGGGCAGGCGCTACGCGTGGATGGCGGCCTGGGTCTACATCTGGGCAATGATCGTCACGATCACCTCGGTCGCCGAGTTTGGCGCGGGCTTCATTACGAGCCTCTTCGGCATCGAGCTCAACGCCGAGACGACGCTGTTCACCGCGCTCGGGCTGCTGCTGTTCGCGCTGCTCATCAACTTTTCGGGAACGAAGGGGCTCGCACGCATCGCGCGCATCGGCCTCGCCGCCGAGCTCATCGGCGTGATCGGGCTCGGCCTGTACCTGCTCATCTTCCAGCGCAAGCAGGAGTTCTCGGTGTTTTTCGACACGATGGGGGTCGAGGGTGAGGGGTCGTATGTTCCCGTGTTCCTCGCATCGGCGCTCGCCGGCCTGTTCCTGTTTTACGGCTTTGAGGCCTGCGGCGACGTCGCAGAAGAGGTGGCCGACCCGGCTCGCCGCATTCCCCGCGCGATGATGATGACGATTCTCGTCGGCGCGGTCTCGGCGCTGTTCTCGTTCGCGGGCTACGTGCTCGCGGCCCCAGACCTCGAGGGCATCGTGTCGGGCGAGATCGCAGACCCGATCCCCGCAATTCTCGAGTCGACGCTCGGCACTGTCGGTGCGAAGGTCTTTCTCGTCGTCACCGTGCTCGCGTTCGTGTCGTGCGTGCTGAGCCTGCAGGCCGCGGCCTCCCGGCTGCTCTACTCGTTCGCCCGCGACGGCATGCTCCCCGGCCACACCTGGCTCTCGAAGGTGTCGCCGCGCAGCAAGGTGCCGACGAACGCGCTCATCGTTGCCTGCACCGTGCCCGCGCTGATCTGCGTGCTCATCTACTTCAATGACGGTATTCTCGTGCCGGTCACCTCATTCGCCATCCTCGGCATCTACGTCGCCTTCCAGATGGTGGTGCTTGCCGCCCTCAGGCAGCGCTTCAAGGGGTGGCGGCCCGCTGGCCCGTTCTCGCTCGGCGGCCTCGGGCTCGTGGTGAACATCGCGGCGCTCGCGTACGGGGTGTTCGCCATCGTGCTGCTCGCGAAGCCCGACTCTGGCGGCACGTTCTTCCAGAACTACGTCGTGCTCATCGGCCTGGCGGTCGTGCTCGTATCGGGCCTGCTGTACCTGTTCACCGCACGCCCCGACAAGAAGTCGACGGCGCCAGAGGGCGATGCGCGCGAGGTTGCCGCCGAGATTCGGCGCCGCACCGGGCGGGTGGAGGTGCAGTAGGGGGCCTGCGCGGGGGTGGGTGCCGGGTGCGGGGTGCCGGGTGCGGGGTGCGGCCCGCTGCACTCGGCCCCTGCCCTCTGCTCTCTGCCCCTGGCCCTGCCCCTGCCCCTGCCCCTGCCCCTGGCCCTGCCCCTGCCCCTGGCCCTGCCCCTGCCCCGCTGCACTGCCTAGGTGATCTGCGCAGGGTCGGTAGCGTGGCGGGGTTTGGGGCCTTGGTTGTGCAGAATACCTAGGGAGCGCAGCGCGGGGTGGCCCCGGCCCCAAGCCCCAGGCCCCGGCCCCAAGCCCCAGGCCCCGGCCCCAGGCCGCCCCCAACCCCTACTGCCGGGCGAGCTCGAGCTCGTAGATCCCCATCACAATAGGCGTCACAATCGTGAGATACAGAATGCCGATGAACAGCGCATAGGTGAGGGTGAACCCGAAGCAGGCCAGCGCATTGCCACGCTCGCGAAAGTGCGTCACCACCTTCGTGACGAGGGCGGCCGGGTGCCGCACGTCCCAGCTATTCAGCCTGAGATAGCGGCCGAGGTACATGCCGAGGCCCACGAGCAGCAGCACGACCGCGAGCATAATCATCGAGCGGGGCCTGAAGAACGACACCGCGCGGTCGTCGAAGAGAATCACGCTGTACAGCAGTTGCGCCACGAACACGTTGACGATCGTGTTGATCACCCCGCTCATGGCGAGCGAGATCACCAAAATGATGTCGTACCACAGCGGCACTGGGTCGTCCTCGGCTCGGTGCGACTGGTTGAGCTCAGTGATCAGGTAGCTCGCGTTGGGCAGCATGAGCAGCCAGGCGACGCCGAGCACCGTCACGAGCGCGTAGGCGAGCACGCGGTTGACGGGAAGCAGCCCGACGAGCGCGATGAAGGCGAGCGCGAGCAGCAGAATCGGCAAAGCCGAGAGCATAATGTTCCAGAGCATCGGCCGATAGAGGCGGGTGCGGTAGACCGCGGAGCGCAGCACCACGAGGGTCGCGGCGTACACGTTGAGAATTGCGGCGCCGATGAAAAGAAACAGCATGCGACCAGCTTAGGTGCGGGTAGTCAGGTGGGCCCGCGTAGGCTAGAGGGGTGCCCCGTTTCATTCGCGTGATCGCCCCTGCCGTGCTGCTCGCAGCGACCCTCGCTGCTGTCTTCTGGGGGCTTGCGATCGGCGGGGCAGCGAACGAGCGCGCGCTCGCCGACCCTGGCACGGTCGTGCGCATTGGCATTCCGCTGCTGCGCACCGTCGTGAACATCGCGGTCGCGGGCCTCGTCGGCTCGTTGGTGATGGCGGTGTGGGCGTTTTCGGCCGAGCGCCGCGAGTACCGCATCGCGCTTGACGTCGCCGCCGGCTCAGCCGCGGTGCTCACCGTCGCCTCGGGTGCGACGCTGATCTTTACCTACAGCGACCTCGCCTCGATGCCGTTCTCGGCTTCGCCAGCCTTCGGCGCCGGTCTCGCCCAGTTCGTCACCGAGGTCGAGCTCGGCCAACTCTGGCTGTGGGAGCTACTCATCGCCGCAGTCACGACGGTGTTCGCGTTCGCGGTTCGTGGCCGCAAGCTCACGCTGCTCGTGCTGGTGCTCGCGCTGTTCACGACGCTGCCGCTTGCCCAGCAGGGGCACGCGGCTGGAGCCTCGGGGCACAGCCAGGCCGTGAACTCGCTGCTCGTGCACCTCGTCGGTGCGGCCGTGTGGCTCGGCGGCTTGATGGTGCTGATCTTCATCTCGAACTCGGTGAAGCGCGACCGGCTCGCGCTGTTGGTGTCGCGCTACTCGGGCATTGCGCTCATCGCATTCATCGCGGTGAGTGCGTCGGGCATCGTGAGCGCCTGGCTGCGCATCGGCACGTTCGACGCACTGTTCGGCACCGGCTATGGCAAGCTCGTGGTGCTCAAGGCGATCGCGCTCGTTGGCCTCGGCGCGTTCGGTGCCGCGCACCGTCAGCGCCTCATTCCGCGCATCGCGACGAGCGATCGGGGGGCGCGCGTGTTCGCGTGGTTCGTGGTCGCGGAGCTCGCGCTCATGGGCCTGGCGAGCGGCATCGCTGGTGCGCTCGGCCGCACGGCGACGCCGGTGCCGCTTGAGCCCGCCGATGAGGCTATTGGGGCGTCGCCCGCCGAGATTCTCACCGGCGACCCGCTGCCGCCCGAGCTCACGCCGATGAGTTACGTCACCGAGTGGAAGTTCGATCTCGCCTGGGGCCTCGTCGCGTTCTTCGGCATTGCGTTCTACCTCGCCGGTGTGATCAGGCTGAAGCGCCGCGGCGACAGCTGGCCGGTGGGCCGCACGATCGCGTGGGTGCTCGGCATGCTGTTCCTTTTCTACTCGACGAACGGTGCGCTCAACGCCTACGAGCAGTACCTGTTCAGCGTGCACATGCTCGGCCACATGATGTTCACGATGCTCATTCCGCTCGTGCTCGTGCTCGGCGCTCCCGTGACGCTGCTGCTGCGCGCGGTCGACAAGCGCAACGACGGCTCCTGGGGCACCCGTGAATGGGTGATGTGGGGGCTGCAGACGCCGTGGTCGAAGTTCGTGACGAACCCGGTGGTGGCCGCGGCGATCTTTGTGGGGTCGCTGTGGGTGTTCTACTTCTCGCCGATTCTGCGCTGGGCAACCTCGGAGCACCTCGGCCACCAGTGGATGATCATTCACTTCTTGATCTCGGGCTACCTCTTCAGCCTCACGATGATCGGGGTGGATCCGGTGCCGAACCGCGCCCCGTACCCACTGCGCCTGGTCATTCTCTTCGCGACGATGGCCTCGCACGCGTTCTTCGGCGTCACGATAATGACGGGAGATTCGCTCTTCCTGTCGGATTGGTTCGGCGCGATGGGCCGCACGTGGGGGGCGGATCCGCTGGCGGATCAAGCCACCGGCGGCGGAATCGCCTGGGGCATTGGCGAGCTCCCGACGCTCGCGCTCGCGCTCGTTGTTGCGGTGCAGTGGTCGCGCAGCGACACGAAGGAGCAGAAGCGAAAAGACCGCGCCGAGGATCGCTCGGGCGACTCGCAGCTCGAGGCCTACAACGCGATGCTCGCGGCGCAGGCCGAGCGCGACGCGAAGCTCGATGCGAAGCGCGACGCGACTCCCTAGCGCTGCGGTTCAGCGCGGGGCTTTCGTGTCGCAGGCGCGCACAGTAGTCTCTGACTACCAGGGGTGTCGCAAAGCGGAGGGGCCTGTGTGCAGGCACCGAAGCCAACGTCGCGGCAGCCGCGAACGTTGAGAGGGGCCAGCATGACCGGAGTCACGCAAACGGGCATCGAGATCGATCGTACGACGGAGGCGTCGCCCGAGGCGGTGTTCGCGGCGCTCACCGAGGCCGAGTCGTTCGCCGAGTGGTTTGGCGGCGCAGACGTCGTCGTGCCCGCCGATCGCCTGGATTTCGCCCCGGCCGAGGGCGGCAGGTGGCGCGCGCAGATGCTGCTCCCCGACAACAACACGATCGACTGGCAGGGCGGCTTCGTGCGCGTCGAGGCGCCCTCACGCTTCGACTTCACCCTGACGGATGTGCCCGGCGAGGGGGCGAAAGAGGTGCTCGTGACTGTCGCAATCTACCCGGCAGACGGCGGCGCCTCGCTGCATATGACGCAAGAGACGCCCGACTTTCCGCACGAGCAGAAGGCCGCGACGCTCCAGGGGTGGCAGCTCTTCTTCGATGAGGTGCTGCGCATCGCCGAGGCGGCCCGGTAGCGGGCCGCAGCGACGCTAGTTGCCGGGCGCGCCCTCGGTGGTGCCGGTGACGTCGACGCGGTGAAAGTTGAGGTGCGACCTCGATGCCGTCGGCCCGCGCTGGCCGAGATAGCGCGAGAAGGTCGCCCCGGCGCCGTAGGGGCGCTCGGCGGGCGAGGAGAGCCTGAAGAAGCAGAGCTGACCGATCTTCATGCCGGGCCACAGCCGAATCGGCAGCGTCGACACATTCGATAGCTCAAGGGTGATGTGCCCCTCGAAGCCTGGGTCGATGAAGCCCGCGGTCGAGTGCGTGAGCAGGCCGAGCCTGCCGAGCGAGCTCTTGCCCTCGAGCCGGGCGGCGATGTCGTCTGGCAGGCCGACGAGCTCGTAGGTCGACCCGAGCACGAACTCGCCGGGGTGCAGAATGAACCCCTCGTCGGGGTCGACCTCGACGAGCCGGGTGAGCTCTGGCTGGTCTTCGGCGGGGTCGATGAGCGCGTACTTGTGGTTATCGAAGAGGCGCACGTAGCGGTCGAAGCGCACGTCGACGCTCGACGGCTGCACCATCGAGGGCTCGCTCGGGGTGAGCTTGATGCGGCCTGCGCCGAGCTCGGCATTGATATCGCGGTCTGAAAGCAGCACCCCTCGATTGTAGCGGCACGGTCTGCGACGGCGCAGTGACCCGGTGGCGCAGTGCCGCTGTGGTTGGGGGCCGCCGCTAGACCGGCTCGGTGATTGTGAACAGCAGCTCTGCGAAGCGAGAGCCGAGCTCGTTCACGCCCTCGGGGGCATCGAAGCCGCTGAGCGCGCTCACCCGCACGGCCCGCTCGTACACGCCGGCGAGAATCGTGAGGGAGCGGTCGACGGGAACGATGAAGCGACGGCCTGCGGCGAGCACGATCGACTCGACGACGTTGCTGAGCTCGTGCCGAAACTGCAGGTTGAAGTCGACGTGCTGCACCTCGCCCTCGGGGTCGCGCAGCGCGAGCAGCAGAAACTCGGTCTCGAGCGTGAACCACGACGACTCGTTGCCGCTCGGCGAGAGGAACGCCGTCACGTAGCCGGCCGCGTCTTCGCGGGTCGGCGGGTGTTCGTTCGCGGTGAGGCACTCGGTGAGCTCGGCGGCCCGCACGCGAATCTGGTTCGCGCGCTGCTCGTACTCGCGCTCGAGCAGGGCGAGGAAGAGCTGCTCCTT
This sequence comes from Leucobacter albus, assembly GCF_039528015.1. Classification (NCBI taxonomy): domain Bacteria; kingdom Bacillati; phylum Actinomycetota; class Actinomycetes; order Micrococcales; family Microbacteriaceae; genus Leucobacter; species Leucobacter albus. The sequence goes on along the minus strand of NZ_BAAAKZ010000007.1, from coordinate 6,330 downwards.
CGACGAGAAGTTCGAGTAGAACGCCCCGCGGCTGAAGTCTGCCCGTGCGCAGATGCGCTCGACCGACGCCCCCTGAATGCCGACCTCGGCGAACACCTCGGCAGCTGCGTCGAGCAGCCGGGTTCGGGTCTCGCGGCGCCTGGCGCTCACGTGGTCGGCTTCGTGCGCCGAAGCTGGCTCGGTCATATCGCCTCCTCACAGTTTTTCAACAGGCTCAACGGATACAGTACTGTATCGAAAAGGATACACTCCTGTATCGAATGCCGCACCGAGGGGAACACATGTCTTCCGCACTCTACGCCCTCGGGCGCTGGGCCGCCCGCGCGAAGTGGTTCGTGCTCACCATCTGGCTCGTGCTGCTCGCGCTGCTCGCGACGGGCGCGCTGACGCTCGGCAAGGGCGCCGACGCCCCGATCACGATCCCGGGCACAGAGGCGCAAGACGCGATCACTTCGCTGTCGCACACCTTCCCAGAGGTGAGCGGCACGAGCGCGACGATCGTCGTGGTTGCGCCGGAGGGCGCGGATCCGGAGGCCGACCCGTACCGCTCCGCCGTGCTCGCGGCGGCAGACGACCTCGATCCGCTCCCCGGCGTCACGGGCGTGCTCACCCCGTTCGGCACAGGTGCAGAGGCCGCGGCGAACACCGAAATCTCGCCAGACGGCCGCGCGCTGCTCATGCGCGTGCAGATCGAGGGCGAGATGACGAGCGTCGACGCGCAGACATCGGAGGGCATCGCCGCCGCGACCGACGCGCTGCGCGACCGGCTGCCGGAAGACGCCGAGGTCGCCTACGGCGGCGAGATGTTCTCGGCCGCGGTGCCGGGGCTCAGCCCGACCGAGGCGATCGGCGTGGTTGTCGCGTTCGTCGTGCTCATCCTCACGCTCGGCTCGCTCATCGCGGCCGGCATGCCGCTCATCATCGCGCTCATCGGCGTCGGTGTGTCGATCGCGGGGCTTTTCTTCGTCACCGCGTTTGTTGACCTCACGTCGACGACGCCGATGCTCGCCCTCATGCTCGGGCTCGCGGTCGGCATCGACTACACGCTGTTCATCGTGAGCAGGCATCAGGAGCAGTTGCGGGCCGGGCTCGGCGTGCGCGAGTCGATCGCGCGGGCGACTGCGACCTCGGGCTCCGCCGTCGTGTTCGCCGGGCTCACGGTCATCATCGCGCTCGTCGGCCTCGCCGTCGCGCGCATCCCGTTCCTCACCGCGCTCGGTGTCGCTGCGGCCGCAGCGGTCGCCGTCGCGGTGCTTATCGCGGTCACGCTGACACCAGCGGTGCTGTCGATGGCTGGGATGCGGATCCTGCCGAAACGACACCGCCCGAAGCAGGCACCGGCCGCGGATCCTGCGCCAGCGAACGGGGCCCCGGTCGCGCCGCAGCAGACCCGCGCAGACAGGTTCTTCGCGAGCTGGGTGCGCGGCGCGACGAAGCGCCCGATCGTCACGATCCTCGCGGTGCTCATCGCGCTCGGCGTCGGCGCAATCCCGGCGCTGCAGCTCAGGCTCGCGCTGCCCGACGCGACCTCGCTCGCGGTCGACGACCCGGCGCGCGTCACCCACGAGCTCACGGGCGAGCACTTCGGCGAGGGCTTCAACGCCCCGCTGCTACTCACCGGGTCGATCATCTCGAGCACCGACCCGCTCGGGCTGATGGATGACCTCAAGCGCGAGGTCGAGCAGATTCCCGGCGTCGCCGAGGTGCCGCTCGCGACCCCAAACCAGGGGGCCGACACCGGCATCATTCAGGTGATCCCCGAGGAGGGCGCGCACGCTGCGAGCACGACCGAACTCGTCAACGAGCTCAGATCGCACCACGATGAGTGGGAAGACAGGTACGGCGTGAGCCTCGCCGTCACCGGCTTCACCGCCGTGGGCATCGACGTCTCGGCGCAGCTCATGACGGCGCTGTTGCCGTTCGGCATCTTCGTTGTCGGGCTGTCGCTCGTGCTGCTCGCGATGGTGTTCCGCTCCGTGTGGGTGCCGATCAAGGCGACCCTCGGCTACCTGCTCTCCGTCGGCGTCGCGTTCGGTGCCGTCGTCGCCGTGTTCCAGTGGGGCTGGCTGTCAGAGGTGCTGCAGGTGAGCTCGACCGGGCCCGTGCTCAGCTTCATGCCGATCATTCTGATGGGCGTCTTGTTCGGGCTGGCGATGGACTACGAGGTGTTTCTCGTCGCCCGCATGCGCGAGGAGTACGTGCACGGCGGCGACGCGCAGCGCGCGATCCACCGCGGCTTCATCGGCTCGGCGAAGGTGGTCACCGCGGCCGCGCTCATCATGATCGCCGTGTTTGCCGCGTTCGTGCCGGCCGGCGACCCGAGCATCAAGGTGATCGCGCTCGGCCTCGCGGTCGGCGTGTTCGTCGACGCGTTCATCGTGCGCATGACGCTCGTGCCGGCGGTGCTCGCGCTGCTCGGCGACAGGGCGTGGCAGATGCCGCGCTGGCTCGCGAAGCTGCTGCCGTCGTTCGACGTCGAGGGCGAGGGGCTCGCGCGCGAGCTCGCGCACGCCGAGTGGCCGGCAGACATGCCGGGCGCGCGCATCGCATCCGAGCGACTGACGCTGCGCGGGGCGGATCGCAGCCTCGTCGTCGCAGACCTTCGGCTGCGTGCGGGCGAGGCGCTCGTGCTCGACCCGCGCGACCAGGCGAGCCTGCCGCTCGCCAGGGTGCTGTCGGGGCGCGGCAGGGTTGTCGCGGGCACCCTCAAGGTCGACGGGCTGCTGCTGCCCGAGCGCGCGAGCTCGCTCAGGGCCCGCTCGGCCTGGGCTGACCCCGGGGCGCTCAGGCAGGCACTGCGCGACCGACCAGCGCTCCTCGTGCTCGACCTGCGCGATGCCGAGCTCACGCCGCTGCAGCCCGCGACCGTGAGCGACGCGCGCTCGGCCCTCGCCGCCTGGCAGGTCGAACGCGGCGCCGCGGGCGGCGCTGGCGCCACGTCCGCTGCGCCGCCGGTGCTCGTGGTGCTCGGCGCGCGGGCCGCCGCCGAGGCGTTGTTGCCCGAGGGCTGTGTCGCCGCGACCGCGCCGGGCAGCCGCCCGGCCTCGGCCGCTACGCACGAAGCCGCGACCGACCCGACCGACCGCCACGAACTGGAGGGCGCACGATGACCCCCGCACTCACGCCGCTGCGCGGCAAGCGCATCAGCTGGACGACACTGCTCGGGCTGCTGCTCGTGCCGCTCACCGTCGCAGGGCTGTTTCTCTGGGGGCTGTGGAACCCGAGCGACAGGCTCGACACCGTCACCGCCGCCGTCGTGAACCAAGACGAGCCCGTCGAGGTCGACGGCCAGCTCGTGCCGCTCGGGCGCGTGCTCGCCGCCGAGCTGATTGCGGGCGGGTCGGGCGACGCCGCGGGCGCGGGGCAGAACTTCACCTGGGTGCTCACCGACGCGGAAGACGCGGCGGCGGGCCTGAAAGACGGGCGCTTCGCCACCTCCATCACCATTCCGAAGGGCTTCTCTGCGGCCGCGACCTCGCTCGCCGGCGGGCCTGAGGAGGCGCGCCAGGCAACGATCCACATCGCCGAGAGCGACCGCGGCAGGCTGCTCGACACCGCCCTCTCTGGCATCGTCACCCAGACCGCGACCCGCGTGCTCAACCAGCAGCTCGGCGAGCAGTTCATCGGCAGCGTGTTCGTCGGCATGTCGACCCTCGGCGACGGCGTGCAGAGCGCCGCCGACGGCGCCGGCCAGCTCGCCGACGGCAGCAAGCAGCTCGCGAGCGGCGCGGGCGAGCTCGCGACAGGCACCACCGGCCTCGCCGACGGCGTGCAGCAGCTCTCGGGCGGCGCGCAGCAGCTTGCGGGCGGCGCCTCCGAGCTCGTGCAGGGCACTCAGCAGCTCGCCACAGGCGGGCAGGCGCTGAGCGGCGGCGCGGCCGGCCTCGCCGCCGGCGCGACAGATCTCGCAACCGGCACCCGCGCCTCGGCCAACGGCAGCGCGCAGCTCGCCGGTGGCGTGGAGCAGTACACCGGGCTCGTCAACGGCGTGCTCGACACCGTGATCGCGGGCGCCGGGCAGGCGCTCGAGCCGCTGCAGCAGCTCAGGGCGAGCATCGACGCGCTGCCCGAAGAGCTCTTTCCGCCCGAGTACCCGAAGGCCGACGTGCTCGCGACGCTCGACAAGGCGATCGCCGAGGTCAGCGGCGCGGCCGGCGGCAGCAACGAATCGCAGCTCGTGCAGCTGCGACAGGCCGGCGCCGACCTCGCGACCGGGGCGCGCGCGGCTGCGAACGGCCAGGCCGAGCTCGCCACGGGCGCCGAAGACTTCGCGGCGGGCGCCCACAGCTTCGCCGGGGGCGTGTCGACCTTCGCAGGAGGCGTCTCCCAGCTCGCGGGCCAGACCCCGGCGCTCGCCGCGGGCGCGCAGGAGCTCGCAGGCGGAGTCTCACAGGTCGCCGACGGCGCGGGGGAGCTCGCGGGCGGTGCCGGCAAGCTCGCCGAGGGCGCCGGCGCCGCTGCAACCGGCACGCAGGAGCTCGCCGACGGGCTCGTCGAGGCGGCAACGCAGATTCCGAAGTACACGGAGCGCGAGCGCGAAACCATGGCCGGCACCGCAATCGAGTCGGTGACGAGCGAGGGCGGCAGCGACGAGCTGTTTAACGCCTCTGGGGTGCCGCTGTTCGCCGGCATCGCGCTCTGGGCGGGCGCGCTCGCCGCGTTCCTCGTGCTGTCGCCGCTGTGGTCGCGCACCCGCGACGCCGCGAAGGGCGTGCTCGCCATCACGGCCCGCAGCGCCGGCCCAGCCGTGCTGCTCGGCGCCGCGCAGGGCGCGATCGCCGGCATCGTGCTGCCGCTCGCGCTCGGCTACGGTTTCGCGCAGGCAGCTGGCTTCTTCGGCCTCGCCGTGCTCGCCGGTGTGGCGTTCGCGCTCGTCGTGCAGGGGCTGTCGGCGAGGTTCGGCGGCTTCGGGCGGTTTGCGGCGTTCGCGCTGCTCGTCGTCGCGTTCGTCGTCGGCATCGTCTCGACGGTGCCCGGCCTGCTCGCAACCGTTGGCGACGCGAGCCCCATCGGCGCGGCCTTCACCGGGTTCCAGGCGATCGCCGCGGGGGCCGGAGGGGCCGGCGGCGCGGCGGCGCTGCTCGTGCTCTGGGGTGCGGCGGGCGTCGCGCTTACGGGGTGGTCGGTGGCGCGGGCTCGGCGGGGGTAGCCGGCCGCACCGGGTGCATGAGCGGGTGCTCCACCATGCGGAGCTCGGCGGCGGCCTCGGCCGCGTCGAGCAGCTCGTCTTCTTCAGGGCGCGGTTCGCGGCCGTTCGCGATCGCGAAGCCGAGGGCAACGAACGCGAGCGAGAACGCGAGAATGCCGAGCGGGTTACACAGCGCGATCGACATCTCGGCCGAGAACTGCGAGCCCGAGGCGTGGCTGATGATCGAATCGAGCTCGCCGCCGACGTTATCTGGCACGGTGAAGCCGAACCCGACCGCGCACACCCACGACAGAATCAGCGCGACCCACACGGCCCTGCCGGTGCGGCGCCCGCGCTGCTCGGTGACCGCCATGCGGTGCCCCACCCAGAGCAGCAGCACGGCGTAGGTGAGCCCAATGGCCGGCACGTACCACCAGGTGAGGCTGCCGCCGATGCCGAAGAACCAACGTCCGGCCGACATCCACACCGCGAGCACCAGGCCCATAACGGTGACGAACACACTCTTCACGCTGATCTCCCATCGCAACACGCGCTCCGTGCGGGCCCGCGAATGCGACCGCAGCTCGCCGCAACCTTACCAAGCCGGGCGCTGGCGAACCGGAGAGGTCGGGGTGCTCGTTTGCCTGTGGGCTTGGCGGTGTGCGCGGTCGTGTGCTTGGCGGCGTGCGCGGCAGCGTTCGCGGCACGCCCGGGAGCACCTCACCGAATTCGCATTCGAACCAACAAGGTGGTACGCTCTAACGGTTGTCACGCTCGCGTGGCTACGCCCTGATAGCTCAGCGGTAGAGCACTTCCATGGTAAGGAAGGGGTCCCGGGTTCAAGTCCCGGTCGGGGCTCTGGCTTGTTTCTCTCACGGGAGATCATGGCTGAGTAGCTCAGCTGGTTAGAGCGCACGACTCATAATCGTGAGGTCGCGGGATCGAGCCCCGCCTCAGCTACGACAAGCCGCAGCTAAAACCCCTGGTCAAGCCGGGGGTTTTGTTGTTTCTGCCGGGCTATCGGCCAAAACGTGTGGATGGCGTTGGGCGTGTCTCACCCTCTCCCTGCCCAACCGCTGCGGATCCAGAGCCCTTCACCCGCGTCAAGACCCACGTCATACGAGGGCTATCGGCGGGCTATCGGCCAAAACGTGTGGATGGCGTTGGGCGTGTCTCACCCTCTCCCTGCCCAACCGCTGCGG
>NZ_BAAAKZ010000006.1:0-112536 GCF_039528015.1 Leucobacter albus | reverse complement strand
AGTAGGACACCGCCGAACATTTATTGGGAAAGCCCCGGAGCAATTGCGCTCCGGGGCTTTCGTCATTTCAGGGGCCTTTGCCATTTCGCGTGGAAGTATTTACGTACTCAATTCAAGAATTCCCACGGGATTGCCAGATGGGTCAGCCGGTCGCCCCTTCATCCGATAAACTGGAATTTGGGACGACGAAAAGAAGCGAAAGTGGGCAGCCAATGGGCGCGATGATGGGTGCAATTCTCCTCCTCGCGTTCGTGTCTCTGATTTCTCACCCGCTCACCAAGCGCCTCGGGCGGCGGGCCTTCCTCGTGCTTGCCGCGCTCATGGCCGGAGCGTTCGCGGTGTTTATTACTCTCGCGATTCCGGTCTTTGCTGGCAACACCCTCGTCGAGCACGTTGAGTGGATTCCGCAGCTCAACATGGCGCTCACGCTGCGGCTCGACCCGCTCTCAGCGCTGTTCTCGCTGCTGGTTACCGGCGCCGGCGCGCTCGTGCTGCTGTACTGCGCGAACTACTTTGACGACGGCGAGCTCGGCATTCCCCGCTTCGCCGGTGTCTTCATGGGGTTTGCGACGAGCATGCTTGGCCTCGTCGTCGCAGACAACGTCTATTTGCTGTTCATTTTCTGGGAAGCGACCACGGTATTCTCCTTCCTGCTCATCGGGCACGTCACGCGTTTGCGAACCGCGAACTCCGCGGCGCTCCAGGCCCTGATGATCACGACGCTCGGCGGGCTCGCGATGCTCGTTGGCTTTGTGCTGCTCGTGCAGGCCGGGGGCACACCCCTGCTCTCCGAGATTATCGCCAGCCCGCCAGAGGGCACGCTGGTGACCGTCTCGGTGTATTTGATCTTGCTCGGTGCGATCTCGAAGTCAGCGATTTTCCCGTTCCACTTCTGGCTCCCGGGCGCGATGGCTGCGCCGACCCCGGTGAGCGCGTACCTGCACGCAGCGGCCATGGTCAAAGCCGGGGTCTACCTCATCGCCCGCATGAGCGAGCCATTCGCAGACGTGCCAGGCTACCGCTGGGCGCTGGTGATTCTCGGCGGCATCACTATGCTCGTCGGCGGGTTCCGCGCGCTGCGCCAGTTCGATATCAAGCTCATTGTCGCGCAGGGCACTGTCAGTCAGCTCGGCCTCCTCGTGATGGTGATCGGCGTCGGCGACCCGCGCGTGACGTTTGCCGGCCTCGTGCTGCTGTTCGCCCACGCCGTGGCGAAGGCACCACTGTTCTTGACGGTCGGCATCATCGACTATTCGACCGGCGTGCGCGATCTGCGCCGTCTCAGCGGGATTGGCCGTCGGTTCCCAGCTCTGCTTGGCGTCGCGATCGTCGCCTCTGCGTCGATGGCTGGCGTGCCGCCGTTCTTCGGCTTCGTCGCCAAGGAGGCTGCCTTCGCCGAGCTGCTCGAGGTCGGTCACGAGCACCCCGTGGCGATCGTCGCCCTCGTGGTCGCGGTGATCGGCAGTGTTCTTACCGTGGCCTACATGGTGCGTTTCTTGTGGGGAGCGTTCGCTTCAAAGCCCGGTGTGGCAGACACTCCGCTCGAAACGCAGGTTGCGCGGTCGATCGTCATCGCCCCGGCGCTGTTTGCAGCCGTCGCGGTGTTCTACGGCGTGGCGTCTCCGCTGCTCGATCCGCTCGTGCGCGCCTCTGTGCCGCTGACGCCGCTCGGTGCCCCCGAGCACCTCAGCATCTGGCACGGCTGGACGGTTCCGCTGCTTCTGTCTGGCGTTATTTTGTTGCTCGGCGTGCTGCTCTTCTTCCCGGCGCGCAGGCTCGCGGTGACGCTGCCGCCGCCATCTGAGCGGCTGTCTGGCTCACACGCATACTGGGTCGCAACGCACATGCTCGACACGATCGCCGTGCGGTTCACTTCGCTGACCCAACGCGGCTCGCTGCCGTTCTACCTCGCGGTCATTCTTTCGGTGATGGTCGTCGCGCTTGGCGGCACCGTGCTCTCCGTGCAGCAGTGGCCAGAAGAGATCTCGTTCATCTCCAGCCCCGTCGACATTCCCATCGCCATTGTCATGATTGTCGCTGCGCTCTTCGCAATGCGTGCCCGCACCCGGTTCCAGGGCGGCCTACTCGTTGGTGTGACGGGCTACGGCATGGCGACAATCTTCGCGCTCCATGGCGCCCCTGATCTTGCGCTCACCCAGCTGCTCGTCGAGACGGTCACCCTGATCGCGTTCGTGCTTGTGATTCGTCGCCTGCCGGCGCACATGGCGCAGCGGCCGCGTCGCGCGACGCGGGTGTTTCGGCTCGCGCTCGGCCTCGGTGTCGGGCTCGTGCTCGGCGCAGTCGCCGTCGTGTCGCTCGGCGCGAGAATCGCCGACCCGATCTCGGCGGCGCTGCCGCAGCTCGCTGTCGAGGGTGGTCACGGCTACAACGTCGTAAACGTCATGCTCGTCGACATACGCGCTTGGGACACGATGGGGGAGCTGTCGGTGGTGCTTGCGGCCGCGACCGGCGTGGCCTCGCTCGTGTTCCTCAATACCCGAGTCGATCAGAGCCCGCACCTGAGCCGCAGAGAAGCGCGTAACGCGACGCGCGCCCACCTGCTCCGTGTCGCCGATCCTGAGGACCCTGCGAGCCGCATGAACTGGCTTCTTGCCGGCAATTACCTGCGGCCGGAGCGGCGCTCGATCATTCTCGAGGTTGTCGTGCGGCTGGTCTTCCACGGCCTCTTGATTCTGTCGGTGTTCTTGCTGCTGTCGGGCCATAACCTCCCCGGTGGAGGGTTCGCTGCCGGGCTTGTCGCGGGCCTCGCCCTCGTGGCGCGGTATCTCGCGGGCGGGCGCCACGAGCTGCGCGCGACGGTGTCGCTCGACGCCGGCCGCATTCTCGGCATCGGGCTTGCGCTCGCGGTCTCGATGGCGATCGTGCCGCTCTTCTTCGGCCAGCCGGCGCTGTCGTCGAGCTGGGTCGATCTCGACCTCGGCCCCTTCGGGTCGCTGCCGCTCGTGACGTCGACACTGTTCGATATCGGCGTGTATCTGGTGGTCTTTGGGCTGGTGCTCGATGTGCTGCGCAGCCTTGGCTCCGAGATCGATGAGCACGAGGAAGCAGACAACGCAGAATTTGCAGAGGAGGCCGCACGGTGACAATGCCACTCGTTCTCGTCGCCGTGATGGTGGTCATGTATGTCGCGGGCGTCTACCTGCTGCTCGATCGCAGCCTGACGCGCATTTTGCTCGGCTTCTTGCTCGTCGGCAACGCGACTAACCTCCTGATCTTCCTCATGTCGGGCGACTTCGGCGCAGCTCCGCTCGCCGGGGGCGAGGAGCCCATCAGCGATCCGCTCCCGCAGGCCTTTATTCTCACGGCGATCGTGATCACCTTCGGCGTCGGCGCGTTCTTGCTCGCGCTGATCTATCGCTCGTGGCGCCTCGCACGCGTCAGCGACGACCATGTTGAGGATGACGCAGACGATCTCGCGATCGGTAGCGCGGAGGCGCTCACGACCGGTCAGGTGACCGAAGACGACCTCGAAGACGCCCCCGAGTTCGAAGAAGACGTGCCAGAAGACGACCCCGAGGAGGTTCGCAAGTGACATTCCTCGTTCCCATTGTCGTGCTGCTCCCGCTCGTGGGGGCGGCGCTCGCCCTCGCGGTGCCGGGCCACCGCGAGCTGCAGCGAGGCATCACTCTCGTCGCGCTGACGGCGAGTTCGGTGCTTGGCGTGCTGCTCATGTTCGTGGTGGATCGCGGCGGGCCGCTCGTCATGCAGGTTGGCGGCTGGGCGGCGCCCTACGGCATTTCGCTCGTGGTGGATCGCGTCTCCGCGCTCATGCTTGCGGTGTCGGCTGTGGTGCTGCTCGCGGTGTTTATCTTCTCGATCGGGCAGGGCCTCGCCGATGGCGATGAAGAAACCCCCGTGTCGATCTACTACCCGACGTACCTCGTACTGGGCGCCGGCGTGTTCAACGCCTTTATCGCCGGTGACCTGTTCAACCTCTACGTTGGCTTCGAGATTCTGCTCGTGTCGAGTTATGTGCTCATCACGCTTGGCGGCACCGCGCCGCGCATTCGCGCTGGCGTCACCTACGTCGTCGTCTCGCTCGTGTCATCGATTCTGTTTCTCGCGGCGATCGGCCTCGTCTACGGCGCTACCGGCACCGTGAACATGGCGCAGCTCCAGACCCGCATCGCCGAGCTGCCGAGCGATCTGCAGCTCATCTTGAACCTCGCACTGCTCATCGCGTTTGGCATCAAGGCGGCAGTCTTCCCGCTCGCGTTCTGGCTGCCAGACTCCTACCCGACCGCGCCCGCGCCCGTCACCGCGGTGTTTGCCGGGCTGCTCACCAAGGTTGGCGTGTACGCAATCATTCGCACGCAGACTATGCTGTTCCCGGAGTCGAGCGTCGATCCGCTGCTCATGGTGATCGCGGCGCTGACGCTAATAGTCGGCATTTTGGGCGCGATCTCGCAACTCGACGTCAAGCGCATGCTGTCGTTCACCCTCATCAGCCATATCGGCTACATGATCTTCGGCATCGCGATCGCGACGTCGGCGGGATTCGCCGCGACGATTTACTACATCGCGCATCACATCATCGTGCAGACCACGCTCTTCCTCGCCGTTGGCCTGATGGAGCGCCAGGGCGGCACCACGTCGCTCTCGGGGCTTGGCGGCCTGATGCGCAGCGCCCCGGTGATCGGCGTGCTGTTCTTCATTCCTATGCTCAACCTCGGCGGCATTCCGCCGTTCTCTGGCTTTCTCGGCAAGGTGGGGCTGTTCACTGCCGGCGCTGATCTACAGACCCCGGCAGCCTACTGGCTGATCGGCATCGGGGCGCTCGTGTCGCTGCTGACGCTGTACGCGCTTGCCCGGGCCTGGGTGCTGGCGTTTTGGCGCCCGCGGCCAGCCAGCGCCGGCGGGGCAGCTGCGGGCCCAGCCAAGGAGCCCGCGAAGGAGCCAGCGAAGCCGCCCTCGACCGAGGCGCTGATGCTGCGGCAGCGCGAACAGGCGATGATCGAGCGACTGCAAGACGCCCCAGACGCGGCCCCAGCGCAAGAGCAGCGCCGCATCCCGAGGCTGATGGTCGGGGCGACCGCGGGCATGATCGGCGTCAGCTTGATTCTTACCTTCGCCGCTGGCCCGCTGTTCGGCTACGCAGAGCGCGCCGGCGACGACCTCGCCTCGCCCGAGTTGCTCGCTGAGCTCGTGCTGCACGGCGAACAGCCAAACGGTGGCAGCGGTTCGACCGCTGCCCCTGAGGAGGCCGCTCATGGCTAGGCGCACGCCCCGCACCGTCACCGGCATGGAGTTCATCGTTCGGTTCCACGAGCTGCCGCTGCTTGTCGGCCTCGTGGTGCTCTGGATGATGCTCTGGCAGGAGGCCTCGCTGCTCTCGCTCGTGAGCGGCATCATCGTGTCAATCGTCATGATGCGAGTGTTCTATCTGCCTCCCGTGGCCCTCGCCGGGAGGTTCAACCCCTGGTATGCCCTCGGGTACCTCGGGTATTTTCTCTGGAACCTGTCAAAGGCGTCGTTTGAGGTGGCGTGGCTGGCGCTTCGCCCAGGCCCCGTTCCCATGACCTCGATTATCGCGGTTCGCCTGCGCACGAGCTCTGACTTCATTATCACGATCGTGGGTCTGACGATTTCGCTCATTCCGGGATCGCTCGTTGCCGAGGTCGATCGCTTCGGGTCGACGCTGTACCTGCACGTGCTGAACACGCCATCGCAGAAGCAGATCACGAAGATGCGACACGACGTCGCGACAATTGAGCGGTTGCTGATTCTCACGCTCGGCTCCAAAGAAGAAGTGAAGGCGGTGCGGCGATGACCTTTGCGGTGCTCATGTTTGTGCTGGTGGGCGTCGGCCTGACGTTTACCGCGCTCGCTGCGCTCGTGCGCATTGTGCGCGGCCCCACGATTCTCGACCGCATGGTGGCCTCGGACGTGCTGCTGACAACAGTGATCTTGGCGCTCGGCGCTGACATGGTCGCGCGCCAGCACACAGACTCGATTCCCATCATGGTCGCCATCGCGGCGACCGCGACCTTCGCGACAATCGTTGTCGCGCGATATGTCAAGCGGCGCAACGAGCTTGAGGTTTCAGACTCGGTGGGGGAGACAGAGCATGTTTGACACGATTCTCGACGCGCTCGCCGTGATTTGCCTGCTGCTCGCCGCGATGCTCTCTGCGGCGGCGGGCATCGGCCTGCTGCGCTTCACCGATTCGCTCAGCCGGCTCCACGCGGCGACAAAGCCGCAGATCTTCGGGTTGCTGCTCGTGATCGCCGCGGTCGCCATCGATCAGCGCTCGCTCGGGGTGTTTCTCGCGCTCGTGCCGGTGTTTGTATTCCAGGCGCTGACAGCGCCGACGGCGGCGCACATGGTTGGGCGCGCTGCCTACCGTACTGGGCAGCTCGACTCCCGCACGATTCTCGTCGACGAGCTGGGCCCGGCAGTCGCGCGGGCAACCGCGAAGGCCGCGGAGCAGGATCGCGAGCAGGCGCTCGCCGAGGCCGCACGTGACCGCGAGATTGAGGCAGAGCTGGCGGCAGAGCGCGACGCGGAGCGTGACCGCATCAAACCGGTGCGGCCCCCGACGCTGAGCTGACGGGCATCTCGAGATACGCGAAAAGGCGGCCCCTCCGATGAGGGGCCGCCTTCTTTCACCAGGGGCGCTACGAGCCGCGCTTGCCCCTACGCGTCAACGAGATACCGGCTGTAGGCAGGCACGGTGAGGAACGTCGGGAAGGTGTCGCCCAGCGCCACGTCAGCGAACAGCTCGGCCGCGTCGTCGTAGCGGTCGCCCTCGAATCGCTCGAAGCCGCGCACGGTGTCAGCGAGAATCTCGGTGACCCAGGCGCGGGTGATCTGGGTGCCGTCTGCGGTGCGCTGATCCTGGTGGATCCACTGCCAGATCTGCGAGCGGCTGATTTCTGCGGTCGCCGCGTCTTCCATGAGGTTGTCGATTGCCGCGGCGCCGATGCCCCGCAGCCACGACTCGATGTAGCGGACGCCGATCGAGACGTTGTCGCGCACGCCAGCCTCGGTGATGTCGCGACCGATGTGCACGTCGAGCAGCTGTGCTGCGGTTACCTCGACGTCGTCGCGCTGGCGATCGATCTGGTTCGGGCGGTCGCCGAGCACGGCGTCGAACTCGGCCTGCGCGACGGGAATGAGGTCGGGGTGAGCGACCCAGGTGCCGTCGAAGCCGTCGGTCGCCTCGCGCTGCTTGTCGGCGCGCACCTTCTGCTCGGCGAGCTGCGTGACCTCGGGGTCGCGGCGGTTCGGGATGAACGCGCTCATGCCGCCGATGGCGTGGGCGCCGCGCTTGTGGCAGGTCTTCACGAGCAGCTCAGTGTACGCACGCATGAAGGGCACCGTCATGGTGACTTCGCTGCGGTCTGGCATGACGAAGCGTGCGCCGCGGCCGCGGTAGTTCTTGATGATCGAGAAGATGTAGTCCCAGCGGCCCGCGTTCAGGCCCGCCATGTGGTCGCGCAGCACGTAGAGGATCTCCTCCATCTCGAACGCTGCCGGCAGCGTTTCGATGAGCACCGTCGCGCGAATCGTGCCGTGCTCGAGGCCGAGGCGCTCCTCGGTGTAGCTGAAGATGTCGTCCCACAGCTTCGCCTCCTCGCTCGACTCGAGCTTGGCGATGTAGAAGTAGGGGCCGTGGCCGTTCGCGATGAGCTGCTTCGCGTTGTGGAACGCGTAGAGGCCGAAGTCGACGAGGCTGCCTGACGCCGCGCCCTGCTGGCCCTGCGCGTCGGTGAAACGGATGTGCTTTTCGACGAGGTGCCAGCCGCGGGGGCGCATCACGATGGTGGGGGTGCGCTCAGCGGTGATGCGGTACTGCTTGCCCTCGGGGCTCGTGTACTCGAGCTGGCCGCGGATCGCGTCGAAGAGTGAGAGCTGGCCGCCGATAACGTTCTTCCACGTGGGGCTCGTCGCGTCCTCCTGGTCGGCGAGCCAGACGCGAGCGCCCGAGTTCATCGCGTTGATGGTCATCTTCGGGTCGGTGGGCCCGGTGATCTCGACGCGGCGATCCTCAAGACCAGGGGCCGGGGGAGCGACCTGCCAGCTCGCGTCCTCGCGAATGTGGCGGGTGTCCTCGCGGAACTTCGGGTCGCGGCCGTTGCCGATTTCGTAGCGCTTGCGCTGCCTGTCTGCGAGGCGCTCGTGGCGGGGGCTCGCGAAGCGGGCGTGCAACTCGGTGAGAAACTCCAGCGCCTCGGGGGTGAGGATCTCGTCGGAGCGGTCGAACGGGCGGCCGTTCACCTCGAGGCGGGGCTCGTGCGCTGCAGGGGAGTACGTGCGCGGCCGTTCTGCTGTTGCGGTTGGGGTGTTCATGGTCGTTTCCTTTGGAGTGGTGGGTGCGCGGTGCCGGTCGTGCGGCGAGTGCTCGTGATGTGGGTTGTTTCTATCTTCGACCCCGATCGAGCGGCGCGCCGGTCGTTTTGAACGTGAAATATTGCGATATTTCTGCTTGCCGAAACATTTGCGCTCTGTCACGATGGGAGTATGACGATTGACGCACTCGATCTCGCGAAGCCAGAAGCCGAAACCGACGCGGGCGACGCCCTCACGCTCGGGCGGCGCATTCGCGAGCGGCGGGTTGAGCTCGGCATGACGCTTGAGCAGCTCGCTGCGGCCGTTGACCGGGCCCCATCGCAGCTCTCCGCGCTCGAGAACGGTAAGCGGGAGCCGCGCCTGCCGCTCCTGCGCGCGCTCGCGGCTGCCCTCCAATCGACGGTCGACGAGCTCCTCGTTGACGAGGCGCCGAGTGAGCGGGCAGCCCTCGAGATCGCTGTCGAGCGAGCACAGCGCGGGTCGGTGTTTCGGTCGCTCGGGCTGCAGCCGATCCGCGTATCGAAAACAACGAACGACGAAACGCTGCGCGCCATTATCGGCCTGCACCAGGAAGTTGAGCGGCTGCACACCGAGCGGGCCGCAACGCCTGAGGAGGCGCGGCGAGCAAACACCGAACTGCGCGCCGGCATGCGGGTCGCGAACAACTACTACCCCGATCTCGAGCGGGCCGCTGCCCAGCTCCTCGACAGTGTGGGGTACTCCGGGGGGCCGGTGCTGCAGCAGACCGTCGCGCGAGTGGCCGAGAAACTCGGGTTCACGCTGCACTACGTCAGCGATCTGCCGCACTCGACGCGATCCGTCATCGATCGCCGAAACGGCCGAATCTACCTCAGCGCGAACCTTCCCTCCCGCGATGCGCGTGCGCCGATCTTGCGTGCCCTCGGCAGCCTGGTCTGCGGGCACGAGGAGCCGCGCAACTATGGCGATTTTCTCAAGCAGCGTGTCGAGGTGAATTATCTCGCTGGCGCGGTGCTGCTGCCCGAGGCGGCCGCGGTTGAGTCGCTCAAAGACGCGAAGAGCCGCCGCGAGATTTCGATGGAGGATCTGCGGGATGCGTTCGCCGTCTCATACGAGATGGCAGCTCACCGCTTCACCAACCTCGCGACCGAGTGGCTCGACCTGAACGTTCACTTCATGAAGGCCCACGAATCTGGAACGCTGATTAAGGCGTATGAGAACGACGGGGTGCGGTTTCCGTCAGACGCCCTCGGCAACCTTGAGGGTGCCATGGTGTGCCGTAACTGGACGGCCCGCACGGTGTTCGCCCAGCCCGACTTCTTTAACCCCTGGTACCAGTACACAGACATGGCATCTGGGGGAACGTACTGGTGCACCTCGCGGCTCGAGAACGCCAAGGAGGGGCAGTACTCGGTGAGTGTCGGCGTGCGATTCGAAGACGTCAAGTGGTTCCGCGGCCGCGAAACCCAGCACCGCTCGCAGTCGTTCTGCCCCGACGAGCGCTGCTGTCGTCGCGCCTCGACCGAGCTCACGCACAAGTGGCAGGCCTCGGCCTGGCCCGAGGCAGCGACGCCAACGAGCCTGCTCGCAGCGCTGCCGACGGGCACCTTCCCCGGGGTCGACTCGCACGAGGTCTACGAGTTTCTCGAGTCGCACGAGTGAAAGCTGCGGCGAGGGTCGCATTTGGCGGTGCGGGGGCACGCAAGGCTGACAAACACACGCGTAAATCGGCGCTAGGGATGCGCCATGATGCCCCACTGCGATAGCGTAGGGGGACAGTATCGGAGCCTTTGCTCCGTTGAGTATGAAACGGGTGATGCAGTGGTGAGCGAGAAGCGGAACAAGGATACCGAGGTACGCGCCACGGAGCAGTTCCGTGAAGATCTGAACGCGATGATTCGGGCGCAGGTGACCGACCTCAACGTCGACGAGCTCGAGGCCGTGCAGTCGCTGCCCTCGGGGGCGGCGCTGCTCGTCGTGCGCCGCGGCCCCGATCTTGGCGCACGGTTTCTGCTCGACCAAGACCTCACGATTGCCGGGCGCCACCCCGCGGCAGACATCTTTCTCGACGATGTGACGGTGTCGCGCAAGCACGCGGAGTTTAAGCGCCGCGGCACAATCTTCTCGGTCGCTGATCGCGGGTCGCTCAACGGCACCTACTGCGATGGGGAGCGCATCGATGGCGAGGTCGTGCTCGAAGACGGCGTCGAGGTGCAGGTCGGCAAGTTTCGGTTCACGTTCTTCGCATCGCGATTCGATCTGCCGGGCTCGTTCTAATGGGGGCGCTGCCGCTACGCGCCGTACCGGCCGGGCTGCTGAGCATCGGGCAGGTGCTGCAGGCGCTCCAAGAGGAGTTTGCCGACCTGACGCCGTCGAAGCTGCGCTTTCTTGAAGACCAGGGGCTCGTCGCCCCGGAGCGCACGAAGTCGGGCTACCGAAAGTTCTCGCAGGAGCACGTCGAGCGCATTCGCCTCGTGCTGACCCTGCAGCGCGATCACTACCTGCCGCTGAAGAAGATCGCGGAGGTGCTCGAGGAGCTCGATGCGGGCCGCGACCCCGTGATTCCCGGCGCGTCGACGCGCAGCGCATCGACGATTCTTTCGTCGAAAGAGGTGCTATCGAGCGACGAGCTGTGCCGTGCGGCCGCGACGAACAAACGATTCCTTGGCGAGGCCATTGCGGCGGGGCTGCTGCCCGCTACCGAGGTGTTTCCGTTTGACTCGATCGCGCAGCTGACGGCACTGATGAAGCTCGCTCAGGCGGGCCTCACGCCGCGACACCTGCGGTCTCTGCGCATCTCTGCGGAGCGCGAGGCAGAGATGCTGTCGCACGCCGTTGCCTCGCGCGGCGAGAAGCAGGGGTCGCCGAGCGCGGTCGACGGCTCGCTCGAGTTGCTCGAATACCTGGAGACCGTTCGCTCCGGCGTGTTGCGGCGCAAGTTTGGCGCGCAGTAGTTTGGCGTGTTTCCGCTGATTTCTCACCTTCAAGTTGAACCTTAAGGTGGGTGTGGTGAAATGGGTGCCCGCGGTCGTTGCCATGGGCCCCTCCCGGCGATAGCGTTAGGTGAACTGAGCACAGCGCGAAGAGAGGGACGTCATGGAGCAGATCGAGCCGCCAGCCGGCGGTAGCGGGCAGGGTGCAAACGAGTACCTGGACGCCGCAGACATGCTCTTCAGCGACGGCCTCCCGAAGCCCAACACCGACGGCGGGTTCAAGGGCGCGGTTGCGGCCCGCGCCGCAGGCATCACCTACCGCCAGCTCGACTACTGGGCGCGCACGGGGCTCGTCGAGCCAACGGTGCGCGGGGCACAGGGCTCGGGGTCGCAGCGCCTCTACGGCTTCCGCGACATTCTTGTGCTGAAGCTCGTCAAGCGACTGCTCGACACGGGCATCTCGCTGCAGCAGATTCGCACCGCGGTCGCGCAGCTGCACGCCGCGGGCGTGCACGATCTCTCGCAGACCACGCTCATGAGCGACGGGGCTGGCGTCTACCTCTGCACCTCGAGCGACGAGGTGATCGACCTCGTAAGCCGCGGTCAGGGCGTCTTCGGCATTGCCGTAGGCAAGGTGCTGCGCGAGGTGGAGACCTCGCTCGTCGACCTCGACGACCACCGCGAGAAGAGTGCCGACGAGGCAGCTGCTGGCGATGAGCTCGCGGCGCGCCGCGCGGCCCGCAAAACCTCGTAGCGCGCCCTGCGCCGCGCGGTACGACCCTGCGCCGCGCGGTACGACCCTGCGCCGCGCCGCGCCGCGCCGCGCAGCCCCGCGCCGCGCCCGCCCTGCGCCGCGCCCGCCCTGCGCCGCGCCGCCCTGCGCGCTGCCCGGGGGCGGGGACCCGATCCCTGCACATGCCTCCCAAAGCACCCCCTTGCACCCGCGTGCAGTGAGGGGTGCTCGGAGATAAATGTAGGTCTCGCCCTGGCTGGCCCGCCGGCGAACCGCGCAGCGAGCAAACACCCCCGCGCCGGCGCTCTCAGAGAGGGCTGCCGGGGCGGGGGTGTTTGCGCACGCTACTTTGCCTGTGCGGCGGCGGCGCCGGCGGAGCGGAGCACTCGATCGAGCACGAGGTCGAAGTTCGCTGCCATCTCTTGCGCAGGTTCGCCTGGCCAGAGGTGCACGGGCTTTGCCGCGCCCTGTGCCTGCTGCAGTGCGGGGCGCTCGGGCAGCTGTGGGTTGAGCACGAGGGGCCCAAACATCTCGCGCAGCTCGCGAATGCGGAACTGGTGTTCCATCGACTGCGGCTGCACGCGGTTGATGAGAATGCCGAGCGGCTGGAGCCGGGGGCTCACGCCGCGCCGAATCTCTTCGATGGCGCGCAGCGCACGGTCGGTTGCGGCGACCGCAAACAGGCTGGGCTCGGTGACGATCAGCACGCGATCGGAGGCGGCCCACGCGGTGCGCGTCAGTGCGTTGAGCGAGGGCGCCGAGTCGATGAGCACGAGGTCGTAGTCGGCCTCGACAATCGCGAGCGCCTCCTCGAGCTTCCAGATGTCGCGCGCAGACGGGTGCGGCCCGTCGAAGTTAATGGCCGAGGGGCTGCCGACGAGCAGGTCGATCTTGCCGCCCTCGTGAAACTCGTTCCAACCGCTCGGCGCGATTGCGGAGCGAACGACCTTCTCTTTTGGAGACTCGAGCACATCGGCAATGTTCGCGTACCCGTCAGGGTCGACAGCTAGGCCGGTCGAAACATCGGACTGCGGGTCGAGATCAACCACGAGCGTGCGCAGGCCACGCGAGAACGCTGCCGACGCGATGCCTAGACTCACGGTCGTCTTTCCTACGCCACCTTTGAGGGAGCTGACACTCAATACATGCACAATTCGAGCTTACTGGATTCCGATTGGAATCTGGTGGCCGTTCTCAGCTTTGTGAGCTCGAACTGCGGCACCCGATAGCATTTCACTATGGCTAGACGCGAGATTCGCTTGTTTGGGGACCCGGTGCTTCGTACCGTGTGTGAGGAAATTACGGAGCTAGATGCGGGCGTGCACGCGCTCGTGGCGGATCTGTGCGAAACGGTCGACGAACCCGGCCGGGCCGGGCTGGCCGCCACTCAGATCGGCTACACGCAGCGCGCGTTCAGCCTGAACATTGATGGGGTGATCGAGTATGTCTTGAACCCCGAGCTCATCGAGGTGTCGGGGGAGCCCGTGCCTACTGGCGAGGGCTGCCTGTCGGTGCCCGACCTGTGGTTCGAGGTGCTCCGCTACCCCTACGCGAAGGTGCGTGGCATCGATCTCGAAGGCAACGAGCTCATCATCGAGGGCGAGGGGCTCAAGGCGCAGGCGCTGCAGCACGAGTGCGACCACCTCGACGGCAAGCTCTACATTTCGCGGCTCGACCGCGAGGCGCGCGGCGAGGCGATGCGGCAGATTCGCACGTCGAACTGGTTCTAGGGGCCGCCCTCGGCGACGACAAAGCGGCCCCCGGATGTGGATCCGAGGGCCGCTGTTACGAGGCGCAAGTTGGGATGGGTACGCGTGCGCAGCGCCAACCCCAATGCGCGGTCGATTGATTACTGCGTTTGCACAAAATCGGTCTGCGGGTTCTCACCGTAGAGCTCCGCGATCTCGGCGGAGAAGTCGCGCAGAATGTTGTCGCGCTTGATGCTCATCTTCGGCGTGAGGTGCCCGTTGGCCTCGACGAAGTCGGTCGGCAAAATGACGAACTTGCGGATCGACTCGGCGCGCGAGACGAACTTGTTGCCCTGGTCGACGGCGCGCTGCACCTCGGCGAGCACCTTGGGGTTGCGGGCCGCCTCCTCGACGGTCATATCGGGGTTCTCGTCTTGGTTTTTCAGCCAGGCCGGGAGCATCTCCATGTCGAGCGTGACGAGGGCCGCGATGAACGGCTTCTGCTCGCCGACGGCAACGACCTGGCTGATAATCGTGTTCGCGCGGATAGGGTCTTCGAGCGCGGCCGGGGCGACGTTCTTGCCCCCGGCGGTGACGATGATCTCTTTCTTGCGCCCGGTGATCGAGAGGTAGCCGTCGCTGTCGAGCGAGCCGAGGTCTCCGGTCTTGAAGAACCCGTCTTCGGTGAAGACCGCCTTGGTGGCCTCCGGGTTGTTCCAGTACTCCTTGAAGACGTCGATGCCCTTGACCTCGATCTCGCCGTCGTCGGCGATGCGCACGGTGTGACCGGGGAGCGCGGGGCCAACGGTGCCGATCTTGAACTTGTCTGGCAGGTTCACGGTCACGGGGGCAGTCGTCTCGGTCAGGCCGTAACCCTCGAGAATCTTGATGCCGAGGCTGCGGTAGAAATGCCCGAGGTAGCGGCTGAGCGGGGCCGAGCCCGAGACCGCGTACTGCACGCGCCCGCCGAGCTTCTCGCGCAGCTTCGAGTAGACGAGCTTGTCGAAGACCTTGAACTTCAGGCCGAGCCCGAAGGGAACCTTGCCTGCGTCGAGCGCCTCGGAGTGGGCGACGGCGACCTTCGCCGCGGAGCGGAAGATCTTGCCCTTGCCCTCTGCCTCCGTCGACTGCTCGGCCGAGTTGTACACCTTCTCGAAGACGCGCGGCACCGCGAGCAGGAACGTTGGGTGGAACGTGCTGAGCGCGGGCAGCAGCTGCGTCGTGTCTGCCTGGTGGCCGACGCGCACGCCGGCGTGCACGCAGAGCACCGAAATGAAGCGGGCGAACACGTGCGCGAGCGTCACGAAGAGCAGGGTCGCCGCACCGGGCTGCTGCACGAGCTCGGAGAGCGCGCTGCCGGCGTTGCGCGACAGCTCGACGAAGTTGGAGTGGGTGAGCACGCAGCCCTTCGGCCGGCCGGTCGACCCCGAGGTGTAGATGAGGGTCGCGATGTCATCGCCGTTCGCGAGGTTGCGGCGCCGCTCGATCTCTTCGTCGGCGACGGCGGATCCATCACTCGTGAGGCTCGCGACCGCGCCCTCGTCAAGGCGCCACACGAGGTCGACCTTCGTGAGCTGATCTTGCACCTCGGCGAAGCGTGCGAACTGGTCGCCCGTCTCGATCATGAAGCCGCGGGCCCCCGAGTCTTCGAGAATCCAATGGATCTGCAGTGCAGACGAGGTCTCGTAGACGGGAACCATCACCGCGCCCGCGTAGTGCAGCGCGAAGTCGACGAGCGACCACTCGTAGGTCGTCTTGCACATGAACGCGATGTGGTCGCCCGGCTCGACGCCGGCGGCGACGAAGCCCTTGGCGAGCGCGACGACCTGGTTTCTGAACTCCGTCGCGCTGATGTCGCTCCAGCCGCCGTTGGCTGGTGTGGCGAACAGGGGGCGATCTGGAGTAGCGGCGACCCGCTGCTCGAGGAGGTCGGTAATGTTGTCCTCTGGAACCGGGGGAACGAGCAGTGGTGTTTCTGACAGCTTCACGGCAACTCCTTTGTACCTCGTGTCGGGTGCAATGCGCGGCCAGGGGGCCACGGACATGTATGCTCACAGCCTATCTCTATGCGCCTGAGGGCGCGCGGCTCCGCTATTGTGAAGATCTACGAAGGGAACCAGGTCACTTTGCTCTACTGGATCTTTAAACACCTGATTGTCGGGCCTTTTCTGAAGGCCGTGTACCGTCCGTGGGTGGAGGGAGCCGAGAATATTCCGGCCACAGGGCCCGTAATTCTTGTCGGGAACCACCTATCGGTGATCGACTCGTTTTTCCTTCCCGTGATGATCGAGCGCCGAGTGTACTTTCTTGCGAAGAGCGAATACTTCTCAGGTAAGGGCCTGAAGGGCTGGCTCGTGAAGAACTTTATGCTCGGCGTTGGTCAGCTGCCGATCGATAGATCGGGCGGGAAGGCATCGGAGGCATCGCTCAACACCGGCCTGCAGGTGCTGGAGCGCGGCGATGTGCTCGGCATCTACCCCGAGGGCACGCGCAGCCCCGACGCCCGGCTCTACCGCGGGCGCACCGGCGTCGCGCGCATGGTGCTCGAATCAGGGGTGCCCGTGGTGCCCGTGGTGATGATCGACACGGAGAAGGCCATGCCCATCGGCGCGAAGTTTCCGAAGGTTCGCCGCATCGGCACGGTTATCGGCAAGCCGCTGGACTTCAGCCGTTTCGAGGGCATGAGCGCAGACCGCTTCGTGCTGCGCAGCGTGACCGACGAAATTACCCTCGCGATTCAAGAGCTCAGTGGCCAGGAGTACGTCGACGTCTACGCCTCGAGCGTGCGTAACCGCTAGAGCGCCCGCGGATCCGCCTCGCGCTGCTCGTTCGCTCTGGGCATCGCACGCGCATGCGCCGAATGTCGGGCGTGTTGGGTAGTCTTGAGTGGGGCCGCCAAACAGGGCGGCACGTTTGAGATACACACGGGATGGCCATGAACGCAGTAAGCGTAGAGACCCTGACGGCACAGCAGACCTTCGAGCAGCTCGACACCTATCGTGCACTCGTCGCGAAGCAGCAGCCGAGCTGGCCCGACGCCGCCGCCCTTGAGTATGCGAAACAAGAGATCTCGACGCAGCCGCCGCTCGTGTTTGCGGGCGAGGTCGACCAGCTGCGCGAGCGGCTTGCGAGCGCGGCGCGCGGCGAGGCTTTTCTGCTGCAGGGCGGCGACTGCGCTGAGACGTTCGAGGCGGCAACCGCCGACAAGATTCGCGACCGCGTGAAGACGCTGCTGCAGATGGCCGTCGTGCTGACCTACGGCGCTTCGATGCCGGTGATCAAGGTTGGCCGCATGGCCGGCCAGTTCGCGAAGCCGCGCTCGAGCAACGAAGAGACGCGCGAGGGCGTAACGCTGCCCGCGTACCGCGGCGATCTGGTGAACGGCTACGACTTCACCGAGGAGTCTCGCACAGCCGACCCAAGCCGGCTGGTGCGCGGCTACCACGTCTCGGCATCGACGCTCAACCTCATTCGCGCCTTCACGCAAGGGGGCATGGCAGACCTGCGCCAGGTGAATGCCTGGAACCAGGGCTTCGTCTCGAACCCAGCGAATCAGCGTTACGAGGCGCTCGCGACCGAGATCGACCGGGCGCTGCGGTTCATGGATGCGTGCGGTGTCGATCACACCGCGCTCACCCAGACCGAGTTCTACGTGAGCCACGAGGCACTGCTGCTCGACTACGAGCGGCCGCTCACGCGCATTGATTCGCGCACCGGCGAGCTGTACGGCACCTCGGGCCACATGCTGTGGATCGGGGAACGCACGCGCGACATCGACGGAGCCCATGTCGACTACCTGTCAAAGCTGCGCAACCCCATCGGCGTGAAGCTCGGGCCGACCGCGACGACCGACGACGCGATGCGTCTCATCGACAAGCTCGACCCGAACCGCGAGCCCGGGCGCCTGACGTTCATCACCCGCATGGGCGCCGAGAAGATTCGCGATGTGCTGCCGGGGCTGCTCGCCGGCGTGCGAGACGCGGGGGCGCAGCCTTTGTGGGTTACCGACCCGATGCACGGCAACGGCATCACCACGGCGAACGGCTTCAAGACGCGCCGCTTCAACGATGTGATGGACGAGCTCCTCGGGTTCTTCGAGGCGCACCGCGAGGTCGGCACCTACCCCGGTGGCATTCACGTCGAGCTCACCGGTGACGACGTCACCGAGTGCCTCGGCGGCTCCGAGAACATCGACGAAGAGGCGCTCGAGCAGCGCTACGAGTCGGTGTGCGACCCGCGACTGAACCACATGCAGTCGCTCGAGCTCGCCTTCCAGGTGGCTGAGGAGCTGAAGCGCACCGTGGGCGTGCGCCGGCCGTAAGCGCACGGCGCGCGCCGGTTCTGCACGACCTGGTGAGTGCGGCCGTGGCCCTTCGGGGCTGCGGCCGCACTGCTGTGTTGAGGCGGTGTGGGGCGGCTACAGCGAGATTTGCGAGGTGACGCGAATCTCTGTTCCCGCTTCGACTTCGGTGCCGGCTGCCGGGTTGGTGCCGGTTGCACGCGCGAGCCCGCGCAGCGCCTCGGGCACGAGCGTCGTCGGCGAAAACCCTGCGGCCGCAAGCGTGTCCATCGCCTCTTGCAGGCCCATGCCAGAAACGTCGGGGATGGCGAAGAGCTCGGGCCCAGACGAGATCTGCAGCCCAACGGAGTCGCCGGGGCGCACGGGGTCGGTGAGCCACACGATGCCAACGACCTGCCCCTTCGGCACCTCGTCGCTGATCACCTCGGTGTTCTGGGAAGCATCGACGCTGAGCTCGCTGCCCGCGAGGGTCTTTGTCGCCTGCTCCACGCTCAGGCCACTCACGTCGGGCACCGGCCCCGCCGACACGATGAGGTTGATCGTGCCGCGCTCTGGGAAGGTGTCTCCGAGCTCGGCGTCGTTCGAATCGAGGGCGGCAAGCACCTCGTCAGCCGCGGCCCCCGAGAACCTGGTGTCGGTCACCTTGCCGAAGGTGAAGCGGCCTGCCTCGATCTGGGCGATGGCATCGTCGAGGCTGAGCCCGACGAGGGTTGGCACGGCGAGCAGCTCCGGGCCGGTTGACTGGCACAGCGTCACATCGCTGCCCCGGTCGAGCCTCGTTCCCGGTTCGGGGGTGATGCCGGCTGCGAGGCCGACCTCGATGTCGAGGCTCGTGCACTCGCCGGTCGCCACAACGAGATCGAGCTGCTCGAGTGTCGCCTGCGCTTCGGCCATCGATTGGCCAGCGACCTCGGGCACGGTTACGGCCGAGCCAGGGCCGAGCCCGAACCAGAGCGCAACCCCCGTCGTCGCGGCGAGTAGCACCGCGATCACTGCGGCGGTGATGCGGCCCGAGCGCGCTCGCTTCGCTCCCTGATCGCGCACTCTATCGACGTCGCTCGCCGATTGCGCGGGCGCGAGCTTGCCCGTCTCGCTGCCCTGCAACGACGCCTGCTCGGGGCGCCCGAGCACCGCGGTCGCTGGCGTGAGGTTGGTGGTGGCTGCGTCGGTGAACTGCGAGCCAGCTGGCAATACGGTCGTGTCTCCTGGCAGCGCCCCGGTCGGCAGCACCGCCGTGGCCAGTGCTTCGGGAAAGCTGTATGGATCGTGTCGCAGCTCTCGCATGTGCGTGAGCGCTTCGCCGGCATTTGCTGGCCTGAGCGCCGCGTCGCGCTGGGTGAGCCAGACGACGAAGCTGTCGAGTGCGGGAGTCGAGACGTCGGCCGCCTCCGACGGTGGCGGCACGTCTGAGTGCGCGTGCTGGTAGGCGATTTGCATCGGCTGCTCGCCGGTGAACGGCTGCGTGCCGGTGAGCATTTCGTAGAGCATGATGCCGAAGGCGTAGAGGTCGCTGCGCTCGTCGGCGATGCCGCGGGTGACGAGCTCGGGGGAGAGGTAGGCGATCGTGCCGAGCAGCGCCTGCCCCGTGGTCGTGTTCGCGCTCACCGCGCGCGCGAGGCCGAAGTCGCCGATCTTGATGCGGCCGTCGTCGACGAGCAGCACGTTCTCGGGCTTGAGGTCGCGGTGCACGATGCCTGCGCTGTGGGCGGCCGCGAGCCCCGCGAGAATTGCGTCGCCGATTTCGAGGCTCTGGTCGAGGGTGAGGCGCTGCTGCTTCTTGAGCAGCTGCCGCAACGTGATGCTCGGCAGGTACTCCATGACGAGGTAGACGCGCCCGAGGTCTTGGCCCTGGTCGAAAACATTCACGAGGTTTGCGTGCGAGAGCCTGGCGGCGCTGCGCGCCTCGCGGTCGAAGCGGCGGGTGAAGTTCTCGTCTTCTGCCAGGTGCTCGTGCATCACCTTCACGGCAACCTTGCGCTCGAGCCTGAGGTCGTGCGCAAGGTAGACCATCGCCATGCCGCCGCGCGCGATGCGCGACCGAATCACGTAGCGCGCGTCGAGCGTCTGCCCGATGAGCGGGTCGATGGGTGGAGCGGTCACGCCGAAAGTCTACGGAAGTTTGACTGTGTGAGTCGTGGCGCGCGCCGCGTTTGCGCGGATTGCGCTTCGGCAATCACGCTGGCAGAGTTAGAGGGTGCCAGAAAACAGCGGATCAACACGCTCCTATTTCACCCTCAGCGAAGTTGCAGAGCGCCTTGGGCTCTCTGTGAGCAAGGTTCGACGTCTCATTGAAGACCACTACCTTGGCGCGGTGCGCATCGACGGCGCTCTGCACATTCCCACCGAATTTATCCATGACGATCAGCCGCTGCCCTCACTTCGCGGCACCCTGCTCGTGCTCATCGACGCGGGTTTCTCAGACGACGAGGCGATGGACTGGCTGTTCAGCGTGAGCGACGAGCTCGGCGAATGCCCCATCGACTCGCTGGTCGACGGGCGCAAGAGCGCGGTTCGCCGCGCGACGCAGTCGCTCGCGTTCTAGCTGCGGCGGGCTGCTCAGCGCGGCGGTTTAGGAATCGCGGCTGGCGGCGCGGTCGGCGAGGCTCATCAGCCGATCGGCAGCGGCGCTGTCGAGGTTCGCGTCGGCCAGGGCGCGGTGCGCCCGCTCGATGTTGCGGCTAATCATGCGTTCGACCTGCTGATCGGCGTCGCTGCCGCGGATCGTGCGCTGCAGCATTGCGACCTGCTCCTTGTCGAGATCGGTGCCGAGTAGGTCGTCGAAAATGCGGCGCTGAGTGCCCGGCAGTGCCTCGCGGGCGAGCGTAACGAGCACGGTGCGCTTGCCCTCGATGAGGTCATCGCCGCTCGGCTTGCCCGTGATCTCTTCGTCGCCAAACACGCCGAGTAAATCGTCGCGTAGCTGGAAGGCTACGCCAACGGGAAGGCCGAACCCCGCGAGCGCGGCCTCCTGCGCATCAGAGGCTCCGGCGAGCGCCGCGCCAATGAGTAGTGGGGCCTCGACGCTGTACTTCGCCGACTTGTAGACGAGCACACGGGTGGAGCGGTCGAGCTGCTCTGCGTGTTCGGCGAAGCCACCGCGCTGCTCCTCGAGCACGTCGAGGTATTGACCGACCGCGACCTCGCTTCGCATGCGGTTGAAGTGGGCGCGGGTGGCACGGGCCGCGGCGCGATCGTCGATCGCGTCGCACGCGCTCGCCATCAGTTCGTCAGACCACGACTGCAGCAGGTCACCCGTGAGAATGGCGCCCGAAATGCCGAAGTGGTCGGGAGCGTTTCGGTAGCCGTGCTGTTCGTGCAATCGCGCGAACGAGCGGTGCACCGATGGTCGGCCCCGGCGGGTGTCGGAACGGTCGATGACGTCGTCGTGGATCAGCGCGGCCGCGTGAAAGAGCTCAAGTGCGCAGGCCGCATCGAGCAGGGCCCCAAACTCAGCGTCTACCGGGCCGTCGATAGCGAGTGGCTTCACGGCTCGGTACCCGTGCACCGCAAACAGTGCGCGGAACCGCTTGCCGCCGGTCAGGAAGCTGGTGACCTCATCGAGCAGCGGCTCGGCATCGGGGCCGAGGGGCTCCAGTTCGGCTCGATGCGTGTCGATGATGTCGTTCAGTCGCTCCTGTATAAGGCCTGCGAGTCTCGTCGTTTCGTCCACCCGACTAGCCTATCTGGGAGCAGTGGTCGTAAAATGGTAGGAAAGACTTTTCTTATAGATGAAGGGGGCATCATGGCGCTGTCAGAACATGAACAGCGGCTGCTCGACGAGATGGAGCGCAGGCTCTATCAGAGCGAGGCCGATCTGCTTCCTGCGTCGACGGGCGTGCCGCGTCGGTTCAACTATCGCTCGCTCGTGCTCGGCACGCTGCTCGGGCTCGCGGGCATTGGCCTGCTCATCGGGGGTGCGGCCATGCAGCAGCTCTGGTTGGGGCTGCTCGGCTTCGTTGCCATGCTCGGCGGTGTGCTCGTGATGTTCTCGAAGCGCACCGAGGTTGAGCCAGACCAGCTCGCGTCGAAGACGCGGCAGCAGGCCGCGGCGAAGGAGTCGCTCTCCGACCGCATGGAGCGCCGCTGGGACGAGCGCATGGGCGGTCAATAGCCCGCCGCGGGTCTCCGCTCCACTTTCCTCCCCAATGGGTCGCAGCTTCGGCTGCGGCCCATTGTTTTTTGCGGTGGCCCCGCGCTGCTGCCGCTGCCGCTGCTGCCGCCACCGGTCCACCGGCCCACTGACAGCCCGGCCCGCCAGCATTCGCCCGCGCAGCAACTCGATGTCAGTTTCCCCCGGATTTGAGGCCGTTAGAGCCGGTTTCGCGGGGAAACTGACATGAACTCGGTAGCGGGGCGGCGGGGTAGCGGGGTAGCGGGGTAGCCGGGTAGCGGGGCGGCGGCCGGGGCGCGCCGCTGTTACCAGGCGCGCCCCGGTCGGGCCCCACGCTGCCCCCGTCAGGCCCCACAGCGCACCCCTCGGGGCCCCGCCGAGTACTGCCATGCCCAAAACAACGTACCTAACTCGAAATTACCTCCACTTCACTCCACCAGTAGTTGAGCCGTCAATCGGTGTCAATTTGTTGAATTAGCGCCGCATTTGCGTGAATTGTGGAGGAAAGTGGAGTACCGTGGGAGAAACGTAACGGCGGAGGAGGGGAGTGGACCATGTTTCTCGGCACGTTCACCCCGCGCCTCGACGAAAAAGGGCGGCTCATTCTCCCCGCCAAGTTCCGAGATGAGCTCGCAGAGGGCCTCGTCATTACTCGCGGGCAGGAGCGCTGCCTGTACGTCTTTAGCGAGGCAGAGTTCGAGTCGATGCACGAGCGAGTACGGCAGGCTCCGCTCACCTCGAAGCAGGCGCGCGACTACCTCCGCGTGTTCCTCTCGGGTGCTCACCCCGAGACCCCAGACAAGCAGCACCGCATCACCGTTCCGCAGGGCCTGCGCGATTACGCGGGGCTTGACCGTGAGCTCGCAGTCATCGGCGCGGGCTCCCGCGCAGAGATCTGGGATGCGGCTGCGTGGGAGACCTACCTCACTGAGCAGGAATCGGTCTTCTCAGATATTGAAGAGGAGGTGATTCCCGGCATGTTCTAGCCGGGAACGCTGTATGAATGATCTCACCCCCCGCAACCCAGCTGACCTCCACACCTCGGTGATGCTCGAGCGCTGCGTTGAGCTGCTCGCGCCTGCCGCGGCGCGCCCAGGAGCTCACGTCATCGACGCGACGCTCGGCATGGGCGGTCACACGGAGGCGCTGCTCGAACGCTTCCCCGAGCTCACTGTCATCGGGCTCGACCGCGACACCGAGGCGCTCGAGCTCGCGAGCGCACGCCTCGCGCGCTTCGGGAGCCGCTTCGTGCCGGTTCACGCCGTGTACGACGAGATCGACTTCGCGCTCGGCGAGGCCGGCGCCCAGAGCCTCGACGGCGCGCTCTACGATCTCGGCGTCTCCTCGCTGCAGCTCGACGACGCCGAGCGCGGCTTCGCCTACGCTCAGGATGCGCCGCTCGACATGCGCATGGATCAGACGCGCGGGCGCACGGCGGCAGAGATCCTCGCCGAGGAGCCTGAGGGCAGGCTGCGAGAGCTGTTCGAGCGCTACGGCGAAGAGCCGCTGGCCGGGCGCTATGCTCGCGCAATCGTTGCGGCCCGCAAGGTGTCGCCGCTCGAGCGCTCGGGCCAGCTCGTCGACGTGCTGCAGCAGGCGACTCCGGCAGCGGTGCTCGGTAAGCGCCACCCGGCAAAGCGTGTCTTCCAGGCGCTCCGGGTCGAGGTAAACGGAGAGCTCGCAACGCTCGAGCGCGCGATTCCCGCCGCGATCGATCGGCTCAATCTCGGCGGGCGGATCGTGGCGATGTCGTACCAGTCGCTCGAAGACCGCATCGTCAAGCGGGCATTCCAGGCGCGCAGCCGGTCGACCGCTCCGCAGGGGCTGCCGGTCGAGCTGCCGGAGCATCGCCCCGAGCTCAAGATCCTCACCAAGGGCGCCGAACAGGCAACAGAAGCAGAGCGCGCGGTGAACCCGCGCGCCATTCCCGCGCGGCTGCGCGCGGCTGAGCGAGTTAGGGAAGTGGCATGAACGCAACCGCCCCCGTCGAGCTGGATCAGCTCCGCCTGCTAGGAGCGCCCGCCCCGCGGCCAGAGACGACCCGTGAGCGGGCGGATCGGCTGCGCCCGGTCACCACGCCTGCGCCAAAGCCCAGAAAGAGCCCGGTCGTCGGCGCGATCGTCGCCGTCTGCGTGATTCTCGGTATTTTCGCGGCTCAGCTCGCGCTGAGCATTCTCGTCTCGCAGGGCGCCTACGAGAGCCGCGCGCTCGAGATCGAGGAGCGCGATCTCGGCCGGGTGGAGCGAGTGCTGTCGCAGAACCTCGACAAGCTCGCCTCTCCGCAAAACCTGGTCGCGAACGCCGCGGCGCTCGGCATGGTGCAAAACGTCGCCCCGGCGACGATGCGGCTGAGCGACGGCGCGATTCAGGGGTCGCTCGACTCGACAACCCGCGAGGCGAGCGAGAACCTCGTGCCGAACGCGCAGCTCGAGACGCTCCCCGTGCTCGACGCGGCCGGGCTGCTCACGAGCCGCGACGCCGGGCAGGCGCCGGTTGCCGACGCGGCGAAGGCCGTCGCGTGGCAGGGCAAGCTCCCGGCTCCACAGACCCGCTAAGCCAGACTCGCTCAGCAGCCCCGCTAGGCAGACCCGTAAAGTAGACCCGCTGAGCACGAAGGTGCAGCAGAATCGCGAAGAGAGGACGGGCACGTGCGCTGGAAGATGATTCGTGGCACGCGCGGGCGAAACCTTGTCGCGTTTGGCATCATCTTGGTCGCCGCGTTCGCGTTCATGGTTCGGCTGATCGATGTGCAGATGATCTCTGCGCCGCAGATGAATGAGGATTCGCGTGAGAAGCGGGCGGTTCCCATTACGATCCCGAGTGTGCGCGGCGACATCGTCGACCGCAACGGCGACGTGCTCGCTACGACCGACGAGCGCTATGACGTGCAGCTCTCGCCCAAGAACGTGACCGCGAAGAACGGCCGTGTCTTCACGAGGCCAGACCTCGAACGGGGAGCGGGCACGATCGATGTCACGGCAGAGCAGGCCTTCGAAGAGATCGGGGCGATTACCGGCCAAACCGGCGCCGAGATCAAGCAGATCGTCGACGACGCAATCGCGGTCAATAAAAACTCTGACTTCGCCTACGTGAAGCGCGGCATCGATCTCAGTCAACTGCAGGCGCTCAAGGAGCTGCGCATTCCGTGGCTCACATTCGACAGCCAACACAAACGGGTCTACCCGAACGGAGCGATCGGCGGCAACATTGTTGGGTTCGCGGGGCAAGACGAGATCGCCCAGGCGGGCGTTGAGCTCTCGCAAGACGAATGCCTCGCGGGAACCGACGGCGCCGAGACCTACGAGCGCGGCGCCGATGGCGTGCAGCTCCCCGGCAGTGTCGTCGAAACCAAGCGCGCTGAGAACGGCGGCACGGTCGAACTCACGCTCGACCGCGACCTGCAGTGGGCGGCCCAGCAGATTATCAACGAACAAACGCAAAACGCGGGCGCCGAATACGGCTACCTGGTGATTCAAGACGTGAAGACCGGCGAGCTCATTGCCGTGGCAGAAGACGGCTCGGTCGACCCGAACGATGTCGGAGCCTCCGACGACAGCCGACACAACTCGCGGGCGTTCGTGCGGCCCTACGAACCCGGTTCGACGTTCAAGGTGATTACCGCAGCGGCGCTCATCGACCAGGGTAAGGCGACCCCCGAGAGCACCGTGACCGCCCCGTACTCGTGGCAACCCGAGGAGGGCGTGTCGTTCAGCGACTGGTTCCAGCACGGCCCGGCTGACTGGACGCTGACGGGAACGCTCGTGTACTCGTCAAACGTCGGCATCTCTATGCTCGGCGGGCGCATGTCGCCGGAGACGCGCTACGACTACCTCACGAAGTTCGGAGTCGGCCAGCCGACGAACGCGGGCATGCCGCTTGAAGACGCGGGCACCCTTGCGAACGTCGCCGACTGGGACAGGCAGACGAGCTACGTGACGATGTTCGGCCAGGGCCTGTCGTCGACAATCGTGCAAACGGCCGGCGTGTTTCAGGCGATCGCCAACGACGGGGTGCGCATCCCGCCGTCGATTGTGAAGAGCTGCACGCCTGCCGAAGGCAAAGCAGAAAACCCCGATCACGGCAAGCCCGTGAAGGTGCTTTCGCCAGAGGCCGCAAAGATCACCCAGAACATGCTTGAAACGACGGGCACCGACGGCCTGGTGAAAGACATGGCGACTATTCCCGGCTACCGCATCGGCGGCAAGACGGGCACGGCAGAGCAATCAGACGGCCAGGGCGGCTACCGCACCGACTACGTGCACAGCTTCGCCGGCGTTTTTCCGATGGATGACCCGCAGTACGTGATTGTCGCCTCAATCGGCTTCCCGCACGGCGGCGACGGCACGGCCGCGGCGGTGACGGCGTTTCACGACGCTGCGGAGTCGACGATTCGCAAGTTCCGCATTCCACCGTCGGAGCCGGGCTACGTCAAGCTGCCGATTGGCGATGAGCTCGGCGGGGCTGGGTAGGATTGATTCACGTGAGCAGCTCTAACGAGGATCTGACGATCCGACCCCAACACCCACGGCCCGTGCAACTCTCGACCCTCGCGGAAGCTCTGCCGATCGAGGTGGCCGAGGGTGCGGGCGGGGTGACCGTAACCGGCGTGACAATCGACTCGCGCGACGTGCAACAGGGCGACCTCTACGTCGGGCTGCCTGGCGCGCGCCACCACGGCGCGGCGTTCGCTGCGGCGGCGCTCGAACGCGGGGCCGCAGCCATGCTCACCGACGAGGCGGGGCGAAAGCTCGCCACAGACGCCGGGGTCACCGCACTTCCCATCGTCGTCATCGACCGTCACCCGCGCGAGGTGCTCGGCGAGCTCTCTGCCCGCGTCTACGGCACGCATGACCTCGCGGCGAAGACATTTGGCATCACCGGCACGAACGGTAAGACGAGCGTCGTGTACTGCATCGCGCAGCTGCTCGAGGCGGCGGGGCTGCGCCCCGGCCTGAGCTCGACGGCCGAGCGACGCATCGGCGACGAGGTTATCGTCTCGAACCTTACGAGCCCCGAGGCATCGGAGTTGCACGGCCTGATCGCTCGCATGGTCGAGCGCGGTGTCGAGGGCATCGCGATCGAGGTGTCGGCGCAGGCGATTGGCCGGCACCGCATCGACGGGGTGCACTTCGACGTCGTCGCTTTCAATAACTTCTCGCAGGATCACCTGGAGGAGTACGGCGACATGGAGACGTACTTCAGGGCAAAAGCGGCGCTGTTTGTGCCCGAGCACGCGGCGCGCGGCGTCGTTGTGGTTGACGGCCCGCACGGTCAACGGCTCGCGCGCGAGTCTCAGGTTCCCGTGACCACGCTCGCCACCGAATACGGCAGAACCGCCGACTGGCACCTAGCGATTACCGGACAGAGCCTCGACGGCGTCTCGTTCGTGCTCCAGGGGCCCGAGGGTGCTCATTTCCGCGGGCGCGTTCCCGTGTTTGGAAGGTTCATGGCCGAGAACGCGGCGCTCGCGCTCATCATGCTGCACGAGGCCGGTATCTCGTTCGACCGCATCGAAGCTGGTCTCGACCGCGGCCTCATTCCCGTGCACATTCCGGGCAGGCTCGAGGAGATGACCGAGGGCGGCCCGGGGCCGCGCTTCTTCGTTGACTACGGCCACACGCCCGGCTCGTTCGAGGCAATGCTCGACGCGCTCGGCGAGGTCGTAGAGGGAGACATCATCTTCATGTTCGGCGCAGACGGCGACCGCGACACTACCAAGCGTGAGGAGATGGGGCGCATCGCGGCCGCGGGCGCAGACACCGTGATCATCTGCGACTACCACCCGCGCACCGAGCCGCCGGAGCAGATCCGCGCGCAGTTGCTCGCCGGCGCGCGCTCGGCGAACCACGCGACGCTCTACGAAGAGGCCGATCCGCGCCGGGCGATCCGCCTCGCGCTGTCGCTTGCCGGCCCCGGCGACGTCGTGCTGTACGCCGGCCCCGGGCACGAGGATTACCAGGAGGTCGCCGGTGCGTTTCTGCCGTATTCGGCGCGTGATGAGGTACGCGGCGCGCTCCGCGAGGCAGGATTGCTTCCGTGATTGAACTCTCTTATTCCGAGATCGCGGCGGCCATGGCCGGCACGTTGATCGTGGCCGCCGGGGAGACCGGCGAGACGCTCGTTTCGGGTGAGGCCCAAACCGACTCCCGCGAGGTGCAGCCAGGGCAGCTCTTTTTTGCGAGGCGCGGTGAGGGCACCGACGGTCACCTGTTCGCGGGCAAGGCCGTGCGCGCGGGGGCGGCGCTGCTGATCGTGGAGCGCGAGCTTGGCGCGGCGGATCTCGGCTTCGCCGACGCGGCCTCTCCCGTCAGCCAGATTGTCGTCGCCGACACCACCGCGGCACTCGGCGCGCTCGCGACGCTCGTCGTGCACCGGCTGCGCGAGCGCGGGGCGCTCACGATCGTCGGCATCACCGGCTCCAACGGCAAAACGACGACGAAGAACCTCGTTGCCGCGATGGCCGAAACGCTTGGGCCGACGGTTGCGAGCGAGAAATCATTCAACAACGAGGTCGGCGGGCCGATCACGATGCTGCGCACGACCGCCGAGACTGAGACGCTTGTGGCCGAGATGGGGGCTAGCGCGACCGGCGAGATCGCGCGCCTCACTGCTATGGCGCAGCCGCACATCGGCGTTGTGCTGTCGGTGGGGCTCGCACACGCGGGCGAGTTCGGTGGCATTGAGGCGACGTTCCGTGCGAAGAGCGAGATGGTGAAGAGCCTCGACGCTTCCGGGGTCGCAGTGCTGAACCGCGACGACCCGCGCGTTGTGCAGATGGCCGAGCTCACCCCGGCACGCGTGCTGTGGTTCGGCCAGCACCCCGAGGCCGACGTACGCGCGACCGACATCGAATCTTCGGCCGCCGGAACGACCTTCACGATCCACCACGGTGACGAAACTCGCGCAGTGCGTTTCCACGTGCTCGGCGAGCATCACGTCATGAACGCGCTTGCCGCTGCGGCGATCGGGCTCACGCTCGGGCTCAGCCTCGACGCCGTCGTCGACGTGCTTGAGGCCGCGACGCTCGCGGCCCCGGGCCGCATGCAGGTGCTCGGCGGGCGCGATGGCATCACGATCATCAACGACGCCTACAACGCCAGCCCCGACTCGATGAGCGCGGCGATTCGCACCCTCGCGCAGATCAAGAAACCGGCGGGTCGCACCGTCGCCGTGCTCGGCGCGATGACCGAGCTCGGCTCCCTGACCATCGAGGAGCACCTGCGCATTGGGCTGCAGGTGGTGCGCCTCGGCATCGGCCAGCTCGTGGTCGTGGGCCGAGACGCCCGCCACCTGCACATCAGCGCCATTAACGAGGGCTCGTGGGATGGCGAGAGTGCCTTCTTCGAGACGCAAGACGAGGCCTTTGCCTACCTCACCGAGACGCTGCGCGCCGACGACACTGTGCTCGTCAAGTCATCTAACTCCGCCGGGCTGCAAGCTCTCGGCGATCGCCTGGGGGAGGCCTACGTATGATCGCGATGCTTATCGCTGCGGGATTCTCGCTGCTGTATTCGCTGCTGTTTACGCCCGTGTTCGTGCGCGTGTTTAACAAGCTCAAGTGGGGCCAGCCGATTCGCGTCGACGGGCCGAAGGAGCACGAGACGAAGCGCGGCACGCCCACAATGGGCGGCCTGATCTTCATTTCGGGTTCGGTGCTCGCCTACTTCGTCGGCAAGCTCGTCATGGGGGAGACTCCGACCCCGTCGGCGCTGCTCGTCATTCTCATGGCCGTCGGCGCCGGCACGGTCGGCTTCATCGACGACCTCATGAAGACGCGCAAGCAGAACTCTGCGGGGCTCGGCGGCTGGGCAAAGATCGCGGGCCAGGTCGTGATCGCGGTGTCGTTCGCGCTGCTCGGCCTGCAGTTCATGGACCACCACGGGCTGACCCCGGTCTCGACCCACATCTCGATCTTCCGCGACCTGCCGTTCGATTTCATGAGCCTCGGTGTGATCGCCGGCACGATTCTCGTGATTCTCTGGGTCATGGTGATCGTCACTGCAACGACGAACGCCGTGAACGTCACTGACGGCCTCGACGGGCTCGCAGCAGGCGCCTCGATCTTCGCGTTCGGCTCCTACCTCATCATCGGTTTCTGGCAGTCGGCGCAGAACTGCGCGACAACGGCTGGCGAGGCAGGCTGCTACGAGGTGCGCGACCCGATGGATCTCGCAGTCATTGCCGCCGCCTTCCTCGGCGGTGTCGCCGGATTCCTCTGGTGGAACACCAACCCCGCGCAGATCTTCATGGGCGACACCGGCTCGATGGGCATCGGCGGCGCGATCGCAGCGCTCGCGATTCTCACCCGCACCGAGGTGCTGCTCGTGCTCATCGGCGGCCTGTTCATCATCGAGACCGGCTCGGTGATTCTGCAGCGCGTGTACTTCAAGGTCACGAAGGGCAAACGCATCTTCCGCATGAGCCCGATTCACCACCACTTCGAGCTCAAGGGCTGGGCCGAGGTCACGATCGTCGTGCGGTTCTGGATCATCGCCGGCCTCTTCGCGATCGTCGGCATCGGCGCGTTCTACGCAGAATGGGTGCTGAGCCAGTGAGCGCGGTCGCGGAGCGCCTCGACGCGCTCACGAGCTGGCACCACGACTGGTCGGGGCTGCGCGTCGCCGTGCTCGGGCTGGGCGCGACCGGGTTTTCGGTCGCCGATACGCTTGTCGAGCTCGGCGCCAGCGTGCGCGTCATTCACGGCAAGCCTGATGCCGATCGCGAGCGGCTGCTCGACGTCATCGGCGCCGAGCGCGCTCTCGCCCCCTCCGACGAGGAGCATCTCGCCGAGCTCGCGGCCTTCGGGCCCGAGCTCATGGTCGTCTCGCCCGGCTACCCGGCGCACCACCCCGCGGTCGCCTGGGCCGCCGAGCACGGCGTCGCCGTGTGGGGCGATATCGAACTCGGCTGGCGGCTGCGCGATAAGACCGACCGGATTGCCGACTGGATCTGCATCACCGGCACCAATGGCAAGACCACGACGACGCAGCTCACCGCGCACATGCTTGTCGCCGGCGGGCTGCGCGCCGCCCCGGTCGGCAATATCGGCACGCCGCTGCTCGACGCGCTGCGCGACCCCGTCGGGTACGACGCCCTCGTCGTCGAGCTGTCGAGCTTTCAGCTCGAGCGGGTGCACTCGATGTCGCCGTACGCCTCGGCCTGCCTGAACCTCGCCGATGACCACCTCGACTGGCACGGCAGCGCAGGGGCCTACCGCGACGCGAAGGCGAAGGTCTACGCGAACACTCAGGTCGCGTGCGTGTACAACCGCGGCGACCTCGAGACCGAGCGCATGGTCGAGGAGGCCGACGTCATCGAGGGCGCCCGCGCGATCAGCTTCGGGCTCGATTCGCCGCCGCCGAGCGGCTTCGGCGTTGTCGACGGTATTCTCATCGACCGTGGATTCCACGCCGATCGCCGCGGCGAGGCCTTCGAGCTCGTCACCGTCGAGGAGCTTGAGAACCGCGGCATCGGGCAGCCGCACATGGGGCTGAACATTCTTGCTGCGGCTGCGCTCGCGCGCTCGCGCGGCGTAGAGCCCGCCGAGATCGCGGGCGCTGTGCTGAGCTTCACCCCCGACCCGCACCGAGCCCAGCAGCTCGGTGAGTTCGCCGGGGTGCGCTGGGTCGACGACTCAAAGGCCACGAACGTGCACGCGGCCGAGGCGTCGTTGCGCGCGCTCCAGGGCGTCGTGTGGGTCGTTGGCGGGCTGCTCAAGGGCGTCGACATCTCGCCACTCGTTGCCGCCAACGCGGCCCGGCTCCGGGGGGCAGTGGTGATTGGGGCGGATCGTGCGGAAGTGTTGCGGATCCTCACCGAACACGCGCCGGGAGTGCCCGTCGCCGAGGTGCTCGCCGAGCGCGGGATCGACGTCATGCGCGAGGCGGTTGCCGCGGCCGCGCGGCTCGCGCAGGTGGGTGACACGGTGCTGCTGTCGCCAGCGAGCGCGTCGATGGATCAGTTCGCCGATTACGCCGCCCGCGGCCGCGCCTTCCAAGAGGCGCTCGCGGAGCTGACGGCGGGCCGGGAATAACCGATGGCCGGGCGGGCCGGGGCACCGAACTCGGGGAGCGGGAAGCCGCGCCCCGCGATTCTCGGCACCCGAATCTCGCTCGGAGCTGCAGAGAAGGGCGGCAACGATCGCACCGTTGCGATGCTGTGGGGCATCACGCTGCTGCTCACCGGCATCGGCCTGATCATGGTGCTTTCTGCCTCGTCGATCACGTCGTACACGGCAGATCAGGGTTTTCTCGGCGTGTTTTGGCGGCAAATGCTGTTCGCTGCGCTCGGGCTGCCGCTCATGGCGTTCGCTGCGACCCGCAAACTCGACTTCTGGAAACGCTGGGCGTGGTGGTTCTTCGGCGCGGGGCTCGTGCTGCAGATGCTCGTGTTCACCCCGCTCGGCCTCGCCGTTGGCGGCAACCGCAACTGGATTCTCGTTGCGGGCATTCAGGCGCAGCCCTCTGAGGCGCTGAAGCTCGCGCTCGTCGTGTGGATCGGCGCGGTGCTCCTGAAGAAAGAGAAGCTCCTTGGGCGGGTGTCGCACGAACTCATTCCGATCATCTTCCCGGGCGCGCTGCTCGCGCTCGGGCTCGTGCTGCTCGGGCGCGACCTCGGCACCGTCATCATCATGGCCGCGCTCGTGGTCGGGGCGATGTTCTTCGGCGGGGTGAGCTGGAAGTCGCTCGGCATCATCGTGCTCGGCGGGCTCATCTCGGTCGTGTTCTTCGTCGTGACGAGCGAGAACCGCATGGACAGGCTGTTCGAGCACGCCGGGGGTGGCTCGGATTACTCGAACCTCGGGTGGCAGCCGCAGCACGGGCTCTGGGCGCTCGCGAACGGCGGGCTGTTCGGCGTCGGGCTCGGCGGCTCGAAAGCAAAGTGGAACTGGCTGCCCGCGGCTGACAACGATTACATCTTCGCGATCATCGGGGAGGAGCTCGGCTTTGCCGGCGCGATGCTCGTCATTGCGCTGTTCATTGGGCTCGCTGTGCTGATGCTTCGCGTTATCTCGCGCGCACGAGACCGCTTCGGCAGGGCGGTCGTCGGTGGCGCGCTCGTGTGGATCGTCGGCCAGGCCTTCATCAACATCGGCGTCGTCATCAGGCTCTTCCCGGTGCTCGGCGTGCCGCTGCCGCTGATCAGCTACGGCGGCACCGCCCTCGTGTCGTGTTTGGTGACGATGGGCGTCGTGATTTCGATCGCGCGCGACGCGAAGCTGCACCAGGAAGAACTCGCTGGCACGCTATCCGTGGGACGATAGCAGGTATGACGACCTACCTTCTCGCCGGCGGCGGCACCGCCGGCCACGTGAACCCGCTGCTCGCACTCGCTGACCGAATTCGGGCGCGCGAGGCCGACGCGGAGATCGTGGTGCTCGGCACGAAGGAGGGCCTCGAGGCGCGGCTCGTGCCCGAGCGCGGCTACGAGCTCTCGACGATCGAGCGACTGCCGTTCCCGCGCCGCCCGAACGGCTACGCGCTGAAGTTCCCCGCGCGCTACTTCCGGGCCATTCGCGAGGTGCGGGCGCTCATCCGCCACCGCGGCGTCGACGTGGTTGTCGGCTTTGGTGGCTACGCATCGGCCCCCGCCTACCGGGCTGCGGCCAAGGAGGGCGTGCCCTCGGTGATTCACGAGGCGAACGCGAAGCCAGGCATGGCAAACAAGCTCGGCGCCCGCTCGACGTCGTTCGTCGGGGTGACGTTCGCGGGCACCCCCATCGCGCACGCCAGGGTCACAGGAATGCCGCTTCGGCCCGAGATCGAGAACCTAGACCTCGAGGCGCTGCGCTCCGAGGCCCGCTCCCACTTCGGCTTCGACCCCGAGCGCCCGACGCTGCTCGTCACCGGGGGCTCCCTCGGGGCCCGGGCGATCAACCGCGGTATCTCGAGCTCTGCCAGGGCGATCGTTGACGCTGGCGTGCAGGTACTGCACGTGTGGGGCGGTCTCACGGAGATCGAGGATCCGCTCGTTCCCGGCTACCGGGTGATCGAGTACTGCGATCGCATGGATCTCGCGTTCGCAGCATGCGATCTCGCGATCTCGCGCGCCGGGTCAACGACCGTGAGCGAGCTTTCCGGCCTCGGCGTGCCAGCCGTGTTTGTGCCGCTCAGCCACGGCAACGGAGAGCAGCGAGCAAATGCCGCGGGCGTCGTCGCCGCGGGTGGCGCGCTCATGGTCGACGATGCAGAGCTCACCCCCGAGTGGGTGACCGGCACCCTACTGCCCCTTCTCAGCGATCGTGCGCGGCTCACCGATATGGCGGCGCGGGCACGGGGCGCAGGCGCGCTCGACGGCACCGCGAAGCTCTACGACCTCGTGCACGAAGCCCTTGGCAATCGGTAGCGGGTCTGGCGGGGCTGGCGGGGCCGGCAGCGGCGCTGGCGGCGCTGGCGCGCCCACTCGCATAGCGCCGCGATCGTGGGCAATGCTCGCCGTGATGGTGTTCGGGCAGGCCTCGACCACACTCGTCACGGCGACCCCGGCCTTCCTCATTCCGTATCTGCACGCCGAGCTCGGCATGAGTCTCGCGAGCGCCGGCGTGCTCGCGGGTGCGCCGCACTTCGGGCTCGTGCTCACCCTGATCGCGTGGGGCGCGCTCACCGACCGATTCGGGGAGCGACGCGTGCTGATCACGGGGCTCTCGCTCACCACTCTCGCGATCGCCCTCTCAGTGTGCGCCGCGATATACACCTCGGGCGTCGTGTGGTTGGGGCTAGCGCTCGTGGCCTCGGGCGCGATGTCGGCCTGCATTAACAACGCGAGCGGCCGGCTGATCGCGGGGTGGTTCCCGGTCGATCGACGCGGCCTCGCAATGGGCATCAGGCAGACCTGTCAGCCCGTCGGCATGGCGGTCGCTGCGGTTACCATTCCGGCGCTCGCCAATAGCTTTGGCATCGCGGGGGCGCTCGCCTTCGGCGGCCTGCTCACCCTCGTGAGCCTGGTCGCCTGCGCCGTGGTCGTGGCAGACCCGAGCATCCCGGCGAAGACGCTCGCGGCTGCGAGCAGCAACCCCTACCGCGAGTCGTGGACGCTCGCCCGCATTCACGCTGTCTCGGTGCTGCTCGTCGTGCCGCAGTTCGTGCTCTCGTCGTTCGGGCTCGTGTGGTTTGTGCTGGGCTTTGGGTGGAGCGAGCTTGCCGCCGGTGCGCTTGTCGCTGCTGCGCAGCTCATCGGTGCCGGCGGGCGCGTCGTGGCTGGTGTGTGGAGCGACAGGGCAGGTTCGCGGCTGCGGCCGATTCGGCTGATCGCGCTCGCGTGTGCGGTGCTGCTCGTTATTTCTGCCGCATTCGGCTGGGCCGACTGGGCGCTGCCTGCGGCCGTCGCGTACGTGCTTGTCAGCTGCGTGAGCGTCGCAGACAACGGGCTTGCCTTCACCGCAGTCGCCGAGATCGCTGGGCCCAAGTGGTCTGGTCGCGCCCTTGGCACTCAGAACACCGGGCAGTTTCTCGCATCGTCGCTGCTGCCGCCGGCAGTCGGTGCGCTCATCGCGGTCGCTGGGGTGCCGGCAACCCTCGCCGCCGTGGCGATTGCGCCGCTGCTCGCGGTGCCGCTCGTGCCGAGCGAGCGCGAAGCGCACGCGACCGCGACCCGCACCGCTCGGGCGGCTCGGTAGGGGCGGTAGGCGCGGGCTGCGCGGGCTGCGCGGGCTGCGCGGTAGGGGCGGTATCTCAGGGCCGGTGCCCCGCCCAGGCCCGAGGGGGCGCGGTGAGCTGCGCAAGATATGCGATCTGCACAGCCAGGGGCCGTGAAGCCGAAATCTGTGCGTTATTGCGCTGATTGCCCCGGTCAGTGCCGCGGGCATCGCGGTGCGGCCGCCTGCTGCCGCTTCCCGCTGTGGCGCAGCGTGTTCGGGGGAGCCGCGCGATAAGATGGGGCGTCTTGAGCCGCCCTCGAACGGGTTGATGGCGTGCTCGAACTCCATGACGCTCTGAGGAGGCACCCCGATGATCTACCCCGACCTCGAGCTCGAAATTCCAACTGATCTCGGGCGGGTGCACTTCGTGGGCATCGGCGGCGCGGGTATGAGCGCAATCGCTAGCATGATGCACACTGCGGGTGTCACAGTGACGGGCTCAGACCGCGGGGCCAACTACAGCACCAGCGCGCTCGAGGCCGCCGGAGTCAGGGTGGCCATCGGGCACGCCGCAGAGAACGTCGGCTCGGCCGACACCCTCGTGGTGACCGGGGCACTTTCGCCCGAAAACCCGGAGTATCTGCGCGCCCGCGAACTCGGCATTCCGGTGTTGCACCGGTCGCAGGCGCTCGCCTGGCTAGCAAGGTCTGGCAGACTCGTCGCAGTCGCCGGCGCACACGGCAAAACAACCTCGACGGGAATGCTCGCAACTGGGCTTCGCGGCCTCGGCACTGACCCCTCATTTGTGAACGGCAGCGTGATCGCCGGCATTGGTGCGGCTTCTGCCGCGGGAACGGACGAGCTGTTCGTCATTGAGGCCGACGAGAGCGACAAGTCGTTCCTCATCTATGACACGCAGGTAGCGCTCATCACGAACGTCGACCCCGAGCACCTCGATTTCTTCGGCTCGCGCGAGAACTTCATGGCAGCGTTCGTGGAGTTTGCGCGTGGTGCGAGCGAGCTGCTCGTGATCTCGGCCGACGACCCGGGAGCCCAGGAGGTGCTTGCCACGCTGCGTGCTGAGCGTGCTGAGCGTGCTGAGCGCGCGCCGGGGGCGGATCGCGGGGGCAGCGTGACCCCAGTGCGCACCTTCGGGTACGCGGCAGAAGCCGATGTGCGCATCGTGTCTGTCGACACCAGCGGCCGCGCAACGCTTGAGCTCGAGAGCGCGGGGGAGCGCGCGAGCGCTCAGCTCGGAGTGTTCGGCGAGTACAACGCAGTGAACGCGGCCGGGGCTGTTGCGGTGCTCACCGGGCTCGGGTTCACCCTGCAGGCGTCGCTCACCGCGGTCGCCGCGTTTACGGGAACGCACAGGCGCTTCGAGTTTCACGGCGAGCCGGGCGGCGTGCGGCTCTACGACGATTACGCGCACCACCCGACTGAGGTGCAGGCGCTGCTGGCCTCGGCGCGCTCGGTGGCGGGCGAGGGCAAGCTCATCGTTGTGCATCAGCCGCACCTGTACAGCCGCACGCGAACGTTCTACCGCGAGTTCGCCGCGGCGTTCGCGGCGGCGGATCACACGATTGTTCTGGAAATCGATGGGGTGCGTGAGGCCCCAGACCCCTCCACGACCGGCGCGCTGGTGACGGAGGCGTTCGCAGACCCGTCGCGCGCGAGCTATGTCGATGACTGGGCGCGGGCGGCCGAGCAAGTGCGCGAACTCGCTTCGCCGGGAGACCTCGTGCTCGTCGTCGGAGCTGGAACCGTGTACAAGATTGTGCCGCAGCTTGCCGAGGCGCTCGGCGAGGCGAACGGGGCCGTATGAAGCGACCCGGCGGGTTCGACGGGGGCGTCGAAGACGACGAACTGCAGCGTCGGGCCGCCGAGGCTCGGGCCGCGCAGGCTCGCGCCGCCGAGGCCGAAGCAGTTGAGATGCGGGCCGCCGCGCTCAGTAATGCCGAAGGGCACGCAGCGCCATCAAGCGCCGCGCCATCGAGCGCAGCGCCATCAAGCGCAGCGCCATCAAGCGCAGCGCCATCAAGCGCCGCGCCATCAAGCGCCGCGCCATCGGGTGCCGCAGAAGCGGAGACCGTTGACCTGTCTGATCTCACCCTCGGCGAGCTCGAGCTCTCCGAGGTACGCTCGTCGCGCACCGGGCTCGCTCGGTTCGCGCCACGTGCGCGCGACGCAGACCCGGTGCGCGCCGCCGAGCGGCGGCTGCGCACGGCGGAGCGCCAGAACAAGCAGCGACAGCAGCGGGAGAAGCGGCGGTTCACGGCAGGGGCCAGGCGCAAGCGGCGGCGGGTGTACATCGCCCTCGGCACGGTTGCGGGCCTCGTGCTCTTCGTGCTCGTCGGCACCCTGACCCCGGTGATGGCGGTGCGCGAGGTGCGCATCGAGGGGGCCTCGAGCGTGAACGTCGACGAGGTGCAGCAAGCGCTCGCCCCGTTTGACGGGGTGCCGCTCGCGCTTGTCGACGAGAATGAGGTGCTGCGGGCGCTCGAGGGGTTCCCGCTGATTCAGCGCTTCGCGGTCGAGCGCGTGCCGCCGAGCACGCTTGTCGTGCGCATCGAGGAGCGAGTGCCCGTGATCGCGCTTGCCGAGAGCGACGTGTTCAAGCTCTACGACGCAGCCGGGGTGCTCGTCGGCGAGGTTGCTGAGCGGCCCGAGGGCGTTCCGCTTGGCGGCGACGGCCTGCACAGCACCTCGTCGAAGGGGTTTCTCATGGCGG
Organism: Leucobacter albus; assembly: GCF_039528015.1. Lineage (NCBI taxonomy): Bacteria > Bacillati > Actinomycetota > Actinomycetes > Micrococcales > Microbacteriaceae > Leucobacter > Leucobacter albus. The sequence goes on along the minus strand of NZ_BAAAKZ010000006.1, from coordinate 74,172 downwards.
CAAAGGTCGTGAGAGACATGCCGGGCGCGATGCGGGCGCAGCTCGCTGAGGTGAGCGCTGTGAGCGGCCAAGACGTGACCTTTATGCTCACGAACGGCATCGAAGTCTTCTGGGGCAACGACGATGAGACGAAGCGCAAATCGCTCGTACTCGAGGCAATGCTTGCCTCGTTGGCCGATCGCCCCGTGAGCCATATCGACGTGTCGTCGACCGAGTCGCCCATCTTCAGGTAGCTTCGCGGCGTGTCGGAGGTGCCAGCGCGGCTTCGACCCATACCGTTGTCACGAAAGCGTATACGGCAATACTAACTTTGAAGTTCAACTAGAACTTTAATGTTGATTGAACTTTAAGGTTGAGGGGACCAGGTGGCCATGAACCAGAACTACCTCGCGGTGATCAAGGTTGTGGGAGTCGGCGGTGGCGGCGTCAACGCCGTGAACCGCATGATTGAACTCGGCCTTCGCGGTGTTGAATTTATCGCGGTGAATACCGATGCGCAGGCGCTGCTGCTCAGTGACGCCGACGTGAAGCTCGATGTCGGGCGCGAGCTCACCCGTGGCCTCGGCGCTGGCGCCGACCCCGAGGTTGGCCGCCGCGCTGCCGAAGACCACGCCGAAGAGATCGAAGAGGCGCTCGCCGGCGCCGACATGGTCTTCGTGACCGCGGGCGAGGGGGGCGGCACCGGTACCGGTGCGGCGCCCGTTGTTGCCCGCATCGCGAAGTCGATTGGTGCGCTCACCATCGGCGTCGTCACCCGCCCGTTCAGCTTCGAGGGCAAGCGCCGCGCAGCTCAGGCCGACGCGGGCGTGAACACGCTTCGCGAGGCCGTCGACACGCTCATCGTCGTGCCGAACGACAGACTGCTCGAGATCAGCGAGCCCGGCATCAGCATGATCGATGCGTTCGCGGCCGCAGACCAGGTGCTGCTCGCCGGCGTGCAGGGCATCACCGACCTCATCACGACGCCAGGCCTCATCAACCTCGACTTTGCCGACGTGAAGTCCGTGATGCAGGGTGCCGGCTCCGCCCTCATGGGTATCGGATCCGCACGTGGCGCCGACCGCGCCATCAAGGCGGCGGAGCTCGCCGTGGCCTCGCCGCTGCTCGAGGCCTCGATCGAGGGTGCGCACGGCGTGCTCTTCTCGATTCAGGGCTCGTCGAACCTCGCGCTCAGCGAGATCACCGAGGCGTCGACGCTCGTGCAAGACGTCGTGCACCCCGAGGCGAACATTATCTTCGGTACCGTCATCGACGAGACCCTCGGAGATGAGGTTCGCGTCACGGTTATCGCTGCGGGCTTCGACGAGGAGCCGAACGCGCAGGCGCGCGCGAGCGACCGCGGCCGCCGCGCCGGTCACGTCGAGAGTATCGAGGAGGCCTCTGCCGTCAGCGCCGCGCTGTCGGGAGTTGGCGCACGCGCCGGCCAGGCCGACCAGGCGAACGAGACCGCCGAGTTCGGCGGCGCGCTCGCCCACCCGCCGGTCGAAGAGCAACTGCGCGACCCGGCGTTCGACGGCGACGATGACGACGACCTCGACATTCCCGCCTTCCTGAGGTAGGCGAGTGGCGTGAGCGTATCTGAGGGGGCGCAGCCCTACGAGGGGCTTGCCGACAGGCTGCAGGCCGTGCAGCAGGGCATCGCGGAAGCGTGCCGCGCTGCCGGGCGCGATGCGGCGGAGACGACCCTCATTGTCGTGACGAAGTTTCACCCGGCCGCGCTCGTGCGCGAGCTGGCCGCGCTCGGGGTCGCCGACGTGGGGGAGAATCGCCACCAGGAGGCCCAAGAGAAGGCGGCCGATCTCGCCGATCTCGACCTGAACTGGCACTACATCGGTCAACTGCAAACGAAGAAGGCCAGGCAGGCGGCCCAGTATGCCTCGGCGATCCACTCGATCGACCGCGCGCGACTCATTGACGCCCTCGCGCCGATCGAGCGCAGTCTCGACGTCTTCCTGCAGATCAACCTCACCGACGACCCCGGCCGCGGCGGGGCCGCCCCGAGCGAGATCGAGGCGCTCACCGAGCGTATTCTTGAAACACCGACGCTTCGGCTGCGTGGCGTGATGGCGGTTGCTCCGCTCGAGGAGCCAGCCTCCGCGGCTTTCGCCCGGCTCGCCGGCTACTCCGAGCGTGTTCGCGCGCTGGCCCCCGATGCGACCGACATTTCCGCTGGCATGACCCACGACTACGCCGAGGCTATCGCCGCGGGGGCGACACACCTGCGAATCGGCAGCGCAATCACGGGAAACCGGCCAGATGCCCGGTAGTCTCGATGCAAACAACCGTTGGGAGAACAGATGAGCAACCCGTTGAAGAAAACAATGGTGTTCCTCGGATTGGCCGAGGAAGGCCTTGAAGATGAGCCTGTCGCTCAGGCGGCGCCCGAGCGCGACCCTGCTCCCGCGGCCCAGCCCGCGAAGCAGCCCCAGCAGGCCGTTCGCCCAGCCGTTGCCCCGCTTCGCCGGGTCACCCCAGTCCGCAACCCAGCACCCCAGGCGATGAACGAGATCTTTACCGTCCACCCGACCGCCTACCGCGACGCCCAGGTGATCGCAGAGAGCTTCCGTGACGGCATTCCCGTCATCATGAACCTCTCGCGCATGAGTGACGAAGAGGCGAAGCGCCTCATCGACTTCTCGAGCGGGCTGACCCTCGGGCTGAACGGCCGCATTGAGCGCGTGACGAGCAAGGTGTTCCTGCTCACCCCGGAGCACATTGAGGTCGGCAGTGACGAACCCGCTCCCGAGGCCGATGGCTCGTTCTTCGTGGCGCCCTCTGCATAGTGGAGATTCTCTACATCCTTGGCACCGTAGTCGTTGTTGCGCTGCGGCTGTTCGTGCTGCTGTTGTGGGCGCGGTTCATCCTTGACTGGGTGACCGTGCTCGTGCGCGGCTTTCGACCGAAGGGCTTTCTCGCGATTGTCGTTGAGGTCGTGTATACGGTCACGGATCCGCCAATTCGGATGTTCCGCAAGATCCTTCCCCCCATTCGACTCGGCCAGGTCGCGCTCGACCTCGGCTGGTTTCTCACCATGTTCGCCTGCATCATTTTGATCCGGATTATCCCGAGCTGGGTGTAAACACCGTAAGCTCAATGAGAGTTTGCTAGCGTTGACGTGTAGATTGCGCAAGCGATCCATCCCACAGAAAGAGACTTACCGATGGCCTTAACTCCTGAAGACGTTGTGAATCAGAAGTTCACGATCACAAAGTTCCGTGACGGCTACGATCTCGATCAGGTCGACGACTTCCTCGATACAGTCGTTGAAGAGATCCGCCAGCGCGACGCAGAGAAGCAGGAGCTTGAGGCGAAGATCGCCGAGCTCACCGCCCAGCTCGAGGAGCGCGGTTCCGTGAACCCCTCCGAGGAGACGATCGTTGTCGACGCCCCCGTCGCAGCAGTCGCCCCCGAGCCGGTTGCGGAGCCGGCAGCGCAGGCCGCCGACGACTCGGGTGCACAGCGCCCCGACGCGATTAAGTCGAGCGCGATGCTGCAGATGGCGCTCGAGCTGCACGACAAGTACGTCAGCGAGGGCGAGACCACCCGCGACGAGCTCATCACCGCAGCGAAGACCAAGAGCACCCAGATGGTCGACGACGCCGAGCGCACCGCACGCGATCTCGTCGAAGAGGCTCAGAAGCGTCGCACCGACGAGCTCCGCGCGCACAGCGACGAGATGGAAAAGCTCAACCAGGTTGTCGCAGAGCTGCGCGGCTTCGAGAGCGAGTACCGCTCCACGCTGCGCTCCTACATCCAGTCGCAGCTGCGCGACCTCGACAGCTCGCCGGAGCCGCTCGTCAGGCCCGAGGGCCTCGAGTAAATCGAGGGTGGAGACACACACTTCTGCCACAGCGGCACCAAGCACCCTTCGCCGGGTCTTGGTGCCGCTGTTGCTCGTTGCCGTTGCCGCAACGGTGCTCGTTAGCGACCAGCTCGTGAAGAACTGGGTGGTCGCCTCGCTGCCCGAGGGCCAGTCGGTGCCGGTGCTCGGCGAGTTCTTGCAGTGGCACTTCGTGCGAAACCCGGGCGCCGCGTTCTCGATCGCGAGCGGCCAGACGTGGATCTTCACGATTCTCTCGGCCATCGTTGTCGGCGTGATCGTGTGGCAGATTCGCCGGCTGCGGTCGGTGCCGTGGGCGCTGTTTCTCGGGTTGCTGCTCGGCGGCGTGCTGGGCAACCTCACAGACAGGCTGACGCGAGCCCCAGGCTTCCCCGAGGGGCACGTCATCGATTTCATTTACACCCCGTGGATGATGCCGGCGATCTACAACATCGCAGACATCGGCATCGTGAGCGGCATGGTGCTGTTCGTGCTCATCACGCTCTTCGGCTTCTCGATCGAGGGCGGCCGAGAGAAGCGCGGCGCGAAAGACGAGGTCGCGGCGGATCCGATGACCGCCGAGGAGGGGCCCGAGGGTGGAACACCGTAGCCTTCCCGTGCCCGAGGGGCTCGCCGGTGAACGCGTCGATGCCGCCCTTGCGAAGCTCCTTGGCTTTTCTCGCAGCTTCGCGCAGGAGGTCATCGTCGCCGGCGGCGTGGCCCTCGACGGCGAGACCGTTTCGAAGTCGGCGAGGCTCGCGCCCGGCGCGCTGCTCGAGGTGAGCTGGGCCGAAAAGGCCGAGCCCACCGTCGTGCCCGTGCACCTGCCAGAGCTCGGCATCGTCTACGACGACGACGACCTCGTGGTGATCGATAAGCCGGCTGGCGTTGCCGCGCACCCGTCGCTGGGCTGGACTGGCCCGACGGTGCTGGGGGCGCTCGCGGGCGCCGGCTACCGCATCGCGACTTCCGGGCCGCCCGAGCGCCAGGGCATTGTGCACCGCCTCGACGCAGGCACGAGCGGGCTGATGGTCGTCGCGAAGAGCGAGCGCGCCTACAGCCTGCTCAAGCGCGCGTTTCGCGACCGCGAGGTGACGAAGATCTATCACGCCGTCGTGCAGGGGCACCCCGATCCGTTCTCTGGCACAATCGAGGGCGCGATCGGTCGCCACCCCGGCCACGAGTGGAAGTTCGCTGTGACGAGCGACGGGAAGCCGTCGATCACGCACTACGAGACCGTCGAGGCCTACCCGTTCGCGACGCTGCTCGAGGTGGAACTCGAGACTGGCCGCACGCACCAGATTCGCGTCCATATGTCGGCGCAGCGCCACCCGTGCGTGGGCGACACGATGTACGGGGCGGATCCGGTGCTGTCGGAGCGACTCGGGCTCACCAGGCAGTGGCTGCACGCGATGCGGCTCGGGTTCAGACACCCAGGCACGGGGGAGCCCGTCGAGTTCGAGTCGACCTACCCGGAAGATCTGCAGCACGCGATCGACGTGCTCGACGCGTAGCGATATCGCGGGGCCAGGGGCGCGGGGCGCCGTGCCCCGCGGTGTGTTTTTGGGCCGCGCCCACCGGGCATTCTGAGTGTGGATCGGTGGGCGACGCGGTACCCTTGAGAGGTCTTCGAAAGGGGCCCACACTTGTCGGATTCTGACGGTTTTGTTCACCTCCATGTGCACAGCGAGTACTCGATGCTCGACGGGGCGGCGCGAGTCAAGCCACTCATGCAAGCGGTCGCCGAGCAGGGCATGCCAGCGGTCGCCATGACCGATCACGGCAACACGTTCGGTGCGTTCGACTTCTGGAGCTCCGCAAAAGACGCCGGAGTGAAGCCGATCATCGGCATCGAGGCGTATCTCGCTCCCGGCACGCACCGCTCCGACCGCACGCGCGTGCGCTGGGGCGACGGCGGTGGCGACGATGTCTCGGGCGGCGGTGCGTACACGCACATGACGATGCTCTCGGAGACAACCGAGGGCATGCACAACCTCTTCCGGCTGTCGAGCTACTCCTCGCTCGAGGGCTACTACTTCAAGCCACGCATGGATCGCGAGCTGCTGCAGACCTATTCGAAGGGTCTCATCGCGACGACTGGGTGCCCGTCGGGGGAGATCCACACCCGCCTCCGCCTTGGTCAGTACAACGAGGCCCGTCAGGCGGCCGCCGAGTTCCAAGACATTTTCGGCAAAGAGAATTTCTTCTGCGAGATCATGGATCACGGGCTCGAGATCGAGCGCCGGGTGCAGAAGGAGCTGCTCGAGATCGCGCGCGACCTCAGCATTCCGCTGCTCGCGACCAACGACCTCCACTACGTTCACGAGAACGATGCAGAGGCGCACTCGGCGCTGCTTTGCGTGCAGTCGGGCTCGCGGCTCGACGACCCGAACCGCTTCCAGTTCAGCGGCTCGGGCTATTACCTGAAGAGCGCAGCAGAGATGCGGCATATCTTCCGCGAGCTGCCCGAGGCGTGCGATAACACGCTGCGCATCGCCGAGCGCTGCGAGGTCGAGTTCAACACCTCGGCGAACTACATGCCGCGCTACCCCGTGCCAGCAGGGGAGTCGGAAGACAGCTGGTTCGTCAAGGAAGTCGAGAAGGGCCTCCACTACCGCTACCCGAGCGGCATCCCCGACTCGGTGCGCAAGCAGGCCGAGTACGAGATCGGGGTCATCATTCAGATGGGCTTCCCCGGCTACTTCCTCGTCGTCGCCGACTTCATCAACTGGGCGAAAGAGAACGGCATCCGCGTCGGCCCCGGCCGTGGTTCGGGCGCGGGCTCGATGGTCGCGTACGCGATGCGCATCACCGACCTCGACCCGCTCCAGCACGGCCTCATCTTCGAGCGCTTCCTGAACCCCGACCGCGTCTCCATGCCCGACTTCGACGTCGACTTCGATGATCGTCGCCGCGGCGAGGTCATCAAGTACGTGACCGAGAAGTACGGCGACGAGCGCGTCGCCCAGATCGTCACCTACGGCACCATTAAGTCCAAGCAGGCGCTGAAAGATGCGTCGCGCGTGCTCGGCTTCCCGTTCGGCATGGGCGAGAAGCTCACGAAGGCGATGCCGCCGGCTGTCATGGCCAAGGACATTCCGCTGTCTGGCATCACCGACCCCGAGCATCCCCGCTACAAGGAGGCGGCGGAGTTCCGCGCCGTGCTGCAGGAGGACCCTGATGCGAAGCGCGTCTACGACACCGCGCTCGGCCTCGAGGGGCTGAAGCGCCAGTGGGGCGTGCACGCCGCCGGCGTCATCATGTCGAGCGACCCGCTCATCGACATCATCCCGTTGCAGAAGCGTGAGCAAGACGGCCAGATCGTCACGCAGTTCGACTACCCGACGTGCGAGGGCCTCGGCCTCATCAAGATGGACTTCCTGGGGCTTCGTAACCTCACGATCATCTCTGACGCGCTCGAGAACATTCGCCTGAACCGCGGTGTCGAGCTCGACCTCGAACGCCTCGAGCTCGACGACGCACCCTCGTACGAGCTGCTCGCCCGCGGCGACACGCTCGGCGTGTTCCAGCTCGACGGCGGACCGATGCGCGGCCTGCTTCGCCTCATGAAGCCCGATAACTTCGAAGACATTTCGGCCGTGCTCGCGCTGTACCGACCGGGCCCGATGGGCGCCGACTCGCACACGAACTACGCGCTGCGAAAGAACGGGCTGCAGCCGATCACGCCGATCCACCCCGAACTCGAAGAGCCGCTGAAAGACGTGCTCGACACGACCTACGGCCTCATCATCTACCAGGAGCAGGTGATGTCGATTGCGCAGAAGGTCGCCGGGTTCTCCCTCGGCCAGGCAGATATTCTGCGTCGCGCGATGGGCAAGAAGAAGAAATCGGAGCTCGACAAGCAGTACGAGGGGTTCTCGGGCGGCATGCACGAGCGCGGCTTCTCCGACGCTGCGGTGAAGGCGCTCTGGGATATTCTGCTGCCGTTCTCCGACTACGCCTTCAATAAGGCGCACTCGGCCGCGTACGGCGTCGTGAGCTACTGGACGGCCTACCTGAAGGCCCACTACCCGGCCGAGTACATGGCCGCGCTGCTCACGAGCGTCGGCGACTCTAAAGACAAGCTCGCGATCTACCTCAACGAGTGCCGCCGCATGGGCATCAAGGTGCTGCCGCCCGCGGTGAACGAGTCGTTCGCGAACTTCTCGGCAGTTGGCGACGACATTCGCTTCGGCCTCGGCGCGATCCGCAACGTCGGCGGCCACGTCGTCGAGGCGGTGCGCGAGGCACGCGAAAAGCTCGGCAACTTCGAGACCTTCCACGACTACCTGAAGAAGGTCGGCCTCCCCGCCCTGAACAAGCGCACCATCGAGTCGCTCATCAAGGCCGGCGCGTTCGACGGGCTCGGCGGCACGCGGCGTGCGCTGCTCGAGATTCACGAGAGCGCGGTCGAAGGGGCGGTGAAGGAGAAGCGCGCCGAAGAGAAGGGCGACGTCGGCTTCGACTTCGACAGCCTCTTCGCCGAGGCTGCAGAGGCCTCGGGGGAGAGCGCCGAGACGGTGTCGCTCGTGCCCGAGCGGCCGGAGTGGACGAAGAAAGACAAGCTCGCGTTTGAGCGCGAGATGCTCGGGCTGTACGTGTCAGACCATCCGCTTCGCGGCCTCGAAACCACACTCGCGAAGGAGGCAACGGCGACGGTCGAGCAGGTAACGAACCCCGATGGCAACTTCGACGGCGAGACCGTCGTGCTCGCGGGGCTGCTCACGAGCGTGCAGCACCGCACCGCGAAGTCGGGCAACCTCTACGGCATGGCCACGATTGAAGACTTCACTGGTGAGATCCAGGCGCTCTTCATGGGGAAGTCGTATCAGGAGTTCGGGCCGATGCTGCAGGCCGACTCGGTCGTCGCGCTGCGGGGCAAGCTCAACGCGCGCGACGACGGGATGTCGATGCATGCCTATGGGGTGCGCGGTGTTGACACGTCAGTGCAAGACGAGGCCGGGGCACTCACCCTGACGATCTCGGAGGCCCGCGCGACCGAGCCGCTCATGGAAGAACTCCAGTCAACGCTCAAGCGTCACCCCGGCGACTCCGAGATTAGACTGAATCTCATCACCCCGCACGCGGTGCGGGTGTTCGAATTGCGCGAGCAGGTGCGGATCTCGTCTGACCTGTTTGGGGAACTCAAGGGACTGCTGGGGCCCCGGTGCCTCATGGACGTAGAGGAGCTTGTGTCGTGAACGAATTGCAGCAGCGGATTATTCGCGAACTCGGGTCGCAGCCGTCGATCGTGCCGGCTGAGGAGATCGAGCGCCGCGTCGCATTCCTCGCGGACTACGCGGCCAGCATCCCCGGCGTTCGCGGCTTCGTGCTCGGCATCTCCGGCGGGCAGGACTCCTCGCTCGCCGGCAGGCTCGCCCAGCTCGCCGTCGAGCGGCTGCGTGCGGCCGGGCGCGACGCCGAGTTCTGGGCCATGCGGCTGCCCTACGGGGTGCAGCACGACGAGGCCGACGCGCAGCTCGCGTTGCAGTTCATTCAGCCAGACCACACGGTCACCGTGAACATCGCCGCCTCGGTCGACGGCTTGGTCCACGCACTCACCGAAGCTACCGGCGAGGCCGTGAGCGACTTCAACAAGGGCAACATCAAGGCCCGCGCGCGCATGGTCGCCCAGTACGGCCTGGCGGGCGATCGCGGGCTCATAGTGATCGGATCCGACCACGCCGCCGAGGCAATTACCGGGTTCTTTACAAAATTCGGCGACGGCGCGGCAGATGCGATCCCACTGCAGGGGCTCACGAAGAGCCAGGGCGCCGAGATGCTGCGAGAGCTCGGCGCCCCCGACAGGCTGTGGGAGAAGGTGCCGACAGCAGACCTGCTCGACGGTAAGCCTGGGGAGACCGACGAGTCGAGCCTCGGCGTGACCTACCCCGAGATCGACGCCTACCTGCGCGGAGAACCCGTCTCCGACGAGGCGCGCACGAACCTCGAGCGCCGCTTCCTCGCGACCGATCACAAGCGGCGCGTGCCCGTCGGGCCGAACGACTCGTGGTGGATAGCGGGCGACGACGCAGCAACAGAGGGAGAGCGCGCATGACGACGACATTTGTACTCGGTGGCGGCTGCTACTGGTGCCTCGATGCGGCCTACCGCGCGCTTCGCGGTGTCGTGGCGGTTCGCTCCGGGTTCACCGGGGGCGAGCTGCCGAACCCCAGCTACGAGGCCGTCTGCACGGGGCTGACGGGCCACGCCGAGGTCGTTGAAGTCGAGTTCGACGAGCGGGTGCTGCCGGCAGCTATCGTGCTCGACGCGTTCTTCACGATGCACGACCCGCGCCAACTGAACCGTCAGGGCAACGATGTTGGCACCCAGTATCGCTCCGCGATGTTCTATGCAGACGAGGCGCAGCGCGAACTCTTCGAGGCGGCGCGTGCCCGCGCAGACGAGGCCTGGGGCGGCGGCGTTGTGACCGAGATCTCAGAGCTCGGCGACGTGTTCCCTGGCCCCGAGGAGCACCAGGATTTCTTCGCGAAGAACCCGACGCAGGGGTACTGCCTCGCGGTTGCCGTGCCGAAGGTGAACAAGATTCGCGCGGGCTTCGCCGAGTACCTGGTGTGAGCGCGCGGCCTGCCGCGTGGTCGGCCCGCGGTCTCGTATGATTTGGCCATGACCAAACGAGCCACGGCCGAACGCTCAACCACAGAACGCTCAACCACCGAACATCGTGCACCCGCGGGCGCGGGCTCCGACCGGATGATTCGCGACGGCGCGCTGGCATGGCGCCCGGCGGCGCTGGCGTTTCGTGTCGTGTCGCTGGTGCTCATCGCTCTGGGCATTGTTCGCATCACCGGCATATTCGGCCCGAACCCCGGGTGGGCCGCGTTCTCGTTTTACACCGTGCAGAGCAACCTGCTGTGCCTGGTCTGGGTAGCGCTGCTCGTGGTCGCGACAGTGCGCGACTTGCGGGGGCAGGGCGTGCGGGGGTACTCGACGCCCTCGGTGCGGTGGAGCGCGGCCGTGATGATGGCGATCACGATCACCATGCTGGTCTACCTCATCGTGCTCGTGCCGGCGACGTTCGTGCAAGACAGCGGCTACGTTCCGTTCTCGCTGACCGACAATCTCATTCACATCATTACTCCCTGCCTGCTCATCGTTGACTGGATGGTGTTCGTGCCCAAGGGGAGGCTGCGAGCGTTCGACCCGCTGCTCTGGGCGATTATTCCCCTGCTGTACCTGGTGTTCGCGTTTGTGTACGGCGGGCTTGGGGGCGAGTTCTCGCCAGGTCAGCGCTACCCGTACCCGTTTCTCAACGTCGATGAGCACGGTGTCGCCGGCGTCGCAGTGCGGGTGTGTGTGCTCGCCGTCGCACTCATCGGCGTCGGCTACGCCTACTTCGGTCTCGACCGACTCCTCTCGCGCAACCGGCGTGGCCACCAAGCCTCGTAGCGGCGTAGCCTCTCGGCCCTCCACCCTGGGGCCCTCCACCCTGGGTGCCGTCTCCCGCGACGCCGCCTGCGGTAGATAGGTGATCTGCGCTCCCACGGCCCGGGGCGCGATCTCAGAGGCTATTGGGTGCAGATTGCCGATTGGGCGCGGATATTGATGCGGGTGGCGGGTGGCGGGTGGCGGGTTGCGGGTTGCGGGTTGCGGGCAAGGCCAGGGGCGTGGCCGCGGGGCACGACCACGCCCCTGGGGCTAGGCTGCCGATGGCACCTTCGGGGTAAACCCGTCGGGCGACATCGGCTCGCTGCCTGACCCGGTGACCGCCGCGCTGGCAGCGACCGCTGGCGGGGGCGCGGAGGGTGGCGCCGGTGCAGGGACCGGAGCGTCGTGGGGGTTCGGCGCAGCCACGGCTCCGGTCGGCTGGCCCGCGGGCGCCTCGGCGCTCATGGCTTTCGTGAACGCCGATACGCCGAAGTGCACGTCGTGCCCGATGCCCTCGGCGTCTACCTCAACAGAGGTGCCGCGCTTCTCGTCTTTCTCCCAAGTGCGCACCCGCAGCTTACCCGTGAGCACGACGCGGTCACCCTTCTTGAACGAACGGTTCGCATGGCGCGCGAGGCTGCGAAACGTATTCACGGTGAACCAGTTGGTATCGCCGTCAACCCACTCCTGGCTGTTCGCGTCGTAGCGACGCTCCGTGCTCGCCAACCTGAAGGTACAGAACTCGGCACCGCCCTGCGGGGTGAAAAACTTCGGGTCGGTCGCGATCTGGCCGACGAGACTGAGATTGTGTGACATGGGAACTCCTCGTGGTTGGTGGCGACGCCGGGAATGCGACGCTCCTCGCATCCAGGGTGCATGCCTGTGTGCCGACCCAGCGGTCGCATGACGAAAATGTGGAGACCGTGCCCCTACGGCGAGGGGAGCCGCGCACTGTGGAGAACGCTCAACGGGGCCTTCGGCGACTCCGTGACTTGTTGGGTGCTCACAGCAGCGAGCCCCCTAGACTTGCACCATGGTTGTGAAACGCGCTCGCCGCACACTTGTCGCTGTTACGGGGGCGGTGCTGCTCGCCGCCGGCCTTGCCTCGTGCTCGTTGCTCGAGGGCCCGACGCCCGCGACGCCCGAGCGGCCGACCCCGGCGCCGCCGGCCGAGCCCGCGGTGTTCGTGCCAGGCGGTACCGCCGAAGAGAACCTGCCGTTCTTCACCCAGGTGCTCACCGACTATGCGGCGGGGGAGCAGCCCGTGCAGGGGCAACCGCTCGTCGACGCCGTGGCTGCTGGCGGGTTCGACAAAGCAGACATGCAGGTCTCGTTCGATCAGTCGAAAACGAACCTCGTCGCCGACAGCATCTATGTCGCCGTGCGCTCGGGTGAGACCTGCCTCATCGGCCAGATTGCCACCGACAGCCGCGAGGTAGCGGCCGAGGCCGTTGCCGCAGTCGGCCCCGAACGCAACGTCTGCATGATTGGCGAGACCCGGCCCATCGACTGGTAATTGTGAGCGGGCCAAGGCCGGCCGAGACAGTGGGCGGCGCAGCCAGCCAAGCGACGGGTCAGAGGCCGGGGCGGCGGGCACTCGAGCGCCGGGAGAAACCCCGCCCGGCTCGCCCCGCGCTCCTACCCGAGATCCCAGAGCAACCGATAGTAGGCGATGCGCTCCGGGTCGGGGTCGATGCCGTAGCCCTCGTAGACGAGGTGATCGAACCCCGGGCCGTGGTTCCAGTCGATGCTCCAGGCAGCCACTGCGAGATCGGCCCAGCGATCTGCCACGCCGAGCGAACCAAGATCGACGTGGGCGGCGAACCGGCCCTCAGCGTCAAGCAGCGTGTTCGGCGCGCAGGCGTCGCCGTGGCACACCACGAGCCGATCCACCGCTGGCGCATCGTGCAGCAGCGAGCGCGCCTCCGCGACCGACAAGCCGCGGTAGTCGCGGCTCCAGTCTGCCGGGCTCTCGCCCGAGGCCACGCGCTCCTCGAACCGTGCGATGCGATCGCTGATCGCCCACTCGAACGGGCACTCGTCAACCGGCAACCGGTCGTGGAGCGCCCGCAGACCAGCGCCGATCGACCGTGCGGCGGTCTCGGGCTCGGGGATCCACCGCGGCGCGACGGCCGACTCGCCCGCGAGCGCGCGTGTGATGAGCCACGACCCGCTCGCGTCTTCACCGTGCGTGAGCACCTCGGGCACCACAGCGCCGCGAGCCCGCGCCCACGCGAGCCTCTCAGCCTCAGCGGCGAGGTCGAGCTCAGGTGTGCCGGCCGCGACCCACTTGACGAAGCTCGCGGAGGCGTACTCGGCCCCACCCGAGCCAGCCGAACCACCCGAGCCAGCCGAACCACCCGAGCCAGCCGAACCACCCGAGCCAGGGTCGCGAAACGTCAGCCCGCCGAGTCCGTTTACCCACACGGGAACGAGCTCTCGGCCGCCCGTGAGCTCGGCCACTCGCGGTGGCACGGCGACCGGCCCGCTAGGGATCTCGGCGACGGGTGAGGGGAATTCGCTCATGCTGACGAGTCTACGGGCGCACGGCCGCCAGAATGGCCCGTGAGGGCGAGCCGCCCGGCAGGCGTGCAAGAGCAAGCCGCCCGGCAGGCGTGCAAGAGCAAGCCGCCCGGCAGGCGTGCAAGATCGAACTGCCAGGCAGGCGCAGACCGGGTAGAGTAGTCCGCGTTAGATTCCACCTCGTGAAGCAGGGAGTTCGGGGCACGCTCGCCCGGAAAATATATGGCTGAATACATTTACCAGATGGTTCGCGCGCGCAAGGCCGTCGGCGAGAAGCTGATCCTTGACGACGTGACGATGTCGTTCCTTCCCGGCGCGAAGATCGGCATGGTCGGCCCGAACGGTGCGGGCAAGTCGACCATCCTGAAGATCATGGCGGGGCTCGACACCCCCTCGAACGGTGACGCGGCGCTCACGCCCGGCTACACCGTCGGCATTCTCATGCAGGAGCCAGAGCTCGACGAGACGAAGACCGTGCTCGAGAACATCGAGGGCGGCATCGCCATCAAGGGCAAGCTCGACCGCTTCAACGAGATCTCGGCGCTCATGGCCGAGCCAGACGCTGATTTCGACGCGCTGCTCGCAGAGATGGGCACGCTGCAGGAAGAGATCGACGCTGCAGACGGCTGGGATCTCGACAACCAGCTGGCGCAGGCGATGGACGCGCTGCGCACCCCGCCCGGCGATGCTGAGATCGGGCCGCTGTCTGGCGGCGAGAAGCGCCGCGTCGCGCTCACCAGGCTGCTGCTGCAGAAGCCAGACCTGCTGCTGCTCGATGAGCCAACTAACCACCTCGACGCCGAGAGCGTGCTGTGGCTGGAGCAGCACCTGCAGAAGTACCCTGGCGCCGTCATCGCGATTACCCACGATAGGTACTTCCTTGACAACGTCGCCGAGTGGATCGCCGAGGTCGATCGCGGCCGTCTCATCGGCTACGAGGGCAACTACTCGACCTACCTCGAGAAGAAGCACGAGCGCCTCGACGTGCAGGGCAAGAAAGATCAGAAGCTCGCGAAGCGCCTGAAGGAGGAGCTCGAGTGGGTGCGCTCGAACACCAAGGGCCGCCAGGCGAAGTCGAAGGCGCGTCTCGCGCGCTACGAAGAGATGGCGACAGAGGCTGAGCGCACCAGGAAGCTCGATTTCGAGGAAATCCAGATCCCTGCAGGCCCGCGCCTCGGCAACATCGTCATCGAAGCGAAGGACCTGAAGAAGGGCTTTGGCGACCGCATGCTCATCGACGGGCTGTCGTTCTCGCTGCCGCCAAACGGCATCGTCGGCGTCATCGGCCCGAACGGTGTGGGCAAGACCACGCTCTTCAAGACGATCGTTGGGCTCGAGCCGCTCGACGGTGGCGACCTGAAGATCGGCGAGACCGTGCAGATCAGCTACGTCGACCAGAACCGCGCGAACATCGACCCAGACAAGACGCTCTGGGAGGTTGTGAGCGACGGCCTCGACATCATCACCGTCGGCAAGACCGAGATCCCGTCGCGCGCCTACGTCTCGAAGTTCGGGTTCAAGGGCCCGGATCAGCAGAAGAAGGCCGGCGTCCTCTCGGGTGGTGAGCGCAACCGCCTGAACCTCGCGCTCACGCTCAAGCAGGGCGGCAACCTGCTGCTGCTCGATGAGCCTACGAACGACCTCGACGTCGAAACGCTGCAGTCGCTCGAGAACGCGCTGCTCGAGTTCCCCGGCTGCGCCGTGGTGATCACGCACGACCGGTGGTTCCTCGACCGTATCGCGACGCACATTCTCGCGTACGAGGGCACCGAAGAGAGCCCGGCCGACTGGTACTGGTACGAGGGCAACTTCGAGGCATACGAGGCGAACAAGGTTGAGCGCCTTGGTGTCGACGCGGCCAAGCCGTCGCGCAGCCACTACCGCAAGCTCACGCGCGACTAGTTCGCGCTGCTGTGCCCGCTGGCCTCGGCCCGCGGGCACAGCTGTTTGTGCGCGGAAGTGGGGGCCGAAGGCCTGGGAAGGGTGAAAACATGGCACGAGCACACGTCGAGCTGCAGCTGCGCTGGGGCGACCAAGATGCATACGGGCACGTCAACAACGTCGCGTACGCGCGGCTGCTCGAGGAGGCGCGCGTGCGCGTGCTCTGGATGGGCGCCGCGACCGAGCCGACGGGCCTAGAGCAGCACTTCAACGCCGGCGAGACGGCGGAGCACATGATGCTCGTCGCGAGCCAGCAGATCGAGTTCGTGCGGGTGCTCGACTACTCGGCGCGCCCGGTGATCGTCGAGATGTGGATCGGCAAGCTCGGCGGGGCCAACCTCGAGATCCACTGCGAGATTCTTGACGGGGCGGCCACAGAACGCACGGTTGTCGCGCGCGCGATCACCGCCGCGGTGATGGTCGACTCGAAAACCGTGCGCCCGACGAAGATCACGGGCCCCGCCCGCGAGGCGGTCGCCGCATGGATGGACGAGCCGCTCGTGCTCCGCACGCGGTAGCGCTACCGCGGCAGCCTGATCATCGACTCCTGCGAGACGCTCGCGACGAGCGCGCCGGAGCGGTCGTAGAAGCGGCCGTGCGCGAGCCCCCTCCCGCTCTGGGCGGTTGGCGATTCGAGCTCGTAGAGCAGCCACTCGTCGACCTGGAACGGGCGGTGGAACCACATGCTGTGGTCGAGGCTCGCCGCGCTCATGCCAGGTGTCGCCCATGGCAGGCCGTGCTTGCGCGTGACGGGCTCGAGCAGCAGGTAGTCTGACGCGAACGCGAGCGCCGCCGAGTGCACGGGCTGGCCGCCAGCGAGCGGCTCGCGGCTGCGCAGCCACACGTACTGCCGGTTCGTGAGTTCGCCCGGTTCCATGACCATATCGGCCCCCACGTGGCGAAAATCGAACGGCCGGTTGAGAATCCACGAGCTGCGCGGGTCTCCGGTGAGGTGGCCGTACTTCTCCCACACCGTCGGCAGGTCCTCGGGCTGTGCGATCGCCGAGACATCGAAGCTCTCCTGGTGCTCGAGCCCCTCTTCGGGGCCCTGGTACGAGGCAATGAGCGACATGAGCACCTCGCCGCGCTGGTAGGCCTGGGCGCGCCTGGTAGAGAATGAGCGGCCGTCATGCAGCCGTGCGATCTCGAAGGTCATCGGGGTGCGGCTGTCTCCGGGGCGCACGAAGTAGCCGTGCATGGAGTGGATCTCGCGGCCCTCTGGCGCCGTGAGCCCCGCGGCCACGAGCGCCTGACCGAGCACCTGCCCGCCGAAGGCGCGGCCGTGCGGCGTCGGCATCGCGGGCCCGGTGAAGATGTCGTAGTGCGTGCGTGCCTCGGTGTTTGCGAGCGAGAGCATCTCGGCGAGGTTCGGGGCAGGAACGTCGCGAGCCTGGGACAGTTTCGCCTGGTCAGTCATAGGGCTCAGTCTAGGCCGCGGCCGCTCGGCCCGCGCTCACCTCGCGGGGCTAAGCTGAGATCGATGACCGCTGAGACTCTTTCCCTAGCCCTCGCCGACACGGCGACCCGCCAAGACCTGCAGAACTTTCTCGGCCGCCTGGTGCGGCTCGGGGAGGCGGAGGTGCGGCTGCAAACCCGAGGCGACGTGCTTGCCGTATACGGCTGCACGCAGGCGCCAGCCGGAATTATGGACGACACCCCCGTGGTGCTCGTTATGCGCGCATTTCCGCTTGCCGAGGCGCCCGCCGTGCCCGTCGACACTGTGGTAGAGGTGCGGTCGCTCACCGACAGGCTCGCGCGCGAGGAGTCGGGGCTCACCCTCGCGCTGCCCGACGTGACGGTCGCCGCCGCGTGGAGCGGCGTGCTGCCGCCGCTCGGCGGCTGGGAGGCCCGCGGCGAGATCGATGCGGGGTCGCTCGCGATCGTCGCCGCAGAGGGCATGGCTCGCGTCGCAGAGAATGTGCCGGCCGATGCCGGCGACCCGGTCGTGCAGAAGGTGCGTCGCGCGGTGTGGGGGAGCGAGATCGCGCCCGGTATCCCGGCAGCTGCGGCGTTCGCGGCCGAGGGGCTCGGGTTCTTGGCGGGGGTGGATCGGCTCGCCATTTCCGGCAGCCGCGCCTGGACGAGACTGAGCGGCCGTAACGGTCACGTCATCTTGCGCCGCGGCGTGGGGCTGATGGGCTAGAATAGACGGGTCTATCTAGAGGAGTTATTTCATGGCTAATGTCAACGGCATCATCGACCCACCGATCGACGACCTGCTCGCCAAGGTGGACTCGAAGTACGCGTTGGTTGTGTTCGCTGCTCAGCGCGCGCGCCAGATCAACGACTACTACACCGATCTTCACGACGGCAACCTGTTCGACAACGTCGGCCCGCTTGTCGACTCGTCAGTCGACGACAAGCCGCTGTCGATCGCTCTCCACGAGATCGTCGAGGGCAAGCTGCAGATGACGCCCAAGGCGTAACTGCACTCAGTGTCGGTGGCGCCGGTTACCCTCTTGGTACCGGCGCCACAGCTATTCCCGGGCCGAGAGTTCGGCCTACAGTACTTTCTATTCGAGGAGCATCCGTGCTGCGACAGTTCACGTCCGAGTCCGTCACCGAGGGGCACCCCGACAAGATTTGCGACCGCATTTCTGACTCGATTCTCGACGCGATGCTTGAGCAAGACCCGGGGGCGCGTGTCGCTGTCGAAACGCTCGTGACGACGGGGCTCGTGCACGTTGCCGGCGAGGTGTCGACGAGCGGCTACGTTGAGATTCCGCAGCTCGTGCGCGGCGCGATTCGCGAGATCGGGTACACAAGCTCCGACATGGGCTTCGACGCATCGTCGTGCGGGGTATCGGTGTCTATCGGGCAGCAGTCGCCCGATATCGCCGGCGGCGTCGACGTGTCGCTCGAGGTGCGCGAGAGCGGCGAGGCAGACGCGCTCAGCGCGCAGGGAGCCGGCGACCAGGGCATCATGTTCGGTTTCGCGACCGACGAGACGCCCGAGCTGCAGCCGTTGCCGAGCTGGCTGTCACACCGCCTTGCGGAGCGTCTCACCGAGGTGCGCAAGAGCGGGCTCGTGCCCGAGCTGCGGCCCGATGGCAAGACCCAGGTCACCATCGGCTATGACGGCGACCGCCCGGCGGCGATCGAGGCGGTTGTCGTGTCGACGCAGCACGCGGCGAGCCTCTCGGTGCCCGCGCTGCGCGACATCGTGGCTCGCGAGATCATTCAGCCGGTGCTCGAGCTCGTCGACCTGCCGAGCGCGAACGCGGAGTTCTTCATCAACCCGGCCGGGCCGTTCGTTGTTGGCGGCCCAATGGGTGACGCCGGCCTCACCGGCCGCAAGATCATCATCGACACCTACGGGGGCGCGAGCCGGCACGGAGGTGGCGCCTTCAGCGGCAAAGACCCGTCGAAGGTCGACCGCTCAGCCGCTTACGCTATGCGGTGGGTCGCCAAGCACGTCGTGCGCGCGGGCCTGGCCCGCCGAGCCGAGCTGCAGGTTGCGTACGCGATCGGCCGCGCGCAGCCGGTCGGCCTGTACGTCGAGACCTTCGGCACCGAGACCGTTCCAACCGAGCGCATCGAGGCCGCCGTGCGCGAGGTCTTTGACCTGCGCCCGCTCGCCATCATTCGTGACCTCGAGCTGCTGCGCCCGATCTACGCACAGACGAGCGCCTACGGCCACTTCGGTCGTGAGCTCCCCGACTTCACCTGGGAGGCGACGCCGCGCGTCGCCGAGCTGCGCGCCGCAGCCGGGCTCTAGCCGCCAGGGGTTCGCGTGGTTGCCGGAGCGCTGAGCGGGGAGGCCACGGGGCAGGGCGGGGAAGCTGCGAGTGCCGCGATGCCCTCGTCTGCCGCGATGCCGGGCGCTCCCGGCGCGCCCGAGCCCGGGTCACAGTGCAGCTGCCTCAACGCCGAAGCGCCGAACGGGCGCGCCGTCGCAGAGGTCTTGCTTGACTCGGCGCTGCCGCAGCTCGACCACCTGTTCGACTACGCCGTGCCCGAGGAGCTTGCCGATACGCTGCGCGTCGGCCAGCGTGTGCGCGTGCCATTTCGCAACCAGCAGCGCAAGGCCTTCGGCTACGTCATAGGTTTCGCAGACTCGAGCAGCTTCGGCGGCTCGCTGTCGCCGATCGCCGACATCGTGAGCCCGGTGCCGCAACTCACCCCCGCGGTCTGGCAACTCGCGCGCGCTGTCGCCGACAGGGCCGGCGGGTCGGCGGGCGATATTCTGCGCCTCGCGATTCCCACCAGGCAGGTGCGCGTTGAGAAGCAGCACCTCGCCGCCGCGGCGGCAGAGGGTGCTGTGCCGGACGGTGCTGTGCCGGAAGGCGCTGCCGCGGGCACCGATGCCGCGGAAGCCGCTGCCGCGGGCACCGATGCCGCGGGCACCGATGCCGCGGGCACCGATGCCGCCGAGATCGCGGCGCGCCTGACCGCCGGCGAGCGCCTCGCGTTCACGGCAACGCATTCGCCGGAGCGGCTGTCAACGGGCGAGTGGGTTGGCGGTTGGGCGATCCGCCTCGCGCACGTCGCGATCGCCGTGCACGCAACCGGCCGCAGCGCGATTGTCGTCTCGCCCGACTATCGCGACCAAGATCAGTTGCAGAGCGCGCTCGCGGCCCTCGGCGCGCAGGGGGTCGTGCGCGTCGACGCCCGGCAGTCAAACGGCGAGCGCTACGCGAGCTTTCTGTCTGCGCTCGACCGTGAACCGCGCATCATCATCGGCAACCGCTCGGCCGTCTACGCCCCGGCACACGAGCTCGGTGCCATCCTCATGTGGGATGACGGCGACCCCGTGCTCGCCGAGCCCCTCGCGCCCTACGTGCACGCGCGAGACGCTGCGCTCGTGCGTGCCGAGCAGTCGGGGGCAGGCCTGTTCTTTGCGGCGCACGCCCGCAGCGCCGAGGTCGAACGGCTCGCGCTCATCGGCTACGTGCACGACCAGGTGAACCCGCCGCGGCGCACCCGTGTGTTCCACGCCGACGCCTCCGTCGCGCCAGACGCGTTCGCCGGCCGGGTGCCAGACTTCGCTGCGAAGACTATCCGCGAGGGGTTGCGCACCGGCCCAGTGCTTGTGCAGGTCGCAACCCCGGGGTACGCCCCCGTGTCGGTGTGCGGTGACTGCGGCGACCTCGCTCGCTGCACGGGCTGCGGCGGGCCGATCGGGTTCCGGGCGGCCGGCCGGCCGGCGTGCCGGTGGTGCGGGCAGCAGGCCTCGGGGTGGTCCTGCCAGAGCTGCGGCGGCAACCGCCTCGCCGAGCGCGGTATGGGCTCTGCCCGCACGGTTGAGCAGTTTGAGCGGCAGTTCCGCGGCTTCCGCGTGTTGCTCTCAGACGGCGACCACCCCCGCGAGCGCGTCGACGCTCGGCCGGCGATCGTGGTGGCAACTCGGGGAGCTGAACCGCTCGCGGCCGGCGGCTACCGCGCCGTCGTGCTGCTCGACGCCGAGCGGCTGCTCAGCCTCGAAAACCTGCGGGCAGGCGAAGACTGCCTGCGCTGGTGGGAGAATGCCGCGGCGCTCGCGGCGCCCGACGGGCTCTGCCTTATGGCCTCGGGCGGTGGCCCGGTCGTGCAGGCGTTTGTCACGGGGCGTATCGAGGAGTGGCTGCACCAGGAGCTGGGCGATCGGCAGGCGCTGCGCTACCCGCCAGCGGTGCGGGTCGCGAGCGTGACCGGCGGGCCAGCCGAGGTCGACCGTGCGGTTGCCGCGCTGCACGCCCCCGACAGGCTTGCCGGCGTCGAAGTTCTCGGGCCGACCCCGGTCGATGTGAACGACCCGGCGGCGCGCGGCGCGAAGCTCGTGCGTGCGATTGTGCGGTTTGAATACGCGCGCGGGCTCGACGTCGCGAAGCGACTGCGAGGCGCGCTTGTCGCCGACGCCGCTGGAGCGTCTTCACGGCAGAAGGGCCGCCAGCCGGGCCGCGCGCGCCCCGAGGCACTCAGGCTGCGCTTCGATGACCGCGGAGTGTTTGATGGATAGCGCGCGGGCGGCGAAAGCGCAGGGTTCGGCGCGCTCGGCGCGAGCTGTGCTGCGGGCAGCGCACCGGCGCAATCGAGGGTGATTCGCCGAATATAGGCAATTCTCGCCGGGTTCTGGGCTGGGTCGTGCAGAAAAGGTCGAGTTCGGCAGGGCGCCGCGTGCGTGGTGCTGTTCCAGTGGCCGAACGCCGCTGCGCTTCGTGCTCGCTGCCCGCGCTGTGCTGTCAGCGACTGCGGTAGTGTTCTGAACTATGTCGAGTCGAGCCGAGGCTGATAGCACCCCACTGGAGCTACTGGCGATTCTGCAGCGTTCGGGCTCGGGCTCGGAGGCCTTTCTCGCGCTAGCGTCTGATGGCCGCAAGTACTGGGTGAAGGCCCCGAACAGCCCACAGGGTGCGCGGACGTTGGTGGCAGAGAGCATCGCGTACGGCGTAGGGCGTTTGATCGGAGTCGCTGCCCCGGTCAACGCGGTCATTCATATTCCTGCGGGCCTCGACTGGAGCTTCACAAATGGCGTTCGGCTCCAGGGCTGTGTGGCGCACGCGTCACTCGAGGTGACTGATGTCGTCGTGTCGGATGAGTGGTCTACCTACTCTCACTTGGATAACAATCGGCAGCGCCAAGCGAGCATACTGGCACTGTGGGATCTCTGCATGGGAGGAGACGCTCACTGGTTGCATGAGCTCTCTGCCGATTACTCAATCTGGACGTTTGATCACGGATTTTGGTTGGCGGGAGAATCAGATTGGAGCGTGCCAGCACTTCAACGCGTCGGGACTGATGCGTGGCAACAGGATCTCGACCCCGGCGTGGTATCTGCTCGGGCCTTGTTGGCCACCCTGAAGAGTGTGCGTCGCATCAGTCTGGCAGATCTTCTCGGGGTTATGCAGATGGTGCCTTTAGAATGGGGGACAACAACGGAGGAACTCACTCAGGTGGCCGAGCTCTTGTACGCGAGAATCCCGGGAGTGACGCAGCGGCTGGCGGTGGCTGCGCACCACAGCCGATACGAGTGAGGAGGCACCATGACATACCAATATTGGATTATTCGTTATGTGCCGGACGTCGCTCGCGGCGAGTTCGTGAACATTGGTCTGCTCGCCGGTCGCGACGGGGCGGATTGGGCTGTTCGGTTTGGGTCGCATCGGGGCGGCGCCTCCGCGACAACCGCGCACGTCGGCCGTGAACTCCGAGCGTGGCAAGACGACTTCTCCAGGCGAATCGGCAATCATGGCTCACCGCAGCTGGACGATAGCGGCATCGATACCGCTTGGATGCGTCGCATACGAGGTCGCCAGGCCAGCTCGATCCAGTTCTCGGCGCCGTCGCCGGTCGCTGCGCAGTCTGCGGTGCAAGCACTCGACCTGCTGTTTCCGCATCTTGTTGAACGCGCCGGCACAACGCGGGCACAAGCCTTGACACGGGCGAGCCTGCGGTCTGAAGTGCGCGCAACCCTGCAGTCTCGACATGGTCTCGTCGAAGGGGTGAGCCTGTTCGTTCAGCCACGAGCCACGATCGGGAAGCAGCGTGCAACCATTGATCTCTTCCAACGGCAGCCAGCGTCAAGCCGCCTGGTCAGCGTCTGGGCCTTCAACGTCGCAGTGATCGACGGGCTCGAACAGCAGCTTCAAGCCTCGAACTATTTCTTTTCGTTGCTCAGGAGACACGGCGCACACCTCGCTCTGGGTGGCGCGAAGCAGGTGAGTTTGCATCGGGAAGTGCTAGCAACGGTCGTCTTTGACCCGCCTTCCACGGGGCGAGACGCTCAGTGGCGTGGCGAAGTGTTTGCTGCCGCCCAAGAAGCCTGGGACGACAATGGGATCACCTCGGTCTCCCTCCAGCAGTTCCGCGCCGAGACAGAGGCAGCGCCTCGCCTAGTCGCTTCGTCCGGCGCCGGCTAACGGGAACGGTCTCCCGCTAGCCGGACCCCGACCTGCTACCGCTGTGCGGCGAGCAGCTCCGCGACGTAGTCGACGTCTTTGTCGCCGCGGCCCGAGAGATTCACGATGATGATCTCGTCGGTGCCGAGCGTCGGCGCCAGCTTCACGGCGTGCGCGACCGCGTGTGACGACTCGAGCGCTGGGATGATGCCCTCTGAGCGGGTGAGCAGCTGGAACGCTGCGAGGGTCTCTGCGTCAGTCGCCGTCACGTACTCGGCGCGGCCGAGCTGCTCGAGGTGCGCGTGCTGCGGGCCAACCCCCGGGTAGTCGATGCCCGAAGCGATCGAGTGCACGGGGGAGGGTTCGCCCGCCTCATCCTGCAGCACCTTCGTGTGCATACCGTGGAGCATGCCGGGCTTACCGAGCGTCATGGTTGCGGCGTGGCGGGTACCCTCGAGGCCCTCACCCGCGGGCTCGACACCGATGATGCGCACCGAATCGTCCTCGAGGAAGGCGTCGAAGAGGCCCATGGCGTTCGATCCGCCGCCGACGGCAGCGATGAGGTAGTCGGGGAGTCGCCCCTCGGCCTCGACGATCTGGGCCCGCGCCTCGCGGCCGACGACCGACTGGAAGTCGCGCACCATCGACGGGTACGGGTGCGGCCCGACAACCGATCCGATCGCGAAGAAGTACTCGTCGGGTGCGCCAGCGAACACGCCGAACGCCGAGTCGACGGCCTCCTTGAGTGAGCGCCCACCCTCCTCGACGGCGACGACCTTCGCGCCGAGCAGCTCCATGCGCACGACGTTCGGGTGCTGCTTGGCGATATCGATCGCGCCCATGTGGATTTCGCACTCGAGGCCAACGAGCGCCGCCGCGGTTGCGAGCGCGACGCCGTGCTGACCCGCGCCGGTCTCGGCGATGACCTTCTTCTTGCCCATGCGCTTGGCGAGGAGGGCCTCGCCAAGGCAGTGGTTGATCTTGTGGGCGCCCGTGTGGTTGAGGTCTTCGCGCTTGAGGTAGATCTTCGCGCCGCCGAGCTTCGCGGTGAGGTTCTCTGCGAAGTACAGCAGCGACGGCCGGCCGACGTACTTCGACAGCAGCGCCTGGTATTCGGCCTGGAACTCGGGGTCGGCGCTCGCCTTCGCGTATTCGCGGGCGACCTCGGCGATTGGCTCGACAAGGAACGGGGGCAGGGGCGCCCCACCGAACTCGCCGAAGAACCCTGCCTCATCGGCGCGGTACGTGGAGTTCGCGGTGGATCCCGCGGCGGTGGTCGTGGCGGTGGCGGTGGCGGTGGGCTCAGTCATGAGTGGTTCCTTGCGTCGGTGAGTTTGCGTCAGTACGTGTTGCGACGCGCCGCTCGTGAGACAAAAAACACCGCCTCCGAGAGGCGGTGTCGAGGTGCATGCAGATGCGTGAAGAGTGACCGCCCTAGGCGGCCCACCACTGATTCACGTTATGCATGGGCCGAGTGTATCACTGGCATCACCCATGTGTCACCTGCGGTCGGTAGCATCATTGCATGACACCGGTGCAGCTCGACCCCGCTATCCGGCCCGGGGGCACGCAGCCGCGGGCATTCGCGCAGCCCACCCGCGAAGCCGGTGGCGGGCTCGCACTCGGCCTCGCGCCGGCGCGCACAGCCACCGGGCTCGACCTCACCCCAAGTTTCTTCTCGGGTTTCGCAACCGAACCGCTCATGCTCGCCCGGAGCCTCCTCACGCTCGCAGACATCACCGCGACGCGCTACTTCCAGTACGTGCCAACGACGATGCGCGACCCTGTGCTCACCGCCAACGGCGACCGCCTGCGGGCCGAAACCTTTTCGGCGTGTAACGGCGTCTACGCCCGCCTCGACCTCCTCGGCGGCGGGTTTGACGGCGGCGAGATCGCCCGCGGCACCACGAACGTCGACCTCGGCATGCACTCGCGCTCGCTCCTTTCGGGGATTCAGCGCGCAGCGCTCCTGCACCTCGACGTCGGCGCCACCGGCCTCACGCTCGCAACCCCCAGCATCCAATCATCGGAACGCCCCGTCGACATGCCGGATCGCTGGGTGCGCGCGCTCGGGAACGTTGCCGCGCTGCACGAACACCTCACGCCGCAGATCGTGCTCAGCGCGCACGAAGCTCGGGCCTTCCTCGCGGCCGTGCCCCCGGCAACAGCGTCGGGCACAACCGTGTGGCTGGTGCCCGCGCGGGGCGGGGTGCGCGTCACCGAGCGGCCAACGCCAGGGGCCGTGAGTATCGCGGGGCTGCACCGGCTCAGCGCTGCCAAACGGCTCCTCACCCACGTGACCGGGCTCACCGTGTACGGGACAGCCCCCAGCGACACGGGCGTAGCAGCGGTCGTCATCGAGCTGCCGCACGCCAGGCTCACCCTCGGCCTGACCGCCGAGCCGTGGCGCGGCCACTCAGGCGAGGGTGCACTGCTCGCAGCACTCGCGGGGGAGCAGGTGGTTGCCGACTCCGAACTGGTCTCCGCGCTGCTTGCCTACGAGCCCGCAATCGACGCGCAGCGGATCGCGCACGAAGCCGGGCTGAGCCTCGAGCGGGCCCGTGGCGCTCTCGCAGTGCTCGCAGCGTCGGGCCGCGTGGGGTGGGACCTGCACGACCAGGCACACTTTCACCGCGAGCTTCCCGACGACCCGGCGCGAGTGGAGCGGGACAACCCGCGCCTCGTCGCTGCCAAGTCGCTCGCGGCCGCCGGGCGAGTCAGCGAGATCACCGGAACGCCGATTACCGCTGGCCCCGCGCCCGACAGCGCTCACGCCGCGCCAGACTTCGCCGCACCAGGCTCTGGCACGCCAGGCTCCGGCGTGCCAGACGCTGCGCCGCGTGTGTGGCGCGTGCACGGGGCAACCGCAGTGGAGGATTCCATTGTGCGCGAAGCCACCGCCGCCCACGCAGCCGAGCGCACCGGCGACTCCGCGGGCGACTCCGCAAGCAACTTCACCGACGACCCCACCGGTGAGCTCAGCTGCAGCTGCACCTGGGCGCTCACCCACGGCACCGGCAGAGGGCCCTGCAAGCACATCCTCGCCGTCTCCCTCTGGCGGAGCGCCGCGCACTCGTCTAGCACCCAACGATCCACCTCCCACCTCCCTAAGGAGCCCGCGTGAGCGCTTCGGCCGCCCTCACCCAGTCCGTCACAGTGTTTCGCGAGCTCGGCTGGCCGGGCGCAGCCCCCGCCGATGCGCTCACGCTGCCGACCGGTACCCCCGAACAGCAGCGGCTCGCCGTCTCGGGCCTGAAATCCGGGGAGTGGGGTGCTTTCGAGGCGTTCGATCCGACGACCTACGGCTGGCGGAGCTGGCTGGGCGACGACATCAACGCGGGCATGCTCGCGCTGTTCGCGATCCGCATGGGGGTGGCCGCGCGCCGCGCCGTGGCCGTGCTCCCGGGCAGCGGCGCACTCAGCGATGAGCTCGTGACGGCCGTGATTGCGAGCCGCGGCGCCGAATACGCGCAGAGCTTTGTGCAGCATGCCGCCCGCGGCGGTGGCCGCATGTGGATCGACGCGACCTCTCGATTCGCCGGCACAACCGTGCGGCTCGTGCACCAGTTCGAGCTTCCCGTGCCGGCCCAGCTCGACTATCTCCGGGACTGGGCCGTCTATGCGCTGGGTGCGCCGGCGAACGAGGGCTGGCTGCAGCCGCGTGATCGGGGTGCGATCGAGCCTGAGGTGCTCGCACCGCGGTTCCGGGAGCACGCCGAGATCGCGGTCGCCGCGGGCCTGAGCGTGACCGGGCCGTTCGGCCTGCTCGTGCCCGCAGCGCTCGAGCGCGGGTGGATCGACGAGTCCGCGGCCCGAGAACTCGCCTTCGCGGGCCTCGACGCAGCCCAACGCCCCGGAGACCGCAAGGTGTGGGCGGCGTTTCTCACCGGCCCGCTCGGCCTCACCGACGCGGCTAGCCGCGACGAACTGCTCGCGCGCGCCGACGCGCTCGTCTCTGCGATCGCGACCGGGGATGCCCCGCTCGTCGAAGCGTTCGGGCCCGCACTCATCGCCCACGGTGACGAACAGACGCTCATCGAGGTGCTGACGCTCGGGCTCGGCGTGAAGACCAAGAAGGCGCGCCGTGCGCTTCTCGCAGCCGCCGCAGCGCGGCCGCTGCCAACCAAGGGCGTCGTCGCGGACCTGGCGCCACTGTTGACGCCCATCGCAGAGAGTAACGACGCACCCTTGTCACGTGCCGCGACCGCTGTGCTCGAAGCTTGGCAGTTCAGCACCCCGGGCGAGGCTGCGGGGAGCGATGATGCGAGCGGCCCCGGCGCGCGCAGTCACGGGGGAGCCGCTGCGCTCCACGGGGCGAACGCAGGGCCGGCCCGCGCCGTTGGTCGCGGGCGCTGGGAGGCGACACCGCCGCTGTGGGAGGTGCCGCGCTTCTCGCTGGGGCTGACGCCCGGTGCGGGAGAGAACACCGACGCGCTCGCCGCCGCCAGCACCGATGCAACCGCCGCGGCGACGACTGCGGCCGCCTCCGAACTCACCGGCAGGCCGGAGGGCGGGCCGGTCGATCCGGACGCGGAGCAGCTCCTCGCCCTCGCCAACGAGCTCGCGCGGCGCGACCCCGATCTCGCTCGCACCCTGCTTCGCGGTATCCGTTCGCAGTGGGTGCCAGGGCTGCGCGGGGTCGCCGAGTGGGTCAGCGGAGCCGAGCTCTCCGGGCTCGACCGGCCCGCCCGCACCGAGTTCCCCGGTGCGAAGCCCACGATCTACTCTCCGGCACCGGCCCGCGAGGCCGCCGTCATGCAGCGGCTCGGGGAGGTGCCTGTGCTGCTGTCGACTCCCACCTGGATCGACATGCGCATCGACCCCGCAGAGTTCACCGCGCGTCTTCGCGCCTATGCCGGAGCGGGTGCCGCGGCGAGCGAGGCAGATCTCCTGCTTGCCCTGCTGCGGCTCGACCGAGAACTCGTCACCGAGGCTCACCGGGAGGCGCTCGCCGAGCTCACCGTTCCGGTCGTCGGGCAAACCGGAATCACGCTCCCGCTCAGCGCTGGCGAGGCGACGCTCGTGTACCTTGCAGACCCCCTCGTCGAACCAGAACTCGTGCTCGACACCACACGCCACTGGTGGCGGCCTGAGCCACTCGCGACCCCGAAATCACTCGCAGCATTCCCCGCCCGCCTTAAAGCCGACGGTTACGGCAGCGACATCGAGCTTGGGGTGCTCCCGCAGGGCGGCGACTGGACGGCGCTCGCGATCGGGCACTCGGAGCTCTCCGGCCACGGTCTCACGTTGCGGCAGCTGGCACGGCGCGCGACGCCGCTCACCCCGGGGCAAGCGATCAACCTCATCGGCGCCCAGCGCGACCTGCACGAACGCGCGAAGCTAGACGGTGCACTCGCAATCACCGAAGCCTGGCAGCGAGGGCTGCTCCCTCCGGGCATCGCTGACGTGCGCAAGTTGGATTGGATGGAGACGCCAACAAAGCTTGCCGCCTTCGCCCGCAGCTGCCTCGACCTCGCAGACGAGGGGATGCTCTCCGTTGTCTGGCCGCTGCTCGACGAACTCGTCGTCGCCTCACTCGCGGCGCCCCGACGGCTCTCAGGCACCGCCGAACTCGTCGAAGCCATCGGCGAACTCCTCCCGGCGGTGCACGCAGCGGTTGGGTCGGGCGCCGCTGAGGCCGACGCGCTCACGCTCCCAGGGGTGCGTGCGCTCGCCGCAGCGGGTGGATCGTCGCGCGCGGTCACTCTGGCCCGGGCAGTTGTCGCGCAGCTCCCGGCGGTCGATGACTCCGCGGCAACTGCGGCATGCGACGCTGCAGGTGACGCGACAGCACGCGGATCGGCAGCTCCCGCCGAGGCGGCTTCTGCGCAGGCATTTGCAGGCGAGGCGCTCGGTGTAGTGATGGGCGACGCGGAGTTCGCCGAGTTCTGGCCGTCGGGGAGCGGTGAGGCGGCAGCGGTCGATGACGGGGCACGTATTCGTGCGGCCTGGCATGACCCGAATGCGTCGACGAAGTTCCTCGAGATTGAACTGGAACTCGATCCCGAGCGACTCGCCGACCCCGCACCCGGGCCCCGCACGTTCCGCACCCGCACGTCGTGGTTCTACGACCTTGAATCGGAGGGGCAGTGCGGCATGACCGAGATCCGCTCCGCGGCAGATGAGGTCGATCATGCGTCGCGGTCGTGGCTGCGCTGGGACGCCGAGGCTGGGGCCGTTCGCGTTGCAGACCGCAGAAACTGGCGGGGCGAGGGCAACGGGCCGCTCGACCGCGGCGGCGACACGCCCCCGCTCACGGTCGGCATGGTGGCCGTACTGCTCAGCGGAATGAACCACGACAACGGCCACGGCTACCACGTGCTTGCCGCCGTTCGAAACGATCTCATTGGTGCAGAGTCCGTGCGACTCGCGGTCGCCCGGCTCGTGGCCAGTGCAGACTTCACGCCGGTAAAGCTGGCCGGGATGATCGAGGCCGAGCCCGACAGTCTTGCGACGCTGTGGCCGGCGCTGACGGAGTCGGTGCGGGCGGCATCCACTGCCAAGGCCCTCCCGCGATGGCTCAACCGGGTCCTCGATGCCGCGCTGCTGCGCGCCCCGGCGCTGGCCGAGGCCGCGCGGCGGGGGCGTATCCCGGCTGCGCAGGCGGCCTGGCCCGGCCTTGCCGAGATCGCCGGCCGCAAGGGGACGCAGGCGGCGCTGCGCAAAGCTCGGGAGCTGAGCGCCGCCCTCGGGCTGTGAACGCGCGGCCGCACAGCCCTGCGGCACGCAGCCCGGCAGCACCCAGCCCTGCGGCACACAGTCACGGGGCACACGGCGACACCGCGGGGGTGCGAGAATAGACGGATGCGTATCGTGTTTGCCGGAACCCCCGAGTTCGCCGTCCCGAGCCTCAGGGCCATCGCCGCCGCCGGGCACGAGATTGTCGGCGTCATCACCCGCGAGGACGCGCCGCTCGGGCGCAAGCGCGTGCTCACCCCCTCGCCGGTCGCGCAGGCTGCAGCTGAGCTTGGCATCGAGACGCTCAAAGCGAACCGACTCGGCGAGGCAGAGACCGCGTGGGTTGCCGAGCGCGCCCCAGAGCTCGGGGTCATCGTCGCCTACGGCGGCCTCATCCGCGAGCCGCTGCTGTCAGGCCCAACGCTCGGGTGGATCAACCTGCACTTTTCCGACCTGCCGAGGTGGCGGGGCGCCGCTCCCGTGCAGCGCGCGCTTATGGCGGGCGAGCAGGAGCTCGGCGTCACCGTGTTCCGGCTCGTGGCAGCGCTCGACGCCGGCGACGTCCTCACCCGCGACGCGACAGTGTTCGAGCCGGGCACTTCCGCGGGGGCAGCGCTCACCGAGCTGTCGGGATCGGGCACCGACGCGCTCCTGCGCGCCATAGAGATGCTCGCCGCGAACCCGGCTGCCGGCGAGCCGCAGGTCGGCGACGACACGTACGCGCACAAGCTCTCGCGCGAAGACGGGCTCATGACCTTCGGCGACGGTCTCACCGCGGAGGCCGCGCTCGCGCACTGGGCTGGCGTGACGCCCGAACCCGGCGCCTACGCGCTGCTCGACGGGGATCCGGTGAAGCTCACCGAGCTGCGCCCGTTCGGCGGGGATCTCGGGCGTGACCTCCCGGCAGATCTCGCCCCGGGCGAGGCTCGCCTCGTCGCGAAGCGCGCGGTGATCGGGTGCGCTGAGGGCGCGCTCGAACTTGCTCGCGTGCAACCGGCTGGAAAGCCCGCGATGGACGGAGCCGCCTGGTTGCGCGGCCGCGACGGAAAGGCGGAGCTCGCGTGAGCGATCGATCGAACGAGAACGGCTCCCGTTCACGCAGCGGCGGCAACGGCGGCGGAAACCAGCGCGGTGGCAACCAGCGCGGAGGCAACCGCGGCGGCAACCAGCGCGGCGGGAACCCGCGCGGTGGCAACCAGCGCGGCGGTGGATCCGTTGCGGGCGGTCAGCGTCAGCGCCGGCCCCGCATCTCGGGCGCCCGTATCGTCGCCTACGACGTGCTGCGCGATGTCGTCGAGCGCGACGCCTATGCGAACCTGGCGCTTGCCGCCCGCATTCGCGAGGCGAGGCTCGATGGCCGCGACGCGGCGCTCGCGACCGAGCTCGCCGCCGGCACGCTGCGTGCGCTTGGCCGGCTCGACCGCGTCATCGAGCTCGCGGCGAACCGCCCGGCCGACGAGATCGACCCTCGCACGCTGAACGTACTGCGCATCGGCGCGCACCAGCTGCTGTCGATGCGCACCGCGGCGCACGCCGCCGTGCACGAGAGCGTGGAGTTGCAGCGACTCGTAGGCAACGAGCGCGCGGCGGGCTTCGTCAACGGCGTGCTGCGCGAGATCGGGCGTTCGACGAACGAGGAGTGGGATGCGCGGATCGCCGACACCGCGAAGGGCCCCGATGACGCGCTCGCTGTGCGCACCTCGCACCCGGCATGGGTCGTTCGCGCGCTGCGCGACGCGCTCCGTGCCGAGGGACGCGACGCCGAACTCGAAGCGCTGCTCGAGGCAGACAACGCCTCGCCGCGCGTGAATCTCGCACTCCTTGAGGGCGCCGGCATCACGGCTGAGGAACTCGCGCTCGTCGAACCCGACGCGATCGACGCGGTCGGCCCATCGGTGATTGGGCTCGAGCTCACCGGCGGCGACCCCGGCCGCGCGATTGCGGGCGCCGAGGAGCGTGCCGGGATCCCGAGCGGGCTGTTGCGGGTGCAGGACCAGGGCTCCCAGCTCGCCGCTCTCGCGCTGGTGCGTGCGACGCCGGTGGCGGAGGGGGAGCGCTGGCTCGACCTCTGCGCGGGCCCCGGCGGGAAGACGGCGATTCTCGCGGCCGAAGCGGCGGTGGAGAGTGCAACGGTCCGCGCGAACGAGGTGTCGGATCACCGCGCGGATCTCGTGCGCGACTCGGTGACGGGCGTCGACGCTGTCGCGCCCGGCGTCGTCAAGGTCGTCAGCCACGACGGCCGCGACCACGAGGCGTTTGGCTGCGGGCGCGACACGCACGAGCTGTACGACCGGATTCTCGTCGACGCGCCGTGCTCCGGCCTCGGCGCGCTCCGGCGGCGGCCCGAGGCGCGCTGGCGGAAGCAGCCGAGCGACCTGCCAGAGCTCACCGCGCTGCAGAGCGAGCTCATCGACGCGGCCGTCGCGCACCTGAAGCCGGGCGGGGTGCTCGCGTATGTCACGTGCTCGCCGCACCTCGCAGAGACCCGCGTCGGTGTGGATCGGGCGCTGAAGCGCCATTCAGGCCTGCGTGAGCTCGACGCGAAGCGCGCGGTGCGGGCGGCGTCGCGGCTGGGTGAGTCGCTCGAACTGCCGGGCGACCACCTCAGCGCCCAGCTGTGGCCGCACCGGCACGACACTGACGCGATGTTCGTCTCGCTGCTCAGTAGGGAGTAGCGCCGCCGCGTGAGCGGGTCAGTGCCAGACGACCGAGGGCGTCTCTTCTGAGAAATCGACGAACGGGCTGAGTAGATCTGAGCCGTAGGCCCGCTCCCTGGTCGCGGGGTCGTTGCCCTCCGAAACCTCGACGGACGTGTCGATGTCGACGAAGAGGTAGGCGGTTACCAGTGTGGGGTATTCGTAGTCGGGCCGCGGCTCGAACGCCGCGAGCTCCTTCGCGCCCGTAGGTGTGATGGTGCGCTGCACGGTGCCGTCGATGGGCTGGGCGCTGCCCGTAAAATCCTCACTCACGTCGAGGCCGCAGGGGGTTGCGAGCGTCGTCATGGCAACGCACTCCGCCACCGCTGCCGTCACGAGCTCGCGAAACAGTCGGGTGCCCTTGTCTGAGAGCCTGGCCTCGAGGTACGACATCTGCTCTGCGTCTTTGCTGTTCACCACGGTGAAGGGTTTTCCGGTCGTCTGAGCTTCGCCTTCGTCGAGGTCTATCGATCCCACTGCGAAGAGATCATTGGCGAGCGTGAGTTCATACGTACCGGGAAACACGGCGTAGCTCTCATCTTGAATCGGAACCCCGTTGATCGTTGCGTCAAGCCCGGTAAACCCGAACGGGTGAATACGCTCGAGCGCGTCGTAGATCTCAGGAGTGTCATTGCCGTACGAAGACACGCGATAGGTGCGGCGCTCGGTCGTGCCGCCGACCTTGAACGCTGCGGAGACGAGCGTCTGGTCGGCGGAGTCACCGCGCCGCGCCTCGTCTGAGACCTCGATAGCGGTGATGGGGGCGAGCTCGTTCGAGCGCTCAAGCACGGCGTCGGTGAGCAGATCGTTCTGATAGAACGATGACGTGTATTGCTGGGCGGCGCGTGCGTCGCTGGCCGCAACGGCCTCGAGAAAGCCCTCCACCGCTGCGACCGCCTGCGCCGCGTTGCGCGGTGGTGCCGTGCTCGGTCGCGCGGCGAAGAACAGCGCAACGCCGGCAGCCAGCAACAGGGCGAGCGCGCCGGCAACAATGCCGACAATTGCGCCGGCCGATAGGCCTCGCTTGGGCGCCGGGCGGTACTGTGGCGGGTGCTGCGGGTGCGGCGGCTGGTGCGGGTGCTGCGAGTGGGGCTGCAGCGGGTGCTGCGGGTGGGGCTGCTGCGGGTAGCCGGGCGCCGGCGGCGGGAACTGGCCTGCACCGGCTGGCGGCAGATAGCGCACTGTCGGCTGTTGGCCCGCAGGTTGCTGCTGAGATGGGGGTCGCCCGTTCTCGCCGTGCTGCGCGGGCTGCGGGTCAGTTGGCTCGAGGGGGCTGCTCATGCGAACAGTCTAGGCCGGTCGCCGATCCAGCCGCCGCACGTTGCGCCGGTGCTCGGGGAAGCGCTCGCGATCACGTAGGCTTTGAGGGTGACCGCGCAGCGCATTAACCCCAGCATCCTGTCAGCCGACTTCGTGAACCTCCAGGCAGAGCTCGAGGCCATCCGCTCAGCGGATCTCGTGCACGTCGACGTGATGGACAATCACTTCGTGCCGAACCTCACGATGGGCCCGCCCATCGTCGAGCGGATTCAGGCGGTGTCGCCGATCCCGCTCGACATGCACCTCATGATCTCGGACGCCGACCGCTGGGCTCCCGGCTACGCAGAGCTGGGTGTGTTCTCGGTGACGTTCCACGCCGAGGCGTCGACGGATCCGGTCGCTCTCGCCCGGAAGATCCGCGACATCGGCGCGCGCGCCGGTATCGCGCTCAAGCCCGGCACCGACCCGGAGCCCTACCTCGAGCTGCTGCCCGAGTTTGACCAGGTGCTCGTGATGACCGTCGAGCCCGGGTTCGGCGGCCAGTCGTTCATGCCCGACATGATGCCGAAGCTTCGCCGCTTCGCTGAGGCTCGATCCAAGCACGGCCTCGACGTCTGGCTGCAGGTCGACGGCGGCATCACGGTCGACACGATTGGTGTCGCCGCTGAGGCGGGCGCCGACACCTTCGTCGCGGGCTCGGCCGTCTACGGTGGGGTGCCCGAGGAGCGGATCGCTGACCTGCGGGCGGCCGCGGCCAAGCACAGCCACTAGGGCTCGAGCGAAGCGGCAGTGGCAGCCGTGGGGCCGGGCTCGCCGGCCGGTTCGGGCGACCCGTGGGCCTGGCCGCCGACGTTGAGCAGCACAACTCCGGTGATCGTGAGCACGACCCCCACGAGCTGTAGCGCCGTGAGTCTCTCGTGGTAGGCGACGAAGCCGATGCCGACAACCAGCACCGTCCCCGCCGCTGACCAGATCGCGTACGCTGTGCCCACGGGCATTGTCAGCAACACCCGCGAAAGCAGGTAGAACGAGCAGGCGTACCCGGCGAGCACCGCGACGGTTGGCCAGAGTTTCGTGAAGCCATCCGACAGCTTCAGCATCGACGTTGCGAATACTTCGAGTGCGATAGCGGCGGCAAGCAGTGCCCAGTGCATGAGTGCCCTTCTGATGACGGGGTGGGCGCCGAGGGGGCCCACCCCGAGGATAGTGTTTGTCAGTTACGAATCGAAGCCCATGCCGACCGCGTCCATCGTGCTGAGCCAGAGCCCGCGCTTGCCCTCGCGCCGGTCTGAGCGCGCCATCTCGGCGGTCGTGATCTTCACGCCGAGCGCCGCGATGGGCTCGGGCGGAAACGGAATCGGCTTCTTTTTCACGAGGTCGAGCTCGGTGCGTTCGGTCTTCAGCCCGTCGAGCAGGTCGAGGATGACGTTTGCACCGAACCGCGTCGCACCCACGCCGAGCCCGGTGAACCCCGTCGCCGAGACCACGCGGTCTTGGTGCGCCCGCGTGAAGAACGAGAAGAAGCGGCTGCATGAGTCGATCGCGCCGCCCCACGCGTGGCTGAACCCAATGTCTCCGAGCACCGGGAAGGTCTCGTAGAAGTGTGCGACGAGCCGCCGGTAGGTTGGCTCGCTGTTGTAGTACTCCTCGTTGAGACCCTTGCCGTAGTGGTAGAGCGCGTCATAGCCGCCGAAGAGGATTCGTTCGAGACCATCGGCTCCGCGAGTCTTGCGGATGTAGTGGAACCGGTTGTTCATGTCGGCGAGGCCCTGATCGTTTGCCCAACCGAGCGCCGCAGACTGTTCGGAGGTGAGAGGGTTGCTCATGAGGGCGTAGTCCCAGACGGGGACCGTGTAGGGGCGAGCCCGCTTGAGCAGGTTCGGGAACACGTTCGTCGCGAGCGCGACGCGCTGCGCGCGAATGGTCGCATCGCCGTCGGTCGTGAGCGTCACTGCAGCGGGCGTCACGTCGAGACCCGTCGCCTGCGTGTGCTCGTACATCTCGACGCCGAGCTCGAGGCAGACGCGCCTGAGCTCCCAGGCGAGCTTGGCGGGGTGCACGAGCACGTTGCCCTCGCGCTCCCAGAGCCCGCCGTGGTACACGGGGGAGTTCACCTCGGCCTTCACGGCGGCAGCATCAAAGTAGACGGCGTCGGGGTCGCTCGCTGCGTCTTCCCTGAGGATCGCGTCCTGGTAGGGCTCCGACGCGACGCGCAGCACCCCTGTCTCACTCCAATCACAGTCCATGTTGTAGCGGCGAACCGTCTCGCCAAACTCGCGGATGTTCTCGAGCCCGAGCTCGTGCAGCCGCGCGGTCTCCTTCGGGAGGTGTCGTTCGCCGTTACTCGCGCCGTGTGTGAGGCTCGCCTCGCAGAAGCCGCCGTTGCGGCCCGAGGCAGCCCAGCCGATCCGCTGCCCCTCGACCAGGGTCACTCGGCGCCCGGGGTCGCGCTCCTTCGCAAGCAGCGCAGTCCAGAGCCCCGTGTAACCGCCGCCGACGACGAGCAGATCGGTGTCGAGCGCGCCTCTCGCGGGCGGCAGCGCCTCCGGGCGCTCGTCCGTGTCAAGCCAGTATGGCTCGCGCTGAGTGTTCGCGAGGGCGGCGTTGATGCGCTCCGCAGAGACGGCGGCCTCGGCGCGCTCGTAGGTGGTCATGCGTGTTCCTTTTCGTTGGTGGAGTGTGCCCCGGCCCGCCGGGAGAGCAGCGGGTCGGAGCCGGGAGGGCCCGGCGTTGACCGGGCAAACACTGAGTTGGCTGGCTCAGTGAGACTGTGGGCCGCTGGCATCGTCACTGACATCGTGAAGCCGTCGAACCAGCGCATCTTCTTGGGTCGTTGGGCGGGCTCTGCTCTGCCGCGTGTGTCTCTGTCATAACAACTCCGTTGTTATCGGGGTGTGCCCCCGAATCAAATGGTCAAGATGCATCGTGCACCCATTTGCTGTAATAGTCAATTCTGTGCGACTAAATTGTGTTCAAAGCAACTTTTAACCCGCAAGGTTTGCTCATTCGTGAATCGTGCCATATGGTGGGCATGCAACATTGCAGTTACTGATACACGGAGGTATCGCTATGAGTTCCCTGCCAGAGCCGACTCGGACACAGCTATTCATCGCCGGTGAGTTCACCGACGGTGCGTCGACCGAGCGCGCCGACATCTTCAGCCCGTCGACGGGCGAGAAGATCGCGTCGATCCCGGTTCCGACGACCGCAGACCTCGACCTTGCCGTCGCGAAAGCGCACGAAGCAAAGGCGGCCTGGCGCAAGCTCGGCGTGTTCGCGCGCGCCGAGATCTGCCACCGGGTCGGCACCGCGCTCGAATCCCGCGTTGAAGAGCTCGCACGCCTGCAGTCCCTCGAGCAGGGCAAGCCATACGAGGAATCACTCGCAGACGTCAAGGAAGCGGCGCAGCTGTTCCACCTCCACGCTGAAGACGCCGTGCGCCTGTACGGCGAGACGCTTCCCTCGAACGACATCCAAAAGCGCCAGATCACCCAGCGCGCGCCGATCGGTGTCTTCGGCATCATCACGCCGTGGAACTTCCCGCTGCTGATGTTCGCGGAGTTCGTTGCTCCGGGCCTTGCGACCGGTAACGCGCACGTCGTGAAGCCGCCGACGAACACGCCGCTCACTGTCCTCGCCGCGATGGACGCGCTCGTCGAGGCGGGCGTGCCGAACGGGCTCGTCTCCGTGCTGCCCGGTGAGGGCGAGTTCGGTGCCGCCCTCGTGTCGCACCCGGGCATCGACGCTGTCGGTTTCATCGGATCCTCCGCGACCGCCACGAAGATCCAGGCGAGCGCAGGTCTCAAGCCGCTCCTCATCGAGGCGTCGGGCAACGGCCCCGTCGTCGTGCTCGCCGACGCGAACATCGAGCGTGCGGCGAAGGCCGCCGTTGACGGTGCGTTCTACTGCGCGGGCCAGGTGTGCTGTGCGACCGAGCGTGTGATCGTTCACAGGGACGTGCACGAGCAGTTCGTCGCGGCAGTGCTCGAGTACTCGAAGACCGTCGTGCTCGGTGACCCGTTCGACCCGAACACAAACCTCGGTCCGCTGAACAACGAGGGTGTCGCGGCAAAGATGGATCGCCACATGGCAGACGCACGCGAGCGCGGCCTCGACATTCTGCTTGGCGGCGGTCGCCGCGAGGGCCAGCCGACCGACCTCTACTACGAGTTCACCGTCGTCGACAACGTCACGACCGACAGCCTGCTGTCGCGCGAGGAGTCCTTCGGGCCAGTCCTCCCGATCATCGTGGCCGAGGATGACGACGACGCGCTGCGCATCGCAAACGACGACCCGCTGGGGCTCCAGGGTGCCGTCTTCACCGAAAACCTCTCGAAGGCATTCCGCTTCATGGAAGAGATGGAGGTCGGCCAGGTCGTGGTCAACGACTCTAACGGCTGGTGGGACGTCAACATGCCGTTCGGCGGTGCCGGCGGCAAGGGCACCGGCTGGGGCCGCATCGGCGGCATGTACACGCTGCACGACATGACCTACCTGCGCACCGGCGTGATCCACATCGGCGCGTAGCCCCATTTGCGAGCGTGGCGGGGTGCCACGGCGCCCCGCCACGCTCGCCGTTGGTAGATTGTGAATACTTGCACCTCGCCGCGAAGGAGTCCCCATGATGCCCGACCTTGATGACATCGACCGGCGGCTCATCGCGATCCTGCAGCAAGACGGGCGCCGCTCCTTCAAGGACATCTCGGAGGAGACCGGGGTTCCGGCGTCATCTGTCAGGTATCGGGTGCAACGGCTCGAAGAGACCGGCACGCTGCAGATCGTTGGCGTTGCTGACCCGCTGCGCATCGGCTTCGACAGGCTCGCCCTGATCGGCCTGAAGTGCGAGATCGGAAAGGCTCGGCAGGTCTGCGAGGAGCTCTCCAAGCGCGCCGAGACGAGCTACGTCGTGCTCACCACCGGGCCCTTCGACGTGATGGTCGAGGTCGTGTGCCGCGACGTCGCCCACTACACCGAGTTTCTGCACGAGGTCCTTCCGACCGTCGACGGCATCGTGCATACCGAAACCTTCTTTGTGCTTGAGGCCTACAAACTCGCCTACGGGTGGGGAGTGGGAGACTCGGGCACCCCCACACCACCCGCGGAGGCTTAGCGCCCCGCCCACCGGCCGCAGCGGTTGGCAACGTCGCAACCGTCGGCAGTAAAGGACACACCATGCAGCATCCAGAACCCGAACCAGCCTCAGCTGCCCTCGCCGCGGGATCCGTCGTCAACGTGCTCGACCTCGAACTCCCGATGTCGCCGTTGCCGGCAGACGAGGTTCGCGCCGGAACACCGGCCGCCGGGTCCCGTGACGTGGCCGCCGGGCCCGGCCTCGCCATTGGCGTGTGGGAAATGACCGCTGGCACCGCCGTCGATACCGAGGCCGATGAGTGCTTCGTCGTGCTGACCGGGCGCGCCACAGTGACAATTCACGCCGCTGACCCTGCGCAGCGCGACACGGTGCTTGAACTGCAGCCTGGTTCCCTCGGGCGGCTGGCCGCGGGGATGCAAACAACGTGGGTCGTGCACGAGGCGCTACGCAAGGTCTATCTGCTGCCGACGGCTGATTAGCGACGCGCGGCGGGTGCCGGCTCTGCAATCGCCGTGGTGTGCCCGCGCTCGAACAGGCCCTGACTCGCGAGGATGCCGAGGATGACGATGAGGCCACCGACGGGCTCGTTCCAGTGCACCGGTTCTCCGAGGAAGAGGACACCGAAGGTGACGCCAACCACCGGCGTGAGGTAGGTGACCGTCGATGCGCGGGCGGCGCCCCACGCTCGGATGATGCTCGTGTACCAGATGTAGGCGATGCCGCTGCCGAGCACGCCGAGCGCGAGCATCGCGAGCACGACGGTGGGGGTGAGGGTGATCTCGCCGACGGACGCTAACGGTGCGGCAACGAGCGCGAGACCTGTCGCGACGACGAGTTGCATTGCCGCAGCGGTCACGGAGTCAAGCCCTGAGTGCGCCAGGAACCTGCGCATGTAGAGGCCGCCGAACCCGTAGCAGGTTGTTGCCGCGAGGCACGCGAGCACGCCGGGTAGTGAGATGCTTTCGCCGTCGGTGAGGAGCCGCCACGGGCCGACGAGTACGGCGACGCCGGCGATGCCGATCACGAGACCGATCGTCTTTGCCTTGGACAGTCGCTCCGCGGGGATGATCAGCGGTGTGAGTAGCAGTGTCATGATCGGCGTCGTCGCGTTGAAGATGCTCGCGACGGTGCTGGGTACCTGGGTCTCGGCCCACGCGAAGAGCGTGAACGGGATCGTGCAGAGGGTGCCGCCGATGACGATCATGTGCAGCCAGAGTTTCCCATCTCGCGGCCACGACCTGCGGGTGAGCGTCATGATGGTCACGAGCGTGAGGGCGCCGAGCGCGAGCCTGCCGAGCGCGACCTGGCCAGGGGAGAGCCCGGTGAGCCCGAGCTTGATGAACAGAAAGCTTGAGCCCCACAGCAGCGCGAGCGCAGCGTAGGCGAACACCGTGAGCGATTCCTTGCGTGGCTGCAGCATGTGGTTTAGCTTAGAAATCGAGCTGATATGAATCAAATGCATGTAGCTCATGGCCTTATGAGGAGAATGCATGAAGATCACCGCCCAGCACCTCCGCGCGCTCGTCGCTGTCGTCGACACCGGCTCATTCACCGCAGC
This sequence comes from Leucobacter albus, assembly GCF_039528015.1. Lineage (NCBI taxonomy): Bacteria > Bacillati > Actinomycetota > Actinomycetes > Micrococcales > Microbacteriaceae > Leucobacter > Leucobacter albus. The sequence goes on along the minus strand of NZ_BAAAKZ010000006.1, from coordinate 33,398 downwards.
CGCCCACACGCTCGGCATCAGTCAGTCCGCCGTATCCCATGCGCTCGCGTCGCTTGAACGCGAGCTCGGCGGTGCCGTGGTGACGCGCGAGGCGCCGCTGAATCCCACGGCGCTCGGCGCGCGGATCCTCCCGCACGCGCGCACCGCGATTGCCGCGATCGAAGGCGTCGAGATCGCCGCACGGGGAGACCTGTCGCTCACCGGCACGGTGCGGCTCGGGGCCGTGCCAACGGTCTGCCAGGGCCTCGTGCCGGAACTCCTTGAGCAGTGGCAGGGGGCACTTCCCGGTGTGAGGGTTGAGGTGATCGAGGGGGACGACGATGAGATGCCCGTATGGCTCGAGAACGGCTTCGTCGATGCAGCGGTGCTCGTCGACCCCGACGGCATACCCGAGGGGGCCAAGCTCGTTGCAATCGATGAGTTCGCCGCGGTGATCCGCCCCGACCACCCACTCGCCGACGTGCCGGCCATCCCACTCGACGAGCTCGCCGAAGACGGCATGGTCGTCACAACGGGCGGCTGCGAAACGTATGTGCGCAGCATGTACGAGGCGGCCGGGCTCGACTTTGTCGCCCGGCACCGGGTGCGCGAGATGAGCACGATGTTTGCGATGGTCGAGCGCGGCTTCGGGGTGTCGCTCGTGCCTACGCTCGGGCGCGGCCTCGTGCCCGACGGCGTGATCATGCGGCCCATCGTCGAACCGCGCGCCAGGCGGCTCGTCCTTGCCGTCCCCGCGGGGCGGGAGCCGCACCCCATCGCGGTCGCGCTCGTCGACGCCGCGAGCTCCCGGCCACATGATGCGGCGGATCTGCGCAGCGCGGCTCCCGCAGGGTTCGGGGGCGCTCCGTGACCGGGCGCGCGCGATCGCGCTGGCAGGTACGCGCCGCCAGGCTCAAGCCCATCGCCACCGCGATCGGCATGGGCGGGCTCGCAGGGCTCATCGCCACCCTCACGTTCCGCGCGATGACCTGGGTGCAGCACCTCATCTGGGGGCCGAGGGCAGCGGCGCCCGCTCACCCCGGGCGCATGCGCGAGTGTTAGCCTGGCGGCGATCTGACCGGGAACCGGCCCGGTCCGCTAGCGACAGGGGTGTCAGATGGGCGACGTCGAACTTCAGCAAGCGCAGCAGATTCTCGATGCGCAACCGTTTAGCAGATTCCTCGGCGCCCGCCTGACTCGCTGGGACACGTCGGGGGTGACCCTTGAGCTCGACGTGCGACCCGAGTTTCTGCAGCAGCACGGCTTCGTGCACGGCGGCGTGCAGGCTTACCTTGCCGACAACGCGCTCACGTTCGCCGGAGGCCAGGTGCTCGGCGGCAACGTGCTCACGGCAGATGTCGCAGTGAACTACCTGCGGCCCGCCCAGGGGGACACGCTGATCACTCGTGCGACAGTGCAGGCGCAGGCCTCGGCGAAGGCGGTCACGCTTGTCGAAATCTTCGCACGCAGCGACGGCGAGGAATACCTGTGCTCGGTGGGTACGGGCACGATCGCGGCCATCAAGCACAAGTAGCGGGGTTCTCGCGCGGGCGCATCTGCTGCCGGGTGCTGCCAGGTGCTGCCGGGTGCTGATCGTTCTGGCATGCTTCACCGATAGCCTTGTTTGGGTATGCGTCAGCGATGAAAGGACCCGGCAGTGATTCTCGCGTTTTCGGTTGCACCGAGTGGTGGCGAAGTAAGCCCCGACGGATCGGTAGTAGAGGCGGTGGCCGAGGCCGTCCGCGTGGTGCGGGAATCGGGTCTGCCGCACCGCACGAGCAGCATGTTCACCGAGATCGAAGGCGAGTGGGACGAGGTGTTCGATGTCGTGAAGCGTGCAACCGAGGCGGTCATTCCGTTCGGTTCGCGGGTATCGCTCGTGATGAAGGCTGACATTCGCCCCGGGCGTGAGGGCGAGATCGACAGCAAGCTCGAACGGCTCGAGCAGGCAGTCGCCCGCAGCGCTGGCGCGAACCCCGAAGCCGCGGAAGGTGCCCGCGGACGGCACGCCTAGTTCTAGTTGCGCGTCGGCTTGCGACGCACTCAGGGGAGTTGCGCTTGGATCGTGGCTTGAGCATGCTGGCGAGCGGATCTCCCGCCAAAGCACACGTTATTCACCGGCGCACACGTTGTCTCGCCTAAATAGCGTGTGCTCTGGTGAATAACGTGTGCTCTGGTGCCTCGCGTGTGCGCCTATGCGCGGGCCTACCGTGACAGCGGCAGGGGCGAGAGCGCCTAGCCGAACGCCCCGGCGGCCGCCCCGACGACCCCGGCACCCGCCCCGACCGCAACGACGGCCCACGCCGGCACCCGCGGCCACTGCAACAGAGCGAAGCACGCGAGGGCGAGTAGCAGCGGCCAGAGCCCCGTGATGGCCGATGTGATGATCGGGCGGTAGAGGGCTGCGGCGAGGATGCCGACGACGGCGGCGTTGATGCCGAGCAGCACCGCGGCGGCCCCGGGCGCGGCCGAGAGCCGAGACCACACGGGCGCGATGGCCGCGACGAGCAGGAGCCCCGGCGTGAAGATCGCCACGAGCGCGAGGGCCGCGCCAGCCGCGCCACCTGGCCCGACGCCCGAGAGCGCTCCGAGGTAGCCTGCGAAGGTGAACAGTGGGCCGGGCACCGCCTGAGCTGCCGCATAGCCCGCAGCGAAATCGGTCTCGGTCACCCAGCCGGGAGTGACGAGCTCGGCGTGGAGCAGCGGCAGCACGACGTGACCGCCACCGAACACGAGCGAGCCGGCGCGCAGATTCGCGTCGACGAGCGCCAGCCAGCCTGCGCCGGTGGTGCGGGCCAGCAGTGGCGCTGCGACGAGCAGCGTTCCGAGCGTTGCGAGGCAGACGAATGATCTGCGTGGGATCCGCGGTGAACGCGACGCCCAGGCACGCTCGCCCACCCGACCGGCGGCCTCTTGCCGTGCGATCGCCCGACACGTGAGCGCTCCGCCGGTTGCGCCGAGCGCGATCGCGAGGAGTTGCCCGACGACCCCGGGGAACAGGAGTGCGGCAGCGGCGGCTGTGCACGCGATGCCGGCGCGACGGAGGTCGGGGGTCAGGCTGCGCGCCATGCCGAGGACTGCGTGCGCAACGATGGCGACGGCAGCGACCCCGAGGCCAGCGAGTGCCCCGCGCCAGAGGGGGCCTTCGAGAGTTGTCGCTCCGTAGGCGAAGGCAAGGAGTGCGACGGCCGAAGGTAGCGTGAACGCGATGAAGGCAGCGAGCCCTCCCAGCGCTCCGGCGCGCCTGAGCCCGAGCGCAAACCCCACTTGACTCGATGCCGGCCCAGGGAGCACCTGGCAGAGCGCGACGAGATTGGCATACTCGCGATCGGTCACCCAGCCGCGCCGCTCAACAAACTCGGAGCGGAAGAATCCGAGGTGTGCCGTCGGGCCACCAAACGAGGTGAGCCCGAGCCTCAGGAAAGCGAGGAACACTTCGCCGGTCGTGCCGCGGCGCGGGGTGCCTTCGCCGCGCTCGGTCGGCGTGGGCAGTTCAACCATGGCGACATCGTAGCGGGCCAGGGTTACGGGCTGGGGGCTGGGCAATACCGCCCGGCCCATTCCGCTGGCCAGAGGCTCGGCCCGGGCCTGCCGATGGTGCCTCATGCTGCGCCAGCCGCCAGCCGCCAGCCGCCAGCCGCCAGCCGCCAGCCGCGACGCGCCGGGTCGCCCGCGAGCGCTGTGTGCGTCGGAGGCCGGATGACGGCCCCGAGGGCGCTCGGATCCGCCCGGCGCGTGAGCGCGGTTCGTGTGGCCCGTGGCAACGCTCCGCCCTGAGCCCTGCTAGGCTGAACGGGTGAAAACCTTCGACACGCTCTTCGCCGAGCTCGCCGAGAAGGCCGCATCGCGGCCCGAAGGCAGCGACACTGTCGCCCGGCTGGATGCTGGCGTGCATTCGATCGGCAAGAAGATCGTCGAAGAAGCGGCAGAAGTGTGGATGGCGGCCGAGTACGAGTCGCAAGAAGCCTGCGCCGAGGAGATCAGCCAGTTGCTGTACCACCTTCAGGTGCTCATGCTCGCCAAGGGCATGACCCTCGAAGACGTGTACACGCATCTGTAGCGTCGACGCTCGGCTTGAGCCCCGCGTTGGCGCGTTTCGCTGACCTTACAACTCACTCGGCCGAATCACACACGCGTGCTGCGGCCACAATGGAAGGAAATTCCACATGCTGCGCATTGCAGTTCCGAACAAGGGCTCGCTCTCTGAGATCGCTGCCGAGATGCTCGCCGAGGCCGGCTATTCCGGCCGCAAGGACGCCCGCAAGCTCGTTCACGCTGACCCGAAGAACGACGTCGAGTTCTTCTACCTCCGCCCCCGCGATATCGCAACGTACGTGGGCTCCGGCGCGCTCGATGTCGGCATCACGGGCCGTGACCTGCTGCTCGACTCGGGCTCCGAAGCGCACGAGATCGCAGAGCTCGACTTCGCCGATTCGACCTTCCGCTTCGCGTCCCCGGCCGACGGCACGATCAAAGAGCTGACCGACCTGCAGGGTAAGCGCGTTGCGACGAGCTACCCGCTGCTCGTCGACACCTTCCTGCGCAAGCACGGCGTCGAAGCGGTGACCGTGAAGCTCGACGGCGCCGTGGAGTCGGCGGTGCAGCTGGGCGTCGCCGACGCGGTCGCCGACGTCGTGTCGACGGGCGCCACGCTGCGCGCGGCCGGCCTCGAAATCTTCGGCCCCGTCATTCTTGACTCGACCGCGGTGCTCATCGGTGGCCCGAGCCAGCACCCCGGCATGGAGCGCCTCATGCGGCGCCTGCGCGGCGTGCTCGTCGCCCGCAAGTTCGTGATCATGGACTACGACCTCCCGGTGGCGCACCTCGACGACGCCATCGCCGTTGCCGGCGGCATCGAGTCGCCCACAGTGTCGCCGCTGCGCGACGAGGAGTGGGTCGCGGTGCGCGTGATGGTGCCGTCTGACGACGCGAACACGATCATGGATCGGCTCTACGACCTCGGCGCCCGCGCCATACTCGTGACCGCGATCCACGCCGCGCGCCTGTAGTCGTTCGCGCAGAAGCTAGAGGGAGCAGAATATGTCCGTTGCAGTACGTGTGATTCCCTGCCTCGACGTCGCCGGTGGCCGCGTCGTGAAGGGTGTGAACTTCTTGAACCTGCAGGATGCGGGGGATCCGGTGGAGCTCGCCGCGAAGTACGCCGATCAGGGCGCAGACGAGCTGACGTTTCTCGACGTCACCGCCACGGTCGACGGCCGTTCGACAACCTACGACGTGGTGCGGCGCACGGCCGAGCAGGTCTTCATCCCGCTCACCGTCGGCGGCGGCGTGCGAGAGGTCGACGATGTCGCGCGGCTGCTCGAGGTCGGCGCCGATAAGGTCGGCATCAACTCGGGGGCGATCGCCCGCCCCGCGGTGATCGGCGAGATCGCCGATCGCTTCGGCGCGCAGGTCATCGTGCTGTCGCTCGACGTGAAGCGCAGCGACAAGACGCCGAGCGGCTTCGTCGTGACGACGCACGGCGGCAAGCGCGAGACCGAGCTCGACGCGCTCGAGTGGTGCAAGGAAGCGGTGGATCGTGGCGCGGGCGAGCTCCTCGTGAACTCCATGGATGCCGACGGCACGCAAGACGGCTTCGACCTCGAGCTCGTGCGCCGGGTGCGTGAGCTCGCGAGCGTGCCCGTGATCGCGTCGGGCGGAGCCGGCGAGCTCGAGCACTTCGCCCCCGCCGTCGACGCCGGCGCCGACGCGGTGCTCGCGGCCTCCGTCTTCCACTACGGCAAATTCACGATTGGCGACGTGAAGCACGCGCTCGCTGAAGCTGGGCACACGGTGCGCCTCGGGCAACCGGGAGCGACAGCATGACCGGCGCGGCAGCCGACACTCCGGCAGCCGGTACCCCGGCAGATGGCACCCCGGCAGCCGGGGTACCGGCAGATGGCTCCGCGGTCGAGGCCGCGATTACCGAGCTGAAGTTCGGCGAGAACGACCTGCTTCCCGCGATTGTGCAAGACGACGAATCGGGCGACGTGCTCATGCTCGCGTGGATGGACGCGGAGGCGGTTCGCCGCACGCTCACCACCGGGCGCGTGACGTACTGGTCGCGTTCGCGCGGCGAATACTGGCGCAAGGGCGACACCTCCGGTCACCGCCAGTACGTGCGCTCGGTCGCGAGCGACTGCGACGGCGACACGCTGCTCGTTCGCGTCGTGCAGCTCGGTGCCGCCTGCCACACGGGCAGCCGCACCTGCTTCGACGGGCGAGACCTGCCCGCCGTCGTCGGTGAGCCGAACGCCACATAGTGACGCGGGGGTCCGTTCCGCCCGTGCCGCACGATCGCGGCGCAGGCGGCGGGCCGACCGCAGGGTTCCCTCCGGGAGTGAGAGATAGGCTGAGACAGTGAGCAACACCACCACCCGCGCCGAGTTCGAAGCAGAACGTCTCGCGCACGCCGTCATCCCAGTTCGCCGCGAGATTTTCGCCGACGCCGACACGCCAGTGAGCATCTACCGGAAGGTCGCGGGCTCTCGCGTCGGCACCTTCCTGCTCGAGTCGGCCGAGCAGGGGGGCGTGTGGACGAGGTTCAGCTTCGTCGGCGCGGGAAGCTTTGGTGTGCTCGGCGAGCGCGACGGCCGCGCCCAGTGGACCCCGAGCGCGCACTCCCTCGGCGCCGGTGATGCGCCTGGTGACAGCGGCGTCGCGCTCGATGAGGACCGTCTGCTGCCCGGCGGCGTGTCCGCGCTGCAGCCCGTCGAGGCGCTGCGCGCCGCCTACGAGCGCTGGAAGGCGCCGCAGGTTCCTGGCCTGCCGCCGCTCGCGAGTGGCTTCGTCGGCTACCTGGGCTGGGAGACGGTGCGCCAGTTTGAGCGGCTCGACTCGCCACCGCCGGTGAGCACGGGCCTGCCGACGCAGGGCCTGAGCTTTGTCTCCGAGCTCGTGGTGATCGACCACCGCGAGGGCGCCGTGACCCTGATCGCCAATGTGCTCAACGACCGCGCGCTCGAAGGCGGTGCGGCTGAAGACGGTGAGGGCGGTAGCGATCTGCCGAGCGCTGACGAGCAGTGGGCCGACGCGCAGCGCCGGCTCGACGCGCTCCAGCAGGCGCTCGCCGCGCCAACGCCGTCACCGCTCGGTGTGCTCGATCGTGAGGCGCTGCCGAACGCGACGCGCCTCACGACGACCCCCGAGTACATGGCGACGGTCGAGACCGCGAAGCAGTACATTGTCGACGGCGACATCTTCCAGGTCGTCCCCTCCCAGCGCTTCGACCAGGAGTGCACGGCAGACCCGCTCGACGTGTACCGGGTGCTCAGGCACCTGAACCCGAGCCCCTTTCTGTACCTCGTGCAGCTCGAAGACAACGAGGGCGTTCCGTTCTCGGTCGTCGGTTCGAGCCCCGAGGCGCTCGTGACGGTGCAGGAACACGGGCACGTCATGACGCACCCCATCGCCGGCTCGCGGCCGCGCGGGGAGACTGTCGAACAAGACAAGCAGTACGCGAAAGACCTGCTCGCCGACGAGAAGGAGCGCGCCGAGCACCTCATGCTCGTCGACCTCGCCCGCAACGACCTCGCGCGGGTGTGCGAGCCGGGCAGCGTCGAGGTGACCGAGTTCATGCGCATCGAACGCTTCAGCCACATCATGCACATTGTCTCCTCGGTTGAGGGGCAGGTGCGCGAGGGCCAGAACCCGATCGACGTGTTCCGGGCGACGTTCCCAGCAGGCACGCTCAGCGGTGCACCGAAGCCGCGGGCGCTGCAGATCATCGACGAGCTCGAGCCGGTGCAGCGCGGTGTGTACGGGGGAGTGGTCGGCTACTTCGGCCTCGGTGGGGCCGCGGATCTCGCGATCGCGATTCGCACAGCCACGATCCGCGACGGAGTCGCGATGGTGCAGGCCGGTGCCGGAGTCGTTGCAGACTCGGTGCCAGACACCGAAGACGCAGAGTGCCAGAGCAAAGCTGCCGCCCCGTTGCGTGCGATCGCAATCGCTAACTCGCTGAAGAAAGCCGGAGCACATGCCTGAGACCACACAGAAGAATCGGTCGAGCAAGGCGCCGCTCATTGGCCTCGTCGTCGTGGCGGGCGCACTTGCGCTGCTCGCCTCGGTGCAGCAGTGGATCGAGTTGCGCCTGCTGCCCGGCGCTGCAACGCTCGAGGTGCTCTCCGTGACCGGTCAAGAGACGAGCTCGTCGCTCACCCTTATCGCGCTCGCCACGCTCGCAGCCGCCCTCGTGCTGACGATCGCGGGCAGGGGCTTTCGCCGGGTCATTGGCGTGCTGATTGCGCTGCTCGGCGCCGGGCTTGTAGCCCAGGGAGTGAGCACCCTGCTCGACCCGCTGAGGCGGGCGAGCGGGCAGGTTGAGACGGTAAGCGGGATCTCGGGGGAGGCGCAGGCGACCCTCGTGCAGTCAATCGACGTGTCGGTGTGGCCCGCCGTAACGATCGCGCTAGGGGCCGTGCTCGCGCTTGCCGGGCTTGCCGTGACCGTGTTTGGCGGGCGATGGAAGCAGGGCGGGCGAAAGTACGAGTCTGGCGAACAGGCGAAGCTCAACCGCGCGGCCGGCGCTGCGACCGGCGATCGCATCTCAGATTGGGAGGCGCTCTCCGACGGAGACGACCCAACCGATTTCGATGATGAAGATGCTGCGCCGCGCGCGTAGCATCGAACGCCGCGCGCGTGACACGCTGCGCCACGCACCCAGCATTCGCTGAAACCTGGGAGTTCCCGGTAAGATTGAGACGTCCGAATGTGCACACCTGCCAGAGGAGATACATGAGTAACCAGCACGGAGACCCCGGTCACGGCGATTCGCCCGCGGCATGGACGGCAGTGGTGGTGATGCTCATTGGCATTGCTGCTGGAACCGTTTTCTTCTTCCTGCACATGCCCACCCTGGTGTGGGTCTGCGTTGGAGTCGTCGCCCTCGGCCTCGTTCTTGGCGGAATTCTCGCGAAGGCTGGCTACGGCGTTAAGGGCCCCCGCTTCACCCCGAAGTCGCACGACTAACGGTGCTTGCCGAGCTCTTTCAGGGTTCGCTCGAGGACGCGAAGTCCCGCAGGCAAATCCGCCCGTACTCCGCTGTTGAAGCGGAGGCACTGGCGCGCCCTGCCGCGTTAGATGCGCTCGAGCATCTAACGCCGGCCGACCGCATTCGCGTGATCGCCGAGGTGAAGCGCGCAAGCCCTTCCCGAGGCGATCTCGCGGAGATCGCGGAACCCCACGCCCTCGCGAGCCAGTACGAGTCTGGCGGCGCGAGCGTTGTGAGCGTGCTCACCGAGGAGCGACGCTTCAAGGGGTCGCTCGATGACCTTGAGGCGGTGCGTAAGGCCGTGAGCATTCCGGTGCTTCGCAAGGAGTTCATCGGCGAGGAGTACCAGATTCTCGAGGCCCGCGCCGCTGGCGCCGACCTCGTGCTGCTTATCGTCGCAGCCCTGCCGCAAGAGACGCTCGAGCGGCTGTACGCGTTCACCCTCGAGCTTGGCATGACTCCGCTCGTCGAGGCGCACTCGGCAGACGAGGTCGCCCGTTCGGTCGATCTTGGCTCACAGCTCATCGGCGTGAATGCGCGAGACCTGTCGACCTTTGAACTCGACCGCGAGCTCTTCGGTCGCGTCGCCGACCAGATTCCCGCAGGCGTTATTCGCGTGGCGGAGTCTGCGGTGCTCGGCATTGACGATGTGCAGCGCTACCGCGAGGCCGGCGCCGACGCGATTCTCGTCGGCGAAGCACTCGTGACAAACGACCCGATTGCGACGCTGGCCTCGTTCTTGAGCGTTTAACTCGTTACCCCCCCCTCTGTCTGAAAGGCGACAATGTCAGACCAAACCTCAGCGGCGAGTCTTCGGGATCAACAGGGGCCGTTTTTCGGCGACTACGGTGGCCGGTATATGCCCGAGTCGCTGATTGCTGCGATCGACGAGCTCACGGCGGCATACGCCGAGGCAAAGGCCGACCCGGCGTTTCAATCTGAGCTGCTCGATCTGCTGCGCGACTATGCCGGTCGGCCGTCGCCCATCACCGAGGTGCCACGGTTCGCCGAGCACGCCGGCGGTGCTCGCGTCTTTCTGAAGCGCGAAGACCTCAATCACACGGGCTCCCACAAGATCAACAATGTGCTCGGCCAGGCGCTCCTCACGAAGCGTCTCGGCAAGACCCGCGTGATTGCCGAGACCGGAGCGGGCCAGCACGGCGTTGCAACCGCGACTGCGGCAGCGCTGCTCGGGCTGGAGTGCGTCGTCTACATGGGCGAGGTCGACACGAAGCGCCAGGCGCTCAACGTCGCGCGCATGCGGCTGCTCGGCGCCGAGGTCGTTCCAGTGACGACCGGGTCGCGCACGCTCAAAGACGCGATCAACGAGGCCTACCGCGACTGGGTTGCCACGGTGGATCGCACGAACTACATTTTTGGCACGGCCGCGGGCCCGCACCCGTTCCCTGCGATGGTGCGCGACTTTCAGAAGATCATCTCGGAGGAGGCGCGCGAGCAACTGCTTGCGAAGAACGGGCGTCTGCCCGATGCGGTGATCGCCTGCGTCGGCGGCGGATCGAATGCGATCGGCATGTTCGATGCGTTCCTCGACGACCCTGACGTTGCGCTCTACGGGGTTGAAGCGGCGGGAGACGGCGTCGACACCGAGCGCCACGCGGCCTCGATAGAGCGAGGGCGGCCGGGCATGCTGCACGGCGCGCGCACGTATGTGCTGCAAGACGAAGACGGCCAGACGGTGGAATCGCACTCCATCTCCGCGGGCCTCGACTACCCCGGCGTGGGCCCGGAGCACTCCTGGCTCGCCGATATTGGGCGGGCGACCTACATTCCCGCCACCGACGATGAGGCGATGCAGGCACTGCGCCTGCTCAGCCAGACCGAGGGCATCATTCCCGCGATCGAGTCTGCGCACGCCCTCGCGGGCGCGATCCGCATTGGCAAGGAGCTCGGCCCCGACGCGATGATCGCCGTGAGCCTCTCCGGCCGCGGCGACAAAGACATGGCAACCGCGGGTCGCTACTTCGGGCTGTTCGACGGAACTGAGCTTGATGGGGCCGCGGTTGAGGAGGGGCAGGCATGAACGAGTCACGCGTTGCTGCGGCGATCGAACGGGCGAAGCGCGAGCGAAAAGGGGCCCTGATCGGTTACCTCCCGGTCGCATTCCCTGATCTCGATACGAGCGTGGAGGCCGCCATTGCGATGGCGCGTGCCGGCGCCGATGTCATCGAGTTTGGTGTGCCATATTCCGACCCGGTTATGGACGGCCTCGTGATTCAGGAGGCGACGCAAACCGCGCTCAAGGCAGGGTTTAAGCTGCCACAGCTGTTCGAAGCGATTCGCAGAGTAACTGCCGAGGTCGAGGCCCCGGTACTGGTGATGACCTACTGGAACCCAGTTGTGCAGTACGGCGTCGAACGGTTTGCCCGCGACCTTGCCGCCGCCGGTGGTGCAGGGCTCATCACCCCAGACATCACGCCAGACGCCGCTGCCGAGTGGGTTGAGGTGAGCGAACGGGTCGGCCTCGATCGCGTCTTCCTCGCGGCCCCTACTTCGAGCGATGAGCGGCTGCGCATGATCTCCGAGCAGAGCACCGGGTTCGTGTACACCGTGTCGACGATGGGTATCACGGGGGAGCGCTCGGAACTCGATGCGGCGGCACGCGTGCTCACCGCGCGGCTGCGAGAGGCCGGAGATCAGCTCGCCTGTGTCGGCATCGGAATCTCGAACGCCGAACAGGTCGCTTCGACGCTCGAGTACGCCGACGGCGCAATCGTTGGAACGGTGTTCGTGAAAGCACTGCGCGACGGCGGAGTTGCCGGGCTGAGTGCGGTGGTTCGCGAGATCGCGGCAGGCGCCACCAGCTAGGATTGATGCTGGCGCGGTCGGAAACGTCGCAGCCAGTGCACAGATTCGCCCGCGAAAGAGGAATCAATGATTCTCCCGCTCAGTATTCCGAGCCCCAGCTTCCAGTTCTTCGAGATTGGACCGCTGACGATCCACCTGTACGCCCTGTGGATCATGCTCGGCATCGCCCTCGCCTCGATCTGGACGGGGCGGCGCCTAACCGCTCGCGGTGCGGAGCGCGGCGTCGTCTGGGACTTCATGATCTGGTCGGTGCTCATGGGGATTATTGGCGCCAGGCTCTACCACGTCGTCACCCACTGGGGCTTCTACTTCGAGGCGGGTCGCCAGTGGTGGAACCCGTTCGAAAAAGACGCGATCTGGAACATCTGGGATGGCGGCATCGCAATCTTCGGTGCGCTGCTTGGCGGCGCGATCGGCGTGCTTATTGCCTCTCGCCTGACGGGAGTGCGGTTCCTCTCGTTTGCCGACGCGCTCGTTCCAGGCCTTCTGCTCGCGCAGGCATTCGGTCGACTTGGCAACTACTTCAATCACGAGCTCTTCGGCGGCCCCACCACGGCACCGTGGGGGCTCGAGATCGACTCCTCGAACCCGGCATTCCCGATCGGCCTGCCGGAGGGGACTCTGTTTCACCCGACGTTCCTCTACGAGATCATTTGGAACCTCGTAGGCATCGTCTTGCTGCTCGCAATCGAGCGGAAGCTCCAGCTTCGCTGGGGCAAGCTGTTCTCGCTCTACCTCATTTGGTACGGCATTGGCCGCGCGATCATCGAGTCGATGCGCGTCGACCCGAGCCTGCTGTTCCTCGGGCTGCGCACGAACGTGCTCGCCGCGCTGCTCGCTATCGTGCTGGGCGTCGTGCTCTACCTGGTGCAGCGCCGCCGTCACGTCGGGCGCGAGATCAGCGTGTACCTCCCAGGCCGCATGAACCCGGCCGATTCGATCCTCAGAGACACTGCGGATCCCGAAGAATTCCATCATGTGATTAGCCGCGGTAGCGCGGAATAGAAGGAGAATCCATGCGTCACGCAAAGATTGTCGCGACCTGGGGCCCTGCGGTCTCGAGTTACGACCACACCCTCGAGCTCATCACGGCGGGTGTGAACGTTGCGCGGATGAACATGTCGCACGGCACCTACAACGTGCACGAGGGGATCTACCGCAACATTCGGCGCGCCGAGGTCGAGGTGGCACGCCCGATCGCTGTGCTCGCAGACCTTCAGGGGCCAAAGATCCGCCTCGCGACCTTCGCCGACGGGCCGCACGACCTTGCTGTCGGCGACGAGTTTGCGATCACGACGCGCGACGTGCAGGGCGACCGCACGATCTGCGGCACGACCCACAAGGGGCTGCCAGGTGACGTGAGCGTCGGGGATCCGCTGCTCATCGACGACGGCAAGGTCACGCTCCGCGCAACCAAGGTCACCGAGGACACCGTCTACACGGTCGTAGAGGTTCCCGGCACCGTCTCAAACAACAAGGGCATTAACCTGCCCGGCGTCGCGGTGAATGTGCCGGCGCTCTCTGACAAAGACGAAGAGGATCTGCGCTGGGCGCTCAAGCTCGGCGTCGACTACATTGCGCTGTCGTTCGTGCGCGATGCGGCCGACATCACCCGCGTGCACGAGATCATGGACGAGGAGGGCATTCGCCTTCCCGTTATCGCGAAGATCGAGAAGCCGCAGGCCGTAGACAACCTCGAAGAGATCGTTGCGGCTTTCGACGGCATCATGGTCGCCCGCGGCGACCTTGGCGTCGAGATGCCGCTCGAGCGGGTGCCGCTCGTGCAAGCCGAGGCGATCGCGGTCGCCCGTCGCAACGCGAAGCCGGTCATTGTCGCGACGCAGGTGCTCGAATCGATGATTGAGAACCCGCGCCCGACGCGCGCAGAGGCATCTGACTGCGCGAACGCTGTGCTCGACGGCGCAGACGCCGTGATGCTCTCGGGAGAGACAAGCGTCGGTGCGTACCCGGTCGAGGCCGTGCAGACGATGGCCCGCATCATCGAGGCCACGGAAGACCACGCGCTCGATCGCATTGAGCCGATGAAGACCGAGCCGCGAAGCCAGGGCGGGGTGCTCACTCGGGCGGCTGCCGAGGTAGCCGCGTTTATCGGCGCTCGCTACATCTGCGTATTTACCGAGTCTGGCGACACCGTTCGGCGCATGTCGCGCCTGCGCACCCCGATTCCCATCATTGGGTTCACCCCCTCGGTCGCGACACGCCGTCGGATGGAGCTCACCTGGGGCGCGCGCTCGATCGAGATGCCGCGCGTCGGCAGCACCGACGAGATGTTCGCGCAGGTTGACGCGACGCTTGAGCCGCGCGATAACGTTGAGCTCGGCGAGCGCGTCATCATCGTTGCAGGTTCGCCTCCAGGGGTCGTCGGTACCACGAACACCCTGCGCATTCACCGCGTGGGGGAGATGAGTGGCAACCTCGAGGCCGCGGGGCCGCGCAAGCATACGCTGGCCGGCGAATAGCTCGCGAACGGTCAACGGAGCGGGTTCCAGTGCACTAAACTGGAACCGCTTTGCCGGATTGGTGGAATGGTAGACACGGCGCACTCAAAATGCGCTGCCGAGAGGCGTGCGGGTTCGAGTCCCGCATCCGGTACCAACATATGTGTGGGTTTGGGGGCCCTGCTGCGCCCTGGGGCCCGGGCGTGCTCTCTGCGCGCAGCCTAGGCAATCTGCAGTCGCTAGGCCCGAAGCGCGGGTGTGGGTGCGATCTTGTGCAGATTGCCGATCTGCCGCAGGGCCAGCGGGCAAACTAGGGCCTGCCCAGTGGGGCGGGTGCGCGTCGCCTATGCGGGCAAGCCGCTCCTTCTGTGGTGAAGCTGATAGTTTCGCGTGTTTTGTGCACCGATTTCCCCCACGCGGCAATTTCTGAGCGTGATCCAAACGAGTTATCGTAAGCTTGAACTGTGAATGACCAGAGTGTTGCCCCGACCACGCCCCGCCGCGTTGTCGTTGCAGAAGACGAATCCCTCATCCGCCTCGATATTGTCGAGACGCTGCGCGACAACGGTTTCGATGTCGTGGGTGAGGCTGGCGATGGTGAGACCGCCGTCGCGCTCGTAAAGGAGCTGCGCCCCGACCTCGTCGTGATGGACGTGAAGATGCCGAAGCTTGACGGCATTTCCGCAGCGGAGCAGATCAACGAGGAGCACATCGCTCCTGTCGTGCTGCTCACCGCCTTCAGCCAGCGCGAGCTCGTCGAGCGCGCGACCGAGGCAGGTGCCCTGGCCTACGTGGTGAAGCCCTTCACCCCCGCAGATCTCATCCCCGCGATCGAGATCGCGCTGTCACGCTTCCAGCAGATTGTCGCGCTCGAGAGCGAGGTCGCTGACCTCGCCGAGCGCTTCGAGACCCGCAAGCTCGTCGACCGGGCCAAGGGCATCCTGAACGACAAGATGGGGCTCAGCGAGCCAGAGGCCTTCCGGTGGATTCAGAAGGCTTCAATGGACAGGCGCCTGACCATGCAAGACGTCGCGAAGACCATCATCGATCAGCTCGGCCCGAAGAAGGACTAGCGCTCGGCCCGCGCGGCCGCCACGCCCGAGTGGAGCCGTGAAACAAAAAGCCCCGCAATTGCGGGGCTTTTTGTTTGCCGCAGGCGGCTAGCGCTGTGAAACTGAGGGGCCGGAGGGGCCGGAGGGGGCCGCCCCGCGGGCGCTCGCAGAAGATCGCAGCGGTTAGGCCCCTGGCGCGGTCTTATAGAAGTTCGTGATGCGCAGCGTCGAGCAGCGCCGGCCGTTGTCGTCGGTGCAGATGATCTCGTGCACCGTCATCGAGCGCCCGGCGTGAATGGGCGTGCACACGGCGGTGATGAGCCCCTGGGTCGCCGAGCCGGTGTGGGTGGCATTGATGTCGACGCCGACCGGCAGCTTGCCCTCGGGAGCGAGAAAGCCCGCGTGCATCGACCCGAGAGTCTCACCGAGCACAGCGTATGCGCCGCCGTTGACGAGCCCGTAGGGCTGCGTGTTGCCCTCAACCGGCATCGTCGCCACGACACGCTCGCGCGAGAACTCGGTGAGCTTGATGCCCATCGAGTCTGCGAGGGCGCCGAGCCCGAGGGAGGCGACCTGCTCCAGGTCTGGCGTGGTGTCGCCTGGGCGAACCCCGAATCGGTTTACTGCTGCTGCGTCGTGCTCGGTCATTGTCACGCTTTCAATGTCGGCCCCGCCTTGTAGGCTGGTGGTGTGTCGAATAACACTCAGCAGCCTACCCTCATGGTGATCGACGGTCACTCCCTCGCTTTCCGTGCCTTCTACGCGCTCCCGGTCGATAGTTTTCAGACTCAGACCGGCCAGCACACCAACGCGATCCACGGGTTTATCTCGATGTTGATCAACCTGCTCGCGAACGAGAACCCAGACGCGCTCGCGATCGCGTTCGATATCTCGCGGCACTCGTTCCGCACCGAGGAGTACCCGGAGTACAAGGGCACCCGCGGCGAGACGCCCCCGGAGTTTAAAGGCCAGATCCCGCTCCTGCAGGAGGCCCTCCATGCGATGGGGATCCGCACCATCGAAAAAGAAGGGTACGAGGCCGACGATATCCTCGCGACCCTTGCGACCGAAGGGCGCGCTGGCGGCTACCGCGTGCTCGTGGTGAGCGGCGACCGCGACACCATTCAGCTCGTGAACGACGATGTGACGCTGCTCTACCCCTCGAAACAGGGCGTGAGCGAGCTCACCCGCTACGACGCCGACAAGGTCATGGAGCGCTACGGGGTTCGCCCCGAGCAGTACCCCGAGATCGCGGCGCTCGTCGGCGAGACGAGCGACAACCTGCCCGGTGTGCCGCGCGTCGGCGAGAAGACCGCCGTGAAATGGATCAATCAGTTCGGTTCGCTCGAGGAGATCATCCGTCGCCAGGATGAGATCGGCGGCAAGGTCGGCGAGAGCCTGCGCGAGAACGCGCACCTTGCCGAGCGCAACCGCAGGCTCAACCGGCTCGTCACCGACGTCGAGCTCGATCTGCCGCTTGACGAGCTCAAGCGCGGTGCGGTCGACATGGAGGCCGTGCAGCAGAAGTTTGCGGAGCTCGAATTCCGCACGCTGCTGCAGCGCGTCGCAAAGCTTGTCGGCGCAGAGGTGCCAACGGGCGCCGCGAAGCCAGCCCAGCTCGGCGCGACGCTGCCAGAGGCGCGTCTGCTGATCGACGAGGAGCTCGGCGACTGGCTCGCGAAGGCCGCGACTCCCGCGGTGTACCTGTCGGAGACCGCCGGCGGCGTCGACGTCGGTCTCGCGACCCCTGACTCCACCGTGAAGCTCGTGTGGCAGCCAGGCGGGCGCGACTACGCCCAGTTCGAGGCCTGGCTCGCCTCCGACGCGCCGAAGGTGTTCTTCGACGCGAAGGCGCAGCTGCGCCTTGCGGCGGCCGCCGGTGTCGAGATCGGCGGCATCGCGGGCGACGCGCTGCTTGCGGCCTGGGTGTTTCGCCCGATCGCACCAGAGAAGACGATCGCCGAGGCAGTGTTTCGCTACCTCGGTGAAGAGGTTCCCGTCGGCGACCCGAACCAGCTCGTACCCGAAGAGGGCTCGGTCGCAACCACCGAGCAGCTCGCCTGGTACATCGTGCGCGTGCACGCCGCAATCGTCGGCAGGTTCGAGGGCCGCACCGGCGAGGTGTACGAGCAGATCGAGCTGCCCCTGCTGCCGATTCTTGCGAAGCTCGAGCAGCGCGGCGTCGCCATTGACTTGCCGCTGTTTGAGGGTCACCAGGCGGAGCTCACAGAGCGCGTCGCGGCGCTCGAGCAGCGCGCCTTCGACGCGATCGGGCACGAGGTCAACCTGTCGTCGCCGAAGCAGCTGCAGCAGGTGCTGTTCGAAGAACTCGACATGCCAAAGACCCGCAAGACGAAGAGCGGCTACACGACCGACGCGGCGGCGCTCGCCGATCTGCAGCAGAAGGCGCCGCACCCGTTCCTCGACTCGCTGCTCGCGCACCGCGACGCGAACAAGCTGCGACAGATCATCGAGACGCTGATCAAGGCGGTAAACGCAGACGACCAGCGCATCCACACGACCCTTGTGCAGGTGGGCGCGAGCACGGGGCGGCTCGCTTCGACCGACCCGAACCTGCAGAACATCCCGGTGCGCTCCGAGGAGGGGCGCCGCATTCGCGAGGGCTTCATTCACGCTCCTGAGTACGCAACGCTCCTCACCGCCGATTACTCGCAGATCGAGATGCGCATCATGGCGCACCTCTCGGGCGACGAGGGGCTCATCGAGGCCTTCAACGCAGGCGAAGACCTGCACCGCTTCGTGGGCTCGCGCATCTTCGGGGTGACGCCGGCCGAGGTGACGAACGAGATGCGCTCGAAGGTCAAAGCGATGTCGTACGGCCTCGCCTACGGGCTGTCGGCGTTTGGGCTATCGAAGCAGCTGAATATCTCGGCTGCTGAGGCAAAGCAGCTCATGCAAGACTACTTTGAGCGGTTCGGGGGAGTGCGCGACTACCTCCGCTCGGTCGTCGAGCAGGCGAAGGCCGACACCTACACCGAGACGATCTTCGGCCGGCGTCGCCCGTTCCCCGACCTCGCGAGCCCGAATCGCATTCTGCGCGAGAATGCCGAGCGCGCTGCGCTGAACGCGCCCATTCAGGGGTCGGCGGCCGACATTATCAAGATCGCGATGATTCGCGTGGAAGACCACATGCGCGAGGCCGGCCTGAAGTCTCGCATGCTGCTGCAGATTCATGACGAATTGATGTTCGAGGTCGCAGAGGGTGAGCAGGAGCAGCTCCAACAGATCGTGCTTGCCGACATGGCGGGAGCGGCGGAGCTTCGCGTGCCGCTCGAGGTACAGTTTGGGCACGGGCCGAACTGGAATGCGGCGGCGCACTGACGCCAGGGCTTGATTGCGAGCAGCACCGAGCTCGCAACCGTTCACGGCGCGTCTCAGCAGGCGACGCGCCGTGAAACGTTACTTGCTCAGCGGGGCAAACCCGCGTTAGACTGAACTGTCACATTTGTGGCGACTAAAACCATGTCCACGTGTGGGTCGTCTCGCGTAACCGAAGCAATTCAGTTCCGGCCAATTTGGCACGCACCCACCTGAATATCCTGTCCATTCTGGAGACCAATTACATGACGAACGCAACGACCACGAGCAAGCAGGTCGCGATCAACGACATCGGCTCAGCCGACGACTTCCTTGCAGCGGTCGAACTGACCATTAAGTCCTTCAACGACGGCGACCTCATCGAGGGCACCGTTGTGAAGATTGACCGCGACGAGGTTCTCCTCGACGTCGGGTTCAAGACCGAGGGTGTCATCCCCTCGCGCGAGCTGTCCATCAAGCACGACGTCAACCCCGATGAGGTTGTCAAGGTCGGCGATTCCGTTGAGGCACTCGTTCTCCAGAAGGAGGACAAGGAAGGTCGCCTGATCCTGTCCAAGAAGCGCGCTCAGTACGAGCGTGCTTGGGGCGACGTGGAGAAGGTCAAGGAGACCGAGGGTGTCGTCACCGGCACCGTCATCGAGGTTGTCAAGGGCGGCCTCATCGTTGACATCGGGCTCCGCGGCTTCCTCCCCGCATCGCTCATTGAGCTCCGCCGCGTGCGCGACCTCACCCCGTACCTCGGCCAGGAGATCGAGGCGAAGATCCTCGAGCTCGACAAGAACCGCAACAACGTTGTGCTCTCGCGTCGCGCGCTCCTCGAAGAGACCCAGTCGGCTACCCGCTCCTCGTTCCTCGCCGACCTCAAGCCCGGCCAGGTTCGCAAGGGTGTCATCTCGTCGATCGTCAACTTCGGTGCGTTCGTTGACCTCGGTGGCGTTGACGGCCTCGTGCACGTCTCTGAGCTCTCGTGGAAGCACATCGAGCACGCCTCCGACGTCGTCGAGGTTGGCCAGGAAGTCACCGTCGAGGTGCTTTCGGTCGAGCTCGATCGCGAGCGCGTCTCGCTGTCGCTGAAGGCTACGCAGGAAGACCCGTGGCAGGTGTTCGCACGCACCCACGCAATCGGCCAGATTGCTCCGGGCGCGGTCACCAAGCTCGTTCCGTTTGGCGCGTTCGTTCGCGTTGCAGACGGCATCGAGGGCCTCGTGCACATCTCCGAGCTCTCGGGTCAGCACGTTGAGCTTGCTGAGCAGGTCGTTTCGGCCGGCCAGGAAGTCTTCGTTAAGATCATCGACATCGACCTCGAGCGTCGCCGCATCTCGCTCAGCCTCAAGCAGGCGAACGAGGGCCTCGACCCCGAGGGCACCGAGTTCGACCCCGCTCTCTACGGTATGACCACCGAGTACGACGAGAACGGCGAGTACAAGTACCCCGAGGGCTTCGACCCCGAGACCCAGGAGTGGAAGGAAGGCTTCGAGTCGCAGCGCGAGAAGTGGGAGCAGGAGTACGCTGCTGCCCAGGAGCGTTGGGAAGCACACAAGAAGCAGGTCGCCGCGATGCTCGCAGAGCAGGCAGCTGCCCCCGCTATTGATGCGCCTTCGGCTTCGAACTTCTCGAGCGACTCGGCTTCGACCGGTGCGCTCGCTGACGATGAGGCACTCGCTGCCCTCAAGGCTCAGCTCGAGGGTAACTAAAGCCCTAGCTAGCTTCTGCTAGCTTCCAGTCAAGAGCCCGGCTCCCGCGTTTGCGGGGCCGGGCTTTTGCGTGTGCGCGAGCTGGGTGAGCATCTGGGCGCGCCTGTGGTGGGGTGCGCTTAGGTTTGGGGGCGGGCGCGAATCGGGCGGGCGCGAATCGGGCGGGCGGATCCGCGGCGCAGCACGGCACTCGAATGTCGACGCGATTTGGGCCCAGGAGCCTCCACCCTGGGCGGGCGATCTGCAGGAGATAGGCAAGAACACGCCACTTTTGGGCGGTCTTGTGCATATCTGCCGGTTTGTGCAGCAAAGTTCGCGCCGAGGGGGCGAGCAGAGTGGGGCGGGCAGGGCGAGCAGAGTGGGGCGGGCAGCGCGAGCAGAGTGGGGCGGGCAGCGCGGGCAGGGCGGGCAGTATGTGCAGCGCAAGCAGCGCCGAGGGGGAGCAGCCGGGCTGGCGAAACCAAGGCCCCAGCCCAGAGCTAGCCAGGCTGTGGCGTGTTTCGCCGGCTAGCGCGCAGCCGAGCGACCCACCGCACCCCGAGCACCGTCAGCAGCACCATCACGCCGAGAGCGACGAGGGGTAGCAGCACCGCGAGCACCGTGACGACGACGGCCGCAATGTCTTCAAGCGTGCTCATGACGGCGGCCCCGAGGCCCGCGGTCGCGAGGTTCACGACGGGCCGCGACACTAGCTTGAAGGCGTGCGGAACGAGCGCGATCAACACGCCGAACACGAACGGCCAAAAGGCTGACGAGTTCACGAACGCTTCGGGGTCGGCAACGGCGGCCGTGCTGCTCGATGCGCCGGCGCTGAAGACGAGCCCACCTGAGGCGGGCCGTACGACGCTCTGCAGCACATCGTTGACGGTGTCGAGTGCTGGCACCTTATCGACGAAGATCTCGACGACGAACAGCACCCCGAGTATGCCGAGCGCCCACTCGTTCTCGAGCCACGACCAGCCGTCTGGCAGCGAGAGCAGCTCGGTGAAGCGAGAGAGCAGCCCCAGCCCCAGCAGCGGAATATACGCGTTCAGGCCCGCCGCTGCCGCGAGCGACAGCCCGGTGATTGCTTCGAGCATCGGGTACCTCCTCCCACTAGCGTAGGCCCACGCTAGTGTTGGCGTATGCAACTCATCGCGTTGACCGGAGGAATCGCCGCAGGCAAGAGCACTATCGGGCGCCGACTTGCCGAGCTGGGGGCGCATCGAATCGACGCTGACGAGCTCGCGAGAGCAGCCGTCGCGCCTGGCTCACCGGGTCTGGCCCGGGTGCTCGCCCGGTTCGGCGAGCACCTGCGCACGTCAGACGGGGCGCTGGATCGCCAAGCGCTTGGCGACATCGTGTTTCGTGACGCGGCGGCGCTTGAAGCGCTGAACGCGATCGTGCACCCCGAGGTGCGGCGGCTGGCTGAGGAGCGCATCGCTGCTGCGGTGCAGCAACGCGCCGATGCCGTTGTGGTGTACGAGATTCCGCTCTTCGTGGAGACCGGAGCCCACGACAGCGGGAGCGGTTTTGACTGGGATTGGGTGCTCGTTGCCGATGCGCCCGCTGAGACGCGGGTACGGCGCATGGTGGAACTCCGCGGGATGGCGGAGGAGGAAGCGCGGCGCCGCATCGGTAACCAGGCGAGCGATGCGGATCGCCGGGCTGTTGCCGACGTGATGATCGACACGTCTGGTACCGAACAGCAGACGCTCGACCAGGTCGACGCGTTCTGGCGGCGGGTTACTGCCGCCTGAGCTCGTGGCGGCGCCTGGGCAGCGAGGGCAGCGGTAGCGCTTAGCGGCTGAACTCGGCGAGCCAGTTGAGCTGGAACTGGGCGACCGCCGCAATGAAGAGGTACGAGACCAGCACGAGCACCCACGCCCACGAGTTGACCGCCGCGAACGCCTTCTTCACCCCGGGTGACGCTTCGACGTAGCCGACGGCCTCGGGTCTAAACGCGGTAAAGAAGAAGAGCGGCAGCATGACAGTCCAGACGACCATGCACCACGGGCACAGGGTGCCGAGGGTAAACACGCTCTGGGTGAAGAGCCAGAAAACGAACACCGTGCCGAGGGCGAGGCCAGCCCGGTAGAGCCACCAGAACCAGGCGGCGAAACGCGCCCCTGCGAGGAGGGCAACGCCAACTGCGATTGGCGCAACGAACGCCATGAGTCCGAGAATCGTGTTGCTAAACCCAAAGAGTGAGCCCTCGGGCGAATCCATGTTCGGGCCGCAGGTCACGAGCACCGAGAGCTCGCAGTTCGGTATGTAGTCGGGCTGCTGCAGCTTCTTGATGTACTCGGTCGCCAGCTCGAACGCGGCGAAGAGCCCGATCGCGCCAAAGATGATGGTGAAGATTGCGAACCCGCGAACCCGCGGTGCCTGTACCTCAGTTGCGCTCATGCCTTGATAATAACCGGGGTTTCCTGTGACAACGCGCCGCTGCGATGCCTACTGCAATGTTCAGGGTCTCCGTGACATAATGGTTATCGTTGGATAACGCCACGACGGCGCGCTCCACGTACAGTCTTTGGTCGCCCCATGGCGGTCACCGGCATTTGCCGAACGCTCGAAGAATTTGAGCGAACACATGAATTCGCGGCGAATGATCGCCGACAATATTGGTTTCCTCGAACCTCGCGTTCGGGGTTAAAGGAGCACACCAGCAATGGTGAATACACAAGAGAACACAGGGGACGAGACGGGCACCGCCCTCGGGGCGGAGGCTCCGGCAGCACACGAACCGGCAGCCGAGGCTCCCCAGTCAGCCGACCCGGTAGCGACCGAGCCCGATGCGGCGGCAGCGGAAGAGTCGGCTGCGCCCGCGAAGGCCCCACGCAAGCGGGCTACGAGCAGGCGCGTCGCGACAAAGACGGGGGATGCGAAGGCGGCGGAAGCTGCGAACGCGGAAGCCGCGGCAGCGGATGCCACGGTAGCGGATGCCACGGTAGCGGATGCCACGGTAGCGGAAGCCACGGTAGCCAATGAACAGCCGGAGGCGGTCGAGCCGGAGGCTGCTCAGGTCGCCGAGGTGGCGCACGCCGAGCAGGCGCCAGCAGCGCAGGATCCCGCAGATGGTGAACCAGTCGCAGCCGAAGCCGAAGCCGCGGCGCCCGAGGCAAAGCCACTGCCCGACGGGTTGCCTCTCGTGCTGCCCCTCGCAGAGATGAGCCCCGAGGAACGCTTCAGGGCAACGACGCGCCTGATCTTCCTGGCGCCCGATGTGCCGCCGGTGCAGCCGATGCCGCGGCGCAATGAGTTGCGCAAGCTCGACGATATTCTCGACTCACGCTTCCCAGGCAACGAATCCCGTGATCGCGATGAGCGCAGCTCCCGCGACCGTCGCGACCGCGATTCCGACCGTGGCGACCGTGGCGACCGCAGCGACCGCGGCGACCGGGGCGATCGCTTCGACCGCGCGGAGAGTGATCGCGGCGGGCGCGACGCGACGAGCGGGCGCGGCAACAGCCGACGCCGGCAGCCGGGAACGGATCACGACGAAGACGACTCGCGCCGCCAGCAGCGGCAAGCACCCATCATCACTGAGCCGCAGAAGCTCCGCGGATCCACCCGCCTCGAAGCGAAGAAGCAGCGCCGCCGCGATGGCCGAGACGCTGGCCGCAAGCGCCTGGTGATCACCGAGTCGGAGTTCCTCGCGCGCCGCGAGTCTGTCGACCGCGAGATGATCGTGCGCACAACGGCAGATCGCATTCAGATTGGCGTGCTCGAAGACAAGGTGCTCGTCGAGCACTACGTGGCGCGGTCGAGCGAGTCCTCGCTCATCGGCAACGTATACCTTGGCCGGGTGCAGAACGTGCTGCCGAGCATGGAGGCGGCCTTCGTTGACATCGGGCGCGGCCGCAACGCCGTGCTCTACTCGGGCGAGGTCGACTGGTCAGAATTCGAGGGCGGCAACACCGCTCGCAAGATTGAGAACGCGCTGAAGCCCGGCGACCAGGTACTCGTTCAGGTGACGAAGGATCCGGTTGGCCACAAGGGTGCGCGCCTCACGAGCCAGATCTCTCTCCCAGGCCGCTTCCTCGTCTACGTGCCGGGCGGCGCGATGAACGGGATCTCGCGCAAGCTGCCCGACACCGAGCGCGCTCGGCTGAAGAAGATTCTCAAGGAGGTGCTCCCGTCGGGCGCCGGTGTCATCGTGCGCACCGCGGCGGAGGGCGCCACCGAAGATCAGCTCACCCACGACGTGCAGCGGCTCACCAGGCAGTGGGAGTCGATCCAAGCGCGCGTGAAGAAGGGCGGCGGCCCGGCGATGCTGCACTCGGAGCCCGACATGCTCATCAAGATCGTGCGTGACGTGTTCAACGAAGATTTCCTGAAGATGAGCATCGAAGGCGCAGAAACCCACGATGTCATCGAGAACTACCTCTCAGCGGTGGCCCCCGACCTGATGCAGCGCGTCGAGCGCTACGAGGGCGAGCGCGACATCTTCGACGCCTATCGCGTCACCGAGCAGATCGCGAAGGCGCTCGACCGCAAGGTGTGGCTGCCCTCGGGTGGTTCGCTCGTGATCGATCGCACCGAGGCGATGACGGTTGTCGACGTGAACACCGGCAAGTTCGTGGGGGCCGGCGGCAACCTCGAAGAAACCGTCACGAAGAACAACCTCGAGGCCGCAGAAGAGATCGTGCGTCAGCTTCGGCTGCGCGATATTGGTGGCATCATCGTGATCGACTTCATCGACATGGTGCTTGAGTCGAACCGCGATCTCGTGCTGCGCAGGCTCGTCGAGTGCCTCGGGCGAGACCGCACGAAGCACCAGGTCGCCGAGGTGACCTCGCTCGGGCTCGTGCAGATGACTCGCAAGAAGCTCGGCCTCGGGCTGCTCGAGTCGTTCAGTGAGCCCTGCGAAATCTGTGCCGGGCGCGGCGTGATTGTGCACCATGAGCCGGTGCAGCGCCACCGTTCGGAGCAGTCGTCGGGCCGGCAAAAGCGCGGCGGCGGCAACGGCGGCCACGGTAGTGGCAGCGGTGGCGGCAACGCGGGTAGCGGCAATGGCAACGGCGGAGGCAAGGGGTCGCACGAGCCCAAGGCTCAGACGCACGCGATTACCGACGGGGCGAAAAACATGCTCGCTCAGGTCGCAGCCTCGACGATTCCCGCGGCAAAGGGCTCGGACGAGGCAGCCCCCGAGGCCGCGCAGCGCTCTCAGAGCGGTGACGACCAGGCGTCGCGTCAGCCCTCGCTGAAGCCGGCGCAGGCAGACACGGCGCGCGAGCCCAAGGCCCCCGCGGCGGTGCTTGAGAGCGTGCTCGACGCGCTGCCGGAGGCCCCTCCCGCGGGCGCTTCGAAGTCGCGCAGCCGCCGCGTGAGCGCGCGTGCGGGGGCCCCGGCAGGGGCTCCGGCCGTGGCGCCGAAGACCCAAGTCGGCGCGGAGGCGCCGACCGCGGTACAGTCCCAGGGCGGCGAGGGGGAGCGCTCGCTCGACCCCGAGCGCATGCTGCTCGACGCGCTCGATGCCAGAACGACGGGCCGCGGCGGGGCTTAGGCTGACACGCCGACCTTCATTTGACCGAACGCGGTAATTCGCGTTATTATTGACCGTTGTGCGTACTCGCTTTTGAGGCGGGGAGTGCACGTATGACTTCGATCGTGACGGGTTCGCGATTCGACACGATTAAGACGATCCTCGAGAGATGGGTGACCAAGTGGTTTACGCAGTAGTGCGCACAAGCGGGCGACAGGAGAAGGTCGAGGTTGGCTCGATCATCACTGTAAACCGTGTAGCGGGAGATGCTAAGGGAAATATCGAACTCCCGGCAGTGCTCCTCGTTGACGGTGAAAAGGTGACGAGTGACGCTTCGGCACTCGCGAAGGTCAAGGTGACCGCTGAGGTTCTCAACGACCTCCGTGGCCCGAAGATCGTCATTCAGCGTTACAAGAACAAGACCGGTTACAAGCGCCGCCAGGGGCACCGTCAGGATCTGACGCGCCTCAAGGTCACCGGCATCAAGTAACTTTTAGACTCTAAGGAGACAGACCAATGGCATCCAAGAAGGGCGTCGGCTCCAGCAAGAACGGCCGCGACTCGAACGCACAGCGCCTCGGCGTGAAGCGCTTCGGCGGTCAGCAGGTAAACGCCGGCGAGATCATCGTGCGTCAGCGCGGCACTCACTTCCACCCGGGCGCGAACGTGGGCCGTGGCGGAGACGACACGCTGTTTGCACTCGCTGCTGGCGCGGTTGAGTTCGGCGCGAAGGGTGGCCGCAAGGTCGTCAACATCGTCGCCACTGCGTAAGCAGACCGGTATCGACAAAGGCGAGCTTCGGCTCGCCTTTTGTCGTATCTGGCCGAGTTGTGCGGGCCGAGTGCCCGCGCACGACGCAACTCGGCGTCGCTGGGGCGAAAAGCCCTGGCAGAATCGTAGTAACTCGATCGCGTCTTCGGGGCGGAAGGAGAATCTCGCATGGTGACGTTCGTAGATCAGGTGGAGTTGCACCTGCAGGCGGGCCGTGGTGGGAACGGCTGTGTCTCGGTGCGGCGCGAGAAGTTTAAGCCACTCGCCGGGCCCGACGGAGGCGCTGGCGGCAACGGCGGCACCATCGTGCTCGTCGCGGATCCGCAGGTGACGACGCTGCTCGAGTACCACCGCAGGCCCCATCGCTCCGCCGAGAACGGCGCGTACGGAGCGGGCGACTACCGCGCCGGCGCGCACGGCGCCGACCTCGAGCTGCGCGTGCCGGTGGGCACCGTGGTGAAGACCAAAGATGGCGAGGTGCTCGTCGACCTGACCGAGCCAGGCACGCGGTTTGTGGTTGCCGAGGGCGGCCTCGGCGGGCTTGGCAACCACGCCCTCGCGAGCCAGAAGCGCAAAGCCCCCGGCTTCGCGTTGCTCGGCACCGAGGGCTGGGCCGGCGACGTCACGCTCGAGCTGAAGACGATCGCTGACGTCGCGTTCGTCGGGCTGCCCTCCGCGGGCAAGTCGAGCCTGATCGCCGCAATGAGCGCCGCGCGCCCGAAGATCGCCGACTACCCCTTCACGACGCTGCACCCGAACCTCGGCGTCGTCGAGTCTGGCGGCACCCGCTTCACCGTCGCCGACGTTCCTGGCCTCATCGAGGGCGCGAGCGAGGGCAAGGGCCTCGGCCTCGACTTTCTGCGCCACGTCGAGCGCTGCAGCGCGCTACTGCACGTGCTCGACTGCGCAACACTCGAGCCGGGGCGCGACCCGCTGTCCGACCTCGAGATCATCAAGACCGAGCTCGCGGCCTACGAGGTGCCCGAGGGGCAGATTCCGCTGCTCGAGCGCCCGCAGCTCGTCGCCCTGAACAAGATCGACGTGCCAGAGGCGCGCGAGCTCGCCGAGTTTGTGCGCCCCGACCTCGAGGCGATGGGCTACCGCGTCTTCGAAATCTCGACGGCGTCGCGCGAGGGCCTGCGCGAGCTGGGCTTCGCGCTCGCCGAGGTCGTCGAGGCGGCCCGCGCGAAGGAGCTCGCCGAGACCGAGCGGCTCGAGCGCATCGTGCTCACCCCGAAGGCGGTCGACCGCAGCGCCGGCTTCCGCGTCGTCACCGAGGGCGGCTCGTACGGCACGCTCTATCGCATTCTGGGGCAGAAGCCCGAGCGGTGGGTGCAGCAGACCGACTTCCAAAACGACGAGGCCGTTGGCTACCTCGCCGACCGGCTG
Organism: Leucobacter albus; assembly: GCF_039528015.1. Taxonomy (NCBI): domain Bacteria; kingdom Bacillati; phylum Actinomycetota; class Actinomycetes; order Micrococcales; family Microbacteriaceae; genus Leucobacter; species Leucobacter albus. The sequence goes on along the minus strand of NZ_BAAAKZ010000006.1, from coordinate 5,427 downwards.
CAGAAGCTCGGCATCGAGGATGCGCTGGTGAAGGCCGGAGCGGTCGCTGGCTCCGCCGTGGTGATTGGCCCCGGCTCTGGCGTGGTGTTCGACTGGGAGCCCGCGCTCACGAGCGCGGCGGAGGTGCAGGTTGGTGTTCGCGGCTCCGACGAGCGCCTCGATGGGCCGGCCCGCCGCACGAACAAGGAGCGCCGCGCCGACTACCACGACCTCATGGACGCGAAGGCTGCCGCTCGAGACCAGCTCGAGCGGGAGCGCAAGTCGGGCATGTGGGAGGCTGACGAGGCATGAGCGGTGTGACGCGCGGCGACGCGCTGCTGGCGGCGCGACGCGTCGTCGTCAAGGTGGGCTCCTCGTCGGTAAGCGGCGACAACGCAGCCCAGATTCCGACCCTCGTCGACTCCCTCGCTCGGCTGCGCGCCGCGGGCGCCGAGGTGATCCTCGTTTCGAGCGGGGCGATCGCGACCGGGGTGCCGTTTCTCGACATCGAGGCGCGCCCCGACGACCTCGCGACGCAGCAGGCGGCGGCCGCCGTTGGCCAGAACATTTTGGTGAACCGCTATCAGCGGGCGCTCAGCAGTCACGACCTCGTCGCCGGCCAGGTGCTGCTGACCGCGCACGATATGGAGAACCCCACGCACCGCGGCAATGCGCGTCGCGCGCTCGAGCGGCTGCTCGCCCTCGGCACCGTGCCGATCATCAACGAGAACGACACGGTCGCCACCCACGAGATCCGCTTCGGCGACAACGATCGCCTCGCCGCTCTCGTCGCCCGCCTCGTCGACGCTGACAAGCTCGTGCTGCTTTCCGATATCGACGCACTGTACACGGCTCCGCCCGAGGTGCGCGGCGCGGAACGCATCGCGCATGTGCCCTACGGTGACCCGCTCGCGGGCGTGAAGATCGGCGAGAGCCAGTCTGGCTGGGGCACGGGCGGCGCCGCGACCAAGGTGCAGGCTGCTCGCCTGGCCGCCGACGCGGGTACGACCGTGCTGCTCACTGAGGCGCGGTTGCTCGCGAGCGTGCTCGACGGCGCCGATCACGGCACGCTGTTCGAGGCCGCGCCGCGGTAGCCGCTGCGCGCCGCCGGTCGCTGTGCCGAGCGCGCCGCCTCGCCAGGCTAGACTTGTCGCTATGTCTAGCAACGATGCCTTCATCGATCTCCTGGCCAGGGCGAAGGGCGCCTCGCGCGCTCTCGCGACTGCGACAACCGCCGAGAAGAACGCGGCGCTCGAAGAGCTCGCCCGTGGTCTCGAGGCGGCAATCCCAGAGATCGTGGCGGCGAACGAGCTCGATCTGCGGCGCGGCGCCGAGCAGCAGATAGGCGACGGTCTGCTCGACAGGCTGATGCTCGACGAGTCGCGGATTCGCGGCCTCGCTGCTGCCGTGCGCGATATTGTCGCGCTGCCCGACCCCGTCGGCGAGGTGGTGCGCGGCAGCACGCTCGCAAACGGCGTGACGATTGCGCAAACCCGGGTGCCGTTCGGGCTCGTCGGCGCCATCTACGAGGCGCGCCCCAACGTGACGATCGACATTGCGGCGCTCGCCCTGAAGAGCGGCAACGGCGCGGTGTTGCGGGGCGGATCCGCGGCTGAGGATTCGAACCGCGTGCTCGTGCGCCTCATTCAAGAGGCGATGACCCGTGCGGGGCTCGACGGCGACGCGGTGCAGACGATCGACGAATTTGGTCGCGAGGGCGCCGGGAGGCTCATGCGTGCCCGCGGTTTCGTCGACGTGCTCATTCCGCGGGGGAGTGCGGGGCTGATCGCGACGGTGGTGCAGGAGTCGACCGTGCCTGTCATCGAGACAGGCGCTGGCATCGTGCATGTGTATGTCGATGCCTCGGCCGACGCGGAGATGGCCGAGGCCATCGTCGTCAACGCGAAGACACACCGGCCGAGCGTCTGCAACGCGGCCGAAACGCTGCTCGTGCACCGCGACGCTGCCGAGGCGCTGCTGCCGCGGTTGCTCGCTGCGCTCACTGAGCGCGGCGTGTCGCTTTCTGGTGACGAGCGGGCACGCGCCGCTGGGGCTCCGAGCGCCGCGAGCGACCAGACGTGGGCTACCGAGCACCTCGACCTGGCGATGGGCGTGCGCGTTGTCGACTCCATAGCCGAGGCGATCGCACACATCGATCGCTATTCGACGAAGCACACCGAGGCGATTGTCACCAATGATTTCGCCAACGCGGAGAGGTTTCTCGCCGAGGTCGATGCCGCGGTGGTGATGGTGAACGCCTCGACGCGCTTCACCGATGGCGGCGAGTTCGGGTTCGGCGCGGAGGTCGGCATCTCGACGCAGAAGATGCACGCGCGCGGGCCGATGGGGCTGCAAGAACTCACGAGCACCAAGTGGATCGTGCGTGGCACTGGGCAGATTCGCTAGCCAGACACGGTAGGCTTGTAGTAAATATTTCTGCCATAGGAAAGGTCAGGGCTCTTCATGTCACTTGCAGCCACGATTGCAGTAGCCGAGGGCGCAAGCCACGTTGTCAACGAACTCCCGATCCCGGCGATCGGTTATGGCGTGATTGTTTTCACCCTGTTCTTGATCAGCGCAGTGGTCACCTTCTCGTTCCGCGACGTTGCAAACCGGCACTCTGAGAAGGCCGCAGCCTATGCCCGCGAGCACGGTGAGGCGCAGCAGCACTAATCGTGACGAATCGGCGACGCGTGGGGGTGATGGGCGGCACCTTCGACCCAATTCACCACGGCCACCTCGTCGCCGCCAGCGAGGTAGCGAAGAGTTTCGATCTCGACGAGGTTGTGTTCGTGCCGACGGGGCAACCCTGGCAGAAGAGCAACGTCTCGCAGAGCGAGCACCGCTACCTCATGACGGTGATTGCAACCGCCTCGAACCCGCAGTTCACGGTGAGTCGCGTAGATGTGGATCGCGATGGGCCGACCTACACGGTCGACACGCTGCGAGACCTGAAGCGCCTGATGCCCGATGCGGAGCTGTTCTTCATCTCCGGGGCCGATGCGGTGAAACAGATCGTGAGCTGGAAAGACGTTGAAAAGCTCTGGGAATTGGCGCATTTTATTGCAGTGTCTCGCCCCGGGCATGAGCTATCACTCTCAGGGCTTTCACACGATAACGTAAGCTTGCTTGAGATCCCGGCGCTGTCAATCTCCTCTACTGACTGTAGGGAGCGAGTGTCGAGGGGTTACCCTGTGTGGTACCTAGTACCTGATGGGGTGGTGCAGTACATCGCCAAGCACGGCTTGTATTCCGAGGAAGCGACAGACAGATGAGTGAGCAAGACCACGAACGCCCGTTGACGCGGCGCGAGCTTCGGCTGCGTGAGCAGGCTGCCAGCGGCGAGGCCGCTGAGGCCGCCGACGCCGGGCCGGGAGAGGCGGCTGTTGCTGCCTCCGAGACCTCTGGCGAGGCCCCGGCAAACGTGGAGATCGAAATCGATCCGCTGAACCCTGACGGCACGCCCCGCACCCGCCGCGAGATGCGCGAGTTGCGCGAGGCAGCGCTCGCCCAGTTGGCCGCAGATACCGCTGCGAGCGACGATGTCGACGCAGCGGCTGCCGTGAACGCGGTTCAGGCCGAGGCGCCTGCTCCGGTCGTTCCCATGGAGGAGCCCGTCTTCGATGAGTACGGTGCGCCGACCGAAGCGCTGAGCCTCGAAGACCTGCCCCAGCACGACTCGTCTGAGACCGAGCTCGATGCCCCGACCGAGGCCTTTACTCTCGAAGATATTCTCGAGGCAGCTGAACCGACCGCCCCGACCGGCGATGCTGACGCCGTTGCGGCGCTGTTCGCAACCGATCAGGTCGAGATCGTCGCAGACTCCCTCGGCGAAACCGCGGTGCCCGCTGACGCTGATATCGACGCTGCCGAGGCTGGCGCCGTTGAAGCAGAGACCCACTCAGCCGACATTGAGCACGATGCCGACCTCGCCGCGGCAGACCTCGAGGCAAGCGCCGTGATCGACGGTGCTGCGACGGCCGACGAGGCCGACGAGGCCGACGAGGCCGAGCTGCAGGCCGGCGCCGAGGCCGAGGCTTCCACGCTGGCCGACGTTGTGGCCGAGGAGCTCGACGCTCAGGCCGAAGCCGAGGGTGAGGCAGACACCGGAACCGACACGGCCGGCTATTCGTTCCCCGACATTCAGCCGCCCGAGGAGTGGCGTTCGGTCTTTGACGACCCGTCGCGCGCCGCATCGATCTCTGCGCCCGGCGAATCGGGTGACTTTGACGACCTCATCTCTCGCGCGGTCGCGCAAGAGGGGAGCACGGGCGGCACCGGGGCGTCTGCCCTGATTCTGCCGTCGCACCCCGGCGACACCGGCGGGCTGACTGGCCCGCTCGGGGCAACCGGTGAACTGTTTGTGACGGGCTCGATCGAGCTGCCGAAGTCGATGGGGGAGACCGGCGGGCACTCCGGTATTCATGATTCGATCGATTTTGACCCATTCTTGACCGATGGTGTGCCCGAGCCCATCGGAGCGGCATCCGACTCCGGGCCGACCCCGGTGTCGGCGCTGAGCGCGGTGAGCGCGCGGCGTCGGCCTGAGGTGCCGGTTGTCGCCGAGCCCACGAAGGATCGCAGCAAGCTGCCCCTGATCCTCGCGCTCTCTGGCGGCGGCCTCATCGTAGTTGTTGCCGGCGTCGTGGTCTATGCCGCGTCGCAGGGCCTGTTTAACTAACCCCTCTGAGAGGTACACACGTGGCAGAAGCACGAGAGATGCTCGCTGATCTGAAGATTGCCGTGCGCGCGGCCGACAGCAAGGGGGCGATCGCACCGGTCGCCCTTGACGTGGCGGAGCACTTTGGCTTCGCCGACGCGTTTCTCGTCGTGTCGGGCGAGGTCGAGCGCAACGTTCAGGCGATCTCCGACCAGGTTGAGCGAGATCTCAACGAGGCCGGTGTGCGCACCGTTCGGCGTGAGGGGCGCGAGGGCGGTCGCTGGGTGCTCCTTGATTTTGGCGACATCATGGTCCACGTGTTTCACCGCGAGGAGCGCGATTTCTACCAGCTCGAGCGCCTGTGGCACGACAGCCCGAAGATCGACGTTTCGTCGATGCTCGAGGTCGCCGCAACGCAGCCTGAGTGACGCGCCGGCCCGGCGCGTCGATTTGCACGTGGCGATCTGGGCTGGTGTAGAATAGAAGAGTTGTCGGGCGAGCATTCGCCCGACTTCCTGAGGGTCTGTGGCGCAGTTGGTAGCGCACCTGCATGGCATGCAGGGGGTCAGGGGTTCGAATCCCCTCAGATCCACCATCAGAGGCCTGGCTCACGCCGGGCCTCTTCTCGTTCTGGGCTGGCATCGGGCAGGGCTCGCTTGCGGCTTGCGCAGCGGTAACTATGGGATCAGCGGTGCCAAGGCCCAAGAGCCTGCATTTTGGGGGCTATCGGCCAAAACGTGTGGATGGCGTTGGGCGTGTCTCACCCTCTCCCTGCCCAACCGCTGCGG